>JBKHDR010000015.1:0-55935 GCA_046541235.1 Cyclobacteriaceae bacterium | reverse complement strand
GGCTGCGCGGATAAGATGCCTGCGGCATGACTTTCTGGGAGGTGTGATTGGCTGCTGACAGCAAAAACTGCGGTAATGGACAGGAGCAGGAGGAAACTTACTTGTCTGCAGAACCAAAACGGCGGAAGAGTAGCAACAGCACAAAATACAGCAAAGTACCCAGCAGCAGCGATACCAGCAGCCAGGCGCCCAGAGCGCCCAGGATGGAGTGCCAGAACTGCAGCAGTGTACCGAAGGTATCCTGCTGAAAATTTTTAATCAGAAGCTCAGGTGCCAGCCTCAGCTTTTCTATCGGGAAGAGCCACTCGCCCAAACGGATAAAGGGAATAAAAAGCAGCAACTGCAGCGGCATAACGGCATAGAGCACCGCGATGGAGAGAGGCACATTGAGCCGTAGCCAGGCAGCGACGGCCGCGCAGACCCCGGTGATAAAGCCAAATACCGGGATGATACCCAACACAGCTCCCAAGGTGACTGTAAGCGAAAGCAGAGGCGGTGAAGTACCCTGCCTGACTTGCGACAGTATCATCCGGCCAGCCTTGTACTTCTCCAGCCTTTGTAACATTCCCGTTGATTTCAAGCTTCTGTCATGATTTAAGAATTACACTGCTGTAGGAGTGCTGCAAAAGAACCTATTTGCCAACTCAATTGAAAGCATTTTCAGGCAGCTTAATAAAAAGATCAGATAAGCCAGGTACTTTCTACCCGACAGTTAGTTCAGACTATAGAAGATGTGAAAGCAGGTCTGCCAGCATTGGCATTATTGCGCAAAATTCCTTTTTTTGACGGCTTAAAAATGTGGATGAATGCAGCCACCTTGTACAGACTGAGACAATTATATATTTGAATGATCAAGATTCTACAGCCTCTAACCATTAACATTTAACCTGTCACTATTTACTAAAACATACCATGATTACTATACTTTCACCCTCCAAAACCCAGGATTTTGCCGATGACAGCCTCGACATACAGCAGATCGGTTTTACCGCACCTACCCTGCTGCAGGAATCAGCTAAGCTGGTAGAAGAACTTCGCAGCAAGTCAGTCGGGGAAATTGAAAAGCTGATGTCGGTCAGCGAGAAAATCGCCAGCCTTAATTATGAACGGTTCCAGAATTTCAGTACGCCTTTTTCTCCTGAAAATGCCCGGCAGGCCCTGCTGGCTTTTAAGGGAGATGTGTACACCGACATTGCTGTCCACGATTACAGCAGAGAAGACTTTGAATTTGCCCAGCAGCATCTGCGTATTCTCTCCGGCCTCTATGGGCTGCTCAAGCCGCTGGACCTGATACAGCCCTACCGTCTGGAGATGAAGACCAGGCTGGAGAACCCAAGAGGTAATGATCTCTATCAATTCTGGGGAGACCGGATTACCGAAGAATTGAATGTTGCGATGAGACTGCAGGATACTCGAGTGCTGATCAATTTGGCTTCCAATGAGTATTTCAAGGCGCTGAAGCCAGCCAAGTTACAGGCCGAGATCATTACGCCCATATTTAAAGAGCATAAAGACGGGCAGTACAAGGTGGTTGCCATCCATGCCAAACGGGCCCGGGGTATGATGGCCAATTTTATCATCCGGGAACGCATTGATAAAGCCGAGAAGATCAAAACTTTTGCCGAAGCTGGCTATGAGTACAGCGAGCCCCAATCAAGCGGGCAGGAGTGGGTTTTTGTGCGTTAACCAGGCTTTTTGATGGGCAGAGCAAATATCGCAGGCTACATAGGAGCACCTGTAGTCCTGCTGATTTTGAGCAGGGGCAAATCAATCAGCGTGTACTTTGAGTTAAAGATCTAAATTACTCCCGCGTATGTCATATTTTGATAAACTGGTAGGCAGGCTGTTTCCCGGCAAAAAAGGCGGAGGCTCTCCTGACGTGCATGAGGTACTCAAGCGGTCTGAATCGGATCAGCAGCAGTACGAGCAATGGAAAGAAAGCGAGGAAAAGGAGCAGCTGATCAGGGAAATAGCCCAGGCTTACTACTATAAAAAGACCAATATCAGTTCGGATATAGAAGTGCATCTGCTCAATACGCCCTACGCCAATGGCTTTGCCATCACCTATCATCCGGATATCCTGCCGAAGTCTTTCCGGCATCTGAGTGATTATTTTCGCGATAAGGTGCTGGCCATGGGCTACCGCCTGGTCAATGCCGACCGCCGCATTACCGACAAAGGCCATTATGTGGAGACAGTGGAGAAGTTTTACCTTAAGCCGCCACTCAGTGCTGCCGATCTTTCGCAGGAAGTGATACAGGTAAACCAGCTATTTGGCAATATCGCCATAGAGCATGTGCTGATTGACAACAAGCCCAGCTACCTGAAGGTGCTCGCCAGCATTTATTCTGACCGGCAGTTCAAGGAGGCCCAGAGTTATGATGATTTTATGAGCACGCTCTTTCATCAGTAGATCAGCAGCTTGCGTTCATGCTGAAAATCGGGGCCGATGATCCTGAGAATGTACATACCTGCGGCCAGCCCGGAGGCATCAAATTTCCAGAGTTCATCCTGCCGGTAAGCGGTTAACGGCCACTGTTTGCCCCTCATGTCAATCAGCCGGAGTTCATGTAATATTTGCCCTTCTGCCAGCCTCAGGCTGCCTTCGCCTGCCAGAGGCACGGGAAACACCCGCAGCGCTATGGGTGCCTCTTCTCCATCACCACAGTCATCTTCCAGATAAGCGGCAACACTGAGGCGAACCTCATCCAGGCGGGCGTATAAGTGACTGCCCGGACATTCGGTGGCACAGCCATTGCGGTGGCCGGCAATGACCCCCAGGTTGGCATTGGCGGGATGGGTGAAGCTTTCCAGCGGGTCCAGGTCCTCCTGCTGCAGTTTCCAGGCAGTCAGCCTCTGCAGTGAAGTAAGAGCGGTATCTGTAGGCAGGGCCGTATTGAAATTACCCAGTATACATATGCCCATAGTGTTGCTGTTTTGCCCGCAAAAGTGGGCTCCTCTTATGCTACCGCTGTCAGTGTTTTCATCTCCAAAGCTGCGCCCCTGGAAGATGGTGCCATCCCGGGCGACCAGGAAGTTGTAGCCGATATCTGACCAGCCACGGTCCTGGGTATGGAAGAGGTAGATGTTCCTGACGGTATTGAGGTGATCAGTACTGGTATTGGAACCGGCCGAATGATGCACAATCACGTGCCGTACCTCGGTTTCAGTACGGGTATACGAAGGGGCGGGCAGGCCTGTGCGCCATACCGACTGCGGGATCAGGGCTGGTTGTTCACAAATTTCATCACTCATTTCGGACAGACTTTTACTAAACCAGGCTGCTTGGCGCCGGGCTTCAGTCTGCCCCTGCCGGGCATTGAGCAGAGAAATGGAGATGGGGCCAGACAGTGGGCCGGTATAGAAGCGAAAGGAGTAGCGGGTTTCTTCAAAAACAAGCAAAACAGCATATTTCAGACTGTCTTCCTCGCTCTGATGTATGTCCTCTTGCAGGAAAATCGTATCTTGCCCGACTATCAGGTAGGCTCCTCTAAAATCAGCCGAAGGAGAACTGCCTACTGCTACTGAAGTAAAGCCAAAGTCATTTTCAAAGGTATAGAACTCATTAGGGGCCACCGTAGTTGTCTGCCTGCTAAGATAGGGCGTGTCTTTTCCGCTTTGGCGGGTGTTGAGCATTTTATAGTTTTGAGCTGAGGAAACCGGACTCAGCAGCAGGCAGAATAATTGCACCCCTATCAGGCTGAAAGCGAACTTTCGGAGCAGGGATAGGATTAAAGCTAGGGTAGTCAAAAAATGGGGTTTTTAATATTTGTAAAATATCCGTTTCAAATAACATTCCAATTTCAGGATAATTTAATAATCAATCAAACATGATACACAAAGTTTATTTTCTGCTGGTACTATTTGTAGTTGGTTGTCAGACTATACCCTCGGCAGGTGTGCCCGAGGCAGACGATTCTCCTATTCAGTTTTTAAAAACCTCCCTCCAGATCACTGTGCGCGATAAGTTAGGTAATTTAGTAGAAGGAGCCGAGGTACAGATCTTCAAAAACAAGGAAGATTACCAGCAGGAAGCCAATGCGGTAGGAGGCGTGGCCTATACCGACAAAAAAGGCCGGGTAAAATATATTGACCTGGAGTCTATGGAATACTATGTGAATGTAGAAAAAGGAGATATGAACAATTACGGAGCCGGTATTAAAACTGACGAACTCAGTAAGAACAGGACCAATAAAGTGACCATCATCATAGAATAATGATCCAGATAGAAGATTTAGAGAAGTACCGTTTCCGTTTTGAGATACAAACTCGCTACTCGGATATGGATATGCTAGGGCATGCCAATAATGCCGTATACCTGACGTACCTGGAACTGGCCCGCCTGGGCTACTTCAGGGAGGTGATCAGGCAGGAATGGAAACAGGTGGCCCTGGTGCTGGCTCACGCCAGTATGGATTACCGTATACCGGTGACGCCCGGCGTGAAGCCCGTGGCGCATATCAGGACTACCCGCCTGGGCAATGCCAGCATGACCATGGAAAATATGATTACTGATGAGGCAGGCAAGATCCTGTATTTTTCAGCCACCATGGTACTGGTAGCAATTGATATCAAAAGCGGTCGTTCTGTACCTATACCGGAATCAGAAAAAGAAAAAATTATTACTTATGAACCCGCACTTTAAGCACATATTTTTTGGCATCTCACTCAGCCTGCTGCTGGGCTTTACCGCCTGCCAGCGGCCCAATGCACCCGACTTTGAAGGCGTAGAAAATTTTAAAGTGAATGTAATTGGCCTGACCAAGGCGCAGGTCAATGGCGATGCTGTATTTTTTAATCCTAACAAACAGAAGATCAAGATACGCCAGATAGATCTTACCGTATTTGTGGAAGGAGAAAAAGTAAAGGATATCAGCCGCGAGTTTGATATTATAGCTTTGCCTAATAGTGAATTCATTATCCCGATAGACGTTGCTATATCGCTAAGCGAACTCAATGCTAATCTGCTCAATTCTGCCATGAGCATGCTTAGGGGTGCCAAGAGGAAGGTGCGTTACGAGGGTATAGCCCGGGTCACTATCAATGGCCTGCCCTTCAGGGTACCCTTCAAGCATGAAGATGAGGTGAGCTTCAATCTCTAGCTGCTGCCTCTTTCCCAGTAAGCATCCATTTTGTGTTCCTTAAGCTCGTAGCTGCGCCCGTTCCAGCTTTCCTGTTTGAGCAGGAGGTTGGGATAGGTGCCGCTAAACCAGTAGTGGCTGGTCTTTTCATCATCCAGCTGTACACTTACCTTCCATATCTCTTCCTGTCCCGTTTCGTAGCCGGTCTGTAAGATGAGGTCATCTGCCCTGCTGATGCTGAAGCGGGCATCATAAATCTTGGGCTTCTCTGCTTTACTGTTTACCTGCGACTCTGCCACTGCCTGCCGGAAAGTAAGTCCCTCCTGGAAATTAAGCGCTCTTAGCGAATGGGAGAGCTGGTCTTCAAACATGATATCTCCCTGTACACTGGTTTCGCCTATCCCCTGCCCGTCCCAGTAGCTGTTGTAGCCGAAGCGGTACTGCTCACCTTCATGCAGAAAATATTTTGAGGTATTGCCGCACCATTCCTGTGAAGTGTTGGTAAGCTTATAGACGGTAGAAGGCTGCTGCCTGAGGTAGAAAATACTGGTCAGGTAGTGGTAAGGGTAATTGTCGGTGGGGATACGGCAGAATTTGTTGATCTTCATCACTTCAAAAAGATCAGAGCGGGAATAGTCGTCGGCCTTTACTTTAAACTCCTCATTAAAAGTTTCCTTCACCAGTATGAAAGCATACTCAAATGAGCGGGCTTCGCCGTACACCATACGCCTGGCATCATAAATAGCCACCTCGGCATCCCCCTGGTCCCATAAAGGATCCATGGCCCAATCCTGTCTGAAGTGCTGCGAAGCACTGACGGGCGGTCCGCCGATGGTATCATTACAGGCATAAAGCCCACTCAGCACAGGCAGGAACAAAAAAAGCACACGTATTTTCTGATATAGCAGTTTCTTCATATTAGGTAAGATGGTGTATTTTATAAAGCTGTTTTGAAATTCTAATACAGGTAAAAAAAGGCAGCAGGATTCATTCCAGCTGCAGGAATTCTTCCAGCACCTCTTCAACTACCCGAAGATCGCTTTGGCCATAGAGTACCAGCCTGATATGCTCTACAGAGGAAAGTTCCGGGGCCTTCTCTTTGATTGTGCTGAAAATAACCCTGGCGGCATCAGTAAGAGGATAGCCAAAGATACCGGTAGAGATAGCCGGAAAAGCGATAGAGGATACCTGATGCTGCTCAGCCAGCTGCAGCGCCTGCTTGTAGCAGGAGGCCAGCAGCTGGTTTTCCGGCTTATCCCGGCCATAAACCGGCCCCAGACAGTGGATAACCCATTCGTTAGGCAGGTTAAAGGCCTCGGTGATGACTGCTTCTCCGGGTGAGATGGGCGCCAGCGGGCGGCATACTTTTTCCAGTTCGGGACCGGCAGCACGGTGGATGGCCCCGGCCACGCCAGCTCCACTGCGGAGTTCGGCATTGGCCGCATTGACCACGGCTTCCACATCCTTTTGTTGGGTGATGTCGCCCTGTACCGTTTCAATCATTATACCGGCAAAAGCAGTTTCCATAAATATGATATTTGGTTACAAATCAGGTTTGCATGCTAGACAGATCTTCTTCAGTGTCTACATCGGTCAGTTCGGGCAGCAGAAAGCAAGCAAGCTGGGCTGTACTCAAATCTGCAATGGTATCTTTGAGCACACTGTCTGTACTCCATTTTTTATTCCTGAAAAGGGCCTCATGCATTTTTTTCATTCCCAGCAGGTAGTAGCCCCCGTCGGTGGCGGGACCTATCACCACATCCTGGGCTGAAAGAGCCTCAAAAGCCTGTTCAATGATCTGGCTGCTGAGTTGATAGCAATCGCTGCCGATAAGGCAGACCTGCTCGTAGCCGGCGGCAAAGCCTTCTTCAAAAGCGTGTTGCATTTTTTTTCCCAAATCACCCTCCGGCTGCCGCGCCTTCAGAAAATGCACCTCGCCCCAGATATCATCATGCTGTATTTCTGGTGTATAGTAGACGATCTTATCATAAGCAAGTACCTGTGTGATGGCGGCTGTATGCGCCAGCAGCTGGTGGTATATTTCCAGCGCCCTGATATCGCCTATGCTTTCGGCCAGGCGGGTTTTTACCTTCCCGATTTCAGGTACTTTGACAAATATGATGAGTAATGATTTAGACACTTGGTATAATTTGTTTCTGCATAATTTAATCCTGCACCACTGGCAGGTCGTTGGCTTTCCAGCCCACTATGCCACCCTCCAGGTTGCTTACATCTTTGTATCCTGACTCAACGAGCTGCTGCCCTACTCTTTGGCTTCTGCCACCGGAGTGGCAGTATATCACGATGCGGGTATTTTTGGGAATGTCTTCTACGTCTTCCAGTGAAAAGGTCTGGAAATTGACAAAACGGGCATTTTCCAGGTGGCCGGAGGCGTACTCGTCGGTAGAACGGGTGTCCAGCAATACCAGCTTCTCTGCGGATCCTAGCTTTTCGTGAAGCTTTGATACACTGATGGTTTTCAATCCCTCAACCTGCTGCCCGCCGCTTTGTTTGTCAGATGTGCAGGCCAGAAGTAGGAGCAGGAGTGTGGCTGAGAGGGCGTAAATTTTATAGGTGCTGATCATTTTATTCATTATTTATGTGCAAGGGCTATATATGGGTTGGGTCAAAAATAGGGATTTATTCTGAAGGAGTTAACAGGATCACCCAGTCCTTTTCCTGTTCGGCAGGAGGCTGACCCAGATCTACCCTGGCAGGACCTTTCACCTCATGCAGGCTGCCTTCCTGCAGCTGACCTCCGTTACGAGGGTCGTACCATTGTACCCGGAAAGCCTGGTCGGTATCAGAAATATCTAGTGTAAGATCGTTGACCTGAGATGCATAGATGGCATATACTTTTCCCTTTTGGGCGAAGCCATAGGCAGTAGTATCATTGCTCACCAGCTCGTCTGCTGCCTGCATTTCATGAAAAGGGAGATAGGTTTTGAAAAAATGAATGGCATGTCGTGTCTGGTCCCAAAGGTTCTGACGCGTACGCAGGGTTTCCGCATTCAGGTCATCGTTGGGATAGCGATAGCCGAAGTACCACTCCACACCGCCGCCCCCGGCCATCAGGTTACCCCATAGGACTTCGTTTCTGATGGTATCATGCGCAGGGTCAATATCATCTGGCAAAGCACCAAAATAATGAGGACCTATTTCATCCAGGTTGACTACCCACTGTTTACCTGCATCAGCTGAGGCTTTGAGCCAGTGCAGGGTCTCGCTGTGTACATCAGAGGTGTTGCCGATCTGCAGAGAAGGGCCATCCAGGTATTCATTGCCCAGCAGTGGCTCCAGTACCTGGTAGCGAAATTTAGGATTGGCATGTGTATGCAACACGACAAGATTCTGATAAGGATCTGTTTGCTTGAAGTAGGCAAACATATCGCAGCGCTGTGCGTCAGTCTGAGCTACAGGCGTAAAATCGGCATAGCCGTTTTCTTCACCCATATTCCAGCTGAGGGCCGGGTGGTGGGCAAAGCGGGCAATCAGCTCACGGTAGTACAGCTTACGCTCAGGCCCCAGGTTACCATTGTCAAGCAAAGTTTCATTTTCAGTCTCCTGTGTCACAAAGTGCAGCATGATGCCCAGGCTGTCGGCATGGTCAAATACTCGCTCCCACTGATCGAGCTTGCTTACGTCAAAACGGTATCTTTCATTGTAGGAGGTATAGGGCCATACATCCTTGCCATCGCCTCCGATATTGAGCGTTAGAAAATAGATGGAATTCATTTCATTGGCTGCCAGGTAGTTGAGCAGGCCGATCAGCCCTTTGCCCTTGCCACCCTGCCAGGCCGGGTCGCCCTCATTCCAGTCCTGCACATGAGGCTGGTAGCGGTGCAGTTGTTTGTCGGCAGCAGCTTCGCCTTCTCTCTGCCCTTCCTGTCCGCCGAAATAGGTGCCGTCAAAATCCTCATAAGCCAGCAGGTTTTCGGGACTGTCGGTACCGCCTTTCAGGAAGTAAGACTGATCCCCGGCATGCTGCAGGTAGCGTTGCCCGATGTACTTCAGCCTGCCTTTGGCGCGGAAGTCACTGCCCTGCTTGTCGGTTGGCAGCACTTCAAAGCTCCCACTGGTGCCGTCAAATGCCACAGGGCTTCCTGCTGAGGGGTCATTGCTGATAGCGATGCTGTCGCCCTGCCGGAAGGAAACCTCGTAGTTCCAGGTACCGGGATTATCGGGCATGAAGCGCACCTGCCACACAGCACCGCTGTCGGCGCTGGTTTCGGCCGCATTACCGTCGGCCGCATAGAAGCCAGGCACAGTATAGCTTTGCTCACCCTGCCGGAAGGTGACGAGCATGCGGTAATTGAGAAAAGGATTATCTGCCGCCTGCTCGCTGCTGGCAGGCCCCTCAAAAGAAAGAGTCATCTTGTGCCATTGCCGGTAAGTAGCCTGAGGATCATTTTCTTCGGGAGGCGACATACAGGCGGCCAGGGCCAGGCAAAGCAATACTAAATAGGTAAAGGTTGTCGTACAGATTTTCATATGAGATATTTAGCTGAGGGCTAAAAAATACATATTTTCCGGTATAATCCACGGTTTTCTTCATGAAAAACCGCCTTCCATACCTTATTGACAGCTGGAATTACGTATCTTGGCCACATAAATTTTTGTTATCACTGCCTACCCACTTATGGCAGCTTTTTCTTTTTTCACAATCAAACCACTAAAAGCATGAAAGAAAAATTCAGCAAAGGAGTTTTATACGGCGAAGAGCTGAAGCGTTTTTATCGTTATGCCAACGAGCAGGGTTTTGCGCTTCCGGCTGTCAATGTGATCGGCAGCAGCACGGTAAATGCAGTGCTGGAAACGGCCCGCGAGGTAAATTCGGCGGTAATTATACAGTTTTCCAATTCGGGAGCAGCCTTCAATGCCGGCAAAGGCCTGAGCAATGAAGGGCAGCAGGCTTCTATAGCAGGAGCAGTGGCCGGCGCTCTGCACGTGCACCACCTGGCCGAAAAATATGGTGTGACCGTCATCCTGCATACCGATCATGCTGCACACAAGCTGCTGTCCTGGATAGACGGGCTGTTGGATGCCGGTGAGGCTTACCACAAGCAGCACGGGCGTCCTCTCTACAGCTCACATATGCTCGACCTGTCTGAGGAGCCTCTCGACAGGAATATCGCCATCAGCAAGCAGTATTACCATCGCATCTTTCAGTTGGGGATGTCGCTGGAAATTGAGCTGGGCGTGACCGGAGGCGAAGAAGATGGCGTAGACAATACCGGTGTGGATGCCTCCAAACTGTATACCCAGCCCGAAGAAGTGGCTTATGCTTATAAAGAGCTGAGCCAGATCGGCGACAATTTTACGATTGCAGCCGCCTTTGGCAACGTACACGGTGTCTATAAGCCCGGCAACGTAAAACTGACGCCTACTATTCTGAAAAACTCTCAGGATTATATTCAGAAAGAGTTTAATACAGGGCATAACCCTGTCAATTTTGTGTTCCACGGAGGTTCGGGTTCTACCCAGGCTGAGATACGCGAAGCGATCAGCTACGGAGCCATCAAGATGAACATAGATACCGACCTGCAGTGGGCGTACTGGGAAGGGGTAAAAGATTACTACCAGAGCAAGGAAGCTTATCTGCAGGGGCAGATTGGCAATCCTGATGGAGAGGATTCGCCCAACAAAAAATTCTACGACCCACGGGTATGGCTGCGCAAAGCCGAAGAAAGCTTTATCAAAAGGCTGAAACAAGCATTTGAAGACCTGAATGCCACCAACTCCCTCGGCTGATTTTTCTGGTTAGCAAAGGATTCAGGTAAGAAGAAATGCTTCTGACGAACTCTTAGGCCGACGGAATATGCATTCTTCATAGGTTGCTGGTTTCTTTTTCCAAATCTAAACTGCTGATTAGCATGTAGTTAGTGCTGCATATTGATCAGCTTTTTTATTTTATAGTCATTTCTTCTTTATTTTTTAGTGATTATTCTTCAAAGAGCATCTTTTTCTTAACTATCTACGGCTAAAGCTGCTTCTGGAAGAAAAAATTGAGGATATACCCACTTTTTTTAAGCAGGAATTATTTATAAATTATAGGTATTGAATTTTGTTATCCACTTAATTTTTTCACGTATGAATCTTCAAGACGAACTCATCAGAGCCGACCGCCGCCGCCAGAAATCTTACGAAAGTGAATTTTCTCTGGCCGAAATCAAGGACATGCTTAAGAAGGAGGAGAGGAAAGAACAGGAAATGCTGCAAAAACTGGGTCTTTCAGGCAATGCCGTTATGGATCGTCGCTACAACTGGCTGCAACAGCAAAAGCTGAGCGAACAGTACCAGGGGGAGGTATACCACAAAGACGATATCAAAAATATCTGTATGCAGTATAATATGCGGATGCTACCTGTCAGCCTGTACCGTGGCCCGGTAGACCACATGTTTGCGCCTAAGCTGAAGAATTTTCAGCGTAAGCACAGGCTGAGCGACGAAGAGGTGGAAGAAAACTTTTTTATTGTAGCACCCCCCGAAGCTTTTGAACTGGAGAAGCGTGATCGTCCTGTGATTGACCTGGATCCGCTGCTGGTTTACCGGGTAGATGGTCATTTTTTCCGCCTCGTCCATCAGTGGGGCAGTGATCTGAACGTATTCCGCTATGTAGCTTCCTGGAAGCGCCGCGACCTTTGGAATATGACCCTGCACTGGTTTATCATGACCTTTATGGTGACCATGCTGCTGCTGGGCTTCTTTGTAGATCATTTTGGAAATGCAGTTACACTCTCCCTGCTCATTTCGGGGTTGATTGGCTGGATGTATTACTCCTCCTTTAGAGACAATCCCGACGAGATGAGGCACCGCTTTTCAAGGTATAACTGGGATCAGACATGGACATACTGAAAAAAACGCTGCTCCTTGCCTTCTACCTGATCATCATAGCCGTAGGTGTGGCTGGTTTTTATCTGCTCAGTTCGGTGCGCGAGCGTTCTCATCAGCCTGACAAGGAGCAACTGCATGAAGATCGGAATATTTCGCAGATGGAGGAGGTGCAGTAAGTTTGAACCAATGAATTAAATTACCTGATAAGAGATCACGTTAGCGCGGGATCTCTTTTTTTTTAGTCTCTGCCGAGAAATTGCCAGATGAGGTCCGCCTCGTAGCCTTTACCTAGCAGGTAGCGGGCTGTTTTGTGCCTGCGGGCATAGTCATCTTCGCCCTCAAGCGACTTCCACTTTCTGTCAAGCAACTGGCCCAGTTGCATACGGTAATCTTCTTCGCTGATCTCTTTCATACCCTTACGAATGCAGTAGGGTGACAAGCCTTTCTGCTTCAGCGCCTGCTCAATTTTGATACGTCCCCATTTGTTCTGGCTGAATTTGCCCCGGCAGAATGATTGTGCGTACCTTTCTTCGTTGATAAAATCTTCCATGATCAACTCCGTCAGTACTTCTTCTACTGCCTCCCGGTGCAGGCCGTACTGGTACAGCTTATCTCTTACCTCCTGCTGGGTGCGCTCCTGGTAGGCACAATATTTAGCGGCCTTCACCTTAGACTGTTGCTTCAAATTAGTAACTTCCATCGGATTATTCGGATTAAATGCTTATCCATAAAACCTTACCTTAGCAGAGGCGGTTCACTGCAAACTGATGACTCAAGCACCTATTAAAGCAAAGAAGAAGAATCGCAGAGCGCTGGCCCTGCTTTTTACGGCCAATGGTATCTCAGGATTTGCCCAGGGAGTAACTATGCTGTCGGTGCCCTGGTATTTTGCCCAGCAGGGAATTTCTTCCCAGTTTAACCTGATCTACGGCATCATCACCTTTATCACCATCTTCTGGGGCCTCTGGGCCGGAACCATTGTAGATCGCTTTGACCGCAAACAGGTTTTTCTTTACAACAATATTATAGAGGGTAGCCTGGTATTGCTGGTGGCCGCTTATGGCTTTTACACCGGTAATGTGCCTACAATACTGATCGTGCTGGTTTTTGCCGTTACTATATTCGGCTTTTACCTGCATTATCCCACACTTTATGCCTTTGTGCAGGAAATCAGTGCGGAGGGTGAATATACCAAAGTAACTTCCTATGTAGAAATAGTGGGGCAGACTACTAATGTAATTGCCGGGGCTATGGCAGCCCTACTGTTGGAAGGTATCAGCTGGCAGGCAGAGTGGCACATCCTGGGCCAGACATTCAGACCTGCCCTAGAGATAGAGGTCTGGAGCATACAGGAAATTTTCCTGATGGATGGGATCACTTATTTTATTTCGGTCATACTGATTTCCCTGATACAGTACGTGCCCCTACAGCAGAGGGAGGTGGAGAAGGGGCAACTGAGCCGGAGGCTCAGGACGGGCTTCAACTTTCTGAAAGCACATCCGCTGGTGCTGGTTTTTGGTATCTGTTCGCATAATATTTTTGTAGTTATGCTGGTCAAGCTACATGCGGTGATGCCCATGTATATCACCAATCACCTGGAGGAAGGAGGTGAGGTGTTTGGTATTATGGAGGTACTTTATGCCCTGGGAGCTTTGTCTGCCGGTATATTTGTGAGCAGGCTTTTTCGCAACATCAGGCCGGTTCCGGCGATTGTCTTTCTGTTGTTGATGGCCACGGTGGCACTGCTGCTCAGTGCATTTACCCGCTCAGTTGGGATTTTCCTGCTGGTAGGGCTGATGATAGGCTTTGCCAATGCAGGCTCAAGGGTGCTCAGGTTGAGCTATCTTTTTAGTCATGTACCCAATCAGGTAATCGGCAGAGTCAACAGCATTTTTAGCATCATCAACGTCATGCTGAGGGTGCTGTTTATCTCTCTTTTTTCGGCTGCTTTTTTTGCGCAGGGTTCCAACATCGTGTATGCCTATGTGATACTGTCTGTTTTTACGGCTTTGTCAGCAGTGGTATTGCTGGTGTTTCGCAAGAGACTGGCACTGGTATGATTGCAGAAAAAGGCGATATGCCGCGCTCCAGGCCCTTTTTTTCGCCTAAAGCGATAAGGGGGTAGAAATCAAAAAAATCTTCATATAGCTTAAAAAACAGATTTTTCAAAACTAATAAGTTATTTCGCAGTTTTTTTTATAAATTTAATGTAGCAAATTTCAAGGAGAAGAGGAGAATAGTATGATCGACATGTTACTATGTGGTGCAGCTTATGTTATCATGGTTTACTTCATGGTCGTTCTCATGAAAAAGCGCAATTTTCGCTTTCGTGATGACGACGATGATGACGACGATGGAGGCATTTCTATTTCTCCTACCCCCGATCTGGATCTTCCCCCAGGAGTAACTCTACCCGATGACAGCGGTCCGCGACACCGCAAGAAGCTTGAAGAACCTGAAGAAGCCTTTGCCTGATGGTTCAGCTTGGGTTTCTAACTACAAAATAATTCTTTTCGCACTTTTTCGCATCCTATCCGGCAGAAAGCCATTTAGCAACTTTATTCATTAGGAGTTCGTTTTCAATAGGTCAGGTGAGGTAAATTCTCTGCCCATCAATGATTTTTGAACGAGCCCTTGTATATTGAATCATGTTTGCTACACCCATACTTTCCACAAAGCGCCTACTGCCTCTGCTATTGGTGTTGTCTTTTGCCCTGGTGTCACAGGCACAGGTACTAAAGCCCGCCAGCTGGACGGTCAGGCTTTCTGATAAAAATGTAAAAGTAGGAGATGAAGTAGAAGTAGTCTTCCTGGTAGATATACAGGAAGACTGGTACCTTTATTCCAGCGATTTTGATCCTGAACTAGGCCCCATGGTTACTGAGATCAGCTTTGAGCCTGCCAATGGCTACGAACTGGTAGGGAACCTGAAGCCCATAGGTGCCAAGGAAAAATATGATGAGCTATGGGAAGGCAACTATACTTATTTTACCGAAAAGGGAGAATTCCGGCAGACCATCCGGATCACTGATAAAAACCTGAAAAACATTAACGGCAGCTATGCCTACCAGGTATGTTCTGATATAAGCGGACAGTGCATCCCGTTTGATAATGAGTTTAGCGTTCCGGTAAGTGTGAGTGCCGGAAAAGCAAGCAACAAAACTGATAAAGCTGCTGAGACTGAAGCTCCAATGGCAGAAGAAAACTCTGAATCTTTGGAAGAAGCAGATACTGAAAAAGAAACAGCTGTTGAGCCTTCTGAAGAAACAGGTTCGGTAGATGACCCGCAGATCAAAGAGGAAACTGGCGAAAACATTGAACAGCCGGTATTGGGCACAGATCTGAACACGCGCGAGTCTTATACCCCCTATTCGCTAATCACCTTTTTCTTTCTGGCCTTTGCTGCGGGGCTGGCTGCACTCTTTACGCCCTGTGTGTTTCCTATGGTGCCCATGACGGTGTCTTTCTTTACCGGCAGCAGCCAGGAAAGAGGTCAGGCAATAAGCAAAGCAGTCATTTACGGATTGTCTATCATCGTAATCTACGTACTGGTCGGAACATTAATCTCTCTGCTCTTCGGTCCGGCTTTTGCCAACTGGCTGAGTACGCACTGGCTACCCAATCTTTTCTTCTTCGCAGTATTTCTGGTCTTTGCCCTTTCTTTTTTCGGCCTTTTTGAAATTACTCTGCCTAGTTCACTGGTCAATAATGTGGATCGGCAGGCAGACAGAGGCGGCTACTACGGTATCTTCTTTATGGCATTTACCCTGGTGCTGGTATCCTTTTCCTGTACCGGACCTATCGTAGGAAGCATACTGGTAGAATCGGCGGGAGGCGAGTTTGTTAAGCCGATACTGGGTATGCTGGGTTTTTCCCTGGCCTTTGCCATCCCTTTTGCGCTTTTTGCCGCCTTTCCGCAGTGGCTGAGCAGTCTGCCCAAGTCAGGGGGCTGGCTCAATTCGGTAAAAGTAGTACTTGGATTCCTGGAACTTGCACTAGCGCTTAAGTTTTTGAGTGTGGCTGACCAGGTATACCACTGGAACCTGCTGGACCGCGAAGTATACCTGGCACTCTGGATTGTTATCTTTACGCTTCTTGGCTTTTATTTGCTGGGTAAGATCAGGCTACCGCACGACAGCAAACTGGAGTCCATCAGCGTGGGCAGGCTGATCCTGGCGATTGTCACCTTCTCTTTTGTTGTCTATCTGGTACCGGGTATGTTTGGTGCTCCGCTTAAGGCACTGGCTGGCTACCTGCCTCCCATGCATACCCATGATTTTAATATGCCCATGCTCACCGGGCAGCAAATGGGTACTGGCAGCGGACAGGTGGTGCTGACTGAAAACACTGATGAAGCCTGTGAGCCACCCAAGTATGCGGATATGCTGCATTTTCCTCACGGCATACAGGGATATTTTGATTATGAACAGGCTCTGGCCTGTGCACAGGCACAAAATAAGCCCCTCTTCATAGATTTTACCGGGCATGGCTGTGTCAACTGCCGGGAAATGGAAGCGCGCGTTTGGTCTGACCCTGAAGTATTGCGTAGGCTGAAAAACGATTATGTAGTCGTAGCGCTTTATGTGGATGAAAAAACAACTCTCCCTGAATCAGAGTGGTATACTTCAGACTATGATGGGAGGGTGAAGAAAAGCATTGGCAAGCAAAATGCTGATTTTCAGATCACCCGTTTTAACAACAATGCCCAGCCCTACTATGTGCTGCTCAATGAGCAGGGACAACTGCTGGCAGACCCCAAGGCATATGATCTGAGTGTGCAGAATTTTGTAGATTTTCTGGACAAAGGTAAGGAGCGGTTTAAGAAGGGAGAAACCGTAGAAGATCCTGCGCTAGCCGAAAAGTAAACAGCGCTTTTGTGTGAGTGAGTAGATACTTTTGGTCATACCAGAGCTTTACTCCAGATAAGCTTTGGCCTCCTTTTCTATCAGCGGGTAACGGGCTTCGGCCAGTGCCTTCTCGTAAAAATTTCTGGCCTTTTCATGTTCTTCCCGGGCTATAGCCGTACGAGCCAGGCCGGCATAGGCATAGCTGCGGTAATTCTGTGCCTCGTCAGTATTTAGCTGTTTGCCCGTTTCTATAGCTCGGGCATACAAACGCTCAGCTTCTTCCCAGCGGCGATCCCTCTTTTCCAGCAGCATGGCTTCGAAGAGCTGCCCGGTCATTTTAAAATAAGGCTTCTGGCTGTTTTTGAGCTGTTTTACCCGCTTATCCAAGCCGGCAAAAATTTCAGAAGCAATAGATGCCTCTAAAAAGCTTACCACAAATGACAGGTTTTGCGGATAGGACTCGGCCATGTCGCGGGCATAAGGCAAAGCTTTTTGCGGCTGGTCCTCGTAGTGCAGGTAAATATGCGAAAGGTAAGCGGCTGACTCAGGTCGCATAAAGATAGATCTGCGGTAAGCCTCATCCAACTGCTCAAGCCCCAGTTTAATGTCGCCATCCCGGAAAAACCAGGTAAAAGGCTGGTATACCGGTCTCACCTCAGGGTATTTGACCCGGTAGTAGTTGTAAAGGCCTGTAGACATGTAAAATTCAGGAAACTTTTCTTTCAGCTCAAAACCTCTTTTGAGATAAGCATAAGAATCCTTAGCATAGCCCAACGCTCGGAGGGTATTGCCTGCGTCATTTTCATACATGGCGAGTAGGCCCAGGGAGGCCAGGGCGAAGAAATGGGCTTCAGCTTTATTAGGGTCATCTTCCAGCATCTCCTCTGACAGGCGGGCAGCTTCTTTCAGGTAGGTGCGCATTTGCTCAAATTCCTCGCTCTGCGGATCAATGGGATAAGCAGCGGCCCTGATACTCATCGCTTTAATCATAAAATTGACCGGGTGATTGGGCAGTCTACGCTCCACCTTCCTGGCAGTAAGTGCCAGTTGCTCAGTATCGGTACTGTAGATATGATCTACACTTTCTTTAAGCAGCGCTTCCACTTCAGGGTCTGAGGCAAAGCTGGTCTGGGAATAGCTACAGAAGGTAATGGAAAAGAAATAAAAAAGCAGAAAAAAATATTTATACATTCGGCTTGAGTCTACACAAAACACAAACTTTTAACGAAAAGTGAGCGGCTATGTTGGATAGATAGTGGCCGGTCTCATCTTGGATAAGAAAGAACCCATGACAGAAAAGTGGATTTATGAAACGTATGATTACCAGCAATCCAAAGCAGGAAAGACATCACTGTATAACAGTAAAACGTATCTGTATCATAAATCAGAAAAATTGGGGAGGCCCCTGTCCTTTTGTGTGAGAAATCAGGAAGGGGTGCTGGCCAGCATACATTTTTTTGTCATTGATAAAGATGAGAAATTAGAGGTGGTGAGCCTGGCGGAAGCTCCTTTCGGGTCTGTAGAGATACATGAGGATGGGGCTTTTGACCTGAAAGCTTTTATGTTATTTGTCGTTCAGACGCTGCGAGAAAGAAACGTACATTCAATCATCATCAAAGATTGTATCAGCATCTATAGGCCTGATGTCCAACTTAAGCAGTTGTTTACGCAACTTGGTTTTAGCATCAGGGAAAAACAGCTTAATCATCATATCGCAGTAGATAGCTCACATCTGGCGGGTAAAATGCACCGCATGGAGCAAAAGCGGCTCAGGAAGTGCCTCAGAGCCGGTTTTCAATTCAGGCAGGAGCCATTACCTGACCTGAAAGATCATTATCATTTTCTACAGCATTGCCGCCGGCAAAAGGGATGGGAACTATCGGCTTCTTTAGAGGATATTCAGCAGCTGAGCAAACTTTTACCTCATGCTTACCGGCTTTTTTCGGTATATGATGGCCAGAGGCGTGTAGCTGCTTCCCTGAGTATAGCGGTAAATGAACATGTGTTATACGATTTTTACCATGACTCGCTGCAGGAGTACAGGCAGTACAGCCCCGTAACGCTGCTGCTGGACGGCATGTACCAGTACTGCCAGCAGGAAAGAATTGCTTACATTGATATGGGTACTTCTGAAACGCTAAGTCTGCAGGCCTTCAAAAGTCATGTAGGCGGGATTGCTTCTCCCAAAATTACTTATCAGCTTGATCTTCATGGATAAACCTGCTGCTGCTACACCTCTGGTAAGCGTCATTTGTCTCTGCTACAATCATGCGCCTTATGTAGAGGAAACTCTGAATTCGGTATGGACGCAGACTTATCAGCACCTGGAGGTCATCATTGTGGATGATGCCAGCCGGGATGAGAGTGTAAAAGTCATACGAAATTTTCTGGAAGATCATCCTGCACCTTTTCCGGTCAAAACCTTATTTATGGAGAAGAACCTGGGAAACTGCCGGGCCTTTAACCAGGCATGGAAGATGGCAGAGGGAGAATTTATCATAGACCTGGCTACGGATGATGTCATGCTGCCCGAGCGGGTAGCGCAGCAGCTCGCCTGCTTTGCGAGCTTACCGCCAGAATATGGGGTGGTATTTACAGAATCCCGCTACATAGACGCCACAGGTAAACCGCTATATGATCATTATGCCCAGCGCTACCGGCACATTCGTCCCATTCCTGAAGGTGATGTTTATAAAGATGTATTGGCACGCTACTTCATTTCATCTCCAACTGTGATGGTAAAACAGGAGGTTTTAAAGCAACTGGGTGGCTACGATGAGCAATTGGCTTATGAAGACTTTGACTTTTGGCTGAGGGCTGCGCGACATTACAAATTTGCTTATCTTAATCAATGCACCACTTTGGTAAGAAAACTCAATTCCTCCATGTCGGCGGCAGCCTACCGGGTGGGCGACAGGCAACTGCTGTCCACCTATAAAATATGTCAGAAAGCCAGGCGGCTGAACAGAAGCCCGGCTGAAGAAGAGGCGCTGCTGCTAAGAGTCAGGTATGAGCTAAGGCAGGCCGTGTTGAGTGGAAACTTTGATGAGGCTGACCTTTTTTTCAGGATGCTGGATGAAATGGAAGGTCTGCATGGGCTTTATCGCCTGCTCAGAATCATACAGCGCTTGCGTATCAATCTTTCCTGGTTTAGGATCTTATATCTGAAAATCAGGTACTAAAGCTTATCTGAGGGGCTTCTGCCAGCGAAGGGAACATTTGTGAAAGAGGATAAGTACTATACTACATCATCAAATTCATTTCCATCATCTGTAATTACAAACAGCATGGACACTACCGGCATCTGGTACTTTGAAGACAAGAATTTTTCAGATTTCTTCTGTATGACGAAAGTCCGGCAGATGGAACATGAGCTTCAGCAGAAAGAAAAAGCTTATGATAAAGGTTCTTTTGTTTACTTTATTGGTGAGCCTTCAGACTATGTGTACCTGGTGAAAAAAGGACGGGTAAAGATCAGTACCTATGCGGATGATGGTAAAGAAATCGTGAAGACCATATTGGGGGCAGGCGAAATGTTTGGTGAACTGGCGCTGGCCGGGGAAGTACAGCGCAATGACTTTGCCCAGGCAATGGATGCCGAGACCATCATTTGTCCCCTGACCACCTCTGATATGAGAAGCATGATGGCAGATGACCAGTCTCTGAGTTTCAGTGTTTTTAAGACCATAGGTCTAAGGATGAGAAAACTGGAAAGACGGTTGGAACTGCTGATTTCCAAAGATGCCAGGACGCGCATCGTAGAATTTTTGAAAGAAATGGCGGAGGATAAAGGCAAGAAAATAGGTAGTGAAACTATGATTCCCAGCCATTTGAAGCATCAGGACATCGCCAGCCTTACAGGTACTTCAAGGCAAACGGTCACTACGGTGCTCAATGAGCTCAAAAACAGTAACCTGATCTACTTTGATCGCCGTAAGATACTGATCCGTGACCTGCAGAAACTGGCCTGATCTTTAAACACTTTCTTCTGAAGGCCTTTTATAACTAACAAGGCCACAAAGCTTCCCTCGTCTTTGTGTTATATTATTGTTAACAATTTTTTAGCTAATGAATTTTTTAGATGATGCAGGATCACAATTGCTGATCCTGCTGGATGTTTTTATTGCATGTATATTAGCCGGAGCGGTAGGCTATGAGCGGGAAATGAGGCATAAGCCCGCGGGTTTCAGAACGCACATGATAGTAGGTGGTGCTTCTGCTTTTCTGGTAAGCCTTGCCAGTATTTCTGTGAAGGTGTACATAAACGATTTCAAAGATGTGCTGGACGTAGATCCTATCCGCATTATTCAGGCTATCATCATTGGTATCAGTTTCATTGGGGCGGGTACTATCCTTAAAGACAGACATAACGAACAGGTCTCTTACCTCACTACCTCGGCTACCATTTTGTTCTCTTCGGGTATTGGCATGTGTGTAGCTTTAGGGCAGTATGTACTGGCCACGGGCGTGACGATTCTGGTGGTAGTGATTAATAATATATTTCGCAACCTCAAGCCATAAAAAAACCCGGTACGGAAGGGTACCGGGCTATGTAAAATCTTATTCAGGAGGTTAGCTCAATCTGCTCTCCAGCTTTATTGTAAAAGATGTAGTCAAGCAGGCCGAGTGAGGAATCTACTTCCAGTTTCACCCATCGTTTGTACTGGAAGAACCATTTGACGCGCCTGGAAATAATCCCCTTGGTAAAATAGGCATGCACAAAGGGATGGACAGCGATGGTCAGCTGCTTTTCATTTTGCTTAAGCAGCACGTACTCCACACTTTTTTCAATCTGATCGGATACCAGCAGGGTCGGAGCAATCTTACCGGTGCCACCACAGGTGGGGCAAATCTCTTTAGTGATAATATTGAGCTCAGGCCTTACCCTTTGCCGGGTAATTTGCATCAGACCAAATTTGGTAAGAGGGAGTACCGTGTTTTTGGCTCGGTCTACCTTCATCTCGTTCTTCATCTTATCGTACACCGCCTTTTTGTTCTCCACACGGCGCATGTCGATAAAGTCAATGACGATAATACCACCCATATCTCTCAGCCTCAGCTGCCGGGCTATCTCTGATACCGCCTGCAGGTTGACATTGAGGGCAGTGGTTTCTTGGTCTGTTTCAGAGTTGGATTTGTTTCCACTGTTCACATCAATGACGTGCAGGGCCTCAGTATGCTCAATGATAAGATAGCCGCCACCCGGTATGCTTACCGATTGGCCAAAGAGCGATTTGAGCTGCTTTTCTATACCCAGTCCTTCAAAGATCTTGCTTTTTCCGTTATAGAGTTTGACGATCTTCTCTTTTTCCGGAGCAATTTTTTTGATGTAGGATTTTACCTCCTGGTAAATATCCTGGTCATCCGTGACGATATTGTCAAAAGATTCATTCAGCACATCTCTGAGCAGGGAAGAAGCCCGGCTCATTTCACCAACGATCTTATCCCTGGGCTTGGCATTCTGGAGCTTTTTTACTCCTTCTGCCCAGAGGCTGACGAGGTTGCGCAGATCCCGGTCGAGTTCTGCTACTTCCTTGCCTTCAGCAACTGTCCTGATGATGATACCAAACCCTTCTGGTTTGATAGACGAAATCAGACGCGTTAGCCTTTTTCTTTCGTTTTTGTTGGTAATTTTCTTGGAGATATTTACCACCGAAGAAAAAGGGACCAGAATTAAATATCTTCCGGCAATAGACAACTCACAGGAGAGTCGTGGCCCTTTTGTTGAAATAGGTTCTTTAACCACCTGTACCAGTACAGGCTGGTTCTTGCTCAGAACCTGGTTTATTTTTCCTAATTTGTTGATGTCAGGCTCATTTTTGAATTTGCCTAACTGATGAGTATCGTTCTTCTTACTAAGCGTAAGCTTGGTGAATTTATTAAGGCTCTTGATCTGCGGCCCTAGGTCCAGGTAGTGCAGAAAAGCATCTTTCTCGTAGCCGATATCAATAAATGCGGCATTAAGGCCCGGGACCACCTTTTTGACAGTGCCCAGGTAAATATCACCAACCGTAAATTTACTTGCATCTGCCTCGTGGTGAAACTCCACCAGGCTTTTGTTCTTTAAAAGGGCTATACGACATCCATCCTGAGTTGAATTGATTACTAATTCATTACTCAATGGATTCGTGTTTAAAAGTTAGCAATTAGAGTAAATGCGAAAAGCCACCAGTAATTCGGTAGCAATTTTGCAGTCTAGGTCGTAAAAAGCATTACCTGCAAAGCGGCTGCTCTGCAGGTAAAGAGGTTATGACCTATTACTTTTTCTTATGTCTGTTCTTTCTAAGGCGCTTTTTTCTCTTGTGTGTAGCGATCTTATGTCTTTTTCTTTTTTTACCGCAAGGCATAACGTTAATATTTTAGATGAAACAAATATTTTAAAGGGGCAATGTTTATACAACTGCCCCGAGGTTTACAATTGTTCAAGATAATTATCCACGCTGGCGGTCACCGCAGGATCACTATCCAGCTTTTTTACCTTTTCAAACTGAGTGCGGGCTTTCTCTTTCTGTCCCGACTCAAAATAGCTGACGCCCAGTAGAAACTGCGCCTGCAGGTTGTCAGGGCTCAGGCTCACCAGTTTTTCAAAACGCTCGGCCGCCTTATCATGCTGACCCGACTGTAGTGAAAGCAGCCCCAGGTTATAAATGGCTGTCTGGTTGTTTTCGTCTTTCTCCAGTACCTCACGCAGCATCGTAATTCCCTGCATGGGATTGGAAGAAGAAACATAAGTCATGGCCATTTTAGCCTTGGCATCCAGGTTGCCCGGTTCCTGCGCTATTACTTTTTCGTAATACTGACGGGCATTTTGCCCCATCAGGCTGGCTTTGTCGGCATCCATAGCATAGGTAAATGCCTCGTAGTACATGTCAGCGGCATGCATCAACTGGCCCGCCTTGTTTTCGGCGTCGGCCACTACGGCTGCATACTTGGCTGCACTATCGTACTGATTTACAGAAGCAAAGACCTCTGACAATGAAGTCGCAAAGTTAATAAAATTTTCTGAACCACGGCTATTATTATAAGACTCCCTGAGTTCTTCTATTTTTTTTGCCGCTTCTTCCGGCGCTACCTCGCTGTGTGCCTCAGCAGGCACAGAGGCAGTAGCTGCAGGGCTACCCTGCTCAATATTGCTTTCGGTATCCCCTCTGTCGCTTATAGCCTCGCTATCATTGTCAATTACCACCTTGGGCAGCAGAAATAAGACAACGACAAGAGCTACAGCAATAGCACTAAGTATTAGCTGTTTTTTTCCCATACTGATAAATGAAAAATTGTCGGTAGGAGAACGACAGGGGGGAAATTAAAGTTTATTCTGCTTCTATTTCTTTTACTTTTAAATCTTCACTGCCTCTCACCTTATCCATAAAAACTTTGGATGGTTTGAAACTGGGAACGTAATGTTCGTCAATGATGATGGCGGTATTTTTGGAGATGTTTCTGCCAACTTTACGGGCTCTTTTTTTGTTGACAAAGCTGCCAAAGCCGCGAATGTAAATATTTTCGCCTTTGGACATGGAGGTCTTTACAACACTAAAAAAAGCCTCAACGGTGGTGTAAACATCTGCTTTATCAATACCTGTTTTTTCAGCAATTTGCTGAACTACTTCTGCTTTAGTCACGTTCCTGAATGATTTAATTTTTAAAATAAAACGAACAGATGAAAACTGGAGGCGTAAAGTTAATGCTTCTGCCTAAATTAGAAAATAAAAGAAATAAAATCTGATTACATGCCTGTAAATCTGTTACTTACGCAAAATTTCAATCAAATATAGCTCTTCTTGGAATCACAGGATTTTGCCGAAAGGATCATAGGCTGGTACCATCATCATAAGCGTGATCTCCCCTGGCGCCATAGCCGCGATCCTTACATCATCTGGCTTTCCGAAATTATTTTACAACAAACGCGGGTAGTACAGGGTCTGCCGTATTTCATGCGTTTTGCGGAGGCTTTTCCTACCGTATACGATCTTGCTTCTGCCAGCCAGCAAGAAGTACTGCGCCTCTGGCAGGGACTGGGCTATTATTCCAGGGCCAGAAATATGCATGCCTGCGCCCGCCTGATCGTGGAGCAGCATAATGGAGTCTTTCCCCTTCATTATCAGGAACTTCTGCAACTCAAAGGCGTAGGTCCTTATACGGCAGCAGCCATTGCTTCCTTTGCCTATAATGAAACAGTGGCTGTACTGGATGGAAATGTCTTCAGGGTACTTGCCAGGGTTTTTGGCGTAGAGGATGATATATCATCCGGTCAGGGGCAGAAACGCTTTCAGGCGCTGGCGGCGCAACTGGTACCTGAAGGAAAGGCGGGAGAGTACAACCAGGCCATCATGGAGTTTGGTGCCTTGCAGTGTACACCTCAGTCTCCTGCCTGTTTGCTTTGTCCGCTCAGTGAGATTTGTTATGCCTTCCACCATAACGCCCAGAAGAGACTGCCGGTCAAAATAAAAAAGGTAAAGATAAGAAAGAGGTACTTTTCATACCTCCTGATCAGGAAGGACAAACAAATCTATATGAAAGAGAGAGGGCCTGGCGATATATGGCAGGGGCTGTACGATTTCCATCTGCTGGAAAGCAGGCGTGCTGTAGATGATGTGGATGACTTACCGGAAGATGAACTGCTATCGGCCATTATGGAACAAGCGAATCCGCAGATAGAAGTATCAGATGTGTACCGGCACGTACTGACACATCAGCAGTTGCAGCTGCGATTCTTTCTGATTGATGTCAGTAAAGGTAGGCTGGCAGATTCTTTGTGGGCCAAAAACCAGCTGCGCCCCTATACAGTAGATGAAGTAAAGGAGCTGCCAAAGCCTATTTTAATAGATAAGTATTTGAGTGAAGTAATATTTTAGCTAAATTGTAATAACCCCTAATTTAAACACCTATGTCAGGAGTAAATAAAGTGATTTTGCTGGGCAACCTGGGCGCTGATCCCGAGGTGCGCAGCCTGCCAAGCGGCTCTAAAGTTGCCAATATCAGTATTGCCACCTCCGAAGCTTATATGAAGGCTGGAGAAAGGATAGAGCAAACCGAGTGGCACAAAGTAGAACTTTGGGACAAACTGGCCGAACTGGCCGAAAAATACCTGGAAAAAGGCCGTACGGTGTATATAGAAGGTAAACTCAGAACGAATACTTATCAGGACAAAGACGGTATTACCCGCTACGACAAAAAAATCAGGGCTACCAACATGACTTTCGTGGGCGGCAAAAACGATGATGCCGAAAGTATGAGCCAGGCTCAACGTAGTCAGCCTCAGCCCAGTCAGAGCCATGCCGCCGCTTCACAGCCTGCGCCTACTGGTCCCGCAAGTGAACCTGATTCGGACGACCTACCTTTTTAGTTTTACCAAAAATTATAGCATTGGAATTATCCTTAGACGACCCCTACCCGGCTGAGCTGCTGTACACAGCAGCCATCATCGGATCTTCTGCTGCCTTTTACACCACAATTTCAGTTCTGCTACTCTTGCTGCTTTTTTGCTCAGCCATGATCTCCGGTTCGGAGGTGGCTTTTTTTTCATTGTCAGCAGACGAGGTAGATAAGTGCAGAAACAGCAGTAAATATGGAGAGCAGCAGATCGTAAAGCTTCTCGACAAGCCCAAGATTCTGCTGGCTACCATTCTGATTCTGAATAACCTGGTAAATGTGGCCATCGTAACTCTGTCTACCTACGCTACCTGGCAGTATTTTGGGAAAAGTACCGAAGGTTTACTCATTGTAACTCTCACTACCGTCATTACCATCGCCATTCTCTTCTTTGGAGAAATTCTGCCCAAGCAGTACGCCATACACCACTCGCTTAGTTTTGCGACACGCACCAGCGGGGTACTGAACTTCGCCAGCATACTGCTGAAGCCTTTTGCTGTCCTGCTTATGTCACTAAGCAGCGTAGTGGAAAAGCGGCTGGAGAAAAAAGGCTACAATGTATCAGTAGATGAGCTTAACCAGGCACTCGAGATTACGACCAACAACGAAACCACTACAGCAGAAGAAAAAGGTATACTTAAAGGTATTGTCAATTTTGGCACCCTGTCTGTAAAGCAGGTGATGCGCTCCCGCCTGGATATTACCGCCATAGATATTAATACGGATTTCCACGATCTTATGGATCGTATCAATAAAAGCGGCTACTCCCGCATTCCCATCTACCGCGAAACGGTAGACTGTATTGAGGGTGTATTATACGTCAAAGACCTATTGCCTTACCTGGAATATGAAGAAGGCTTCGAGTGGCAGAAGTTGCTGCACAAAGGCTTTTTTGTGCCTGAAAGCAAAAAAATTGATATGCTGCTCAAAGAGTTTCAGGAAAAACGTGTGCATATGGCCATCGTGGTGGATGAATACGGAGGGACCTCCGGACTGATCACCCTGGAAGACATCATTGAAGAAATTGTCGGAGAAATCAATGATGAGTTTGATGATAATGATGTGCATTACAACAAACTTGACGACAATACCTATGTCTTTGAAGGACGTACTTCGCTGAATGACTTCTGTAAGATCATAGACGAAGACAGCTCACTTTTTGAAAATGTCAAAGGTGAAAGTGAATCCCTGGGCGGGCTGCTGCTTGAAATACACTCTAAACTTCCGCGTGCCGGAGAAAAGATCAGGTTTGATAAATACGTCTTTACGGTAGTAGCGGTAGACAATAAGCGCATCAAGCGCATCAGGGTTTTTAGGAAAGCGACTAAAACCCGGAAAACAGATGATGTCACCTCATCTGTCAACCGTCAATAGGTACAACAGAGGCTTCGGCCTCTTTATTTTTATCGCAGAGGGCGAATCTGTAAATTGCGCCCGTTCATTACTAACTTTTTAAGCATGAAACTCAATTACCGCAGCATGGGCACAGGCCAGCCCATTATCATCCTGCATGGCGTATTTGGTACTTCGGACAACTGGCAGACCTTCGGCAAGCAACTTTCTGAAGATTATGAGGTCTTCCTGCTAGATCAGCGCAACCACGGGCTTTCTCCTCATGATGATGAATTCAACTACCCCGTTATGGCCGAAGATCTGCACGAGTTCATCCGGGAGCATCAGTTGAAGAACCCCATAGTGCTCGGGCATTCCATGGGTGGAAAAGTAGCGATGTTTTATGCGTTGAAATACCCTGAAGAGTTTGAAAAAATCATTGTGGTGGATATCGCCCCTCGATCCTACCCTGTGCACCATCAGACGATCCTGAAAGCACTGAACGCAGTTAAGGTCAACGAGATAGAAAGCAGGAAAGAAGCAGAGGAGCAGATGAAGCCTTATATCAAAGATTTTGGGGTAAGACAATTCCTGCTCAAGAATCTCACCCGCACCGACGATAACAAAGGGTTCACCTGGAAGCTTAACCTTTCGGCAATCAGCAATAACATTGAGCGCATAGGTGAAGGCGTGAATAAAAATAAGAAACTGGAGAAGCCGGTGCTTTTCGTACGAGGTGCCAAAAGTGATTACATACGGAAAGATGACGAGGCCCTGATCCAGGAGATTTTTCCCCTGGCCAGGCTGGTTACTATAGAGAATGCCGGTCATTGGGTGCATGCCGAACAGCCGGAGGACCTTTACCGGGAGGTGATGTCTTTCCTGAAAGACTAGCTGAACTTGTTGACCAGGTAAAGAATCACTGAAATGATAATACTGATCAGGATACTGCTGGCCAGCGGAAAGTAGAAGGTGAAATTATCTCTTTTGATACTGATGTCACCAGGCAGTTTGCCGATCAGGGGAATCCGATCGGAAAAATGGACAAATAAGCCAATGACTACGAGCACCAGCCCCATGATGATAATTAATTTTCCCATTTGTCTGAAGTGAAATTGCATAGATGATCATAAATCAAGCTGCCGGAAAGGTGTATCTCATCCCCACAGTGATCGCTCCGGATACTTTTGAAGAGAGCCTGCCGACTTCGGTGAAAACTACCGTGAATAAGTTAAGTTATTTTCTGGTAGAAAACGTTCGGACGGCCCGCAGGTTTCTGAGTGCATGGGGAATAGAAAAACCCATCAGCAGTCTGCGCTTTGAGGTGCTGGACAAACGAAGTACGGAGCAGGAAATCAAAACCTTCTTTGAGCCCGTACTGGCTGGGCAGAACGTAGGGATCATGTCGGAGGCGGGCTGTCCGGGCGTAGCTGATCCTGGGACATTAGCAGTAGAATTTGCCCATCGGCACAAAGTTCAGGTTGTGCCTTTGGTAGGCCCCTCCTCTTTCCTGCTGGCTCTGATGGCTTCAGGCCTGAGCGGGCAGTCTTTTGCCTTTCATGCCTATCTACCTATAGATAAGCAAGAAAGGGGCAAAGCTATACGGCAACTGGAGCGGCAATCCAGAGAGCAACAGCAAACCCAGATATTTATGGAAACTCCCTACCGTAATGAGCAGCTGATGGAAGCTCTGCTAAAACACTGCCAGCCACATACACGCCTCTGCATAGCCAAAGGTATAAGCGGGCCTGAAGAGATGATCAGGACCATGCCTGTGAAAGAATGGAAGAAACAAAAGCCAGTATTGCAAAAGGTGCCTACTGTTTTCCTGATGTACGGATAATTCTGTTTTACAATATTTTATGTTAGATATGATTCAATAAATTTGTGTCAGATTTTTTCAATTTAAAAGTTTAACCTATGTCATATTTATTCACTTCAGAATCAGTTTCTGAAGGACATCCTGATAAAGTTGCCGATCAGATTTCTGATGCTATCCTGGATGCTATGCTGTCTCAGGATCCTCATTCAAGAGTAGCCTGTGAAACCTTTGTAACCACTGGTCTTGTCGTAGTAGGCGGAGAGGTAACTACCAATGCCTATGTGGAGATTCCAGATGTGGTAAGGGAAACCATTCGCAAAATCGGTTATAACAAGGATAATTACATGTTTGAATCCAATTCCTGCGGTGTGATGGTGACCCTGCATAGCCAGTCGCCTGATATTGCCATGGGCGTGGATGAAGGTGAAGGCAAAGAACAGGGAGCCGGAGACCAGGGAATGATGTTTGGTTATGCTACCAAAGAAACTGAGGAGTATATGCCGATGGCTTTGGCCTATTCTCACCGCCTGGTACAGGAACTGGCTCGTATCCGGAAAGAACAGCCGGATTTAATTCCTTATCTCAGACCGGATGCCAAGGCGCAGGTAACCATAGAATACAGCGAGGAGAAAAAGCCCCTGCGGGTACATACTGTGGTGGTCTCTACGCAGCATGATGATTTTATAAAGCCGGTAGATGACAGCAAAGAGGCAAAAATGAAAGCACAGGACCAGATGCTGGCTCGTATTCGTAAGGATGTGCTCGAGCATGTCATCAAACGGGTGATCCCCAACGAAATGCTACGGGATACCATCTTTCACATCAATCCTACAGGCAACTTTGTGATTGGTGGCCCTCATGGGGATGCTGGCCTTACCGGAAGAAAAATCATCGTGGATACCTATGGCGGGCGCGGAGCGCATGGAGGTGGCGCATTTTCAGGAAAAGACCCCAGCAAAGTAGATCGTAGTGCTGCCTATGCAGCTCGCCATATTGCCAAAAACCTGGTGGCTGCCGGCGTAGCCGACGAAATTCTTGTTCAGGTAGCCTACGCCATAGGTGTAGCTGATCCTGTCTCTCTGAACATAGATACCTATGGTAAATCAAACGTCAATATGAGCGATGCGGAAATCGCTAAAATAACTCAGAAGCTGTTTGATATGCGGCCTAAAGCTATCGTAGAGCGGTTTGGGCTCAAAAACCCCATCTTTTCCCCTACAGCTGCTTATGGACATATGGGCAGAGAGTCGTACAGAGACTTTGTAGAATTTGAGTATGTGGAGATAAAAGAAAGGGATGGTGGACGCGAGACGTTTGTCCGTAAAGAGAGGAAAGAAGTGGATTTCTTCAGCTGGGAGAAGCTGGACTACGTAGATAAAATCAAACAGGCATTTAAGTTATAAGCTGATAGCCTGGTCATAAAGTAAGAAAGGACCCTGCGAGGGATCCTTTCTTATTTTTAGTGAGATGAAAATTTTTCCTTGTGTTTCATCAGCTGCTTTTTCAGGGCACTTACTGCCTGATCAGCTGCCGCTTCAAAAGAATCAGACTGTTCTTTTACGAATAGCTGGTTGCCGGGAACATTAATCTTAATTTCCACAATCTTATTTTCAATAGATTCTCCGTTTTCCAGTTTCAAAAAAACTTCACCGTCAATGATCCTGTCATAGAAGGTTTCAAGCTTATTGGCTTTCTTCTGGATAAAGTCAATAAGTTTCTGATCGGCGTCAAAATGTACTGAGTGGGTTTGTAATTTCATAGATGTTGATTTTAAAAATTAACTAATCAGGCCTTAGGATGGGCCTGTTCAAAAACAGACTTCAACTTCTCCATAGAATTGTGTGTGTAAACCTGGGTAGCAGCCAGTGAGGCATGCCCGAGCAGGTCTTTGATAGCATTTAAATCAGCGCCTTTGTCTAGCAGATGAGTGGCAAAAGTATGTCTCATAACATGAGGGCTTCGCTTATCGGCATGAGCATACTGATCGAGGTAATTTCTTACAGTTCGATACACCATCATCGGATAGCAGGGGTCGCCATTGTTGGTGACCAGCAGAAAGTGATCAACGGCCGTGCCGCCAAAGTAATCAGTTTTCTTTTCTTTATAAAAAGAAATTAACTTAATCAGACTTTTATGGCAGGGAATAATACGCTCTTTTTTACGCTTACCTTCTACCTTGATATGCTGCTCAATATCATTCACCTGACTGGTCTGCAGGTTGATCATTTCTGAAAGGCGGATACCGGTTCCATACAACATCTCTAGCATCAGCCGGTCACGCACGCCCGGAAAATCATCGGTAAAGGAATGCTCGTCCAGCAACTTGAATATTTCGCCTTCCTGCACAAAATTAGGCAAAGGTATATGTGCCTTAAGTGCTTTTACCTTGTGGGTAGGGTTGATCCTGATGTGCTTACGGTGCTGAAGGAATTTGTAAAAAGAACGCAAGGTGCAGACTTTGCGATTGATAGACCTTGCCATAATTTTTTTATTGGACAGATCAACGACCCATGCCCTGATATCCTGGTGTGTGGCATCTTTGATATCCAGGCCAGGCGCATGATATTGCAGGAAAGAATGGAATTGCACCAGGTCGTTCCGGTATGAGTTCACCGTATGTGGGCTGGACCGCTTTTCATAGGTGAGAAATCGGATAAATGAATCAATCATAAAAAGCATAGTGAATGATTTTCACTATTAAGATAAGGAAAGCTTAAAAAATGACCCAAGAAAACTACTGATTTTCCTGGGATCTGATTCTCTGAATGTAAGCAGCTTTCAGCCTTTCGTTTCTTTTCTGAACAGAAGGCTTCTCAAAATGAGTTCTTGACCTAAGCTCTTTCAATGTACCTGTTTTTTCAAACTTCTTCTTGAAACGCTTCAGTGCCTTCTCAATTGATTCGTTTTCTTTAACATTAATTGTTACCATAATTCTTGTTATATTCTTTTCTAAAATTTGAGTCTGCAAAAATATGCAAATAAGTAATTCAGTCAAATGAAATTGTATGAATTTCTATTACATAAGTTTCTGGCTATGTTTTTGTTAACGGTTGAGGCAAATGCTAAGTTCTTTTCTAGACAATTTATTGGAGCTCACCGGGTTTCATTTAATTTTGTAGGCATAAACATTTTACATAGCATTTTTTTATAAAAAAATTTACTTTTACGTAGAAATTAAAAAACACTCAAAATCTTACTTTATTATGAAGATAGCAGTAATAGGCACCGGCTATGTAGGTCTGGTCACCGGGACTTGCTTTGCTGAGACAGGAAACACAGTATCATGTGTTGATATTGACGAAAAGAAAGTCGCAAAGCTCAAAAACGGAGAGGTTCCTATTTATGAGCCCGGATTAGATGCGCTTTTTGAAAGAAACGTGAAACAGGGAAGGTTACATTTTACTACCGACCTGAAAGAAGGTATAGAAGGTGCCAAGATTATCTTCCTGGCTTTGCCTACTCCTCCCGGAGAAGATGGCTCTGCTGATCTTAAATATGTACTAAAAGTAGCCGATGACCTGGGCGAACTGCTGGAAGACTATGCTGTGGTGGTAGACAAAAGCACCGTGCCTGTAGGTACCGCCGAAAAAGTAAGGAGCAGGATTGCCGCCAAGGCCAAAGTAGAGTTTGATGTGGTTTCCAACCCTGAATTTTTGCGTGAAGGCGTGGCCGTAGAAGACTTCATGAAACCTGACCGTGTGGTGATTGGTACTATGTCGGAGAAGGCACGCGGTATCATGGAGAAGCTGTATGCGCCTCTGGTAAGGCAGGGTAACCCCATCATCTTCATGGATGAGGCCTCAGCTGAGCTAACCAAGTACGCTGCTAACTCATTTTTGGCTACCAAGATCACTTTCATGAACGAAATAGCCAACCTTTGTGAGCGACTTGGAGCTGATGTGGACATGGTGCGCAAAGGTATAGGCACCGATAGCCGTATCGGGCGCCGCTTCCTCTTTGCCGGTATTGGCTACGGTGGAAGCTGTTTTCCTAAAGACGTACAGGCACTGGCCAAGTCTTCTTCAGAAGCTGATTATGACTTCAGGATACTGAACGCGGTGATGGATATCAACCAGAAACAGAAGACTCGCCTGATAGACAAAGCCAGACAGCATTTTGGAGGTGATCTAAAAGGTAAGCATATTGCCGTGTGGGGTCTTGCCTTCAAGCCTTATACAGATGATATCCGTGAGGCGCCGGCTCTCTACAATATAGATGAACTGCTGGCAGCAGGAGCCACCGTCAGTGCCTATGACCCTGAGGCCATGAGAAATGTCAGGGACCTGGTAGGAGATAAGATTTCATATTGTGTGGATGAGTATCATGCGGCAGAAAAGGCTGATGCTATTTTTATTATGACGGAATGGCCTATCTTCAGAACGCCTGATTTTGAAAAACTTTCTTCTCTGATGAATAAAAAGGTGATATTTGACGGTAGAAACCTTTATGATCCTCAGGCAATGCAAGACCTTGGTTACAGTTATTACAGTATAGGAAGAAAAGATATCAATGGCTAAAAAAAGAATCCTCATCACCGGAGGGGCTGGCTTTCTCGGCTCCCACCTCTGCGACCGCTTTCTGAAGGAAGGCTACTTTGTGATCGCTATGGACAACCTGATCACAGGCGACCTCAAGAACATCGAGCACCTGATGCATCGTGACGACTTTATGTTCTATCACTGCGATGTATCTAATTATGTGCATGTACCGGGTCACCTGGATTATATCCTGCATTTTGCCTCGCCTGCCAGTCCTATTGACTACCTGAAGATGCCTATCCAAACCCTGAAGGTAGGTTCACTGGGAACTCACAACTGCCTGGGTCTGGCCCGTGCCAAAGGAGCACGCATCCTGGTAGCCTCTACTTCTGAAATTTACGGTGACCCTACCGTACACCCTCAGACCGAAGAATACTGGGGTAATGTCAACCCTATCGGCCCCCGCGGCGTATATGATGAGGCCAAGCGCTTCCAGGAAGCCATGACTATGGCTTACCATACCTACCATAAGCTGGAAACCAGGATTATCCGTATCTTCAACACCTACGGACCACGTATGCGCCTGAACGATGGCCGGGCTCTGCCTGCCTTTATTGGACAGGCGCTAAGAGGCGAAGACATTACCGTATTTGGCGATGGCTCACAAACACGCTCTTTTTGTTATGTAAATGACCTGGTAGAAGGTATTTACCGCCTTTTGCTGAGCGACTATCCTTATCCGGTCAATATCGGAAACCCGGTGGAAATTACTATCAAGGATTTTGCAGAAGAAATTATCAGGCTTACCGGTACTACGCAGAAAATCGTATATAAGCCTCTGCCCAAAGATGATCCCATGCAGCGTAAGCCAGATATCAGCAAGGCCAAGGAAATCCTGGGTTGGGAACCTAAAGTATCTCGTGAAGAAGGTCTGAAAATCACTTACGAATACTTTAAAAAGCAGATTGAAGGAGAAAAAGTAAAAAGCTAAATTTTTTAAACATGCCAGAAGCCGGAAAAAAAGTGATCGTTACCGGTGGCGCAGGATATATAGGCTCACATACTGTGGTGGAACTGTTTCACGCAGGATATGAGCCTATTGTCATTGATAATTTTGTCAATGCGGAGCGCTCAGCCATCAACGGAATAGAAAGAATCATCAACGCCAGCGTAAGGCTTTACGAGGGAGATTGTGGAGATCGCCGGCTCCTTGAGAAGCTACTAGAGCAGGAAGGCGCCATAGAAGGAATCATTCATTTTGCTGCCTTTAAAGCAGTAGGCGAATCGGTACAAAAGCCCTTAAAATATTATCAGAACAACCTGGGGACTCTGGTCACCCTGCTGCAACTGATGGGTGAAAAGCAAGTGCCTCACCTGGTCTTTTCTTCTTCCTGTACCGTATATGGCCAGCCGGATGTGCTGCCGGTAACCGAGCAAAGCCCGAAAAAAACGGCTGAGTCTCCTTACGGAAATACCAAGCAAATTTGCGAGGAGATCATTGAAGATACCGTCAAAAGCCAGCTGAAGCTTAAAGCTATTGCGCTGCGCTACTTTAACCCAATAGGAGCCCACCCTTCGGCTGCCATCGGAGAATTACCTCTGGGTACGCCTAACAACCTGGTGCCCTTCGTCACCCAGACAGCCGCAGGTCTGCGGGAGAAAATCACCGTATTCGGAGACGATTATGATACACCTGATGGTACCTGCATACGTGACTACATTCATGTGGTAGACCTGGCCAAAGCCCACGTCAGCGCACTGCGCTACCTGGAGGGGCAGACCGAAGAAAGCTTCTTTGATGTATTTAACGTTGGCACAGGGCAGGGTAACTCTGTACTGGATGTAATCAAAACTTTTGAAGAAGTCAATGGGGTGAAACTCAACTATACTTTGGGTAAGCGCCGTTCCGGGGATATTGAAAAAGTGTATGCAGATGTAACCAAATCTAATCAGGAACTGGGCTGGACCTCAGAGCTCAGCCTGGCCGATGGGCTCAGAGACTCCTGGCGCTGGCAGCAGTCTCTGAAAAAACAGTCACTTTAGCTGACGAAGATACATCTGGATGGTATTTTCCCAGCCGTAGTACAAAGCATCGCAAACCAGAGCATGCCCTATGGAGACTTCATCCAGGTAAGGGATGCTTTCCCTGAAAAACTTCAGGTTATGCAGGTCAAGATCATGGCCTGCATTTATCCCCAAGCCTAATGCTTTTGCCTTTTCAGCAGCCTGCCGGTAAGGAACTACTGCCCTTTCTGGGTTCTGCAGGTATTCGCGGGCATACATTTCTGTATATAATTCTATCCTGTCGGTACCTACTTCTGCCGCCCCTTCTACCATACTGACCTCAGGAGCCACAAAAATGGAGGTGCGCACGCCATAACTTTTGAGCTCGCTGATCACTTCCCTGAGAAAATCCTTTTGCCTGATCGTATCCCAGCCCGCGTTGGAGGTGAGTACATCAGGAGGGTCTGGCACCAGTGTTGCCTGGGCTGGTTTTACCTCGGCCACCATTTTCATGTAGCGTTCATCCGGATAGCCCTCAATATTAAATTCAGTGACAATTTTTTCTTTCAGCGCATACACATCTGTGGCTCTGATGTGCCTTTCATCTGGCCGGGGATGCACGGTAATGCCTTCTGCGCCAAACCTTTCGGCGTCCAGTGCCATCTGTACCACATCAGGCCTGTTGCCTCCCCGTGCATTGCGCAGCGTTGCTATTTTATTGATGTTGACGCTTAGCTTCGTCATTGCAGTTGATTTAGTTAAATTGCCGTCAATTTATAAAATTATTAGTAAACATAACCGTTGAAAGCAATGAGTCTCAAAAACAGGGTCGAATCCGATATGAAAAATGCCATGCGCTCCAAGGACCAGGACGCACTTCGTACGCTGCGCAGCATTAAATCTATGATACTGCTGGCAGAAACCGAAAAAAGTGGCGACAGAACACTCTCGGAAGCAGAAGAGATGAATCTGCTCACCAAAGCGGCCAAACAACGCAAAGAGTCATATGAAACCTTTGCTGCACAGGGTAGAGAAGACCTGGCAAACAAGGAACAAATTGAACTAGAGATTATCAACCGCTACCTGCCCCAGCCCATGACGGAGGAAGAACTTCGTGCCGCTTTGCAGAAGATCATCGCAGAAGAAGGCGCTACTGATATGAAAGATATGGGAAAGGTGATGGGAAGAGCTACACAGGAACTGGCCGGCCGCGCCGATGGGAAACAGATATCACAAATAGTAAGAAACTTGCTCAATACTTAGAAGGTTGAACATCTGGGATTTTGTTATTCTAATTATACTGCTGGCCGGAGCATACCGTGGCTTTCGCAAAGGTCTGTTAAGGTCAGTGGTAAGCCTGCTGGCACTCTTAGCCGGAGTAGTGGGAGCTATACAATGGATGGACACTGGCACACAGTTTCTGGCAGATACTTTCGGGCTGACTACAGATTTGCTGCCTGTCTTATCCTTTCTGCTCATATTTATTGTGATTGTAATAAGCATTACTTTAATTGGGAGTCTGCTCAAAATGCTGATAGACCTGACACCCCTGGGGCTGGTAGACGGTGTTTCGGGTGCTTTGTTAGGACTTACCAAGTGGGCCCTGGTGCTTAGTCTGCTGCTCTGGTTGCTGGATACTGCCAGTGTGAATTTGCCGGCAGAGGAAGAAAGCACCCTTTACAGTCAGGTGAGGCAGCTTGCTCCCTATGTATTGAACGAAGCCAGCAAATGGTCTCCTGCTTTTGAGCAGTTGCTTGAAAGTATAGTAAACTTCTTTAAAGAGCTGACTTCCCAGAAATAAACAACACATCCGTGCAAATTGCTGTTATAAGAGTGAGTATGGTTAATTTGTTACATTAAACATGAAGTTTTGTATTTTCTGATTTACTTTGATAAGGTAAATTCATAATATGTCTTTTAATGGCTTTAAAAATACACAATAAAAACGGGTACAAATACCTTGACGAAGGAGAGGGCGACGTTATGCTGCTTCTGCATGGCCTCTTTGGTGCACTAAGCAACTGGGACGATGTAGTAAGTAACTTTGCAAGTACCCATCGGGTAATGATACCCCTGCTGCCTGTATACGAAAAATCCTCCCGTAAGGAAGGCGTAACAGGGCTTTCCCATTTTGTAGAAGGCTTTGTTGAAGAAATGGGCCTGAACAACATTACAATCATGGGTAATTCTCTGGGTGGACATATTGCCCTGATTTACACTCTGCAGAATCAGGATAAGGTAGATCGCCTGGTGTTGACAGGAAGCTCCGGCCTTTTTGAAAATTCCATGGGAGGCTCTTTTCCTAAGAGGGGCAGCTATGAATACATCAAAGAAAGAGTAGAGTATACCTTTTATGATCCCAAAACGATCTCTAAGGAGTATATAGATGAGGTGTTTGAAACTACCACCAGTATCTCTAAGTGTATGGCCATTGTAGGCATCGCCAAGTCGGCACAGCGGCATAATCTGGCTAAGGATCTGCCCAATATCAAGGTGCCTACGTTGCTGGTTTGGGGGCTTAATGATACCATTACCCCTCCTATGGTAGCACATGAGTTTAACCGGCTGATACCCAATTCCAAGCTCAGGTTTATAGACAAATGCTGCCATGCCCCTATGATGGAACAGCCGGAAAAATTCAACATGATTTTAGAAGATTTTTTAAAAGAAACGACGCTCGTATGATAGCCAAGGACCTGATAAACCCCATAGTACCTGCACTAAGTGTGGATGATGATATCGCCCGTGCTTCCTCGCTGATGGAAGACCTGCAGGTAGCTGCCTTACCGGTTTTGGAAGACGCAGTTTTTCGTGGCTTCATCCGCGAAGAAGCTTTATATGATGATATGTATGATAAGGCTAACGTAGGTGCTTATCCGCTTATCACCAACGGATGTACAGTTTATCAGGGGCAGCACTTTTATGAAATTTTAAAAACAGCCGCGGGCTGTGAGTACAATATGATGGCCGTGCTGGAAGAGGATGATGTTTTCGTTGGCGTAATTACGCCTGAAGACCTGATGCAGGCTTTTGCCCAGTCAATAGCAGTACAATCAGCTGGCAGTATCATTGTAGTTACTTTGCGGCAAATCGACTACTCACTTGCCGAAATTACCCGGCTGATTGAGTCTGAAAACGTAAAGGTGCTGGGAAGCTTTCTGCTGAATAATCCTGAAGACGCTACCCAACTGGACCTGACGCTCAAACTTGATAAGAAGAATGTTTCACATGTTGTGGCCACGCTCAAAAGGTTTGATTACAAAGTAAGTCAGATATTCCAGGAAGAAAAGCTGATCTCTTATGAGAAAGAGCGGCTTGATGCCCTGCTCAAATATCTGAGCATCTGAGGAATTTTTTTTAGGAAAACAGCTTGGCAGTGAGCCACCATAAGCTACAGTGAATCCGGAAAAACAGTAGCTGAATAAATACCAAAACTAACTTCATGAAGATTGCTATTCACGGGCGAAAGGTAAATCATGACAGCCTGCCTTATATTTCTCAACTTCTGAAAGCCCTGAGTAGTAAACAGATCGATATTTTTACCTCTGACATTTTTTATAATCTGCTGTATGATACAGGTATCGACCTGAGTGCCTGCCATACTTACAACAGTAAAGATGGGGTGCCCACAGCCGATTATGTCATCAGCATTGGCGGAGATGGAACTTTGCTGGAGACGGTGACCCATGTGGGAAGCAGCGAAATTCCTGTCGTAGGCGTCAACACCGGCAGGCTGGGCTTTCTGGCCACCGTTTCTCAGGATGAAATAGGGCATGCCATAGACCTGCTGGTAAAAGGTGAATATTATTACGATTTTCGTACATTGGTAGAGGTCAATTCAGGTTTTAGCCTTAATACTGACCTTAATTTTGCCCTCAACGAGTTTACAGTCATCAAAAAAGATACTTCCGCCATGATCATTGTACATGCTTATGTGGACGGACTGTTTCTTAATTCTTACTGGGCAGATGGACTGATTGTGTCAACACCCACAGGTTCTACAGGTTATTCGCTTAGCTGTGGAGGCCCGGTAGTAAGCCCTCACTCCAGTAACCTGATCATTACGCCGGTAAGCCCTCACAACCTGACGGTAAGACCACTGGTAGTCTCAGATAATAGTGTCATCTCTCTGAAAGTGGAAAGTAGGAGTGAAAACTTTTTATTATCTTTGGACTCCCGCTCTTACACAATCAATACGACTGCTGAACTCATTGTTAAAAAATGTCCGTTCAAGGTAAAGCTGGTCAAGTTTAGCGATGGTGATTTTTTGAATACCCTTCGCCAGAAACTAAACTGGGGCCTGGATGTAAGAAATTGATTTTGTAGTATTTGCGAACAAAGCATAATAACACTATATAGCGCATTAGTTGACAGACTTACTCAAAGCGTAGTTTCAATGCAAAAACTAACCAGAACTATTTGCCTCTCTCTTTTGAGCGTGCTGATTTTTTCTTTTTTTCAGGAAGCAGCCGCACAGGACAGGCGGCGTAAGCGTCAGTACCGTAGCCAGAACAGTCGCATTTCACAATTTAAGGGCAAGCAACTGGCCTTTGCCAATGCCAAACAGTACATCACCCTGGGAGGGTCTATTAATGCCCTGAACTATTTTGGCGACATTGCTCCAAAATCCAACATCGGCAGTACTGACATCTCTTTTACCCGTCCGGGTTTAGGGATATCATCCAGTGTGCGCCTGGGATCCAGTCTGTCAGTAAGAGCTGAGTTTATGTACGGACAGCTCAGCAGCAGCGATTACGAGGTTTCTGATCCGGAAGATCCTAATGCGATCTACCGCTACGCCCGCAATCTGCAGTTCAGAAATAATATTAAGGACCTTTCCCTGGTAGGCGTCTATGATTTCTTTTCAAATCCCTACACGGTAATTCAGCGTCTTAATTTTACGCCCTATGTATTCGCAGGTATTTCTGTATTTCACCACAATCCTAGGGGCCTGGTACCTGGCACGGCCATATTGAGCCCCGGAGATACCCTAAACCCGGCCGAAGCTGGCGAGTGGGTAGCGCTAAAGCCCCTGCGTACGGAAGGCAGAGACTACGGTAATTTTAAGATCAGTATCCCGGTAGGACTGGGTGTAAGATTCAGGGTCAGTCAGGTGCTGGACATAGAAGCTGAAATGAGCTACCGTCACCTTTTCTTTGACTACATTGATGATGTAAGTACCGATTATGTAGACAAAGGTACGCTTGGTAGTGACCTGGCAAGGATCATGGCAGACCGTTCTCTGGAGCCTACCGATGTATTAAGCGGAGAAAACCGCTTTGATGCCCTGGTGCAGAGTGAATTTATCAATACCAACCGGGATGCCACTTATGTAGGTGCTGATGGCAGAACGTACACTACCCTGGCCGGCTACGGGCACCCCGGAGATAAGCGTGGTGATCCGGGCGACAATGATATATTTATAGTAACTACCATACGCGCGGTATTTATGATAGGCCCCAGCCCTTTTTCAAGAAGAGGCTTCAGGCCCAGATAAATTTTATCTTCAGTAATATTCGCAGAGGCTGTTTCGGGATTATACCCGGGACAGCCTTTTGTTTTGTGATAGATGTATAAATTAAAGGTAAAAGACTTTCAAGAAGAAATAGAAGTTTACTATATCCAATAATGCCTCGCACAGCAAGTGTTAAAGGGCATAACTGATGACGGTAAAGATGCCATCCTAAAATGTATTTCAGTGGAAGTAAGCGCCTTGATGATAACACAAAAGCCTGTTAATAAAGTAGTTATGTGCTGTATGTATGTTGATCACTACTTATCATTGTTAGCCTCAATTGCAGCAAATTCAAAAAAGTAACAGCACAAAGGAATTACGAGCTTTAGAAATAATTTAGCCTAAATTAAAAAAAACCAAAAATCAACAGAAATTATTGAATAATATCTGGAAATATGATTATTATGGACCCTCTTAAATAAGATATATACTATGTAAGGTTTGGTTTTATCAGGTAAAAGTAGTGTAGGAAAGCCTTCATAGGGCCTGAATAAGGACTTAATAGTCAACTATAAATTAATCTAACAAACAACACACATGATGAAAACTTCGACTGCTTTTAGCATGCTTCTGGCAATGCTAATCAGTGTGCTTACTAGCTCTATGCTGTATGCACAGGAAAGGTCGGTATCCGGTAAAATTACCGACGGAGAAACAGGTGAACCCTTACCAGGCGTAAACATCCTCGTGAAGGGGACGACCACAGGTACGGTTACTGACATAGACGGTAACTATCGAATTAATGTCCCGCAGGAAGCCACGACCCTCATTCTTACCTCCATTGGATACACCCGTGAGGAGGTCAACATCGGGACGCAAAATGTAATCAACGTAACGCTCTTGCCTGATATACAGTCGCTTAGCGAGGTGATCGTTACTGGTTATTCCAGCCAGCGCAAAGCTGATATCACAGGTGCCATTGCAGTAGTAGAACCCGAAGATATCAACCAGATCACTGCTGCCAGTGTGCTGCAGAAACTGGATGGTAGAGCGGCCGGTGTTACGGTACAGACCGGTGGCTCGCCCGGAGGTGAGTCAACCGTCAGGATACGCGGTATCAGCTCCTTTGGAAACAATGACCCGCTTTACATTATTGACGGCGTGCCTGTAGAAAGCCGTTTCCTCAACCTGATCAACCCCAATGACATTGAGTCTATGCAGGTACTCAAGGACCCTTCTACCTCTTCCATTTATGGTGCCCGTGCCAGTAATGGTGTAATCATCATCACCACCAAAAAAGGAAGTGCCGGTAAAGCTACTGTTACCTTTGATGCTAATTTTGGCGTACAGACCCCAGTGAGAGGTATGGACAGCTACCTGATGCAGGACCCTCTGCGCTATGCCGAGGTAGTAAGAGTAGCCCACGCAAATGCAGGACTAAACCCTCCCACCAACATCTATGGGCCTGATCTCAGCAACCCCACCATTCCTAACTACATCTGGCCCAATGATGGAGTGAACCAGACTAATTCAGTAGATGAGTCCACCTACTCTTTTCCTGATAGGCTCATCATGCCAGCCAGTCGGGGTACTAACTGGTGGGATGAAGTTTTCAGCCCGGCTCCTGTACAAGACTATAACCTGAACGTATCAGGTGGAAGTGAGAATGCCAGGTACAACATCTCTGCAAACTACTTTAACCAACAGGGTACCATGGAGTACACGTACTTCAAAAGATACTCTATCAGGGCCAACAGTGAATTTAAAGTAGGTCGCTTTACCATAGGTGAAAACCTTTCTCTCTCTCGTTCTAACAGTGTGGATGGTGGTTTTGGCAATCAGGGTGAAGGTACACCTGTCGGTAACCTGGTCAAGATGCAACCCATCATACCGGTTTATGATGTTGCCGGTTATTTTGCCGGTGCCAAAGCAAATTCACTGGGCAATGGTACTAACCCGGTACGCCAACTATGGGCTGACAAAGACAATGTCTTTACGGCAAACCAGATCCTGGGTAATGCCTATGCGCAAGTTGATATCGTAGAAGGTCTAAGTGCAAGAACCAGCTTCGGTATTCAGTTTGACCTAAATAATGACAAGCGATTCTCTGTACCTACCTGGGAAAATTCTGAGCCAACAGATATTACCAGCTTAGTGGAAAACTATAGTAACAATTTCAACTGGACTTGGACGAACACCCTTAACTATAATAAGACGATTGGTGAAAACCACAACTTCGCTGCTTTGCTGGGATATGAGTCCATCAGGGAGCAAAGAAACTTCCTGGAAGGCTCCATAGCTGGTTTTGTGACTACAGATATAGACGCACGCTACATCAACAATGTGCTGGCCGATGTAGGAACCAGGAACGTATTCAGCAATGGAGGCATTTCTACCCTGGAATCTGTCTTTGGTAAAATTGACTATAACTTTGGCCAGAAGTATTATGCCAGTGCCACCGTGCGCCGGGATGGCTCCTCTCGTTTTGGCCCTAACAACCGCTACGGTGTTTTTCCTGCCTTCAGCGCCGGATGGAGGTTATCTGAAGAAGGCTTTATGCAGGGCGTAACCTGGATGGAAGATTTCAAAATTCGTGGAGGATGGGGTATTACCGGTAATCAACGCGTGCCTGATGGTAGCGTCTTCAATAGATTTGGAGGTGGTGTAGGCAGCTCCTTCTATGATATCGATGGAAGCAATACATCAGTAACACCTGGTTATATATTGTCTGCCAGAGGTAATCCAGACTTGAAGTGGGAGGAGAATATAGCCACCAATATTGGTTTTGATGCAACACTATTTGGTGGAAAGTTTGAAGTGGTATTCGACTGGTATCGCCGTACTGTTGATGGACTGCTTTTCAACCCGACACAACCTGCTACCGCAGGAAGTGCCGCTCCGGCCTTTTTTAACGTTGGTCAGATGTCCAACACTGGTATAGACCTTGCCCTGGGCTACCGTGGCAGGATTGGCAATGATTGGGATTTTTCGGCTGACCTGAATCTGAGTCATTATGTAAATGAAATTGAGCGTATTGATGGTAATCAGGACTTCTTTTTCGGCCCAGTGGGTGGCCGTGGTGGTACCACGGTAATCAACCAGTTAGGCTCTCCAATCGGGGCTTTCTACGGTCTGGTAGCTGATGGTATTTTTGCCAGCGAGGAAGAAGTAGATGCTCATGCTACACAGGACGGTGCCGCACCCGGCCGCATCCGTTTCAGGGATGTAAATGGTGATGGAAGTATCAATGCTGATGATCGTGATGTTATAGGTTCTTACCATCCTGACCTGACTAGCGGACTGAACCTTGGTTTGAGATACAAACGCTTTGATTTAAATGCATTCGTGTTCGGCTCATTCGGCAACGATATCTTTGACGTCACGCGTGAGTTTACCATCTTCCGTCTCTTCAACACCAACGTAAGAGAAGACCTAATAGAGAACTCCTGGAGACCTGATAATCTGGATGCAGAATATCCGCGTCTTGATCAGTCCGATACTTTCAGCCGGGCCTTCAGCAGCTACTACATTGAGGATGGTTCTTATGTAAGGTTAAGAAACCTGCAAATAGGCTATGCACTGCCAGGGGCTGCTTTGGATAGGATAGGCCTGAGTAATCTCAGGTTGTATGTACAGGGGCAAAACCTCTTTACCATTACCGGTTATTCAAATGTCGACCCTTCTCTTCCGGCTATCAGCTCAAATACCTCCACAGGTAACGTAGCTGACCAGTCAGCGGGTATTGACAGAGGAACCTACCCTACCAACAAAATTTTCTCTTTCGGATTAAATGCAAGCTTTTAAATTAAATCAGCAATGAAGAATATAAAATCTATAGCAACTATGATAGCACTGGCAGGCACAGGTGTTTTCTATGCTTGCAATGATGAATTTCTGGAAATTCCGGCTCAGGGTGCCTTGAGCGAACAGGTACTGAGCAACCAGGATGGAGTGGAAGCGAGTTTGATTGCGGCCTATTCCATGCTGGATGGCTATGCGGGATATGGCGGTTGGGGTGGTGCCGGCAGCAACTGGATCTTTGGCAGTGTGGCATCTGATGATGCCTACAAAGGCTCAGAGCCAGGTGATCAGCAGCCGGTCACAGATATCGAATTTTATCAGTGGAGTACTGGCGGCGCCGACGATTACCTGAGAGACAAGTGGAGAGTGCTCTATGATGGTATCAACCGTGCTAACTCTACCCTTAGCCTGCTAGCTACCGTAGAGGAAGTATCGGATGAAGCCAGGAACAGAATCATCGGTGAGTCTTTATTCCTGAGGGCGCATTATCACTTTGAGGCCTATAAATTCTGGAAAAATATTCCTTACTATACAGAAGAAGATCTGGACTTCCGTAAGCCGAATGATACCGATGTGATGCCCCTGATTATTGCCGATCTTAATGAGGCCGCCAATTTGTTACCAGAGTCACAGGATCAGATAGGACGTGTTACCAGCTGGACAGCCAAAGCCTATCTGGGTAGAGTACATCTTTTTAACAATGATCCAAATTCGGCAAAACAGGTGCTCGATGATGTGGTAAACAATGGCCCCTACGAACTGGAAGACTGTTATCGGGATGTTTTTTCAGCATACAATGACAACAATGCTGAAACTGTTTTGTCTTATCAGGCCTCTACTAATGATGGAGATCCAAACGGGAACAATGGTAATTATAATGACCGCCTGAATTTCCCTCACTCAGGTAGTCCTCTGGGATGCTGCGGCTTCCACCAGCCTTCTCAAAACCTGGTGAACGCCTATAAGGTAGATGCCAATGGACTGCCTTACCTGGATGGCTCCTTTAACAACAGTGAAGCAACGGCCGCGGATGCGGTAGACCCCCGTCTCGACTGGGTAGTTGGCAGAGATGACGTTCCCTTCCTGGATTGGGGTGTACATGCTCCCGGCTGGATACGCGACCGTGCCTGGGCCGGCCCTTACAGCGCCAAGAAAAGCGTATATGAACAAGGCAGTGGTGCTGGCAGTTCTGTGGGATGGTCATCTTTTCAACTCCACTCCAACAACTTACACTTGCTCCGCTATGCAGATGTACTACTGATGCTGGCCGAAGCCGAGGTAGAAGTGGGTAGCCTGGAAAGAGCGCGTGAATTGGTAAACATGATCCGTATGCGTGCAGGCAATTGTGCGCAGGCACCTGATGGAGTAGGCATCGCTACCAACATTGATGATCCCGCTATCACCTGGGCTAACTACAGCGTGGGAACATACGATGACCCCTGGACTGATCAGGCAGTAGCGCGTGAAGCTGTACGGATGGAGCGCCGACTGGAACTGGCTTTGGAAGGGCACCGCTTCTTTGACCTGCGCCGCTGGGAAATAGCAGAAGAAGTGTTGAACAACTACCTGGAAGTAGAAAAAACCAGGAGGAATTATCTCAATGCAGCCAGCCCTTACGAAGACCGTAATGCTCTTTATCCTCTCCCTACCTTTGAGATTGAGGTGAGTGAAGTAGATGGAGAAAGAAAACTAGTACAAAACGAAGGCTGGTAATTATTCACTGCCTTTACATCAGGTCCCTACGAGAAGAAAAGAACTTTTCGTAGGGATTTTTTTTTAGATGCTTATATTTCGGTTTCGCACCGAATTTACCTTGGTGCTACTCAACTGTAGAAGACATTTGCCATGCGGGGAACTACCTTCAGAATTTACTACGCCAGCCAGTTAACCATTATCTTAATAGCCTTCTCATTTGCGGCCTGTAGTTCGCAGCAAGATGAAGGAGAGGCTGAAGGTAAAAATACGCTTTTCACCCTGATGACAGCTGAGCAGACCGGTGTTGACTTCGTCAACGCAGTAGAAGACCAGGAAGACTTCAATATCCTGAACTACCGTAATTTCTACAACGGAGGAGGCGTAGCCATTGGAGATATCAACCGTGACGGATTGCCAGATATCTACTTCACGGCCAATATGCAGCCCAATCGTTTGTACCTCAACAAAGGTAATTGGCAGTTTGAAGATATCACCGAAAAGGCCGGTGTAGGAGGCTCCCGAGCCTGGAGTACCGGCGTCACAATGGTGGACATCAACGCCGATGGGCTGCTGGATATTTACGTCTGTAACTCAGGCGATGTAGCCGGTGATAATAAAGAAAATGAGCTGTTTATCAACCAGGGTGACCTCACTTTTACCGAAGCTGCCGCCGAATGGGGCCTTAACAATCGCGGCTTTTCCACTCATGCTTCTTTTTTTGACTACGACCAGGATGGAGACCTGGACTGCTACCTCCTCAACAACAGTTTTAAAAGCCCTGACCGGATTGAATTGTACCGAAAGCCCAGAACAGATGTAGACGAAGAAGGAGGAGATAAGCTCCTGAGAAACGAGGGTAACAGGTTTGTGGATGTCACAGAAGAGGCTGGCATCTACTCCAGCAATGTGGGCTTCGGCCTGGGGGTGTCCGTCAGCGATATTAACGGCGATATGCTACCCGATATCTACGTCAGCAACGACTTCTGGGAGCGCGATTACCTCTACATTAACCAGGGAGATGGCACCTTTAGTGAAGAGCTGGAGCAGCGCATTTCCAAAGCATCCCTCAACAGCATGGGTGCCGACATCGCCGACCTCAACAACGACGGCTTTCCTGAAATCATGACCACCGACATGCTTCCGGAGGATAATTTCCGCTTACGCTCCATGACTCAGTTTGAGCCTTATCACGTGGCTGTCAACAAAATAAAAGCCGGTTACTATCACCAGTATGTACAGAACTGCCTGCAACTGAACAATGGCGACGCACATTTTCAGGAGGTAGGCTACATGGCCAATGTGGCGGCTACCGACTGGAGCTGGGGTACCCTGCTGTTTGACTTTAACCTGGACGGGCTTAAGGATATCTTTGTTAGCAATGGCATACAGAAAGACCTCACTGACCTTGACTTCGTAGACTTTATCAGCGACCGTGCCAAGGTGGAGGAAATTGTGCGCACCTCAAAAGAGGGTGGGTTCCGGCAGTTCCTGCCCTATATGCCTTCTACTGAGCTATCCAACTACGCTTTCCTCAATCAGGGTAATATGCGCTTCGCCAATCAGGCGAAAAAGCTGGGCCTGGAGCAGCCTTCTTTCAGCAACGGTTCTGCCTACGCCGATCTGGATGCTGATGGTGATCTGGACCTGGTAGTCAACAACGCCCGGATGAGCAGCTTTCTTTACCGAAACAATGCGGTGGAGCAGGGGCAGGCTAATTTTCTGCAGATTAACTTCCGCGGTCCAGACAAGAACCCGCCAGGGATTGGCGCCAAAGTACAAATTTATAGTGCTGGTAAGCAGCAGGTGCAGCAGCATTATCTCTCGCGAGGCTTCCAGAGTTCAGTAGCACCCGGCCTTACTTTCGGTTTAGGCAAAGCCGAAAAAGTAGATAGTCTGATCGTTACCTGGCCGGATGAGCGGGTTGAAGTACGTACTGAAGTAACTGCCAACCAGCGACTGACGCTTTCATATGCCGAAGCTCTTGAAAAAGGAAACAAGCCGGCCGAAAAAACAAAACCCCTTTACACCAATGTCAGCGGCCAACTATTTGAGAACCCGCTCATGCACAACGAGAATGAATACAATGATTTTGACCACGAAATCCTGCTGCATCGCAAATATTCTGAAGAAGGTCCGCAATTGCTGAAAGGAGATGTCAATGGAGATGGCTTTACAGATATGATCATACTGGGAGCTGCAGGCTTTCCTAACCAGCTTCTGCTACAGGATCAGCGAGGTAAATTTAAGCTCAATACCCAAAGGGCTTTTGAAAGTGATCAGGAACTGGAAGCAACCTGTGGAGCCCTGCTGGATGCCGATCAAGATGGTGACCTGGATTTGCTGGTTGGGCATGGAGGCAATGAGGGCAAACTTAGTGATGGCCGCTATCACCTGAGGTATTATGAAAATGACGGAAGTGGCAATTTCAGTCTTAATGTAGAATCTACCCCTCCGGTGAGAGGCAGCATGTCAGTAATTGAAACTGCTGACTTCAACTACGATGGCTATCCCGATATCTTTGTGGGTGGCCGCCTGGTACCCGGCAGCTACGGCCTGATACCGGCTAGCCATCTGCTGTTGAACCGGGGCGATGGCAGCTGGCAGGATGTGACTACCCGCGAAATCGGCCAGCTAGGTATGGTAACTGCCGCCGGCAGCATGGATATAGATGGCGATCAGGATATAGATTTGATAGTAGTAGGCGAATGGATGCCAGTTACCATCTTTGAGAATACACCTGAAGGACTGAAGAAGAAAACCATAGGTGATACGCCCGGTTGGTGGTCGGCTCTGCAGATAGCCGACTTAGACCGCGATGGAGATGAAGATATTATCCTCGGAAACTGGGGCCTGAATTCTAAATTTCAGGCTTCCCGCGAAAAGCCACTCCGACTCTATGTCAACGACTACGACCGAAATGGTAAGATAGAGGCCATTTTGGAATGGTATCCACCGGGCAGCAACAAAGCGTATCCTTTCGCCACCCGCACAGAAATGACCAAACAGCTGCCTCAGTTAAAAAAAATTGCCCTGAAGCATGCTGAGTATGCAAGCCGTGGAATGAAAGAACTCTTTGCAACGGAAGTCATAGAAAAATCTTTGGTACTGAGGGCTACACACTTGGAGAGTGCCATTCTCTGGAACGACAGCGGTAAGTTTAGTCTGCAGCCTTTGCCCGCAGAAGCACAATTGGCTCCGGTATTCAGTATTCTGGCTGAAGACCTGGACGGCGACGCACAGACCGACCTGCTGCTGATGGGGAATCTGCATGCCCTCAAACCCGAACTGGGCCGGCTGGATGCCAACCGGGGCGTTTTCCTGAAAGGGATGGGAAATAGAAAATTTAAGCCTCTTTCTTCAGCACAGTCTGGATTCTGGGTAGAAGGGCAAGTAAGGGATATAGAGATAATAGAAAAACCGGGAGGAGAGAAAAGGATTTTGGTAGCCCGTAACAAACTTCCCTTGCAGGTATACGAACGCAGGTAAAGCATGAAGAAGGTAAATATTTTGAAAAACCTGATCTGGGCAGGCGGATTAATACTCTCGGTAGCCTGTAGTAGCGGTGTTGAGGAAATAAAGGTTCTTCGTGAAACCCGTCAGCCGGTATATCCCGCCCCTGATGCAGCCGATCATCTCAGCGGTGAGCAACTGGCCTATGCCTACTGCCAGCAGTGCCATCAGTTTGCCGACCCCCAGTTGCTCAGCACAGAGGTATGGACAAAAGGAGTATTGCCAAAAATGGGTCATCGCCTGGGTATCTGGCAACACCGCAGCGAAGCCATCCGGGGGCTGGATATGATGGAGGAGTACCTGGTCAATCAGGCAGAAGTTTATCCCGACAGCCCGCTCATTAGCCGGGAAAACTGGGAAAAGATCGTTGCTTATTATGCAGCCAATGCGAATCAGGAGACCAGCCGTCAGTCTTTTACCGAAAAAATAAGTCCCCTGTTTGAGGTAGTTGCCAATCCAAAACAGAATCTGTTTCCTCTGCTGGCCATGGTAGATTATGATGAACAGGAGCAGCGTCTCTTTTTGGGTGAGCGGGAGGGAGCCTTCAGCATGTATGGGAATGGAAGCGCAGCGATTCGTCAGCACCAGACCAATGGCCCTGCTATTGCCCGCCTCAGCAACATCGACGGCAGCGACTATATCCTGAGCATGGGTATCATGGACCCCTCCAACCAGGCCAAAGGCGTACTCTACAAACAGCATGCTGACAGCCTGCAGGAAGTAGCTGTTCAACTCAGAAGGCCGGTACATATGCTGCCTCATGACCTGAACGAAGACGGTGAGCAGGATATCATCCTCAGTGAATTTGGGAATGATCTGGGCGAACTAAGCGTCCTTATCTGTAAGGGTGGGCGTCCGGTTGACAAGCAGACACTGATGAAAGAAGCTGGCATACGCAAAACCATCGCATACGACTGGAACGGAGATGAAGCAGAAGACCTGCTGGTGCTTATCACTCAGGGAGACGAACGTATTACCTTACTGCAAAAAGAAGGCCCAGGCACTTACCGCGAAAAAACGCTGCTGCGCTTTCCTCCCGTCTATGGCTCCAGCTACTTTGAGCTGGCTGACTTCAACCGGGATGGATTGCAGGATATTCTTTATGTTAATGGCGATAATGCCGACTACTCTTATGAGCTCAAGCCTTACCACGGTATCCGCATCTTTCTGAACCAGGGCAATGGTGAATTAGAGGAAAGCTATTTTTATCCTCTCTTCGGGGCTACCGAAGCCTCTGCCCATGACTTTGACCAGGACGGTGACCTGGATATTGCCGGTATTGCCTATTTCGCCGATTTTGAAGGGAACCCTTCTTCAGGGGCTGTTTACCTGGAGAACCGGTCTGCTGAGAAACTGGCTTTTGACGCCTGGCAGCTTCCAGGCGCCGAAAAGGGCCGCTGGCTGCGAATGGAAGTGGCCGACACTGACCAGGACGGAGACCTGGATCTGCTCCTGGGTTCAAACACCATCGTCGGTACGCCGGTACCCGATTCTCTGAAGATGTACTGGGAGGCGGAGGGACAAAGTCTCCTCTGGTTGGAAAATCAACTGAAGTAGATAAAATAGCAGCTTATTCTGATATTGCAGAATAGTCGCTGCCCATATAAGCGCCCCAGCGAATTGGTTTTTTTATGTTTATATTCAATTCCTTCCTTTCTATTCTTAATTCTTTGAATGAATAAAATTGATCAGGGTCATCCATGTAGCAGGAAATAATATCAAGCTTACCATCTTTATCCAGGTCAGTGAGAAGCGGAGTAGAACCTAAATTAGAACCATAGTTCTCATCCTGAAAAGTGTAAACTTCTCCATTTTTCGTATCAAAAACCTTCATCTGGTTCCCGGACTTACGACTTGGCTCTTCTGTACTGCTCAAAATGGTAATATTGGCGGTTACCAGTACATCATCAAACCCGTCGCGTGTAAAATCAAAAACCAGGGGTGACGCATACTGAAAAGTGCCAATTGTATCAACAGAGACAATGCGCCCATCTAGACCATTGATAAGCACATCCAAAGCAAATTCTGTATCAGGCCAGGCTCCGAAACCAAAACAGCCAAAAAAATCAGGAATGCTGTCATTACCAACAAAATAACCTGGCGCCAGCACACCATATTCAGTAGCAGTAAACTCTGCTCCGCCACCACCCATTACAATGTCAAAGACCCCCATCCTGGTTTAAGTCTACCGTGCGAGGAGAGGAAGATGACCCTATCCATTGCCCCGGACTTCAGCAAAAGGCTGGTAAAAAGGTAATATCAAGTCTGAGCTGATCAAAAAACCGTAAAAAGCCACTATCTTCAGGCTGGCTGAAAAACCGGCATCCTGTGTTTCGGCTACCTCACGCTCTGCTTTTTTCCGGCCTGGGTCATGTACAAGAAGAAGATCATTATCAAAATATAGGCGCTGTCGGCTGTTTTTCTTAACATTGTTGTCATAGCAGAACATTTACATACCTAACCTTAGCTTTCATGACGACCAAGTTAAGAGCTGTTATTTTAAGCCTGACGCAGTTAATCGCTGTGTACAGCCTGGCTCAGACAGAAGATGTTTACTTCGCCAAGCATCCCACCATCTCTCCTGATGCCCAAACCATCGTCTTCAGCTATGAAGGCGACCTCTGGCGACTGGACGAAGGGCAGAAACTGGCCATGCGCCTGACCGGCATGGAAGGCGACGAGACCCATCCCTACATCTCACCTGACGGACAGTGGATTGCTTTTACCGGCAGCCAGTACGGCAGCGAAGATATTTTTGTCATTCCCATAGACGGGGGTGAAATCAGGCAGCTCACCTACCATGAGGCCTTTGACCATGTGGATTCCTGGTCCTGGGATTCGCAGGAAATATACTTTACCTCCAACCGGGAAAATAATTTTACCGCTTTCAAAGTCAGCCTGGATGGAGGCACACCCCGGCGAATGTTTGGCAACTATTTCAACACAGTACACGATGTGGTGGAGCATCCCAGTTCCGGTGAGCTTTTCTTCAACGAAACCTGGGAAAGCCAGCGCTTTGAGAGCCGCAAAGGCTACAAAGGTGCCTACAGCCCCGACATCAAGTCCTACCACCCTGAAACCGGCGAGTTTAAAAAGTATACCGAACTGGACGGCAAGGAAATGTGGACCAGCATTGACCGGGATGGGAATGTGTACTTTGTTTCCACAGAAGGCAATGGGGAATACAATCTTTTCCAGCTTGAAGAAAACGGCAACCGCAAACAGCTAACCGACTATACCTCATCGGTGGTACACCCGCAGGTATCGGCCAATGGGGAGAAGATCGTCTTTGTCAAAGATTACCAGCTGCACACCTTTGCGCCCGGCAGTGGCGCTACCGAAAAACTCAGCTTCAGCCTGCCCCGCAACCTGACGCTCAATAAGGCGCAGGATTTCAATGTGAAGGACAAGATCAGCGCTTTTGATGTGTCAGGCGACAATAAAAAGCTGGCGTTTGTCTCCCGCGGAGAACTCTTTGTATCGGATGTCAAGGGCAGGTTCATACGCCAGCTCAAAACCAATCCTATGGGTCGGGTGGATGAAGTCTACTGGCTGAAGAATGATAAGACGCTGATCTTCAACCAGACCGCCAACGGCTACCAGAACTGGTACACCATTGCCGCCGATGGCAGCGGGCAGGAAAAACAGCTGACCAGCGACAGCCAGAATAACCGGCAGATGAGCTTCAATAGCGACAAAAGTAAGGCAGTCTACCTGAGCGGCCGAAATGAGGTAAAGCTGATGAACCTGGAAGATTTCAGCAGCCAAGCGCTGGCGCAGGATGAAATCTGGGGATTCTATGGCAGCACGCCCTCTTTTTCTCCGGATGATAAGTATGTTGTCTATACGGCTTATCGCGATTTTGAGCAGGATATTTTTGTACACGAGCTGGCCAGCGGCAAGAGTACCAACATCACCAGCACCGGCGTGACGGAAACCGACCCTTTCTGGTCGCCGGATGGCAAATATCTTTTTCTGACCACCGACCGCCTGAAGCCCAATTATCCTTTCGGCAGCAAGGAGGCCCACATCTACCGCATGCATTTTGACCGCTATGAGCAGCCTTACCGTGCCGAAAAGTTTGAGGAGCTTTTCAAAGAAGAGGAAAAGAAAGAAGAAGACGATAAAAAGTCCAAGAAAAAAGACAAAGAGGATGAGGATAAAAAAGAGGAACTGCCCAAAGTAGAAATCAACTTTGAAGACCTGATGGAACGCCTGGAGCGGATCAGCCCCAACGTAGGTGGGCAGGCCAGTCCTTATGTGGTGCAAAAAGACGAGAAGCTGATCGCGTTCTATCTCTCAAACCATGATGAAGGCAAGAACGCCCTCTGGAAAACCACTCTGGAGCCCTTTGAAAGCAATAAAACCGAAAAGATCAGCGGGCTGGATAATGTCGGAAGTTTTAGCATCACCGAAGCCGGGGATAAATACTATCTGCTGGCAAGTGGTAAAATCCACACCCTGGATCTGGAGGCTGGCAAAGTGGAGGCGCTGGATATCTCCCATACCTTCACGCGCAATCTGGAAGATGAGTTTGAACAGATGTATTACGAGCTTTGGGCCAACCTGGAGGAAAACTTCTACAATGAAGATTTTCATGGCGTGGACTGGCAGGCGTTGCGCGATGAATACGCGGCTTTTCTGCCCTACATCAACTCCCGCTCCGACCTGCGTCAGCTCACCGAAGACCTGCTGGGCGAGCTGAATTCGTCTCACCTGGGCTTCTACTCCAGCGGTGAGGAAGAGAAGTCCTACTACGACTTTAGTACCCAGGCGACCGGTATCCGCTTCTCAGAAGAGATTCCTTACCAGGTAGCAGGGATCATCAAAGAAAGTCCGGCCGATGTGAAGGGCAAGGACATACAGGCTGGTGATATGTTAGTGAAAGTCAATGGAGAAGCCGTAGATACCAGCCGTAACCGCGAATCCTACTTCACCAGTCCCGCTGGCGGACAGGAGCTGACGCTGACCTTCTCTCGCAAGGGTAAGGAGCATGAAGTTCGGTTGCACCCGATTTCTTATAGTGCCATCCGCACCCATCTTTACGATGAGTGGATTGATGAAAACCAAAAATACGTAGACGAGAAATCTGATGAGCGCATTGCCTACATCCACATGAAAAACATGGGCATGGGCTCCTACGAACAGTTTGTGCAGGAGATGGTAGCGGAGAACAATGAAAAAGAAGCCCTCATCCTGGACCTGCGCTACAATACCGGCGGCAACGTACATGACCTGGTGCTCAACTTCCTAAGCCGTGTGCCATATTTACAATGGAAATACCGGGGTGGCTCACCGGCGGCACAGCCTAATTTCAGCCCGGCAGCCAAACCCATTGTGCTGTTAGTGAACGAGCAGAGCCTGAGCGATGCCGAGATGACCGCCGCCGGTTTCAAGGAGCTGGGCCTGGGCAAAATCATTGGCACGGAAACTTATCGCTGGATCATCTTCACTTCCGGCAAAGGACTAGTAGACGGCTCCTTCTACCGCCTGCCCTCCTGGGGCTGCTACACCCTGGACGGCAAGAACCTGGAAAAAGAAGGCGTCACACCTGACATCTACGTGCCCCAGACCTTTAAAGACCGCCTGCAAGGCAATCAGCCCCAACTGGACCGTGCCATAGAGGAAATCATGAGCCAGCTCAATGTGCAGGGGAAATAATAGATTGAAATAAGGAAAAGTCGCTGGGATCCAGTCGCTGGGA
>JBKHDR010000014.1:0-57603 GCA_046541235.1 Cyclobacteriaceae bacterium | reverse complement strand
ATTATGAAGATTATTTTTATTCACTTCTCAAACTCTTAGCCGGATTCTCCCGGGCCGCCCAGACAGACTGCCAGGCTACCGACAGGAAGGCCACCAGAAGCGCCGCCAAACCACCGATGATGAACGCGCTTACTCCTACATCAATGCGGTAGGTAAAGTTATTGAGCCAGTAGTCAGCCATGTACCAGGCTAAGGGTACGGCTAGCAGAAAGGCGATGATCACCAGCTGGGTGAATTCTTTAGAAAAGAGGAACACTATCTGGCTGATGGAAGCTCCCAGCACCTTGCGCACACTTACCTCCTTGCGCTTCTGCTCCACCAGGAAGGAAATCAGGCCAAACAGGCCCAGGCAGCCGATGAAGATGGCAATACCCGAGAAGATCCTGAAGAGGGTGTAAGTCCGCATATCTTCCTCGTAGAGGCTGGCCAGTTGCGCATCCATAAAGTCATACTGGAAAAGATCCTGCGGATAGAGGTTTGTCCAGATTTCTTCTACTTTCTCAATCCCGGCGGTATAATTGCCTGCAGAAAGCTTGATGCCTGCATTAAAAAAGAGAGGGGAAAAAGGCACAAAACAAAGCGGTATGATCTCGGAATGCAGCGAGCTTTGGTGGAAGTCATTCACCACGCCGATGATTTCCCCTTCGCGCCTACCAAAACCTAACACTACTGAAGTTCCGATGGCTTCCTCTGCTGAAGCAAAGCCCATTTGCCTGGTAAAGCGCTCATTGACCACAAAACGGTTGTCTGTAGAACGAAGGTCATATTCATCAAACCAGCGGCCTGCCAGCAGTTTTACTCCATATACATCCAGGTACTGATGATCTACCGGTTTTACATTGGCAATGTCTGAATCGTTCTGCAGTCCCTCTTCACTGAGGTCATAGGGCGTGATAATATTGTTCTCTGAGTTGGGTGATCCCAGGGCGAGAGTCACATTTTCAATGCCTGCCTGGTTATACAGGCGTGTACGGAAAGCATCCAGTTTGGCTGAATCGGTTTCCGGCAGCGGTACGTTGATAATGGCTTCACGCTCAAAACCCATAGATTTAGAATGTACATAATCCATCTGTTCAGCCACCACCAGGGTAGCGATGATCAGCACCTGCGCGATCACAAACTGGAACATCACCAGCCCTCTTCGCAGCCAAATTGAGGATTTCTTATGAGAATTTACCGTATTTCTAAGCGCCTTTACGGGCTGAAAACCTGAAACCACGAAGGCCGGGTACATACCGCTCAGCAAAGCCACAATTACCACCAGAGCCAGTGCATACAGCCAGAACATAAAATCTTTTGTAACATCCAGTTCTATCCCTTTTTGCAGATAGCTGTTTAAAGGAGAAAGCAGCTGTATCAAGGCTAGAAAGGCGATGACAAACGAAATCAGCGTGACTACCAGGGCCTCACCGGAAAACTGGCCAATCAGGTTAGCACGCAGAGCGCCCAATGCTTTGCGCACACCCACCTCCCGGCTTTTGCGCAGGCTGATGGCCGTGGAAAGATTAACAAAGTTGATGCAGGCAATGACCATGATAAATACCCCTACCAGGCCTACAATCCACAGGTAAGTTTTGCTCACCACGGGGGCAGCCAGGTCGCCGCCTCCATAGGTATCATCAAAATGCAGCTTGTTCAGTGGCTGCAACTGGAAGCTGACAGTGCGCCAGCTTTCCTCATTATAATATTTTTTGACCAGCTCTGTAAAATCCACTGATGCGGGAGTGGCTCCTTCCGGAAGCATCACATAGGTGTAGCCGGAGGATACAAAGCCCCAGCTGTCTAGCGGGGAGCCCAGGTATTCAGGAGTTAAGGATTCCCAGGATACCAGCAGGTCAAATTGCAGGTGAGTGTTGGAAGGCGGATCTTTGACAACGGCACCTACTTCTACTTCTACCCGGTTGCGCAGGCTCAGGCGCCTGCCCAGGGGGTTTTCTCCTTTAAAATATTTAGCGGCCAGCGACTCAGTGAGTACCACAAAGCCAGGTTCCCGCATGCTGCGCTCCACATCACCCATAACTACCATTTCATCGCCGTAGCCATAGTCAAACACCTCCAGGAAGCTACTATCGGCAAACAGGACAAAATCCTCGGTATATTTATCATCTTCTATCCTCACCAGCACTTCCTGGTCAAAATGCAGACCGGTTACTTTTTCAAGCTGACCGGCATAATCCATCCGTATAGCTGCCGGAGCAGGATAGGGTGTCTGTGCGTTTTTGCGGTCGCCGCGGTTCTGTACTACGCGAAAAATACGCTCGTTCTGGGCATGCATATTCTCGAAGCTAAGCTCGTAGCGTATCAGTAAAAAAATGATGAGTGCGGTAGTCAGGCCTAATGCCAGCCCGAGAATGTTCACAGCAGCGTACACCCTGTTACGATTCAGGTGCCGCAGGGCTATGATAAGATAGTTTTTCAGCATGGTATTTTGGGGGAAATGTTTTCACCCAGGACATCCCAATTTACATACCAGCATCACAACTAACTGTTTATCAGAAACTTATACTCTTAATAAGAAATTAATGATGTCCACCAGCGAACATTAGATGTTCTCTGGTGGACATATTCAGCTGACATTAATAAGTTATCAGGGTAAGGGGCATTTTCTGATCTGATTTCAAAACTTAACTTGACAGGCTCGAGCCAAAAGCAGGAAACATCAACACAAATAATTTATTTATTTTCGTACAGTTTTTAAACCTTGCTGATAGGTCTGTATCAAAAGGGAATAACTAAGCAAGCAAAGCATTGCAGGTATTGGACAAGTACACAGCAACTATAGAGGAGGCCCAACTGCTGGCCGATTTCAGCAGGCCTGAAAGTCGCGAAAAAGCTTTCAGTCAGTTAATCCATAAGTACCAGCAGCGGGTGTATCTTTTGGTCCGTAAGATGGTGATTGACCATGATGATGCGGATGATGTGGTACAGGAGGTCTTTATCAAAGTCTGGAAAAACCTGGATAAGTTTGAAGGTGGTTCCCGGCTTTTTACCTGGATTTACCGAATTGCTACCAATGAATGCCTGCGCTTTTTGGAACGTAAGAAGAAAAAACGCTTCTGGATATCCATCAGCGATGCCAGCACCGAACTGGCCTCCAAAATAGATACTGCCCCGCACATTAGCGGAGACGAAGTGCAAATGAAACTACAGAGAGCCCTGCTCCGCCTGCCGGATAAGCAGCGGCTGGTATTCAACCTCAAATACTTTGAAGAGCTCAAATACGAGGAGATGGCCGAGATCACCGGCACCAGTGTGGGCGCCCTCAAAGCCAGCTACCACCATGCGGTGAAGAAGATAGAAGAAGATATAAAAATGCAAATTACAGAATAGATGAAAGCGCCCGAACATTTGAAAAAGACTATTTTTGAAGCTCCGGAGGGCTATTTTGACTCCCTGCCTGACCGCATTCACAAACGGATTCGTGAAAAAGAAATGCAGGATGGAGGAAAATTAGTCAGCTTTTCGCGCTGGGCCTATGCTGCGGCAGCTTCGGTACTGATCCTGCTCGTAGCAGGAGTTTTCTTCTACCAGCAGCCGGCAGAAGAGGGCGTGAGCGCTGATACAGCGGAGCAACTGCTGGCTGATGTACCCCGGGAAGCCATGCTGGAATACCTGCAGGCTGATGCAGAAGTAAGCGTACTGCAGATCAACCTGACTGAAGAAGAGCAGGAAGAATTACTGCTAGAAGAATTGGACACTTATGAATTACCTATTGATGATTACGAATATGACATGTATGAACTGGAAGAATATGAAGAATATCTTTAGAAGCAGTACCCTGCTGGTGCTGGTGCTGCTGGTCTCTTCTGCTACATTTGCGCAGGGAGGCCCCGGCGGGCAGAACAGGCCGGGGAGGGAGAAATTGGAAAGCGCCCGTATTGCATTGATCACCCAGCGGCTCAACCTCAGCCCGGAGGCTGCCCAGAAGTTCTGGCCCATCTACAACCAGCTGAAGGAAAAAGAAGAATCCCTCATCAGAGAAGAGATGCAGATGCGCCGTCAGCCGGACGTAGCCCAACTCAGTGATGCAGAGGCCGAGGCTAGGCTTGAGCAGTATTTTCAGCTTAAGGAAGATCAGCTGGCCCTGGAGCAACAGGCTGCCCGGGAGTACCAGCAGGTGCTTACCGCCCGGCAGGTACTACAGCTCTTCAAAGCTGAAGCTGAATTCAGGCGTATGATTCTGGATAAGATGGGCGAGAGAGGCCGCCGGAGAAGACAACCTGACTAATGAGCCCTGTAAAACTGACTTTTGTACCAGGAAATTGTACCGGAAGTAAGCCGATGCCATAGCTTTGTACCCCCACCTGATTTTCTTTTTCAGCTAAAATGTTAATTTTGTACATAAACAAGCCCCCTCAGCAGAGAAGGAGGCTGAAAATAAAGCAGGAAACGGAGGTATGGCTGTGGAAGATTACATGGACACATCAACAATATTAAAAACGCAGTACGAGCTCAAAGAGCTCGAGCTCAATTCTTTACTCGAGGTTACGCAGGCGATCAACAATAACCTTCCCGAAGATTCTCTTTATAAGATTTACAACTTTACATTACGGGCCAACCTTAATATACAGAAGCTGGCGCTGTACGTATTCAATGATGAAGAGGCCCAGCCTGGCTTCTGGGAATGCAAGACCAATTTCGGTACACAGGTCAATTTCAGCAATGTCATGCTCAATGAGCATTTTCTGCCTATACAAAAAATCACCAGGGTGGCTGATCTGAAAGACCCTGGCTTTTTTGATACGTTTGATACGGTCATTCCTGTATCTCATAAAAACCGCATGCTTGCGCTGGTATTTCTGGGTGGCACGCAGAAAGAGATCATAGAGCAGCAGCCGGAAACAGGTACCACCTTCATACAGGCGCTGAGTAATATCATCATTGTGGCCATCGAGAATAAAAAGCTTGCCCGTCGGCAACTGGTCCAGGAGGCTATGCGTAAGGAGATGGAGATTGCCCGGCAGGTACAGCAGTTCCTCTTTCCCAAGCAACTGCCGCAGCAGAAAGGCCTGCAGGTAGAAGCCAGCTACGTGCCTCACCATTCGGTAGGAGGTGATTACTATGATTTTATCAAGCTCACCTCCAATCATTTCCTTTTCTGCATAGCCGATGTTTCCGGCAAAGGTGTGCCCGCTGCCATTCTGATGTCTAACTTCCAGGCCACGCTCCGCACCATTGTACGTCAGACCATGAACCTGTCGGAGATCATCTCAGAACTGAACTATCAGGTACTACAGAGTGCCAACGGAGAGAACTTTATCACCTTCTTTATGGCCATCTATGACCAGGAGAAGAAAGAGCTTCACTACGTCAATGCAGGACACATCCCTCCGGTACTGGTCAATGAACAGAAAAAGATACAACTGCTGGACCAAGGAACCGTACTGCTGGGCAGCTTTCATCCACTCCCCTTCCTGAACGAAGGGCTGATCAGAGAAGTAGATAACTTTATGCTCTTCGCCTATACCGATGGGCTCACTGAAACTTTCAACGCTGACAATGAGGAGTACGGACTGGAGCGTCTGCAACACTTCCTGCTCCGACATATTGACCTTGAACTGAAGGATATACACCGTAATCTGTTCAAAGAACTGGATGAATTTAGTGGCGGAGATGAATACCATGACGACATTACATTTCTTTCAGTAAAGGTTGACCATAGAGTCTCAAAGTTCTGATGAATTTCTGGAAGACACCGACTTTAGTCAAGATGCTCTACCCTACCCTCTTATGGGACCAAAAGCAGGCTGCCGGGCAAAAGCTCTACCTCAGTTTTGATGATGGCCCCGTGCCCGAGGTAACGCCCTTTGTGCTGGAAACCCTGGCCCGTTTTGATGCCAAAGCGACCTTCTTCTGCGTAGGTGAAAATATTGAGCGTCATCCGGAAGTTTTCAGGCAACTAAGCCGGTTGGGCCACCGCATCGGCAACCATACCTACCACCACCTCAATGGCTGGCAGCACAAAAATCAGCCTTACCTTCGGGACATCGCCCGCTGTCAGCAGGTAATTGAAGAGCAGCACACCAGTCAACTGCCCAGGCTTTTCCGTCCTCCTTATGGTAAGATCAGCTACCGTCAGATACGGCAGCTATCCGATAAATACCAGATTGTCATGTGGGACATATTGACTGGTGATTTTGACCAGAGCTTTCCCGCCGAAAAGTGTCTGCAGAAAAGCCTGCAACACAGCCGTCATGGTAGTATTCTCATTTTCCATGACAGCTACAAGGCCGAAAAAAATCTTCGTTATGTGCTTCCACGCTTCATGGAGCATTTTGCCGGAAAGGGCTATGAGTTTTGTAGCCTGTGAGCCTGTTGCTGATCATATTAGCCTCAGCCACAGTGCTGGCCAACCTGCTGCTGATCCTTTTCTGGAAGTTTAACTTTCGTGATTATAAGCCCGATTTGGAGGATGAACAAATAGTGCACCCCGAGCTACAGCCCATCAGTCGGCCCGAACTGACGCAGGTGCCCGAGGTAGCGGTGCTGCTGGCCGTCAGGAATGAGGAGACTTACCTGGCCCGTTGCCTGGACTGCCTGCTGGCCTCAGATTATCCGAAAGACAAACTTAAGATCTGGATCGGCAATGATGCTTCGGAGGATGCTACCGCAGACATCGCCCGTACCTACGCAAAACAGGATAGTAGGGTAAAACTGGTTGAAGTCAGCCAGAGACTGGGTGATGCCAAGGCCAAGGCCAATGTACTGGCCCACCTGGCACTGGCTGTAGAAAATGCAGATCCTCAGACTGAACTGCTGCTGGTCACTGATGCCGATATGCAGGTGCAGCCCTTCTGGGTGAGAGGTATGGTACAATACGGCTACACCCGTAACCAATCCAAAGCAACAGGGGTGGTAACGGGCATCACGCTGGTAGACAGCCGTACGGCCTGGGGGCAATTACAGCGCATCGACTGGATATTTGCGCTGGGTATGGTAAAGGTAGCCAGCGACTGGGGCATCCCTATCGCTACTATGGGCAACAACATGCTCATGCAGCGCCAGGCTTACCGGGATACCGGAGGTTATGAAAATCTCCCTTTTTCTATCACCGAAGATTTCCAGATACTGCATGAAATCACCGGGAAGCGGTATGGCTTCCGCAATGTCATTGCGCCCCAGGTAGTAGCATTTACTCAGCCCATGGGCAACTGGGATGAATTACTGCAGCAGCGCAGGCGCTGGATGCAGGGGGCCGTCAGGCTTCCTTTTCCTATTGTGGCACTACTCAGCCTGCAGGCTTTATTTTACCCTCTTATTTTACTGCTCTTTTTCCTGCAGGCTGAATGGGCAGCAGTGCTTTTCGTGGCCAAGCTATGTCTGCAAAATTTGTTTATCATCCTGATTGTCAGAAAATTACGCCTTGTCAAGAAATACCGACGCCGACTTTATCGTTATCTTTTGCTGTATGAGCTGTATGCTGCCCTACTTACGCCGCTGACCATTATCTATTACCTCCTCCCGATGAAAACGATATGGAAAGGGAGGGAATATTAAGTTTTGAAAAATTAGCTGAGAAAATATAAGCTGCATTTGCTTAATACGAATGACCTCTTTTGTTTGCGGCTCCTAATACCCAAGTTCATAATTAACCCCTAGGCAGGAATGACCTTTATTGATACCCATGCGCATATTTACGATGAGAAGTTCAGCAACGACATAGAGGATGTCATAGCCCGCTCTCAGGATGCGGGTGTGGAAAAAATTTACATGCCCAACATTGACCACACCTCTGTAGACCGAATGCTGGAGTTGGAGCATCGTTTCCCCGCTATGTGTGTACCTATGATGGGCCTGCACCCTACTTCTGTCAAAAAAGGGTTTGAAAAGGAGCTATACCTGGTAGAAGAATGGCTCAGTCGGCGCAGTTTTGCCGCTGTAGGAGAAATAGGGCTTGACTATTACTGGGACACCAGCTTCAGCGAGCAGCAGCAGGAGGCCTTCCGGATACAGATAGAGTGGGCAAAAAAATACCAGCTTCCTATTATTATCCATACCCGCGATTCGTTTGATGACAGCATCAGTATCGTGGAGGAACTGCATAGTGAGAAGCTGAGGGGCATTTTTCATTGCTTCACCGGAACGGTAGAAGAAGCCCGGAGGGCAGCAGATGTCAACTTCCTGCTTGGATTGGGCGGGGTGAGTACTTTCAAAAACGGCGGTATGGATAAGATCATACCCGAGTTGAAACTACAGCAGCTTGTACTGGAAACCGACAGCCCCTACCTGGCGCCCGTACCCCATAGGGGAAAAAGGAACGAGCCTGCTTACATTCCAATTATTGCTCAAAAAGTAGCTGAGTACCTGGGTAAAGAAACAAATGAGGTAGCTGAAGCTACAACTTCCAACGCATTTGCTCTTTTTAATGCATTTAAATTGTAATTTTACCTGCAGGCTACCCTTTTCATGGAAAGACTTAATTATAAGATCGTAAACATCAATACTGCCTCTCCTGATAAGCCGCGGGCTGCTGTGCTTATTATCTATACAGGAGGTACACTGGGTATGTCATATGACGAGCACGGCTCGCTGATGCCCTTCAACTTTTCCCGTATCGTAGACAAAGTGCCCTCCATACAGGAGTTCAACATACATATCACCGTCATATCTTTTCCTCAGCTAGTTGACTCAGCCAATATCAGGCCTGAGCACTGGGTTGATATGGCCTATATCATCAACGAAAATTACCGCCGTTATGATGGTTTTGTCATTGTACATGGTACAGACACCATGGCTTACAGTGCCTCTGCCCTGAGCTTTATGCTGGAGGGGCTCAACAAGCCGGTAATCTTTACGGGGGCCCAGCTCCCCATCGGCTCCAAGCGCTCAGACGCACACGAAAACTTCATTACTGCCCTGGAAATTGCCAGCGAGATGCGTCAGGGTAACCCTGTGGTGCCGGAAGTCTGCATCTATTTTGGCAACCTGCTGCTCAGAGGCAACCGCAGCAGTAAGCGGCAGAGTATTCACTTTGACGCCTTTGAGTCGGAAAACTATCCCATCCTGGCAGAAGCAGGAGTGGTCATTGACTACAACAGCTCGGCCATTCGCCCTTATGATCCTGATAGTAAGCTGATATATCATAACCGACTGGACTCCAATGTAGCTATTCTGAAGCTCTTCCCGGGTATCAACCGCCGGGTGGTGGAAAGTGTGCTGCAGATCCCTGACCTGAAGGGGGTAGTGCTGGAGACTTTTGGCTCAGGTAATGCGCCAACTGATGCCTTTATGCTGGACAGCCTGGCTGATGCCGTAGAAAGAGGACTGATCATACTCAACATCTCGCAGTGTAGCGGCGGCAGAGTAATACAGGGACGCTACCAGACCAGCAAAAGCCTGGAAGATATGGGAGTTATCAGCGGAAAGGATATGACGACAGAGGCAGCTATAACTAAAATGATGTTTCTGCTGGGAGAGTATGGCGACCATGACAAAGTGAAAGGGCTTCTGCCGGTGCCGATTTGTGGTGAAACTTATTAAAATACAATTGAATCAGGAATATTTAAATCATTCGTTAAAAAAAAACTTGCAAGAAGTGAGGATTTTTTTATTAATTTTATGCCTCTGAGTGACTTTTTATTAAAACCTAATCAACATCACTGAGAGGAAACTATCATATTAGTATACTATCTTTCTGCTGTTGCTTCTATAATTTGTATAAACTTTAATTTCCACACGATTTAAATTCAAAACTTGCATATAGCATATATTATTGATTTATTTGTAAGTAACAGTATCTATAAAGAAAGTACAGTTTAGCACTGACATACAAGAAAAAAGGAGAGGTGACCGAGCGGTTGAAGGTGCTCGCCTGGAAAGTGAGTGTGCCCCCACCGGGGTACCGCGGGTTCGAATCCCGCCCTCTCCGCCATTATTTTACCAATAATGCTTTAAATTTAATCAATTCTTAATTTCAATTTTCACTACAACAGACTACTAAACACGTTATGAAAAAGTTAATCGCTTTACTATTCGTGACAAGCATCCTGACCTTTGGAAACACCCGTTCTTTCGCTCAGGACCAAACGGAAGCCGACACTACAGAGATGGCAGAAGACACTACAGAGATGGCAGACACTACAGAGATGGCAGAGCCTACAGAAGAAACTGCCCAGGTAGAAGCCGCCACCCCTGAAGATGAGGAACTGATCGAGGATATGGCTGAAGAAGAGACCTTCCATCAGGCAGTGAAGCAGAAGTTCATCGAAGGTGACTGGAAATTCATGTCGCCCGTACTGATCTGTCTTATCCTAGGGCTGGCTATCGCTATTGAACGTATCATTACCCTGAACATGGCTACCACTAACACTAAGAAATTGCTGGCCAAAGTGGAAGATGCTCTCAACACTGGTGGTGTAGAGGCTGCCAAAGACGTTACCAGGAACACCCGCGGTCCTGTGGCTTCTATTTTTACCCAGGGCCTGATGCGCATGTCAGAAGGTATCGACATGGTAGAAAAATCCATCATCTCTTATGGCTCAGTAGAAATGGGCCGCCTGGAAAAAGGTTTGGTTTGGATTTCCCTTTTTATTGCTATTGCTCCCATGCTTGGATTCATGGGTACTGTAATTGGTATGATCGGTGCTTTTGACGCTATTGAAGCGGCCGGAGATATCTCTCCTTCCCTCGTTGCCGGTGGTATCAAGGTAGCTCTTTTGACTACAGTAGCTGGTCTGATTGTGGCAATCATCCTGCAATTATTTTACAACTACTGCGTTTCCAAGATTGATGGCCTGGTAAACTCCATGGAGGATGCTTCTATCTCTCTGGTTGACCTGCTCGTTAAGTACAAGCTGACTGCCGGTGGTACCACTACCAGCGCCAGAATAGATAAATAGTTATCCAACCAAAACAATTAGTCTAATCAGATGGAGTTTTTTATTTCAACATACGGATTATATGCGGCTTACTTTCTGGTAGGTCTGGCAATTGTACTGGCGATCATCCTGCCCCTGATCAACTCACTGAACAATCCTAAAGCTTTGTTAGGCAGTGTGGTAGGTCTGATTGCTATTCTGATTGTATTCTTCATCGCCTATTCCATCTCTGGAGACGAAGTGAATACAGTATACACCAAATTTGGTATAGATGAATCTTCTTCAAAGTTTATCGGGGGCGCGCTTATCACTATGTACCTGCTAATAGGTATTGCTCTCATAAGCATTTTAGTAACTGAAGTCAACAAAATCTTCAAGTAATATGGCTAGAAAGAAAAGAAATGCAGGAGAAGTAAACGCCGGCTCCATGGCTGACATTGCCTTCCTTTTGCTCATATTCTTCCTGGTGACTACAACCATTGCATCTGACAAAGGGCTGGCTATCCGCCTCCCTCCTAAACAGGATCCCAATGATCCGCCTCCCGAAGTAAAATTCAATGAGCGTAACATCTTTAAGGTGCTGCTGAACTCAAGCGATAGAATGCTGGTGGAGGGTGAACCTATGCAAGATGTATCACAACTGAGAGACATGGTAAAGGAATTCGTTTTGAACTATGGCGCTGATCCTAATTTATCAGAAAGTCCTACAGACGCTGTTGTATCTTTCAAGACTGACCGTGGTACGAGCTATGAAATGTACACCGAGGTACTTGATGAATTACAGGGTGCTTACTATGAGATCTATGCGGAACAACTTGGCGTTCCTGCAGAACAGGTTCGTGATATCAACAATGCCGAGCCCAGCCTGAAGGACAGATATGATGAACTGAAAAAAGAGATACCTATGGCTATCTCCATTGCTGAACCTAGTCAAGTAGGAGGTTGATATGTCAAAATTTAAAAAGAAAACTGAATCCAGTCAGGATATTCCGACTTCAGCACTTCCTGACATTATCTTTATGTTGCTCTTCTTTTTCATGGTAACTACCGTGCTAAGAGAAACAGACCTGCTGGTAATGCAGCGTATCCCCCAAGCCGAGCAGCTCAAGAAAATGGAGAAGAAGTCACTGGTAAGCTACATCTACATAGGTGAGCCTAAAGAGACAGAACGCTACGGTTCTGAACCTCGTATCCAGGTGAATGACGTACTGATTGAACCGAGTGGTGTCGTTCAGTTTGTAAACCAGGAGAAAGACAAACTTTCTGAAGGTGAAAGAGACCAGATTACCATGGCGCTTAAGGTAGACAAAGAAGCTAAGATGGGTATCGTATCAGACGTACAGCAGGAGCTAAGAATTGCTAATGCACTGAAGGTACTTTACTCTACTACGCCAGAGGTCAACGTACAGATGTAACTCTTGCTAGCTAGTAGCTTTTATTTATTAGCCATCCGTCGAAGACGACAGATGGCTTTTTTTATTTTCCTGAATTTATCTTCTAAGTATCTGTAGCAAAAAGTCATCTGCCCCCTTCAGCATGATTTTACAGGCCTACACTGATATGATCCGCAGTGAAAATCAACTACATGATTGAGAAAGACAGCTAAGAAAAGAATTTAAAACCCAAGTTTTAACTAACTGACTCAGAAGATACCTGGATACAGAAGACGAATCATGATCAGCACTGAAACCAGATAGACCGTAGTGACGGGTAAGCCTATTCTAAGGAAATCACTGAATTTATAACCACCGGGACCATACACAATGAGGTTGGTTTGGTAACCTATAGGTGTCAGAAAGGCAGCAGAGGCAGCATAAGCAATAGCCAGGTAAAAAGGCATACCTTCCAATCCCAGACTATTGCTTATAGAATAAGCCAGAGGGAAAGTGATGGATATCGCTCCTACATTAGTAATAAAAGAAGTCAGTAGGGTGGTAACCAGCAGCAGACTAGCCAGGATGGCTGTCGTTCCTAGGGTTTGTGTGAGTCCGAGTATCCAACCAGCCAACAAGTCGCCACTTTCCGTTTTGATGATTGCCTGCCCCAGGGCAAGCGAAAATACCAGAATGGATACCATATTTAGGTCTATCTCATTTTTCACATCCTGCAAAGAGACCATTCCCAGCGCTACCATGATGGCAAAAATAAGCAGCAGAGAAACAAAGAGGGTAAAATATCCCAGGATTACCATACCGATGGCAAGGAGTGCCAGCAGCAGAAAAGAATATACTTTATGCTTGCGGGGACGGAGAAACTCTTTGACCTGGGATACGATGAATATATCCCGAAAAAGATCTACTCTGTCTCTGAAATGCCTTCCTGCATAAAGCAAAAGCAAATCGCCCTGGCTCAGCACAATATCACCAATCTTTCCGCTCAGCCTTTCTCCATTACGGTGAATGGCCACGATGGCTGCATCATAGCGTGAGCGAAACTCCATTTCCTTGGGCGTTTTGCCAATCAGGCTGGAGTTGGCACCCACAACGGCTTCCATCACATTTACCTTATCTTCATTGCGGGTGTCAGCAGGCTTGGGCAATACCAGGCCGCGTCCATTATTGAGTAGCTCTACAATATTTTCAGTATCTCCGGCAAAGATAAGTACATCCTGCTGCCTTATTTTTTCTGATGGCTCTACCGGAGAGATGGTTTCTCCATTACGGATGATCTCAACCAGGTATACACCTTTCAGGCTCCTCAGGCCTGCTTCTTTTACCGTCTTTCCGTGAAGAGGAGAGGCAGGGTCAAGCACGGTTTCTACCAGGTATTCGCGGCGGTTCTTACTGAAGCTTTCCAGGATATCCATATTGTTAGGCAGCAGCCTATGGCCTACTGTGATGATCAGCAGGATACCGGTCAGCACTACTAACCCGCCTATTCTTAGTAAATCCAGAGCTGGGAGGGTTCCGACCTGAAAATCCGTCATAAACCCATTAAGAACCAGGGTGGTAGAGGTACCTATGATGGTAAGCATTCCTCCCATAATGGTAGCATAAGAAAGAGGAATCAGAAGTTTGGAAGGAGATACATTATTCCGCTTGCCCCAATTGAACACATAGGGCGTCATGATCGCTACAACAGGTGTATTGTTGACAAAAGAGGAAAAGAAGGCCACCTGCAGCATCATTCGCAGCATAAAAGATCGATAGCCCATCGCAAGGTTCTTTCTTCCAAGCTTGAAAATACTATCAATGACCGCTTCAATCTGAAAATTTTTCCGTAAAGCAGCACTGATCAGGATCAGCAGAACCACACTGGCGATAGAAGTATTAGAGAAGCCTGAGATCATTTCTTCCGGTGTCAGAATCCCTAATATGACAAAGAACAGTATGATGACCAGAAAACCCAGCGAGGGCCTGACCCACTCCTGGTAGATGGCCAGAAACAAGATCAAAATACCTCCCAGAACAATAGTCTGCTGCCAGACAAGGGGTAACTCCATGAATCTAAAGCTTAGTAAGTTCTCCTGAAAATTTACTCAAAGCGCATATGCTTGACAGACTCTCCTGAATTGATGAGTTCAAGCAGGGCATCTATACCTATCTGAAGATGCTTGGCAGCAAACTGGCTGGTAACCACTGCGTCATTTTTTTCTGTTTTAACACCTTCGGCAATCATTGGCAAATCCGATACCAGCAGCAAGGCTCCGTGGGGTATTTTATTGATGAAGCCTACGGTAAAAAGAGTTGCCGTTTCCATGTCAATCCCCATCGCCCTTATGCTTTTGAGGTACTTTTTGAATTCCTTATCATGCTCCCAGACCCGGCGGTTGGTGGTATACACTGTACCGGTCCAGTAGTCTAATGCGTATTTTTTGATCATGGAAGAAACCGCACGCTGTAAACGGAAAGAAGGCAAAGCAGGTACCTCAGGAGGCAGATAGTCATTGCTGGTACCCTCCCCCCTGATAGCCGCAATAGGCAGGATCAAATCACCTACCTGAGTTTTCTTTTTAAGACCACCACACTTTCCCAGAAAAAGGGCAGCTTTAGGCTCTACGGCAGAAAGCAAATCCATAACTGTGGCTGCCATAGCACTACCCATCCCAAAGTTAATGATGGTAATATCGTTGGCAGTAGCTGTCTGCATAGGCCTGCCAATGCCTTTGATTTCTACTTCAAACTGACGGGAGAACATCTCCACGTAGTTGTAAAAGTTAGTTAAAAGAATATAACTCCCGAAGCTATCCAGCGAGGTGCCGGTATAGCGGGGCAGCCAGTCTTTGACAATACTTTCTTTATCTTTCATCTTGCTAGTTTGATTTTAGAGCAGAAGTTGAAAATTTGCAGGATTAGATTATCTGTCTACTTTTGAGATTATGGATTTAAATCTACCTCCCTTTGCGCATAAAGTACAGAAAGCAGACGGAAAAGCCCGCATCTTTGATATCATCCGCCGAAAATATGTAGCTTTAACACCTGAAGAATGGGTACGGCAGCACCTGATCCATTATATGGTAGAATATCTTGATTATCCCAGATCCCTTATCAGCGTAGAAAGCGGCCTCAAATATCATAAACTGGCCAAACGAACAGATGTAGTTGTTTTTGACCGTACTATGCAGCCCTTGTTACTGGCAGAGTGTAAATCCTTCAGGGTAAAGCTGGATGACCAGGTTTTTCATCAGTCCGCTATTTACAACCAGAGCCTCAAAGCTCCTTACATAATGATCACTAACGGATTAGAACACCACTGCTGCCGGATGGACTATCTGCAGAATAGCTATGTGTTTATAGACGAACTTCTTCCTTTTGAGCAGTTGTGCAGCAAAAAATAAGGCAGGAAGCATATTCCTCCTGCCTATAAATTTAACATATAACTGAAGTTGATCTTACTAGCTGAAGTATTTATCAACATTTACTTGAGGCAGATCAAAAGCCTCTGCCACACTAGGGTACACCACATCTCCCTTGATGATATTCAGGCCTTTCTTCAATGGCTCAGAAACCGCACATGCTTCCTCCCAACCGTGGTTAGCCAGTTGAATCGTATAGGGCAGGGTAGCGTTGTTCAAAGCAATGGTAGAAGTGTAAGGGACCGCGCCAGGCATATTAGCTACGCAGTAATGTACCACATCATCAATGATAAAGGTAGGGTTCTCATGCGTAGTTGGCGTACAGGTTTCTATACAACCTCCTTGGTCTACGGCTACATCTACCAGTACGGCTCCGGACTGCATATCCTTAAGCATATCGCGGGTAATGAGTTTAGGAGCTTTGGCTCCAGGGATCAGCACAGCACCCACAATAAGGTCAACCTGACCTAACATGCCACGGATGTTGAATTCATTGGACATCATGGTTGTGACGTTGGCGGGCAGTATGTCGGAGAGGTAACGCAGACGGGTCAGGTTAGTATCCATGATAGTCACGTCAGCACCCATACCAGCAGCCATTTTAGCGGCCTGTGTACCTACCACACCACCGCCCAGGATCAGCACCTTAGCAGGTCTCACACCGGGTACACCGCCCAGAAGGATGCCACGGCCTTTTAGAGGCTTTTCCAGGTATTTGGCACCCTCCTGGATTGACATACGTCCAGCTACTTCTGACATAGGCACCAGTAGAGGCAGGCTACGGTCAGGTAGTTCTACCGTTTCATAGGCGAGGCAGATCGCACCGGTTTTGATCATAGCATGGGTCAGCTCTTCGCTGGAGGCAAAGTGGAAATAGGTAAAAACCAGCTGGTTTTTCTTAATAAGCCCGTATTCTTCTCTGATGGGCTCTTTCACCTTGACGATCATCTCGGCTTCAGCATATACCGACTTGATATCGGGCAGCATTTTGGCCCCATTGGCTTCATACAAGTTATCAGGGAAACCGCTTCCTTCGCCGGCTGTCTTTTGCACATATACAGTATGACCCAATTTCGTCAACTCTTTTACACCTGCAGGGGTAAGGCCCACACGGTTTTCATTATTCTTAATTTCTTTGGGAACTCCTACAATCATCACTAAAAGTTTTAACTGACTAAATGTTGTTTTCTTAATCGGGCGCAAATATAGCCCGAATCTGACTTTAAATTGCTATTTGGAAAAGAAAACTTACGCCGGTACAAGCATCCATAAATTACCCTGCTGAGGCAAGTTTTAAATGTTCTAAACAAAAAAGCCCCGGTAAAACCGGGGCTTTGCTACAGCTAAAGCTATTTATTCATTCTTTAAAATCACACCATCGGCCACGAAGCTGAGCTTCATCTCTGGTTCTGTGATTGCATTGATCTCTTCCTGTGATTTACCGGCATCTTCGGCATAGTGGCGCAGTGTCTCTACCGATACCTCATCGTAATAGGCACGACCTTCTACCACGGCAGTCTTACCGCTGGCGTCTTTAGGCACGAAGAATTCATAGTCCTTAAAACGTACCATCACCTGATCACCATTTTCCAAATCCAGCGTCATCCAGCAGCCTTTCATCTGGCAAACATCATTTACCTTGGCGGTTAGTTTCAAGTGTTCTTCCACCTTGCCATTCATCTCCGTGATAAATTGTGCTGGCTGCAATGCGCCACTTTCGCTAATATCTGCGCCAAATTTTTCGGCCTGCTGGGCCATCACGCTCAGGCCGGATAGCAACATAAATGCAAGTGCTAAAATTACTTTCTGCATCATCTTATTTTATTTAACTGGTATAATTATAATCCTTGAATTTTCAATCTTAAACCTGCAACTAACTACCATCCCCAGGTGCCGGGTCCGCCTTTGAAGGGGCCTACAATCTCTGAGGTAATCCAGCCTCCGTAGAAGTCGCCTTCCTGTGCCTGTACCCGCTCATCATTTACAAAGCAAGCTTCCATTTTGGAAGGATAAAAGGCAACATAGTCCTTTAACGAAGCAAAACGCTGTGTTGGTTCCGGATAAAACCATGCAGCATTTTTTGTGGATTTCTCCCCAGCCTCCACTGTATAATAACGGGCCATGCCTTTAAATTCGCAGAAGCTGCTGTGCTGCTCTTCTTTCAGGTATTCCATCTTAATATCCTCCGGAGGAATGTAATAGACCGGCGGGTGGCTGGTCTCCAGCACACGCTTGGCACGATTGGTATCAGCAATGACTTTACCATTGAACACAACACGTACATGCTTACTGACATCTTCTAACTTCGGAGGCCGGGGATAATCCCACACCGACTCCTGTCCGGGCTTGGGTTTGATAGGTTTCATGCTAGGTTTTTAAGTTCAAAAATTTGTCGTTTTGCTTAGAGCTCTCCCCGGGCCTTCAACTCTTGCCTTATTTGAGCGATCTCTTCAAGAGAAAGGTCAAAGTCTTCGGCAATGATCTCATCAGAAATGAGTCCACGTTTGATCTGCTTCATGGCAGCTTCTCGAAGCCCTTCTCGTTTACCTTCTCGTTTACCTTCACGACGTCCCTCTTTCACGCCTTTCTGATAGCTAGGAAACTGTTTTTCATCTAGTAGTTCCATTTCTCTTGAGATTTTGATGACGACATTTTCTAAACGTTGTAAGTTGCTGATAATGGCCAGATGCGTGACATACCTTTTCAGCACTTGCCGATTTGCAGCCAGCGATTTGAGACGCTGTATTATTTTACGAACTACTTCTTCAGCTGTTTTTCCTTTAAAGTTGCTATGAATCGCCAGCAATACCTCCTCGGGATATTCTGAATTTAATAACTCCTCGTAATCCTGCCGTCCAATATCCCATACATCATGCGAATGATAATAATCGGGTCCTACCACTTTCGTTTTTTCCAGATTATATCGCTGGCTTCCTACGTATAGAACAAATTGTCTGACCGGAAGTTTGTATTTGCCGTGAATCAATGCAGCGTACACGTGCATACGATGTGCCATCTCATAATCTATGCTGCTCTGGTACTCCACGTGTAATATAAATGCCTCATCCTGTTGATCATAGCATTTAAGGAGAAAATCGGGCCTCCGCTCCAGCAGTTTCTGCACCTCGAAAGAAACGGCTTCGGTCTTCCTGATACTTATTTTACCCTGTCTCTTCAGAATGTCAGAGAGGCGGGGCTCCAGAAAGGCTTTATAAGACTTGTCATAAATACTTCCCGGAGCCTCAGAATTACCTTTTGCCATACTGCAAAGCTTAGCGTAAACCTAGTTTGACCGCTTCACCATGATCTCCAGTTCGCGCAGTTGCTCCTCAGAGATCACAGAAGGGGTGTCTATCATCACATCGCGGCCGGCATTGTTTTTCGGGAAGGCAATGTAGTCACGAATGGAGTCGGCACCGTCAAAAAGGGCGCACATGCGGTCGAAACCAAAAGCAATACCACCGTGAGGAGGTGCACCGTATTCAAAAGCCTCCATCAGGAAGCCGAACTGCTTCTGCGCTTCTTCCTGCGAAAAGCCCAGCTTGGTAAACATCATATTCTGCAGTTTACGGTCGTGTATCCTGATGGAGCCTCCGCCGATCTCCACGCCATTGATTACCAGGTCATAAGCATTGGCACGCACTGAGCCCGGATCGGTATCCAGTTTGTCAATATCCTCCGGTTTGGGCGAGGTAAAGGGATGGTGCATGGCGTGATAACGTTCCAGTACTTCGTCCCACTCAAGCAGCGGGAAATCCAGCACCCAGAGTGGTTTGAATACGTTTTTGTCTCTCAGCCCCAACTCACTCCCCATATACAGGCGCAATTCGTTGAGTTGTTTGCGGGTTTTGTCAGCCTCCCCGGCCAGGATGAGCAGCAGGTCGCCGGGCTTACCACCCATGGCTTCCATCCAGCCTTTCAGGTCTTCTTCTGAAAAGAACTTATCTACCGAAGATTTGAAACTACCGTCGGCATTGCACTTCACGTACACCAGCCCCTTGGCTCCTATTTGCGGACGGGTCACAAAGTCAGTCAGGGCATCCACCTGCTTACGGCTATATTCGGCACAACCTTCAGCGCAGATACCCACTACCAGTTCGGCACTATCAAATACTTTGAAGCTTTTGCCCTGCGCCAGGTCGTTGAGTTCGGTAAACTTCATCTCAAAGCGGGTGTCGGGCTTATCGGAGCCGTAGTATTTCATCGCATCGGCATAGCTAATGCGGGGAAACTCTGCTACGTCTATGCCTTTTACTTCTTTGAAGAGGTAGCGAGTCAGCCCTTCAAAGGTTTGCAGGATATCCTCCTGTGTGACAAAAGCCATTTCGCAATCTATCTGCGTAAACTCCGGCTGTCGGTCAGCGCGTAGGTCTTCGTCACGAAAGCACTTTACGATCTGGAAGTAGCGGTCAAAGCCGGAAACCATCAGCAGTTGCTTGAAGGTCTGTGGCGACTGGGGCAGGGCATAAAATTCTCCCGGATGCATGCGGGAAGGCACCACAAAATCGCGGGCACCTTCAGGGGTGGACTTGATCAGCACCGGGGTTTCCACTTCAATGAAGTTTTGCCCGTCCAGGTAGCGGCGGGTATGCTGCATCATCTTGTGGCGCAGCTGCAGTTTCTGACGCACCACTGAGCGGCGCAGGTCCAGGTAGCGGTATTTCATGCGCAGGTCTTCACCCCCATCGGTATCATCCTCTATGGTAAAAGGAGGCGTTTTGGAGGGGTTAAGAATCTTCAGGTCACTCACTTCCACCTCAATATCGCCGGTAGGCATTTTGGGGTTTTTGGAAACACGTTCAATGACTTTACCACTGGCCTGCAACACAAATTCACGCCCTACTTCACGGGCTTTGGCGATGAGGGTATCGGCAGTCTCTCCGTCTTTAAAAATCAGTTGTGTAAGGCCGTAGCGATCGCGCAGGTCTATCCAGATCACGCCCCCCTTGTCGCGGACACGCTGCGTCCAGCCGGTAAGGGTTACTTCTTTTTTTACGTCTTCAATTCTGAGTTCGCCGCAGGTGTGTGTTCTTAGCATATTTTGAAAATTTACAGCTTGCCGTCAAAAATTTTGGCTGGTAAAGTTAGAGGATTTTTTAATGGTGGGAAAGCCTTTGTTTCATGCTTGATTTTCAAGTGAAAGCATTTCCTGATTACTATCTACAAATGATAAGAGGCACCAGAAAGTTTACCTCTGAAGGTAAGGAGTCGCAAATGGAAAATTTATTTAAATTATAACTATTCATATCCGGTGAATCAGCTTCAATTACAAAAAAATCAGCTTGCTGAAATTCATCTACGGGTTTAGGATCAGTATGGTACTTATCAGTTAGATACTGGTAAAACAGAAGCACATGTATATACTCAGTAGTCACTCCAAAGAATACTGAAGATTCATCTACAACGGCCTTTGTAAAGTGTTCTTCCAACTTGTTATAGAAAGTGGTAGGCAACAAGGAGGGTTCAAACACATTATGTTGATATTGAAAAAAAGAAATCACGAGAACCATTAATGCTAATGCAAAAGAAACTATCAGTCTGATTATTTGCCTTCTGGCAATTTTTTTAACCCAATAAAAAACTACGATAGCAGCACTGCTATACAGAAAATATGTAGTGTAAGTCAGCGTGCGTTGAAACATAAAAGATCTGGAAAGCAATGCATACAGAAAAACCGTACCCAATATAAAGGCAGTTAAGAAAAACCAGTTCTTTACTCTTTGATCAGATTTCGGAAGCATAAAAAGGCCCAACAGTCCTACAATTAAAAAAATTAACCAGCCTTTCGTTCTTGTACCTGCCAGATAACTCAAGATTTCAGCAGAGGCAACAGGAAAGATATATGAGTAAAAGTTGCCTGCTTGTATGGGTAAAACTGTTTCGTTAGCAGTGACCGACTCTATACCACTGAATATAAATAAAGGCAGATAACATAATAAAACACCCAAACCCGTCCATATACCACTTTTGATAAGATTGCTAAACAGCATTTTATCTTTCTGCAGAAGGCTCTGAAATGTTCCATAAAACATGAAAGAAACAAATGGAATGAAAAAAATGGGCACAGTAAAAGCTCCTAAAATAGATGCTATAGTAAATATGACAAAAGCCTCTTTGCTTTTCTTTTCTATGCCTGCAAGCAGTGAAAAAGCTGCCAGAAGTGTTAACAAACTCAACAAAGCATAGCCTCTTGCTTCTACAGCATACACACTGGAAGGAAACAGGAAAGCACAAAAAATGACAGAAAACAAAGCTACCGTATAATTCTTCACATATCTTGATAAGCCAATAAATAATAGTATCAACATGATATGGAAGAATATAATAGAAGGAAGACGGCCTGCTAGAATGGGATCGTCAATGAAATGGCTAAAAAACCAGTACACATAACTAAAAAATACGTGGTTGTTAGGAAAAGGATAATAAATGCTCGTCAGTAAGAATCCTTTATCAACAAAAAAATAATAATTCATCAACTCATCTACATGCACTGGCATATAAAAGTAGTGATAGCAACGTAAGCCGAAAGAAATGATAATTATAAAGAAGAAAGAGTATTTTTTTTCTTTGGTAAGACTCTCTATAACTTGGAGAGAACGAACTACCTCCTTGCTGCAAAAAAGAGAGAGCTGTTTGATCTTATAAATGAATCGTCCTCTGTAGCGAACAAAGAAGTAAATTATAAAACCTAAGCCTACCCATAGTACAGCAGCTAAGTATTTACTGAATTGATAAGCAGAGGTCGTTATGCTGCGATCATAACGTTGTAGACCTTCCTGAAAGAAAGGGGTTTTATTTGTTTTCCAAGTAGTAATTTCTTCAAATGAATAGAACCAACTTAAAGAAATAATGCAACATACAACAGCATAAAACAGGACTAACATCCCGACGATTACCAGACTCACTATGAATGCTGCATAATTACCCTCTTTTTTCATAAATTTTTAAGCTTGTTTATTGGCTTCTAAGCTCACAAATTTGCAGCTTTCTATTCCTCCTGATACTCCTGGTCAGAATTCACTTCCCATAAATTGATCCAGTCATCTCCCAGCAGTTTTTTAGCAGCCAGCAGTCCCATCAGTATTGAGTGATCTTGATTATTGTATTTGAAAGAACCATAACGACCGATCAGCTGAAGGTTAGAAAACTTCCTTAAATAGGAAGAGATGATATCAATATGCTGGCGGTAGCCTACTTCATATACCGGATAACAGCGGGGAATCCGCAAAACTTCGGCATTCAGGATTCCGGTTTCCGGACCAAGTAAATCGATCTGGCGGATTTCCTTTTCAGCTAATCTTTTAAGAATAGTATCTTCGGCTTGCCATAAATCATCCTGCTCAAAAGCCCAAAATTCCATACAAAGAATGCTGGTCTTTTTATCACCGTACAGATGAGGGCTCCAGTTCCGGAAGTTGGTCACCCGCCCGTGCCTTACTGCGGGAGAATGTATATAAAGCCAGTTGTCATCAAACAGATGATTACTATCAACTTCCAGGTAAACCAGGATGGTATTCCTGAAATAAAGCTGATCGGCTGCCTGCTGTACTGCGACAGGCAAATTGGGTAAAGTCTTCACAAGTGTGGTCAGAGGCATGGTAGAAATGACATGATCGGCTTCAACCTCACTGCCGTTAACCAGTCGGATACCTTTAACCTCACCATTTTCTACCAGCAGTGATTGTACCGGGCAGTTGAGGTGCACTTTTCCTTCGTTTCGTTCTATTTCCTTCCTGGCACGTTCGTAGAGCATCCCGCTGCCGTACTTGGGGTAATCAAACTTTTCTATCAGCGAATGATGCTTATCTTTCTGATTGATGGCAAGTATACGCTTGCCCGCTTCCCACAGTGAAAGAGATTTGATGCGCTGTGCGGCCCAGTCAGCATCAATTCTTGAACAGGGAATACCCCAGAGCTTTTCCGAATAATTTTTAAAGAAGATCTGATACAGTTCACTTCCAAACTTTTGTATCACCCAGGCCTCCAATGTGTGGATGTCCTTGTTGAGGCTTAGCTTTCCCCAGAGATAGGAGAACATGATTCTAATAACGCGATAAAGTCTTAGTTTTTTAAAGACGTTCCCAGGTTTGAGCGGATAGTCAAAATAACGACCGCTGTAATAGATCCGCGTAAGCCGCTTTACTTCTACAAAGTCATTGCCCAGTATTTCGTAGAAGAAGCCGCTGACAAGCCTGTTTTTGGTAAAAAAACGATGAGGGCCACAATCTACCGTCTGGCCAAATAGCTTGATACTCCGTGCCATGCCGCCCACATGTGCGGAGGCTTCGTAGATTTCCACTTTTATGCCATGGCGGGAAAGCTCATAAGCTGCCGCCAGGCCGGCGGGTCCGGCACCTATGATGATAACTTTCTTGATATGAGTGATGCGTCTATTTACTTAATCTTAAATAAAATGCAATGCAATTTAGCGTTTGAAAGGGAGTAAGCATCACTATCCTCTCTTTTTTTGAATCACCTTCTTTCTCAGTTTTAACAGCCACCTGACGAAAACGGGTAAATGAACTTTGCTGTAGCCAGGAATTACTTTTTTTGCAGCACCAAAGCTGGCATAAAAACTTCCTAGTGAAGGCACTTCTCCTCCTTCAAAATCAAAGATCAGGTCCTGCTCAGCATACTTTCGGATGATATGATCCAGCAGCAGAGAAGAGGTTCTGAGCCTGAAGGCAGTTTCATTGTTTGTCCCAAACAGGTATATCAATTTTTTTTTGTACCTGACCACAAGTGCGGCTGCTATTTTCTCCCCCTCATAGCTTGCGTAGTAAGCTTCCAGTTTACCCGATGCCAGCAAACTCCGATATAGTTTTTCCATCATTGGCAACTGGTAAGGTGCAAGGCCAGGAATCCTGTGGTAAGTGGTTTCCCTAAAAAGGGTAAGCGCATCATGCACCTGCTTCTCTTCAATGATTTGCTGATCGTACCTTTGGGCTCTTTTGATGCTGTAGCGGCGGTCCTGCCGGTACTTTTTCCATATTTTTTCATAAGACTGCCGCAGATCCAGGTGGAAAGTAACTGTAGGTTTTGATTCTCCGCCTTTCTGAAAAGTATTTTCTGAAAGAAGCAGCGAATTATTCACATTAAAATGATAACGAGCCACATAGCGGTAACTCCCCAGGCTGGCATCAAGCAGCGCCTGGTACTGCACTTTGGTCAGTTCCTTTTTCGTAAAAATACCCAGTTCACGGGCAAAAGGATCCTGGTAAATATATTCTATTCCCCATTTACGGCTGACCTGAAAAGGCATCACCGCCTGATAGCCGGTCTCATCTTCCAGGATAGCGGCCTTCCATTGCCTTTCACAGTGCTGCAGGTAGTCATAAGTAGCATAGATATTAGCCTCGCGCGACTGCTCAATGAATGTATCCCATTTCTTTTTTTCAATCTGCTGGCTTGGTAGTACCGAAATATTCATAGATCAGCCGCAAACTTAGTGATTTTACTGCTTATAAATAGGAATTTCCAGTTTAGTAAGAGGGGGTATGCATTTCTGCCTCTTATGTTACATGGGCATTGGCCTCTTCCAAAAAAGGAAATTTTATCGACTAAATACCCGTTCTTAGCGTTGTCAAAAAAATGATGAAGCTTATGATACGCACATGCTTGGCTTACTGCCTTAGTCTGCTGTTTCTCTCCCCCCTGCTGGCCCAGGAAGAAGACCTGGTTTTTCCTGCCGGCCTCCGGTTTCTGGATTACAACAGCCAGTTGCCTGATAACCTGCTGCATACCAAATCAGTGGTTTTTGTGGATGTACCTAACCAGCCAGCCACCTCTCTTCGTGGTGACTGGCAGGCACTGGCCAGAGAGGCGCATCAGCTTTTCAAAGAGTCCGGGATAGATGCTGTAGCCTATTACAACCTGGGCGATGTAGAGGCCGGACGGGATGCTTCGCACAAACTTTCTGCTGAGCTCAAAAGCCGTGGCATTGAAAACATCATCCTGCTAAGCCAGGTACCGCTGAAAATAGCGGGAAAAGATACCGAACGCTTCGCCATCCTGATTACTGACTTCAACGAGGAACCCTCTTTCATCTCTCACGGGCAGAAGGCTTATAAGGAAGTAGCCAAAGATATGAAAAAACTGCTCAAGCAGTTTGACAGAGATATCCGCAAAAGCGGACTGGCCCGGCAAAACCACCTGGTTATTGACCAGCCTGAGTTTTTTACCGGAGCCGGTAACATCATCAAAGGGCGCCGTGCCGAGGGCTTCGCCCAGGACTTGAAACTGGACAAACTGGCAGTACCGCAATTTGTGGAAGCTACCATCCCTGAAAACCGTCCGGGAGGCAATGCCAATAAAAACCTGGAAAAAGAAATTGTGAAAAGCAACAAACTAGTAAAAAGAGATAACCTCACGCTCAAAAGTGTGATGGAAAGTTACCCTTATGAATACGGTCTGGTTGACCCTACGCTTGACGAAGACCGCATCAGGCAAGACGGTTATCAGTTTATTCTGCTAAGGCTTCGTACTACCGGTGAAAATGTTAAAAACATGCTCGGCTATGAGCTAGACCCTTCCGAAAAGGAGTACATTACCATGAAGCAGAACGGCCTCAACCTGACTATGCGTCATATCCCTGCCAAGGCTCCCGTATACAAGTATTACATCAAGCATATTTATACCGGAGATGTATACCTGGGTACACCCTGGGATGCTGACGAAAGCTGGGAAGATGCCCTGGCTAATTACATCAGCAACATGAAAAAAGACCTGAACATCGGAAAATAGCCAGTATGTACGACTAATCATATGATCCCTGCCCATAAAAAGGCAGGGATTTGTTTATCCTAGAAAATTGATATAATGAAAACAGAACTTCATCGTTGAGACGATTGAAAAGAACTAACTGCTATTCTGATATAGTTTAATGAAACAGAACCCGGCTGATCATTCGTAGAGATAAATAAGGCGCATTTTTTGCGGCACCTGAAAGTGTATATGAAGAAGTTTTTAAGCATACTACCTGCCGTACTTCTGCTTTTTACCTCCAGTTCCTCCAAACTGGACCATTATCGCTATGTGGCTAATGAAAGCTTTACCGCAGGCGAAGAGCTAAAGTTCAGGGTGCACTGGGGACCGCTCAACGCTGCCGAGGCCATCATGAAGGTTAGTGATAACTACTTTATGATCAACGGCAGGCCCTGCTACAAGATTGATGTGTATGGTAATACCACCGGTCTGGTAGATGTGATGGTGAAAGTACGGGACAATTGGGGCGCTTACGTAGACACAGCTTCCATTGTTCCTCAGAAGGCTTATCGTTACATAGAAGAAGGTCGTTATCGTAAAAACGAAATGATCAGTTTTAACCACCAAAAAGACATAGCTACGGTTTTACGTTTGGACAAGCAAACCCGCAAGCTCAGGGAACAAAAAGACTTTGAGGTTCCTGATAATATTCTTGATATTGTAGGAGGCTATTACTACCTCCGAACCATCAATTATGACCGGTACAAACCCGGTGATGTAATTAAAATAAGCGGCTTTTTTGATGATGAAGTGTATGAGCTGGAGGTAAACTATCTAGGTAAAGAAGAGCTTAAAACGCGGCTGGGTACTTTCAACACCATTGTCATCGCCCCTACCATACCTAAGAATGATTTTTTCAAGGGGGAAACACCTGTCAGGGCCTGGATCTCTGACGACAAAAACAAAGTACCTTTGAAAATAAGAGCTGAGCTTGGTGTAGGTGCCCTGGAAATTGATATTAAAGAGATGAAAAATCTGAGAAACTAGTCACCTCTGTCTTCTCTCATTTCTCGCCTGCGCATCGGCATGGCATCTATTATAGCAAAAAGCTTATCTGTCTCTAAAATCTCTTCCTGCTTCAATTTTTGTGAACCGTCCTTTCCTATCAGTACTACAGCAAATTCTTCCCGCTTCACCTCATATTGTTCCCTCAGTTGCCGGGCTGATACTTTTCCGAATGTCTTACCGGTGGGATGTATCACTTGTCGGTCACGGATCTTAAAGATCACCAGCTCACGCTCCTGCAGACCCGCTTCTTCTGCGGAGAATATCTGTAATTGTTTTTCAAATTTGTTTTCGTCCGGAGAGGCAAATACCAACAAAATTCTATTCTGCCAATGGTAATCTCCCGGTACTGCCAGTTCCTGCGAAAAAGCTGATTTGGACATGATAAATGTCATAATTATTAGATAAAAAAATCGTATCTTCATCATCTGATTGACTTTTTCAACAAACCATGTTTACAGCTTTATGTTTGTCAATGGTTTTAATGGTCATGTACTTTTGTTTCCTGATCAGAAAAAGGCCCTCTAAAGAATTAATAGCGGAAATTATATAACAATTAAGGTCATATTTTGCATTTTGTAAATATTAATCTTATTTTAATCTTTATTTTTTTCCATGAAGTAATTTCGCTCAGTTTTTTTGAAAAAATTATCTGCCTGACATTTCTTGGACAAACTATTTATAAAAGATGGTAATTTTAGAAAGTATCACCACCCCCACCCACCAGAGCAAGCAGCAAAAGTATCAGATGCTGCTTAAACAAATTCGCGAAATCATCGGCCAGGAAGAAGACCTGACTGCCAATCTCGCCAACATTGCGTCTGCAGTACATCATATGATGAACTTCGACTGGACTGGATTCTATCTGGTAAAAAATAATGAACTCGTACTGGGACCTTTTCAAGGGCCCCCGGCTATTGCCCGCATACCCAAAGGTAAAGGCGTATGCGGCACTGCGCTGATGAAGGAATGTACCATCAAAGTGGACGATGTAGAGCAGTTTTTGGGCTATGTGCCCTGCTGTGAGATGGATAAATCTGAAATTGCCCTCCCGGCTTTTCATAAGGGCGAGGTAGCTCTTATTTTCAACATCAATAGCCATAAGATCAAGAATTTTGACGATACTGATAAGCAGTACCTGGAGCGCCTGATGAATCAGCTGGAAGAAATACTCTGATTAGGCTTTCCCGGACTGATACAGAAGCCATCCGTCTGAAACGAATGGCTTTTTTTATGCCTTATGTCCTGAATCACTGCGATTAGCCGGATAAATAGTTAAGTTTGTGCACAAAGCATATTCAGCATACATAATAATTTGACAATGAAACTGTTATCTGGAAAAACCGCGCTGGTCACCGGCGCTTCCAAAGGCATCGGAAGAGCAGTAGCCCACAAATTTGCCGAAGAAGGATGTAAGGTCGCCTTCACTTACCTGTCAAGTGTAGAACAGGGTGAGGCACTTGAAAAAGAATTACAGGCTTATGGTGTACAGGCCAAAGGCTATCGCTCGGATGCTTCCGACTTTGCAGCAGCTGATAAGCTGATCAACGATGTGGTAGCTGATTTTGGCTCCCTGGATATACTGGTCAATAATGCGGGTATTACCAAAGATAACCTGCTGATGCGTATGAGCGAAGAGATGTGGGACGATGTGATCAATATCAACCTGAAATCAGTTTACAACACTGTAAAGGCGGCCACCCGTACCTTTATGAAGCAAAAAAGCGGCTCCATTATCAATATGACTTCAGTAGTGGGCATCAAGGGAAATGCCGGCCAGAGCAATTATGCAGCCTCCAAAGCTGGCATCATTGGCTTTACCAAATCGGTTGCGCTGGAATTGGGTTCCAGAAATATTCGCTCTAATGCTATTGCGCCTGGTTTTATAGAGACTGAGATGACTGCCAAACTTGATGAAAAAACCGTTCAAAGCTGGAGAGATGGGATTCCGCTTAAGCGGGGGGGCAGCCCCGAAGATGTGGCCAACTGCGCTCTTTTCTTAGCCTCTGACCTGTCTGCCTACGTCACCGGGCAGGTGCTGCAGGTAGATGGTGGTATGCTTACATAAGATTTAGCCTATGCAACAAGTACAGTTATTATTTGATAATTCGCCCTGGTTGGTGGTTCCCTCATTATTGGTAGGAGCCTTGTATGCACTTCTGCTTTACCTGAAAGGTAGCAGGTTTCGCCATCCTGGGTGGAGCAAGCCCATCAATTATACGCTCACCGGCCTCAGGTTTGTACTGGTAAGCTTACTGTGCCTGTTGCTGGTTGGCCCGTTTCTAAAACAGATTAAAAACACGCTGGAGGCTCCGGTAGTGGTGATGGCGATAGACAACTCTTCCTCCATTGCCGCAGTACAGGATAGCAGTGCCGCCCCGGCACTGCGACAGCAGCTTCAGGAGTTGCAGGACGCTTTGGAAGAAGAAGGTTATGCGCTGGAATTTCGCACTTTTGATGGCAGCCAACACCCGGATTCGATCAGGTTTACCCATGGCAGCAGCGATTTGAGTGCTATGTTAAGTGCTGTCTCATCCGACTACGAAGGCCGCAACCTGGCCTCAGTCGTCCTTTTTTCAGATGGTATCTATAACCAGGGCATTTCTCCTAACTATCGTCCTTATAGTTTTAGGATCAACACCATTGGTTTGGGTGATACCATCCCCAAGCAGGATATCAATATCAAGACTCTTTACTACAATAAGATTGCCTACCAGGGTAACAAATTTCCGCTGGTGGCCGAAATAGCCAATACAGGGTTCCAGGGACAATCTGTTAGCGTTACTGTCAAGAACCGCGGAAGGGTGCTCGGTACTGAAACAGTACGTTTTGATCAGCCCAGAGATGTTAGTTCGGTAGAGTTCTTACTGGATGCCGATACAGAAGGCATGCAGCGCTACGAAGTAGAAGTGCAAACACTTGAGGGCGAATTTACCCTGCAGAATAACATTAGCCAGGCTTTCATAGAGATTGTAGAAGGAAAAGAAAATATCCTGATCCTTGCCCAGGCCCCCCATCCTGATATCAAAGCCCTAAGATCCTCTATCTTGAGCAATAAAAATTATAACCTTCGCACTGTAATTCTCAGTGTAGATGAGGTCAGTGCCCGTGAACTTGCCGATGTCAGATATGACCTGGTAATCTTTCACCAGTTACCTGCACGAGGAAATCCTCATCCGCTGGTCAGCGAATACCTACAGAAGGCCGGTGCACGTTGGTTTATCGTCGGAAAACAAACTGACCTTAGCGCCTTGAATGAAAATAATGAGCTGATCAACATGACGGTCAGTGGCAACGAGAGTGACGAAGTAAGGGCAGTGTACAATAATGCTTTCAGCGGTTTTCAGCTTGATAATGAAAGCCAGGCTGTCATAGAAGAGTTTCTTCCCTTAGATGCTCCTTTTGGCAGAATAGAGCTTCAGAACAATCCCCAGGTTTTACTCTATCAGAAAGTAGGGGCTGTGGAAACCAGTAAACCTTTGCTGATTACTGGTGAAGTAGATAATCGAAAAACGGCTGTAATGCTGGCCGATGGGCTCTGGAAATGGCGGCTTCAGGAGTTTTCCCGTTACGAAAATACCCAGGCCCTTGATGGCCTCATCAGTAAGCTCACCCAATACCTTTCTGCCAAAGAAGACAAAAGAAGATTTAAGGTTTACCCTGTCAAGGATATCTTTGAGGATACTGAGCCGGTAGTTTTTGAAACTGAGATTTACAACGAGATCTACGAAGAAATCTACGGGCAGGAAGTATCTCTGAAGGTAACCAATGAAAAGGAGGAAGTAAGACAATTTAGCTATATCACCAATGAAAGCAATACGCAGTACCGTATCAGCAACCTTCCTGAAGGGATATATACTTATGAAGCCAGTATTGTACTGGATGGACAGACTTTAAAGAGTGAGGGTGAATTTACCGTTCGCAGCCTGCAGATAGAAACGCTCAATCTCACTGCTGACTTCCAGCTTTTGCGAGAACTTGCTGACAATAGCGGAGGCATATTTTTTAGTAAAGATGAAATCAATGCCCTGGCTGATCGCCTTCAGGCCCAGGAAGCCAAAGGGAAAATTTATACCAGCGAGGCTTATCTTCCCATTATCAACCTGAAATGGCTGTTCTTTGTACTGCTTGTTCTTATCAGTGCAGAATGGGGCATTCGCAAGTACATGGGTAGCTATTAGAAGGTATTTTCTTCTTTTTCTCTAATCCAAAAATAAAGGCTGCCTCTTTGCAGAGGCAGCCTTTATTTTTATAAGTACTTCAGCTTACTATCCTACTATTCTTCTTTCTTCTCTTTCTCAGCTTCGGTTTTCTTTCTGTGAGAAATCGTCAGCGAGTCACCCTCGCCATCATAATCAGCCGCAATAATATCTCCGGCTTCCACATCGCCTTTTAGTATCTCTTCTGCTACTGCATCTTCCAGATACTTCTGTATGGCACGGTTCAACGGACGCGCACCATATTGAGGGTCATAACCTTTGTCAGCGACAAAGTCTTTTGCCTTATCAGTCAGTTCAATAGTATAACCCAGGGCGGTGATTCTGGCGAAAAGCTTCTTCAGCGTAATCTCAATGATTTTATGTATATCCTCTCTCTTCAGAGAATTAAATACGATCACATCATCCAGACGGTTCAGAAACTCAGGGCTGAAGGTCTTCTTGAGAGCATTCTGGATAGTAGACTTCATGATCTCATCCATGTTCTCCTCTTTAGACCTGGTTGCGAAGCCAATACCGGCACCAAAATCTTTCAGATCTCTTGCGCCAATATTAGAGGTCATGATAATGATGGTATTTCGGAAGTCTACTCTCCTGCCCAATCCATCTGTCAGGATACCATCATCCAGTACCTGCAGCAGTAAGTTGAATACATCAGGGTGTGCCTTTTCAATTTCATCAAGTAATACCACGCTGTAAGGCTTTCTTCTCACTTTCTCAGTCAGCTGACCACCTTCTTCATAACCTACATATCCGGGAGGCGCTCCTACCAGGCGTGATACAGAGAATTTCTCCATGTACTCACTCATATCTATCCTGATGAGCGCATCTTCTTTATCAAAGAGATAAGTAGCCAGCACTTTGGCAAGTTCCGTCTTTCCTACACCGGTAGGTCCGAGGAATACGAAAGTACCGATAGGCTTCTGAGGATCTTTCAATCCTACACGGGTTCTCTGAATGGCCTTGGTCAGCTTGTTGATAGCCTCGTCCTGGCCAATCACTTTGTTTTTCAGTTCCTGACCCATTCCAAGCAGCTTTTGACCTTCGTTCTGAGCCACTCGCTTGGTAGGAATACCGGTCATCATGGCAATCACCTCAGCTACATTTTCTTCGTTTACCGTGTAGCGTTTGGTACGGGTTTCTTCTTCCCATCTCTGCTTGGCAGACTCAAGCTGGTCCAGAAGTTTCTTCTCACGGTCGCGCAATTGTGCCGCTTCTTCGTACTTCTGACTTTTAACAACTCGGTTTTTCTCTACCTTAATATTTTCAATAGCTTCTTCAAGCTTCACGATCTCATCAGGTACGTGGATGTTGTTGATATGCACACGGGCACCTGCCTCATCCAGTACATCAATAGCCTTATCAGGGAGAAAACGGTCGCTGATATACCTGTCAGAAAGCTTTACGCAAGCCTCAAGAGCTTCATGTGTATAGTTCACATGGTGATGATTCTCGTATTTATCTTTGATATTGTCGAGAATCTGCATGGTTTCTTCAGGAGAGGTAGCATCAATCATGACCACCTGGAATCTACGCGCCAGGGCACCATCCTTCTCAATATACTGACGGTACTCATCAAGCGTAGTCGCACCAATGCATTGTATCTCTCCACGAGCCAGGGCAGGTTTGAACATGTTGGAAGCATCCAGCGAACCGGAAGCACCACCGGCGCCCACAATAGTATGCAATTCATCTATGAAAAGGATCACATCCGGAGACTTCTCAATCTCATTCATCACCGCTTTCATCCTTTCTTCAAACTGCCCGCGGTATTTAGTACCGGCCACCAGCGAAGCGAGATCAAGAGTAACTACGCGCTTGTTGAAAAGCACCCGTGAAACTTTTTTCTGGATGATGCGCAGTGCCAGGCCTTCAGCAATGGCTGTTTTGCCTACACCGGGTTCACCAATCAGGATAGGGTTATTTTTCTTTCTGCGGCTCAGAATCTGCGCTACCCGCTCAATTTCTTTTTCACGTCCTACGATAGGGTCCAGTTTATCATCTTCGGCCAGCTTGGTAAGGTCACGGCCAAAGTTGTCAAGCACAGGCGTGCGCGACTTCTCAGAGCTTTTGGACTCACGGCCCGAGCCTGAACCTCCTCCACCAAAGATGCGGCTTGAAGAATCGTCGTCGCTGTCGTCGGTATCGGAAGAAGCCATGGGGTTCTCAGTCTGGTACTCCAGCAGTTCTTTGACTACATCGTAGTTAACGTCAAATTTTTCCAGGATCTGTGTAGCGATATTATCCTCATCTCTCAGGATGGAGAGCAGCAGGTGCTCAGTACCGATCAGTTGGCTCTTGAATATTTTGGCCTCCAGGTAAGTAATCTTCAGTACTTTTTCTGACTGACGGGTGAGTGGAATGTTGGCCAGGTTTTTCACATTGCCGGTCGCAGTACCTTTAGTTGCCTGCTCTACTGCTGTGCGAAGTTCATCCAAAGAAACACCAAGTTTCTTCAGAAGACTGACTGCCACGCCCTCTCCTTCCCTGATCATACCCAGGAGTAAATGTTCTGTGCCTATATAATCATGTCCCAGCCGCAGAGCTTCCTCCCGGCTCAGGGATATCACTTCTTTTACTCTATTTGAAAATTTTGCTTCCATAAATAAAGGAATTAAAAATAAGTCGGAAAATCTTTACTTGCCCACCTTGCCTTAAAGCAAGATATGAATTTTGTACTAGAAATCAACAAAGCGCTGAGCGCAAATGTTCAGCTTTGACGGGGCAAAGATTGGCTGATGATTGTATTGGCGTGAGGGCCTGCACAAAACAGCAGATCTATTACACTCAGGTTTGCAACAAAGTCTTTGCCAAAAACCTGCTGGTACCCGGCATATACTTCCTCTGTATCCCCCGGGGGCGCACTTTGAAGAGAAAACATGTCCCTACAGTCAATCCACTGGCTATCAGGCTCTTTAAGATACGTTTCTGATAGCTTCAATGTTTTGTCATGCCAACCTAGCAGACGCAGACATTCTGTCAGAAGAGACAAATTCAGATCTATCAAAAACTCGTATTTTCTGAACAATATGTCATGAAACGAGGGAGCAAAAAAATCAAAAAAAGGAGAATTACCATAAGCGGTCTGTATACTCCTCCAATGATGGTTCTGCCAGTGCTGGGTATATGATATTCTGATATCCCTAAGCGGTACCTTGACTCCATCTTTACTGACAGGAACGCTCAAAGCCTGCAGGCGATTAGGCCCCAATATATAGCAGCGGTTCCGGTAGGTCTGTTTGGTATAATGCTCATAAACCTCAAATGTTATTTTGGAAAATTGCTGTATCCCGGAGAAATAGGCTACACTTGGTAAATAATGCAGCTCTATCAGAACAGTTTCCTGCCGATAATGATTCATGCTTTGCTGTCGGCTGTTACAAAAAAGGAGTCAGGTCTCCCAAACCTTGCCTTACTACTTTGATCTCGTTCTCATCGGTACAGTCTACTACAGTGGAGGCTACATTTTTACCAAAACCGCCATCAATGATGATATCCACCAGATTGCTGAATTTTTCGTAGATCAGTTCAGGGTCTGTGGAATACTCTACGATATGGTCATCATCATGAATAGAAGTGGTAATAATCGGGTTACCCAGTTTCTCAACGATGATACGGGGGATAGGATGATCAGGAATACGTATACCCACTGTTTTGCGCTTGGGGTCAATCTGCTTGGGCACCTTGCTGCTTGATTTGAGGATGTAGGTATAGGGGCCGGGCAGGGTTTTCTTCATAATCTTGAAGACCGGATTGGGGAAGTTCTTGACATAATCAGAAATGTGGCTCAGGTCCTGGCAGATGAATGAGAAGTTGTTTTTGGAAGAATTCACGCCTTTAATGCGTGCTACTCTTTCTACAGCCTCCTTATTAAAAATATCGCAGCCGATGCCATATACCGTATCGGTAGGATAAATAATGACGCCTCCACCCCGGAGCACTTCTACTACTTTTTCAACCTTGCGTAATTCAGGATTCTCCGGGTGTATCTTCAAAAGCTCTGCTTTCATGTATCTTTATTTTATGATAAGAAAAAACGTTAGCGGTAAACTAATAATAAATCAAATATTGTTTGAAAAAAAATAAAACTCCTGACCGCCAATTTATTAAAAAAGCTCAATGAGCACATGAGGCAAAATGAGGTAAAGCGATCAGATGAATGTCGGACAAATTACTAATTTTGCCGCGGTTTGAAAAACAGGAACTTTACTAATAGCAAAAACATAGTTGCAGGACACGAAAATGCGTAACAGAGGACTGTCCTTTCACAATATAATGAAACCCACATGCTGAAGCACAAAGTATTTATAGTAGGATTGATTCTGTCGTCAGTACTGCTCGTTTCACTATCTTTTTATGCTTATCAGGTTCTGATGGTGCCTAATGTACTGGTGGACAAAGGAAAGCAGGTGTTGTATATACCTACCGGCGCCACCTTTGATGAGATACGTGACCAGCTATATGAAGAAGGCTATGTCAACGACCTCCTCTCGTTCAGTTTCCTGTCAAAGCTCATGAAGTACGATCAGTATATGAAACCAGGACGTTACGTACTACAGCCTGATATGACGAACCTGGAGGCCATACGTTACCTGAGATCTGGTAAGCAGGAACCGGTTGATGTCACTTTTAACAATATCAGACTTAAATCTGAACTGGCAAAAAAAATTACGGACAACCTGGAAGCTGATGCGGATCAGTTCCTGACGCTGATAGAAGATTCTGCCGTCGTGAGCCAGTATGGTTTTACTACCGAAAACATCATGACGATGTTTCTGCCCAATACTTACGAGATGTTCTGGACCACCAATGAGCAGGAGTTGCTGGACCGTATGTACCAGGAGTACCAGCTTTTCTGGAATGAAGAGCGCCTGGCCAAAGCCCGCTCGCTGGACATGTCCCCGGTAGAAGTGTCGATACTGGCCTCCATCGTTGATTCTGAAACCAACAAAGCTGACGAGGCTCCTAAAGTAGCAGGGCTGTACCTTAACCGCCTTGAACGTAACATTGCTCTACAGGCAGATCCTACCCTGGTGTTTGCTGCTCAGAATTTCAGCATTCGCCGGGTACTGGATAAGCATAAGGAGATCGACTCACCTTACAATACCTATAAGTATACCGGACTGCCTCCCGGCCCCATACGCGCCCCTTCTATCGTGGGTATAGAAGCCGTACTCAACCGCGAGATTCATAACTATCTCTATATGTGCGCCCGGGAGGATTTCTCAGGTTATCATAACTTTGCATCCAACCTGAGTACGCATCTGGCCAATGCCCGCCGCTACCAGCAGGCACTCAATAAGGCTAAGATTTATAATTAAGATGTATACCTACACTACACAGATAAGGGTGCGCTATGGCGAAACTGATCAGATGGGCTACGTCTACTACGGAAACTACGCATCCTATTTTGAAGTGGCCCGTGTAGAAGCACTCCGCCATCTGGGCATGAGCTACAAAGAATTGGAGGAGGCAGGAATCATGATGCCGGTACTGGAAAACCATTCCTACTACCATCTGCCTGCCGTGTATGACGACCTGCTGAGCATAGAAGTAAGTGTACCAGAATTACCAGGTGTAAAAATCTGTTTTCAGTACAGGATTTATAATGAGGCTGGTAAGCTGGTACATTCAGGAGAAACCCGGCTGGTATTTATTAAGGCAGAGAGCAAGCGGCCCTGCCGCCCGCCGGAAAAGATGCTGTCACTTCTGCGTCCTCACTTTTCCTGAAGGATTTTTTTTATATTTCTGGTGTTACAGGTTTGCCATAAAAATGAAAAGTATTACATTTGCATTCTCATTACAAAATGAGCAAACAGAGAGTTGGCGGAGCGGTCGAACGCGGCGGTCTTGAAAACCGTTGTACCGAGAGGTACCGGGGGTTCGAATCCCTCACTCTCTGCTCCTAAGCCCAATTCCAGCAGGAATTGGGCTTTTTTTATTCTATAGATCTTACATTTCCGCTGGTCACGCTGAGTTCCACCCTCTGGCCAGCATATATCTTAAAGCCTACAGGCACAGGAAATGACCACAGGCCACTTGCCTCCTCTTCAATCAAAATAAATACTCCCCTGTCTTCATCTACCTCTATCACTTTACCCCTGAGCATGCCATCCTGCCTGACCGGAAGTATTTCCGCTGGTTTTCCTTGCCTAACAAAACTTCCTTTTTCCACTTGCGCTACTTCATCTGCCATACGAGCCACTTCATAAGTATCGTGGCTTACCAGGATGGTGGTGGTTCCGTACCTTTCATGAAGGCTAATCAGATCCTGCTGCAGTTTGAGGCGCATGGGGCGGTCCAAAGCCGCGAAGGGTTCATCCAAAAGTAAAACCTGAGGCTGCCTTACTATCGCCCGCGCCAGTGCCACCCGCTGCTGCTGCCCTCCTGAGAGGCTGCCGGGCTTCTGATGTTGCAGTTGTTCCAACCCTGTCAGTGCAAGCACCTCTTCCACCAGGGCTTGTTGACCTTTGTGCTGCAGAGCATACTCCAGGTTCTGGCGGACGTTCATATTGGGGAAAAGCGCATAGTTCTGGAAAACATAGCCGGTACTACGCTTTTGGGGAAGCAGGTTGATCCTCTTTCTGCTATCGTACCAAATCTTTCCTTCCACTACTATACTACCATTGTCCGGCGCGATGAGTCCGGCCAGCATTTTGAGTATGGTTGTTTTTCCTACACCTGAAGGCCCCATGATGGCAAAAACGCTGCGGGTAGGTATTGAGAAACTTACCCTTAGATCAAAACTTCCCTCGGAGCCCAGCAGTCGCTTATCAAGTTCTACTTCTATCATATGATTCCTTTTGACCGGCGATTCTGAAAGAAATAAATAAGGAGCAGTACTACAAAAGAAAAAATCAGCAGCGACAGGGCATACAGATCAGCCTGCGCAAAGTTCAGCATTTCTACTTCATTGTAAATGGCAATTGAGGCCACCCTGGTTTCTCCGGGAATATTGCCCCCAATCATCAGGATAACACCAAACTCTCCTATGGTATGGGCAAAGGTCATCACGATGGCCACCAGCAAAGACGAGCTCACGTTGGGAAGGAGCACCTTCCGTAAGGTGTTCCAGCGTGATTTTCCCAGCGTAAAGGCGGCCTCCCGATAACTATCGGGCAGATTTTCCAGAGCCGATAAGACAGGGTTGATCATAAAAGGCAGGCTAAAGATCAGGGAGCCGATCACCAGGCCCGGAAAGCTGAAGACCAGGCGGGCATCAAACAGTTGAGCACTCAACTGCCCCAGCCAGCCCTGCGGCCTGAGCAGCAACAGCAGGTAATAACCTAATACGGTAGGTGGCAACACCAGCGGCATGCTTACCACGGCCTTGAGCAACGGCTTCATTCTGCCCGAATAAAAATATACCAGGTAAACGATAGGGATAGCCAGCAGAAAAAGAAGAAAGGTAGTAACAAAAGCCAGTTTCAGGCTTAGCCAGAAAGGTTGGAGTACATCAGGCATGGCTACTCAGGTAGTTCGTAACCATAATCCTGAAATACCTGGCGCACAGTAGGCGACCTCATAAATCCCAGAAACTGATTGATGGTATAAGATTCGGCCGTGGCATTGGTCAGCAGCACCATCCCATGATCCAGATCCGCCTGATCGCCACCCTCAATTTCCAGGGGAAGCCAGTAGCCCTTTTCTTTGAGTTCAGGAGCATACATAGCAGAAATAGCCGTAAAAGCAGCATCAACCGTAGAAGATCGTATGTATTGATTTACTTGTCCTATGCTTTCTCCAAAAATAATTTTATCTAGTAAGAGCTCATACATCCCTTCTTCTCGCATCCAGTATTCGGTTCTTCTGCCGTAGGGAGCCAGTTCAGGCTGGGCCAGGGCTACAGATCTTACAGCTTTACTTTTAAGGTAAGATTCAATATCAGCGGCGTCTACTTTTTTGTTACTCCAGAAAACCAGTTTTCCTCTCGCCAGTACTTCAGGTTCACGAGCACCATGCCCCTGTGCATAGATTTGCTGAGGGTACTTCATGTCGGCAGCCAGAAAAACATCGTAAGGAGCCCCGTTGAGAATCTGGGCGGTGAGTTTTCCGGAAGAACCAGGTATGAGTGTAAAACTGCTGTTGAAATTCCGCTCATATAATTCTTTTACCTTTCGCATAGGTTGCAGCAGGTTGGCGGCAACGGCAATCTTCATTTCCTCGTCCTGCGCAATAGCTGGCAGGCTGAATGAACAGAAGGAAAACAAAAGGCCAATAAAGAAAGTAAGAAGGAAAAACTTGAGTGGTTTGGGGTGTAGCTTGTATTCTTTAACTTGAACCATAAAAGTAAAATTACTATCGTATTTGACATAAACAATAGTATTAACCTTATGCAGACGATCAGAGTTACGGGTGTACCCGAACATTTCAACCTTCCCTGGCACCTGGCTATAGAAGAAGGGAAATTTGAAGTCTCAAACATTGACCTCCAATGGCAGATGGCGCCCGGCGGTACCGGTGCCATGATGCAGGCCCTGGCAAATGATGAAGCAGATATAGCCATTGCCCTCACCGAAGGCGTAGTGACCAGCATCATCAAAGGAACTCAGGCTCGTATCCTGCAGCTTTACGTAGAAAGCCCTCTTACCTGGGGTATACATGTAGCCGCGCATACCGACTTAAAATCTCTGGCAGACCTGGCGGGTAAAAGTTTTGCCATCAGCCGACCATTTTCGGGATCGCACCTGATGGCTTTTGTGCTGGCCGAGCAGCAGGGCTGGCCGACCCAAAACCTTCCTCTCGTAGAAGTTGGCGGCTTGGCAGGGGCCCGCACTGCCCTGGCCAATGAAGAAGCAGATATCTTCCTCTGGGAAAAATATACTACCAAACCTATTGTGGACAGGGGCGAATTTCGCCGTTTAGGTGAAATCAATACGCCCTGGCCGTGTTTTGTCATCGTGGCCAGTCAAGGGATGACAGTAGAAAAGCCGGAGTTACTACAAAAGATGCTGGAAGTGATCAACCAAAGCAGCAAAAGCTTTAAAGATCGGTCAGATGCCGTGGATCTTGTTGCCCAGCGATATGAACTGGAAGCCACAGATGCAGAAGCCTGGCTCAGCCGCACCCGCTGGGCAAGCGATCAGCGCATCTCTGCCAGTATGCTGGGGTATGTCAGCGACACCCTTTACCGCCTGAAGGCTATTGATAAAAAGCTGCCTCCTGAACAGTTATGCGCCCCCGGGATAAGGCTGGTAAATTAAGATGTAGGTGGTAGTTATAAAATGTATGTAATTTTATAAATAAGAATAAATAATGGCTATAGTATTGCCCATTGGCTTATGTACCTATTTTAATTTATAGGTGAATATCACTAATTTTATAAACGTAAACCTTCAGCTTTTACACCATTCTATCCAAAAATATATGGCTTTCTTCCTGACCTACTTACGTCAGGTTTGCTTGTGTGTTCTGGCTCATACCCGCTATGACTTGTATAGCTTTGCTGCTATTAATTTAAAAAAACACCAGTTTATGCAAGCATTAAGCAGTAAGAAGATCCAAGTCAAAGAGAGTAAGCATGCCAAACTACTGAAGGTAGAAAACCAGCCTGTCCTCATTATCGAAGCCACTTCAGGCTTCATTCCTTTTGAAGATTTCAAACTGCTTTTCGCTGAAGTGGGAGAGATTGTAAAAGGCATGAAAATTACCAAGCTGATTTTTGATAAAAGGCAACTGACCGTTTTCCATCAGCCTTCCATGCAGTGGTACTTCACCGAATGGAAAGAAGATATGTACAAACTGGGCCTGATGACGCACCGTAAAATACTTCCCAAAGACGATCTGTTCCGCCATAGCGTAAAGGTAGGCCGCGAGAAAATTTCGGATCAGTTTCCTAAAGCTGTTTTTCATAAACTGGACATACAGTACGCAGAAACTGTTGAGGAGGCCATTGCCAGGTAAACTACAGCCTCAGAAATAAGCATAAAAGGACGGGCCCGGGGTTCGTCCTTTTTTTATGAGCGGCTGCAGGTGAATTGATGAAAAAACAATGTTTTTATTCAAACCGAAAATTCATAAGATTGCAGGCAGTAATCATTTAAACCCAACCTGAGCCCTTTTGCATCATGAGCAAATCCAATCTGGGTCCTAATCCTGACCGGGAAGAAAAGGTAAGCAGGATATCTTCTGCCCGAAAAATGCTGTTCCTGGTATTTGTTGCCCTGGCGGCCATCGGCATCTACTTCTGGCTGGCCGAACCCGAACCTGTTGTTATTGACACACCCGAAGAACCGGCAGAGGAGCCTGCCTTTATCAAAGAAGGTGAACTGGCTTTCCTGGATGCGGCTGCAGGTGATACCCTGCGCAGAATTGCCATAGAGGTGGCCGATGATGATGCACAACGTTCGCAGGGACTGATGTATCGCAGCCAGATGGCCGATACCACTGGTATGCTCTTCATTTTTGATGAGGAGGCTCCCCGCTCTTTCTGGATGAAGAATACCAAAATACCACTGGATATCATGTACGTGGATGATGCGCTGCAGATCATTATGATCTACAAGTCTGTTATGCCCTATTCAGAAAGATCTATTCCTTCCGAGAAACCTGCCCGCTATGTAGTAGAGGTCAAAGGAGGTTTTACTACCCGTAATAATATTGAAGAAGGCGACCTGATTGCCTTTGAACTTATGCCCTAAGCTTGTATTTTACCTGATTCAAAAAAAAATTGAGAGTAGACAGAGCCATCTCTATTTGAAGGGGGTAAAATACTATGGAAAAATTCTGCATCTGCATTTTTCTTATTTATGCAATGCTAACGTCCTGTCAGCCTGTTGATAGTACTCACAAACATTGGAAAAGCTATAAGGGCAGTAAGGATGCCAACAGCTACTCATCACTTACGCAGATCAACCGTGAGAATGTCAAAGACCTGAAGGTAGCCTGGACCTTCAGCACCGGGGATAAAGGTGGCAATATTGAATGTAACCCTATCATAGTCGGACGCAGGATGTATTTGCTTTCTCCCAAACTCAAGCTCTTTGCCGTGGATGCTGCCACCGGCGAAAAGCTATGGATGTTTGACCCTTTTGCGGGCACCATCGGAAGGGGCGTCAGCCGGGGACTGGCGTACTGGGAGGAGGACGACGAAAAAAAGATTTTCTTTTCCGCTGGTAAAAACCTCTACGCTATCAATGCCGATACCGGACAGCCGGACCTCCAATTTGGCGACCAGGGAAAAGTAAACCTGAACATGGGCTTAGACCGTGATCCAGGCAGTATTTCCGTTACTTCCACCTCTCCCGGCATAGTTTTTCAAAACCTTCTGATTATGGGCTCTACCACCGGCGAAAGTTATGATGCCGCTCCCGGGCATGTAAGGGCCTACGATGTACACAGCGGAGAAATTGTCTGGACCTTTCATACCATTCCTCAGCCGGGCGAATTTGGCTACGAGACATGGCCGGAAGATGCCTATCAGAAGGTCGGAGGGGCGAATGTATGGGGAGGCATGAGCCTAGATGAAGAAAGAGGCATCGTTTACCTGCCTACTGGCTCGCCTGCCTATGATTTTTACGGAGGCTTTCGGAAAGGGAAAAATCTCTTTGGCAACAGCATCATTGCCCTGAATGCTGCCACCGGAGAGCGCATATGGCATTTTCAGACCGTACATCATGACCTCTGGGATTATGATCTTCCCTGTCCTCCCAACCTACTAAGGTTACAGAAAGAAGGAAAGGAGATTGATGCCTTGGCACAGGTTTCCAAAAATGGATTTGTCTACGTCTTGGACCGCCTGACTGGTGAACCTGTATTTCCTATTGAGGAACGTCCCGTACCTGGCTCCAGCTTAGCAGGTGAGGAAGCTTGGCCTACCCAACCTATTCCAGTAAAGCCTCCACCCTTCGCACGGCAGCATTTCACACGTGACGACCTGGATTATCTTAAAGATGATGAAAAGACTCTAGTAAGCAGCAGGCTGGACCTCAAAGGCAGGGAAAGCATTTATACTCCTCCCAGTACCGAAGGTAACCTGATGATACCCGGCGCCAATGGAGGGGCCAACTGGGGTGGTGCCGCCGCCGACCCACATAGGGGCCTGCTCTTTATCAATAGCCACAACTGGCCTACGCTCCCCAAAATGAAAGCTATCAGTACGGCAGAAGCTGAAAACGGAGAGCCAGAACTCCCCTTTAGGTTGTACCAAAAAAACTGTGCTCCCTGCCATGGCATCAATCGTGAAGGCCAGCATCCTACAATTCCCAATCTTATCAAATTGGATGAAAGGCTCAATAAAGAAGCCACCTTGCGCCTGCTGGAAAACGGCAGCGGACTTATGCCCTCTTTTGCCCATCTCAGCCTTAAAGATAGAGAGCGGATTGTTTCATATCTCTATGATCTGGCTGACAAGCCTGACAGTGTACCTGCATCTGAAATAGTGACAAAAGAAAAGGCTGAGGATTTACGTTACATCAGTTCTAACGGGTATGCTTTTCTTAATAATGAGCAGGGATATCCGTCTATTAGCCCTCCCTGGGGAACTTTAACCGCTTACGACCTCAATAAAGGTGAAATGAAGTGGCAGGTACCACTGGGTGAATATGATGATCTTAGTCGGCGGGGCATGCCCCCTACCGGCACACTCAACTGGGGGGGAGCCGCTGTTACCGCCACCGGACTGGTATTTATAGGTGCTACCCAGGATCAGAAATTTCGCGCTTTTGACAGTGATTCGGGAGAAGTATTGTGGGAAACTCAATTACCCACCGGTGGTTTTGCGACTCCGGCTGTTTATCAGGTAGAGGGCCGTCAATATGTGGCGATCGCCTGCGGCGGGACCCGGGATACACCTGCCGGAGACTCTTATGTGGTATTCAGCCTTCCTGAAGAAAACTAAAGTAAACAACCTATACCTATGCCTAAGGACTTAGTTTTTGCCTGCCTGCTTATCCTGTTCTGGAGTTGTTCCGACATTGATGATGTACGACAGTCGCCCGAGCGACTCCGCACCGAATACCAGGAAAACCCGTTAGGCATTGACCGGGCCCAGCCGCGCTTCTTCTGGGAGGTCAGTGGAGAAGGGCGAAACCTCCGGCAGTCAGCTTATCAGTTGCTGGTAGCCTCTTCTGAAGAAAAGCTGCAAAGTGATGAGGCAGATATCTGGGACAGCGGCAAGATCAGTTCATCTGAAAACATACAGATTGCTTACGACGGTCCGGTACTGCAGTCTCGCACCCGCTACTACTGGATGGTCAGGATCTGGGATGAGAAGGATCAGGCATCTGCTTTCAGCGAAGCGGCCTGGTTTGAGACCGCTCTGCTGGATGAAAGCGACTGGCAGGCGCAGTGGATAGGCGACGGACGCCCGGCACCTGAGCGAGAGGAGGATTTTTACGGAGAAATTCCCAACCCCATCTTCCGCAAGACTTTTTCGGCTGAAAAGAACATTGCCGAAGCCCGCCTTTACATCAGCGGGCTGGGTTATTACGAAGCCTACCTCAATGGTGAAAAAATAGGCAACCATGTACTGGAACCGGGCTGGACCAATTACGGCAAGCGAGTCCTCTACAGTACCTATGATGTAAGCGAAATGCTGCAGCAGGGTGAAAATGCGCTGGGCGTCAGCCTGGGTAATGGCTGGTACAATCCACTGCCACTCGGACTGTTTCGAAGGTTCAACCTGAGAAAATTCCTCACCATCGGTCAGCCTAAATTCATCGCCCAATTGCATATCCGCTATGAAGATGGGAGTGAAGAAACCATTCTGAGTGATGAAAACTGGAAAGCCAGCACAGGCCCTTTCCTAAAAAATAATGTATATCTGGGCGAGGTCTACGATGCCAGGTTGGAGCAGCCCGGCTGGAAAACCACCGGCTTTGACGACAGCCAGTGGGCACAAGCCGTACAAGTAAGCCCACCGGGAGGAAAGATGCTGGCGCAGATGGCCCCGCCTATCCGTATCACCAAAACGCTTCAGCCTGTCGAAGTCTGGCAGACCGATACGGGCAGCTATGTCTTTGACCTGGGGCAGAATTTTGCCGGCTGGATTCGCCTGCAATTGCCCGAAGGAGAATCTGGTACCGAAGTAAAAATGCGCTACGGCGAACTTGTTTACGACAACGGACACGTCAACGGCATGACTACAGTTGCCGGTCATATCAAGGAAATCTGGAACCTGAGCGGAGGACCTGGTGCTCCCCCAACCGCTTACCAGGAAGACACTTATATTATGAAAGGTGACGGGACCGACGAATTCCAGCAGCAGTTTGGTTTTCACGGCTTTCGCTATGTAGAAGTAAGCGGCTATCCTGGTCAACTGGATAAGAATTCGCTGGTCGGGCTGCGCCTCAATTCAGACCTGGAGGATGCCGCCCACTTTGAGGCTTCCAACCCCATGCTTAATGATATTCAGCGCATCACGGAATGGGCCATGCTCAGTAATGTGTTCAGCGTACAGTCTGACTGTCCGGGCAGGGAAAAGTTTGGCTACGGAGGAGACATCGTCACCGCCGGGGAAGCTTATCTCTACAATTACGACATGGCCAATTTTTATATCAAAACCGTGCGCGATTTTCAGGATGATGCACGTCCTAATGGCGGATTACCGGAAACCGCTCCCTTCAATGGCATTGATACCGAAGGCTTTGGTGAAGGCAGCGGCCCTATCGGCTGGCAGCTGGCGCATCCCTTCACCGTGATGCAGTTGTACAAGTACTATGGTGACCAGCGCATCGTGGAGGAGCAGTACGAAACCTCCCGCCGGATGCTGGAATTCCTACAAACACAAGCACAGGATTATTTCATTGAGCGCGGCATAGGCGACCATGTCAGTGTGAGTTATAAGGCGGTGCCGCTAACGAGTACGGCTTTTTACTATCATATCGCTCAGCTACAGGCAGATTTTGCCGAGATCCTGGGCAAAGAAGATGACCTGCGCCGCTACAGCACGCTGGCTTCTAACATCAAAGAGGCGTTTATCAGCAGGTTTTACGATGCTGAAACGGCCATATTGGACACGGCCGTCACACAGGCTAACCAGGTCTTTGGCCTCTACTACGACCTGGTACCCAGCGAAGATCGCCAAAAGGTGCTGCAGGTGCTGCTGGACGATATCCACCAGACCAACAAAGGCCACATCTCTACCGGCATCTTCGGTACTAAAATGATTTGGAATGTGCTGGATGCCTACGATCAAAACGAAACCGCCTATACCATGATTACCCAGACTGATTACCCCGGTTATGGCTACATGCTGGCCAATGATGCCACCACCCTCTGGGAGCATTGGGACAAAAGCCGGGATCAGAATTCCAAGAACCACCCCATGTTCGGCTCTGTATCCGAATGGTTCTATAAGTCATTGCTGGGCATACAGCAGCAGCCCGATGCGGTGGCTTATGATAAGATTCTGATCAAACCCTCACCAGCCGGTGACCTGCAGTGGGCCAAAGGTTACTACCAATCTGTGCGGGGCAGGATCGGCATAGACTGGAAACGTGAAGAAGATGAGTTGCATATCAAAGTAGAAATTCCAGGCAATACTGAGGCTCAACTTGCCCTGCCCTTATTGACATTTGAAAATCCCCGCATAGAAGAAAGTGGGAAAATGGTGTTAGCCGATGGTAATCCGGACCAGGAAGTTGAAGGTCTGAGCTTTGAAAAGGCAGAAAATGGCAGGGCTTACTTCCAGGCCGGGTCAGGCACGTATCATTTTGTGGTAAAAAATGGGAAGTGAAGTTGCAAGTTAGGCAAGCTACCACTCCTTTACTCAGGAAGAAGGCATCCTACCTTCAACCGACTTTCTCCCTAAAAAATAGCCGTAAATACTGGAAGGGAAAAAGTGGTAATTTAATTGATAATCTGATTTCCACGTTTTCCGGTGATAATGACATCGCTGATGCGCTTTTGTGATTCTACAGGATAGCACAGCTTTATCTTTGCGGCGCAGTCCCTGGATGATTTCTTCCTGTGTCATAGCTACTGCTTGAATAAAAAAGCACTTGCCAACATAGACAGTGGCTGCAAGTTAGCAGAGATGCGCAAATATTTACACCTCACCCTTACAGATCATTCACTGCGGATAGCTTCTGCGGGGTTAGAGGTAGCAGCTTTGATAGACTGATAGCTGATGGTAAGCCAGGCGATCGCCAGGGAAAAGCCTCCGGCAGCTACGAAAATCCACCAGGGGATAGCAATGCGGTAGGCGAATGAAGCCAGCCACTGCTCCATCAGAAAGTAAGCCAGGGGTGCTGCCAGCACAAAAGCGATCAAGACCAGCATAGTGAAATCTTTAGATACCAACCTGACCAGCTGAGGTACCGAAGCCCCCAGCACCTTGCGGATACCAATTTCCTTGATTCTTCTTTCCGCGCTGAAAGTCGCCAGCCCAAACAGGCCAATGCAGGCGATGAAGATGGCCAGGCCAGAGAAGAGGCTAAACAGCTGACCCTGTTTCTGCTCAGCTTTGTACAGTTCAGCATAGCTCTGGTCCAGGAAGTTATAGGCAAACGGGTAACTGGGAGCTATTTCGCTCCAGCTCTTTTCCAGGCTTGTTAAGGCAGCAGGTACCTCAGTAGTTGCCAGTTTCACAGCCATCATCCGGTGATAATTCCCTATAGTGATGGCCAGGGGCTCGATTTTCTCATGTAGTGAAGCAAAGTGATAGTTTTCCACTACCCCTACCACCTGGCGGTAAACGTTATCATCTTTCACATAAATCTCCCGGCCAATAGCCTCCTCTGCTGACCAGCCGATAAAGCGGGCCGCCTCCTTATTGATGATGAGGGCTTCATTCTCATCAGTACCGTAATCGCGGGAAAAGTCCCTTCCGGCGAGCAGTTCAACGCCCAGCGTTTTCAGGTAGTCATGGTCAGTAAATACAGTCCGCATGGGGAAGGGTTCATCCTGGCCTTCAATCATAAAAGCCTGACGATCGTGGAAGCCCCCGGGCTCCCCGGACATCAGGGAGACAGCGGCTACTTCTTTCTGCAGTAGTAGTTTTTCTTTCAGGCGCTGTTTTTCTTCCTGCACTTCATGATTGCTAACCGGCAGGATGATCACCTGCTCACGCTCGTAACCCAATTCTTTGGACTGCAAAAAGTCAAGCTGCTGCCCCACGGTCAGGGTAGCGACGATCAGGGCCGAAGAGATCAGGAACTGGAAAACGACCAGCCCTTTACGGAGCAGCGTACCTCCGCTGTAGCGGGTTTCACCCTTGAGCGCAGTAGCTGGTTTGAAGGAAGAAATGATGAAAGCCGGATACAGGCCGGTGAGCATAGAAATGAGTACGATCAGGGCCAGCAACGCCAGGTAAATAATCCAGGGCTGTGCAGTAAGGCTGAAGCTTTCTTCCAGGAAATTGCTGAAAACCGGGAGTATCATAATGACCAGAGCAATGGCCAGCAGCAGCGATACCAGGGTAAGGATCACAGATTCTCCGATAAACTGGCCAATCAGCTGTGAACGCATAGCGCCCAGCGACTTGCGGATGCCTACCTCGCGGGAGCGGCGGGTGGCCCGGGCCGTAGCCATGTTCATGAAATTAATGCAGGCGATCAGCAGGATGAAAAAACCAATGGCGGAAAGGGTATAAATAAAGTTAATGTTGCCATGCTTGATGCCTATATCATATTGAATACCTGAAGCGAAGTAGACTTCATCCAGGGGCTGCAGTTCAATATCCATCCGCCGGTTAGGGAATTCAGTATTGTCGCTGATGTACTTGTCCATAAAAGCAGGCAAGCGGGCTTCGATATCGGCGACATCCGCGTTTTCTTCCAGCAGTACGTAAGTCTGTAGCCAGTTACCATTAAAATTGTCGTACCAGTCTGACTCCCGGTAGGTGATCATGGAAGCCAGCACATCAAACTCCAGGTGCATCTTGGATGGTAGCTGTTTAAGTACGCCGGTCACCATAAATTCCTTTTCGGTATCCAACGTAATGGTTTTGCCCATAGGGTCGGCATCACCGAAGTACTTGATGGCAGTCTCCTGAGTCAGTACCAGGCTGTTGGGTTTGGCAAGGGCGGTTTGTACATTTCCTTTCTCCAGCTCCAGGGAAAACATTTCCAGGAAATTCGGGTCAGTCAGGTAAAACTGCTCTTCTACAAAACGGCGTCCCTGGTAATCCAGCAGGGCTTCGCTCAGACCAACCCGGCAACTTTCTCGGATTTGCCCTTCAAAATCACTAGCCAGTGCCGGGCCGTACTGCGCAGCAGTGACACCCACCCTGTTATCAGTTCCGTCTATGGAGCTTATTCTCAGTACCCGGTAGATACGGTCTCCTGCCGCCTGGAAGCTGTCGTAGCTCAATTCTTCGGCTACATGCAGGTATATGAAGATACAACAGGCAAGGCCAATAGATAGCCCGGCGATGTTAATGCCAGCATGTAGCTTATTTTTGATGGAATTTCGGTAAGCGATCAGGAGGTAGTTTTTCAGCATATCAACTCAGGTTCTTTTTCCAGAAAGGTTTCAAGCACCATGCCACTGATCAGAAATCGTCTGAAGGCTGTTTTTTGACATATTTTTGTCCTTTATCGCACAATAACTGCCCGATAACGAACACCTTTAAAAATAGACGTATGGCATGATAGAATGCAACATGTTCATCTCTCTTTCAAAATTAATTAATTAAATTTTTTAATGTAACTATTTAATATTTCCGTGATAATCAAAAATTATAAAGATAGTCTTTGCTTATACCTCGTTTTTTAGATACATTTTACTTACGAATTAGGTACAAAAAAGAATTTTATTGGTCAGACTGCTTTGGGTGTGTTGCCCTCGGTTTCGTTCTAACTGGACATCAGAACTTCAACCAGAAACACAACTAATCTAAGTTCTATGATGACCAACCACAATCCCCTACGTAGAGAGCTAAGTCTCTTTATGCTCGCATTTACACTTGTATTTTTCTACGCTTGTTCACCCTCTTCAGAGGAACAAACTTCTGACAGTTCTGAAATTCCCGATGAAAACTGGGAGTTTTATGGAAACGATCAAACTAACAAACGTTACAGTGCGCTTACACAACTCACTCCTGAGAATGTAAAGGATCTTAAACTCGCCTGGCAGTTCGACCTGGAAGTGGACGAAGCGCAGGAGTGTACCCCTATCGTAGTAGACGGCACCATGTACGTCACTACCGCTTCCGGCCCTAAGTTTGTCTATGCACTGGATGCCAAAACCGGCGATCTGAAATGGAAAAAAGAATTTGAAGTCCCCGCCGATGTTGCTCGCTTTGCCTGCTGCGGTATCGTTAACCGTGGGGCTACTTACGATAACGGCAAAATCTTCGTAGGCCGCCTGGATGGTCACCTGACCGCCCTGGATGCGCAGACCGGCGAAGAACTCTGGACGACAGAGGTAGTAGATTACAAGCAGGGCTCTGTCATTACCTCGCCCCCTCTGGTAGTAGGCAATAAGGTGATGAGCGGCTTTGGCGGCGGCGAATATGGTGCCACCGGCTACCTGAGCGCCTACGATGTGGAAACCGGCGAAGAAGTCTGGAGAACCTATACCGTCCCCGGTGATGCTATGCCCACCGTGAGGGCTACCTGGAAGGGCGACAGCTGGAAGACCGGCGGTGCTGTGCCCTGGTTCATTGGCTCCTACGACCCTGAACTTAATTTAGTGTACTGGGGAACCAGCAACCCCTCTCCCTGGAATGCCGCCATGCGCGGACCCGATACCCACGAGTATGGTGACATGACCAACCTCTACAGCGCCAGTATGCTGGCCATCAACCCTGATGACGGACAGATACAATGGCATTACCAGACAACTCCCTACGATGCCTGGGACTATGACGGTGTCAACGAGCCTGTCCTTTCTGAAATCAATGTAAACGGTACAGAAACCCCGGTGCTGATGAAGGCTGACAGAAACGGATTCTTCTACGTGATCAACCGTACCAACGGTAAACTGGTATCTGCCGAGAAGTTCGTCCGCACCGACTGGGCCGAACGTGTGGATATGGAAACCGGCCGTCCGGTAGAAAACCCCAAATACCGCCTGACTTCAACAAATAGTGTAGATGCCGTATGGCCCAGCTTTATCGGCGGCAAAAACTGGCAGCCGATGGCTTACAGCCCCAAGACCAAACTTGCGTATATCCCTGCCAATCACTTGGGTATGTCTTTCGCTGCTTCTGAAGTAGAATACCAGCGTGGTTACTTCTTCCTGGGCTCCGAGTGGGAAATATTCCAGGAGAATGAGCCTGGTGAACTGATTGCCTGGGATGTAGAAAACGGTAAGAAAGCCTGGGGTAAAAAGCTGAAGTACCCAATCCCCGGTGGTCCGGTGGTAACTGATGGTGACCTGGTCTTCTTCGGTGAACTGACCGGTAACTTCCATGCCCTCAATGCTACTAACGGCGAAGAGTTGTGGAGCTACAAAACCGAATCGGGCATAGGTGCCGGTGCCATGACTTACGCCAGTGGCGGCAAGCAGTACGTTGCCGTAGTAGACGGACGCCCTACCGTCATCCCCGGCTTTATCGGCGGCGAACTGGCCGAGGAAATGACCACCGCCACACCAGCTGGTGGCACCCTCTATGTATTCGCCCTGCCTGACGCTGAATAATTCCTATCTGATAGTTTAAGGAGACTCAGCCCAGTTTTGTGGCTGCGTCTCCTTCATTTCTTATCCCATTTTTCTTCATAATTTTTATGAACATGAACTTCTACCAGGTTTTTAAAAGAAATATACTGCCTCTAAGTTTTACGCTGCTGCTGGCAATTGGCATCTTCTCTTTTACCCAGATTGACAAGGAAGCTGCTGATGACACCTTCTGTGTATGCGTACTCAATTATAACATGCCCCTTAGTATTGCCGAAGCCGACGAGGTAAGTGGCATGCAGGGCATTTATGTGGAAATCGCTGAAGAAATGGCCAGGCGCATGGGCAAAAAACTGGAAATTTACACCGACATGTCCTACTTCTACGGCCGTCCTATCCGGCAGGGTCTACTTTCTGATAACTGCGATGCCCAGATAGGCCTGCCCCGCACCGGAGGCGAGTGGTTTATTCCTCGTAAAGTGGTGCTTACCCAACCTATTTTCTCAGTCAATTATGCGCTGGTAGTGCCTAAAGGACAGAAAATCCAAAAACTGAGCGACCTACAGGGCAAGAAGATCTCCATGCTTAAAGGCTCTCCGCCCCAGGAGGCGCTGGTGCAGGAAGAAGTCTCGCTACTGGCCTTCAACCTGGCCGAACATGCCATGGAAGCTCTGCATGAAGGTGATGCTGATGCCTCCTTTGTCTGGGGCCCAACGGCCGGTTACCTGAACAAGCACCTCTACGATGACAAGTACGATGTGTATGCCACTGACTATAGCTGGGATGTGGCCATAGGGGTAAGGGGCGACAACCTAGAACTGAGAGACCAGCTCGACCAGATGCTCAAAGAGATGCAGCCCGTGATCCGAGAGCTTTCTGACAAATATGGTATGCCGGTGGGCAAACCACTAGCCACCAAACCAAATAAGCTAAGCTGATCAGCCAGTTCAACCAACAGCAAATCAAGTCACCATCATTCTCAAGAAATTTATGATCAGATATTTTGTATGCCTGTTCCTGGGGGCCTATATGCTCCTTTGTATATCCGCCAGTGCCCAGGAAGTCGAGCGTACTATTCAGCTTGACTCGGTACTTATCATCGGGATTACGCCTCTGGAGAGCCGCCAGATTCCCCTGTCAGAGATCGCCGTTAATGTGCAGACGGCCGATGATGCAGCGCTTAAGCTGTCACAGAACAGGGACCTGACCCAGTTCCTCAACCGTAATTTTGGCAGCGTACATGTCAACGAGCCGGGGGGTAACCCGCTGCAGCCTGACTTCAACTTCAGGGGTTTCCAAGCCTCGCCCTTGCTGGGGCTTCCACAGGGCTTGTCCGTTTACCTGGATGGCGTACGTGTCAACGAGATGTTTGGCGAAGTAGTCAACTGGGACCTGATACCGCAGTCGGCTATCGGCCGGGTAGAACTGATGCCGGGTTCCAATCCGCTTTATGGTCTTAACACCCTGGGTGGCGCGCTTTCGCTGCGTACTAAATCTGGTTTTACCGACACCGGGCACGGGCTTTCGCTGCTGGGCGGCTCTTATGGACGCTTCCAGGCCGAAGCCAGCAGCGGTGGAAGCCGTGGCAACCTGGCCTATTTTGCCAGTGTAAACCACTTCCGGGAAGAAGGCTGGCGTGATTTTTCTGCCTCAGAGGCCAGCAATGCTTTTTTTAAAGGAAGCTGGGCCAAAGGTAATTCTACCCTGGATTTTACCACCCTGCTGGGCAGCAGCGACCTGCGGGGCAATGGGGCTACGCCTGTAGAGCTGCTGGAGCAGAGCCGTGAAGCGGTATTTACGCATCCTGACAATACCCGCAACCGTCTGGCCATGTTCAATCTACAGGGCGCTCATACGGTTAATAACCACCTTCAGATGAATGCGGTGGCTTATTTCAGGCTGAAAGACACCCGTACCTTCAATGGGGACGATACCCCTTACGAAGCAGAAGAAGACGGCTTCCTCTATCTGGAGAGCGGCCTTGAGGAAGACGAGGACGAAGAACTACCCGAGGAGGAGGAGGAAGAAGGCGAGCCCGTCATTGACCAGTTTGGCAACCCCATAGCTGCTACCGAAGCGGTTTCCTCTGCTACCAATAACAGGTCGCGAACGCTGGAACGTACTTACGGGGCATCGGTACAAATGACCTATACCAAGCCGCTCAAAGGCAAGCGTAGCCGATTTGTAGCCGGTATCAGCTTTGATGGAGGCTATGCTTCTTTCAACTCAGACACAGAACTGGCCCGACTGACAGAAAACCGGGGAACCGAAGGGAGTGGTGTTTATGATGGCAACAGCTTCACCGAAGTAGATGTGGTTAGCGAACACGCCAGTATCTATTTTTCAGAATACTACTACCCTACCGACAAGATCGGTCTCTCGCTTTCCGGCAGGTTTCACCGCTCCCGCATACAGCTACGCGACCAGCTGGGCACGGCCCTCAACGGTGATCATCATTACAACCGCTTCAACCCTGCGGCGGGCATTACCTACGGCCTGGGCTCAGCCAGCCTTTACGCCAGCTACAGCATATCGGCCCGAACGCCTACCCCGGTAGAATTTACCTGTGCCGACCCGGATGCGCCCTGCCGCCTGCCCAACGCCTTCCTGGCTGACCCGCCCCTTGACCTGGTGATTGCCCATACGCTGGAGATGGGAATCCGGGGCTATCTGCCTGGAAATATCGGCTGGGTGGCCAACGGCTTTCTGACCAACGTCAACAATGACATTTACTTCATCAGTGCCGGGCCATTCCGCAACAGCGGCTATTTCACCAATATTGGCAATACCCGTCGCTGGGGCGTGGAGCTGAGCCTGAACCGCAGCATCGGCCGCTTCACTGCCTATGCGCACTATACTTACCTGCAGGCTACGTTTGAAGAGGATTTTTCGGTCAACAGTCCCTTCCACCCGCTGGGAGAAGCAGGGGAGATTGAAGTCAGCGAGGGAAACCGGATTCCACTCATTCCCAATCACATTGCCAAGCTGGGTATGAGCTACAACTTTACGCCCCGTATCAGGCTGGGCGGAGACCTGATCTACAACAGCAGCTTTCACATTCGCGGGGATGAGTCTAACCAACTGGAACAGGTAGAGGGCTACACCCTGCTCAACCTCAACGCAAGCTACCAGCCTGCTCAGTTCATCAACCTTTTTGTCAGAGCCAGCAACGTGCTCAATACCGAGTTTGCCACCTTCGGGCTGCTGGGTGAGCCTGATGAAATCGCGCAGTTTGAGGATTTTGAAAATCCACTTTTCCAGACACCGGGAACTCCTTTTATGCTGCAGGCTGGCCTGGAACTCAGATTTTAATCACTAAACACCTATATCATGACACCTAACATTTTACTCATCATCGTAGTCATTGTCATGCTACTCATGCTGGCGGCACTGGGTGTGTTGTTTTATGTACTTTACCAGATGCAACAACAGGTCAGCGAGCCAGCCGATAAGCAGCGCAAAACCACAGAAAGGCCGTCAACTCCCTGGTCACGCCCATTTCGCTATGCTGCCGTGGCGGTGGTCGGGCTGATAGCGGTTTTCTTCGTATTCCAACTGATTCCTGATGGAGATGAAACTGATGAGTTGAACACCAAAATGGAAGAAGGTGCTCCGGAAGAGGACATGAATTTGCAATTTGCCAGCCTGGTAGAACCGGCACCCGAGATTCCTGAATTGGATCTGCTGACCGCAGAAGCCGAACTAGAGGCAGGTAAAGTTATTTTTAATAAACACTGCGTAGCCTGCCACCGCGAAGACGGAGGAGGACTGGTGGGCCCCAACCTGACGGATGACTTCTGGATTCATGGACCGGAGCTGGGAAAAATCTACTATATTATAGAAAACGGTGTGCCTGAAAAAGGCATGGCTCCCTGGGGCAACCAGCTTAGCCCGGAAGAGATGCAGCAGGTGGCCAGCTATGTAGTGAGCCTGAGAGGCACGCAGCCCGAAGCGCCCAAAGCGCCGCAGGGTAAGCTATACCGCGCACCGGAGAATGAGTGGGTTTTTGCCAGCAATGAAGATTCGGGCGAGCTGAGCATTCTGACAGCATCGGACAACGAGATCATAGCCCATATTCCGGTGGGCAGAAGGCCGCGTGGGGTAAGGGTAAGCCCCGATGGTACCAAGGTATATGTGGCGCTGAGCGGCTCACCCAAATGCCCGCCCTCTATGCCTGAAGAAGAATGCGAGAAGCAGCAGGCCGACAAAAGCAAAGATGGCATTGCCGAAGTGGATATCGCCAGCCGCAAGCTGTTGCGGGTACTGCCCGGCGGCTCAGACCCTGAGCAGTTTGACATCAGCCCGGATGGTACCAAACTCTTTGTCTCCAACGAAGATGCCGATATGGCCTCCATTGTAGATATTCCTTCTGGCAAAGTAATCAAATCAGTGGACGTGGGTCGTGAGCCTGAGGGCGTGAAGGTCAGCCCTGACGGTAGTGTTTTCTACGTGACCGGCGAAACTGACCATAACATCACCGTGGTAGATGCTGAGAGCGGCGAGGTCAAAGCTGATATCAAAGTGGGCAAGCGGCCACGCGATGTCATCTTCAATGATGAGGGAACTTATGCTTTTGTATCAGGAGAAACTGATGGTACTATCTCCGTTATTGATGTGGCAGAGAATGAAGTGATTTCTTCCATTGCCCTGCCGGAAAAGTCGCGCCCGATGGGACAGGTGCTCTCTCCCGACAACCGCAAGCTGTACGTAGCCAATGGCCGGGCCAAGACTGTACTGGAAATTGACCTGGCTACGCAGAAAGTGAGCCGTTCGGTAGAAGTGGGCGTCCGTCCTTGGGGGATTACCCTCTCCACCGACGGACAGCGTCTTTACACCGCCAACGGCCCCTCAGACGATATCACCGTGGTGGATGTCCGCAGCTTTGAGGTGATGAAGAAAATACCTGCGGGCGATTCTCCCTGGGGCATGGCCATTGGGCCTAATCCGGAAGCAGGCGGCGCACCTGCTGCCATCGCCTCGGCAGAACTTACGCTGGATATTGAGGCGCTGGTAGCCGGGGGAGATGCGAAGAAAGGGGCACAGATGTTTAACGCGATCTACGGCTGTGCCCACTGCCACGGTACCAATGCCAAGGGGCATACTGATAACCGCAACCTGCGCAATCTTGTCAAGCGCTATGGCAACGACGCCGAAAAGGTCTTTAATACCGTGATGAAAGAAGGCAGAAACGGCACCGCTATGCCGCCCTGGGACTTCCTGAACGAGAAGCAGACCAACTCACTTAAGGCCTTTGTCTTTTCGCTGCAGGAAGGTTACTAAAGCATTATGTGGGTTAAAACAAAACCCCGGCACAGGTAAGTGTCGGGGTTTCTTTTATTGCAGCCGCTCGCGTTTTGCTGGGGCACACAGCCGAGTGACCAGTATCTAACAGACCTCTGGCCTGACTTAACTGTCGTTAGCTACAGACCATTCTTTTCAACCTGCATGCGCCACATTCAGAAAAGAATCATCCTTAGACTCCAGTTCGGTATGGCCCATCAGG
>JBKHDR010000013.1:0-58435 GCA_046541235.1 Cyclobacteriaceae bacterium | reverse complement strand
ACCTCGCTCAGTGGGGAGCCGCCTGGGGCATATGCTTAGTGCCTGGGGCAAGCGTACCCACGCCTCCTTTTATTACTGGTAAATTGATGGGAAGCTGAAACCGGCTCAGCTTCCCTTCATCTTCAGGGTGTTGGAGGTAGCATTAATGGAAGGGCGCCTTGTTCATTATACCGTAAAAAATGCCTAATTTAAGGGACCAATCAATCCGGAGAAAACATGAAAAATGTACCTGCCCGCCCTCTCAAAAGCCTGGAAGACTGGGAAGAATTTGTAGTCTCCCGCTATCCTGAGGAAAATGTTCAGGCTGCCAAAGGCCGTGAAGACTATCGTAATTATGACAGCCCGACGCGCGACACCGTGAGAGAATTTTACCGGCTCAACCATACCTACCAGTCTTATGAGTTTGTAAAAGCTAAAAAGAAAGAGTACTTGTCGCTCAGCCGAAAGAAGATGTCTATCTGGGAGGCTGCCGAGTTTCTTAACCAGCTGGTAGATGACTCCGACCCGGATACCGATCTTTCTCAGCTACAACATCTGCTGCAGACGGCCGAAGCCATACGCGCCGACGGGCACCCCGATTGGTTTGTGCTTACAGGTTTTATCCACGATTTGGGTAAAATCCTATGTCTTTTTGACGAGCCCCAGTGGGCCGTAGTCGGCGATACCTTTCCGGTAGGCTGTGCCTATTCCGACAAAGTGGTTTACCCTGAATTCTTTAGCCACAACCCCGATTCCAAAAACAAACTTTACCAGAGCAGGCTGGGTGTATACCAGGAGCACTGCGGCCTCCGGCAGGTAGATATGTCATGGGGGCATGATGAATACCTCTACCACATAGCCAAGGACTACTTACCGGAACCTGCCCTCTACATGATACGCTACCACTCCTTTTATGCAGCACATAAAGAAGGGGCTTATGCCTACCTGATGGATGACCATGACCGGGAGATGTTCCAGTGGGTGAAGAAGTTTAACCCTTACGATTTGTACTCTAAAAGCCCCGAACCACCTAAGGTAGAGGCATTACGTCCTTACTATGAAGAACTGATTGCCCGCTACTTTCCGGCACAGGTCAGTTTTTAGGAGACAAGCCTTCATCTACCGGCTTAGCTATATCCTTTTCCTTTTTGCTGGCAAGAATCTCTGCTTCCTTATCTGTCATATCCTGCCTGATATAGAGAGTGGAACCGGCATAATCCAGCACGATGCAGAAATTCCTGAGCAACTCATTCCCGATGATACCATCTCGCATACTGGCATTGGGCGCCTGGGCCCGGTAAGTATCCTCGTGAGGCAGCAGGGTTTCCACATCAAAAAAGTGATAATTGCCCAATTGAAAACGCCTGACCTTGGTCTGTGGCAGAGACAGACGACCGCTGTAACCCAGGCCGAAGGAAGAATGAGGCATTTGAGCCTCCATATTTAGCTTTTCTCTGGTGGTAGGATAGATCAGCAGCTTACCGTTGAAGCCCGTATCAAGCATCAGTTGTAAATAATGTTCACTATCGCCATAGGAAGCATGGGCATATACCATTGGTTTGCTGTACTCCAGGTTAAGTGGAAAAGCTACATAAGCCTCCTGAGTAAATAAATCATTGTTTTCGTGCAGGATGATAGTTTGGGTCAGGTAGTCTATTTCTACAGTGAAACTCCGGAAGAGGGTCGTACCCATGATGCCATGGATAAGCGTTTCCTCCAGTTTCAAATGGGAAAGTGGGTTTTTGTCCAGTACCAGCATACCAATTGTAGAAGCCAGGGCATCTCCTACCTGCAGGCTCAGCCCTACCACCACATGACCACTCGCCTGCTCACCCATACCTGCACCTGTAAATTTAATTTTCCGGTTCTTTTTAAAGTCCAGACCTTTCAGGTAGCGTTCGTTCAGAATGAGTGGCGAAGCAGTACCTGTGTCTAAGACAAAATTAAGTACCCTGTCGCCTCCCACTTTGACGGGAATGACAATCATGTTGTTGAGCAGTTGGAAAGGAATCTGGGTACTCTGCTGCCCCGAAATGAGGCTGAAAATCTTAGCATATTCTGCTGCTCGGGTTTGGCACTGGAGCAGTACAGCAAGCAGGAGTGCCGGGATAAAACCGTGCTTTAATCTGGAGAAATACATAATGTTTTGGGTAATGTTGATAACTACCCCAAACTACTCAAGATCAGCCTGAGAGAGTATCGCTCAGGAAGCGGGATTTTTTATGCTACTGGCACCTTGTTTATCAGCTTAATTTTTGGCTAATCAGCATTTATATTCAAAATTACGTTGGTTCTGACCTAAACTTCATCAATTTTAAGCTTTTTCTGACCCCCTTAAATGGGTTATATGCCCTTCTCCGGCAGGCTAGCTTAGCACGAAAATACAGTGAACAGATACTGGCAGAAGTAGGGCGCTGGCAAACTGTTCTGCTATGTCAAATTGTTATAGGTTTGCACTTGTTGATGCAAGTTGATCCAAGCTTTATGAAAATTATTACCCGGATATGGCTTCTATGCATGCTTCTTTCTTTCACAGCCGCTGCCCAGCAGGATTGGGAATACCTTTATGATGAGCAGCAGGACCGGGCTGCTGAGCTGTTTAACCACTATTACTTCAATAAGAACTATAAAGAGGCAGTAGTACACCTTGAGTGGCTGCTAAGCGAGACGCCCGCTGCTTCTCCTTCCTATTTCAGCCAGGGCATAGAGGTATATGCAGGGCTATCCCGCTCGGCCAGCAATCCCGATGAACGCATTCGCTATGCTATGCTCTCCCTCAGATTGTATGACGGCTACATACAGTTTTTTGGAGACAGCAGTCGGATGCTTAATCTTAAATTACAGCAGGCTTATCAGCTGCTCCACAACGACAGCAGCCAATATCCCCTCATCAAAAGGCTAAGCCTGGAGGTGATGGAGCTGACGGATAATCATTTTGCCCACTATAATTTTGTACCGACCATGCAATTTTTTGTGATGCTTTTGCAAAAGGGGCAAGCTGATAAAAATGCGCTCAGGACGCTGATGGACAAGTTCCACCTTATCGCAAGGCACCCCGACAATCATGCGCATTTCCGTTACCGCGAAGCCCTTGAAAATGTAAAGCTGCTTTACCGCAAAACTTCCCTGCCGGAAAGCAAACAATAGCAAAAGTCATAAGTTTAGCAATTGATTTTTAACCTGACTTAACAACATTTTTTAAAAAGAACAATCTCATGGAAGAAACTAAGACCATGGAAAATCGGGTTGCCCGACACAGCTCCGAGGAAGCCAACCGCCTCATAAGAAGAGAAACAGACGAAAATGTGAAGTTTTATGCCCGCCATCCTGAACTGATTCCCGGCAGGCTACAGGAACTGGAGGAGGAGTGGGATATTGAAAGAACCCTTGAAACCAATGCCGCCAGCCTCTCTCTGTTAGGCATTGCCCTCAGCCTTATTTTTGACAAAAAATTCCTGCTGCTGCCAGGACTGGTAGCAGCTTTTCTGCTGCAGCATGGGCTACAGGGCTGGTGTCCTCCTCTGCCTTTATTCAGAAGCCGGGGCATACGTACCAAGGAAGAGATATTACGTGAAAGAAATCTGCTCAAAGCCGTGAGGGGTGACTACGACCACCTCTGTAATGACCAGGATGCTTCGCCTGAGGCAAAGGTCAACCTGGCCTTCCGCTCTTTTAATGAATAAGATTGAAGATTGAAGATTTGTAATACTCAATCTTCAATCTTTCAATTTCAAATTAAAATTCATGCTGGTTGATAAAATGCTGAATTTCATGTCGGCTGGGCGCTGAAGGCTGAGCCCCATGCCGGGTCACAGAAAGTGCCGCCGCTGCATTGGCGTGCTTAATGGCTTCAGTAAGCTTCATCTGTTGCAGTAGCGAAGCAGCCAGTACACCGCAGAAGACATCTCCTGCCGCCGTAGTATCTACCGCCTGCACCCGGTAAGCCTCTACAGAACCTTTTTCACGTCGACTCAGGTAATACAAACCCTTAGACCCAAGGGTAACAATGACCAGCTGAGGGCCCATTTGCAGAAGAGCTTCAGCAGCAGCCATCGCCTCTTCTTTACTGCTTACCGGCATACCACTGATGAGGGAGGCCTCTGTTTCGTTGACTACCAGGCAGAAAAGCTGCTTCAGATGCTTTCGCTCCAGCTTTCGGGCAGGTGCCGGGTTGAGGATTACTTTTTTACCCAGATCCCTGGCCAGTTCCAGCAGGTACTCTACCGTCTCAAAGGGTATTTCCAGCTGAAGCAGGATGAGGTCGGCTGAAGAGATCATGAAGCGGCATTCATCAATGTAATCTGGTGTAAGGGCATAATTAGCGCCCGGAGATACCGCGATGCTGTTTTCTCCTTTGGCATCTACCCAGATAAAAGCCGTGCCGCTCGCCTTGTCAGCTGACTGCATCACATAGTCCGTATTGATGCCATCTTTGCCAAATTCCTGTAGCATACTCTTGCCAAAAAGGTCATTTCCGACTGAACTGATAAACCCCACCCGGGCACCGGCACGAGCCGCGGCTACTGCCTGATTGGCCCCTTTGCCCCCATGAGCCTGGCTGAACTCGGCATCTCCTACTGTTTCTCCGGGTTGAGGTAAATGGCTCAGTCTTACGATCAGGTCCATATTGGTACTTCCTACTACTACTAGCTGCTGCATGATGATTGATGACTAATGATTGTAAATTAAGAACAATAAGTATTTAATGTAGCAATTTCAAAAAGTCAATTTAGTCCATCCGCCAGTTTTTTGCTTAATTGCAGCCCATGTCTTCTGTACTGAAAGGAAACATAGCGAACTACCTTCTCAAACAATCCGGCATACTGCTGCTAGGCATCCTTTTGCTCGCCTCGTTTATGCTGATAGATGTATACTTTATCAGTCAGCTGGGTAGCGAGGCCCTGGCGGCGGTGAGCTACGCCACACCGGTTATGACACTGCTGGTCAGCCTGCTGCTGGGCGTAGGTGCGGGTATGGTAGTGGTGGTTTCTAATGCTGCAGGCCAGCAGGACGCCGCTCTCCTGTGGAAACTGACCGTTAGCTGTCTGAGTTTTGCTCTCCTCATTGCTCTGCTGCTCTGGCTGCTGGTCAGCCTGGGAGGTGAGGCGCTGTTCTATCAGCTGGGCGCCAGAGGTGAAGTACTCAGCCTGCTCATGGAATATTTTGATGCCATCACCCTGGGCCTCAGCCTGCTCAGCATGCTGATTGCCGTTACCAGCATCGCCCGGGCCCTGGGCAACCATAAGTTACTCACCGTCAGTATGCTTCTGCTGGTAGTGATCAATGCTGTACTTGATCCGCTGCTGATCTTTGGGCTGTGGGGCTTCCCGCAGATGGGGATCAGCGGCGCTGCCTGGGCTACTGTTATAGCTATTTTTATCAGTCTGTGGGTGCCGGTTCCTTACCTTTTGAAAGAATTCAGCCGCCTGCCTTATTTGGAATTGCGGTTAAAAGATTATTTTCAGTGGCGCTCTATCACGGCGCTTGCTCTGCCTATCGCCCTCACTAATGTGCTGGTCCCCCTGGGCAATACGCTCTTTGTCAGGATGCTCAGTACCTTTGGCGACTCCGCGGTAGCAGCCTATGGAGCAGGCTCCCGGGTAGATATGCTGGTGATTCTTTCTTTTACTTCGCTTACGGCCGTAATGGCTCCCTTTATCGGGCAAAATCTCGGCGCACATAAGTATGAAAGAGCCTACGAAAGTTTCAGGTTGAGCGTATTCTATGCTCTCGGGCTGGGAATCGTAGCCGCCGGCCTGATCACCTACTTCAGCAGTGAAATAAGTGCCATTTTTACTACAGATACTGCCACTCTTAAGGCCCTGCAGCGTTACCTGATGATTATGCCCTGGGGATATGCCATGAATGGTTACCTGATGATCAGCATTACTACACTTAATGTGTACCAAAAACCCTGGCTGGCAACTGCCCTGGCTATGTGCCAGCTGTTTCTCTTCTTTTTACCTATTGCCTATGGAGCTACTCTCTGGGATAATTACCTCTTCGTACTGTCGGCTTATCCTCTCTCACATATTTTGGCAGCCTTCGTATCATGTCGTATATTAGAAAAAATGCTCACGGAGAAAAGCGTCAGCCTGCACTTATCAGGAAAGGGATGAATGATATTGGTTATGAGAACTTTTCATAACATTTTTGTTAAATAATATACCGTACCGTTCAATTATGATAAATCCAGCGGTTAACAGAGTCGATTTCAATTATGCATAAAATAGTCAAACAAGCAGAAACTAGCTTACCTACCAGGTTTGGTAATTTCAAAATGCTGGGATATGCTGAAGAATCAGATCATCCCATGCCCCACGTTGTAATGGTCAGTGAGAAGACAGACTTTGAACAGCCCGTCCTGGTACGCATCCATTCAGAATGTATGACCGGTGATGTATTTGGCTCTTTACGTTGCGATTGTGGTGAACAGCTGGAGCAATCCATGCGCATGACAGGGCAGCAGGGAGGCGTCATCATCTACCTGCGGCAGGAAGGCAGGGGTATAGGGCTGATCAACAAAATGAAAGCTTATAACCTGCAGGACGAGGGGCTCAATACCGCCGAAGCCAATGTGCACCTGGGTTTTGAGGTGGATGAACGAGACTACAGCCTCGCCATAGACATACTGCGTGAACTGAACATTACTTCTGTACTGCTGATGACTAACAACCCGGACAAACTGGAAAGCCTGCAGAAGTCGGGTGTCACGGTGCTGGGAAGAGTGCCATTGGAGATCAAACCTCACCAGCAGAATTACGACTACCTGCACACCAAGCAGAGCCTCATGGGGCACCTGCTGGATATCAACGGACAGTAAATCCTGGTGTACCTACTTACTTTTTTAGCTATTAGCCTAGCCTTGCTATGAAAACAGAAAGATACTGGCCTGCTTTACTCAAGCTGGCCGAAAAGCTGAAGGAGTCTCAGGAGCCTGTGCGATACTGCTTCCTGAGTATATCCAAGAGAACACAGATCTACATCAACCAACTGCCTGAAGCAAAGGCCGCTCATGAGCAACTGCTGGTGGTGCTGCATCCGGAGGAGCTGCGAGTACCGGAAGCTACTTCTGTATTTCTGCTGGAAGGCTTCAGCGCACAGCCTCATCACACTTACGAACTGGATGAAGACGCTGCCAAATTTCTAAAGCTTTACCTTCCCTACTGTTTTCTGTCGCTCAGCGCCCGCCAGCTAGGCAGGGCCATAGCCATCAGCCATTTTGCGCAATCGCTGGACGGACGTATTGCCACTCACAGCGGCGATTCCCGCTGGATAGGCAACCAGGAAAATCTCGTACATGCTCACCGGATGCGGGCCCTCTGCGACGGTATACTGATCGGTGCCAATACCCTCAACTGCGACCAGCCTGCCCTCACGGTCCGGTTGGTAGAGGGCAAAAACCCCAGGCGGATCGTGCTCTGCTCATCGGAGGCCGACTTCAGCAGCCTGCAGAAGTGCGAGGATGAAGTACTGCTGGTAGGCAGCTGCGATGATCCGCAGATTCCCCAGACCAGCTTCAAATACTTCTCTCCCAATCAGAAGGGACGGATAGACTGCCAACAGCTGCTGCAGTATCTTTATCAGGAAGGTATTTACTCAGTCTATGTGGAGGGAGGCGCTTCCACCACCTCCGGCTTTCTGGAGGATAAAGCAGCCGATGTAGTGCAGCTGCATTTCTCTCCTCTCATCTTTGGGTCGGGAGTCAATAGTTTTTGCCTGCCCGAAATCAGTGAAGTAAAGGAGGCTATACAATTTGAGCGCTTCAGTTTCTGCGCGATGGGAGATAGCTGTATGTTTGTCGGTGAGATGATCAAAGATTAAAGAAACTCATGGACAAGCCCCTGGCCCTATGGCATCTCTCTGAAAAGCACAGCGCACTGCAGGAAGCCGAAGTACCGTATCATCCTGAAGCAGACTGCCTGGTCAGGGCCAGCTACAGCCTGGTAAGCACCGGCACAGAGCGGCTGGTCGCCAGAGGACAGGTACCTGACAGCCTGCAGCCGTACATGAGCGTGCCTTACATGCAGGGCAGCTTTTCCTTTCCTATCAAATACGGTTATTCACTGGCAGGAGAAGTAGCCGAGGGGCCTGCCGAGCTGCAGGGAAAAAAGGTACAGCTGCTGCATCCGCATCAGCAGTGGTGCCGGGTGCCTGCCCGGGAGCTTACCATCATTCCTGAAAAAGTACCACCGCTGAGGGCTAGCCTGGCCAGTAACCTGGAGACTGCGCTTAATGCCGTGTGGGACTCCGGGGTCACCGTGGGTGATAGCGTGCTGCTAGTCGGCTTCGGCATCATAGGCTCGCTGCTGGCCCGCCTGCTGAGCGGCATCAAAGGGCTTGATTTGCAGATTTATGACAAAGACCTAAACCGAAACGAGCTGGCTGAAAAGATGGGATTTCGCCTGGCAGATCAGCCTCATCAGCACTTTGACCTGGCTTTTCACTGCAGCGGCAGCAGCGAGGGGCTGCAGCTCTGCCTGGACCATACCGCTTTTGAAAGTAAAGTGATTGAACTGAGCTGGTACGGGCAGCAGCAGGTGGGCATACAGCTGGGGGGCAGCTTTCATTACCAGCGCAAGCAGATCGTCAGCTCGCAGGTATCCCATGTATCCGGCAGGCAGCGCAGCCGCTGGGATTACCAAAGGCGCAAGGCGCTGGTGATGGCACTTTTAGAAGATTCTGCCTATGACCAGCATATCAGCGAAGTGATAGAATTTGCCGACAGCCCTGCTCTGTTTGATAAAATCAGGAAAGGAGACAATTCAGCCCTGAGCTGGGCCATCAGGTACTAAAGTGCTTAAGCTTGCCGAAAAGGGTTTATTTTCTTGATGGTTCTGTAAATTTCCTTCATTTTTAGAGACTGGTTTTTTTAACTATCAAAACACAACTGCTTTATGTTTTCAGTCACCATTCGCGATCATATGATGATCGCTCACTCCCTACCAAGTGAGGCTTTTGGGCCCGCCCAGAACCTGCACGGAGCCACCTATGTGGTAGATGCCGAATTTAAATCTCCTAAGCTTGATGAGAACAACATCGTCATAGATATAGACATTGCCACTAAGGTGCTGCAGAAGGCACTTCAGCCTCTCAAATACCAGAACCTTGACGAGATGGAGGTATTCAAAGGCAGGCTTACTACTACCGAGTTTCTGGCGCGCTACATCCACGAAGTGATCAACCTGGAGGTAAAGAACCACTTCAGGGGTAGCCTGAAGATTACCCTGGGTGAGTCGCATGTGGCCTGGGCTTCTTATGAGGGAGAGATAGGCTGACAATGGCTTTTCCTGAAAAACCAGCGCCGCTTGCTGAGTCTCTGCATTTTGTACTGCCAGCCGACCATGAGCTGCCCAGTGGAGGCAATATTTACAATGAGAAACTGATCAGTGCACTGCAAGCCCTGGGACAAGAGATCAATAAAGTTACTTTTGAACAGTACAGAGAAGCCCTCATTCGCCAGGACAAAGGTATTTATCTGGTAGACAGCCTATTTGTGGAGGAGTTGCGTCAGCTGAATACTTCTCTTCCTGCCGGTATGTATTCCATTTTCATCATGCACCATCTGCAGAGCCTGGACCCTCCTCAGGGGATCAGCACCCATGATTATTTTGAGCAGCATGAAAGGAAGGCCCTGGAGATGTTTAATGCTTTCCTCGCCACCAGCCCATTTTCAGCTCATTACCTGGCTCAGCAGGGATTGACTCAGCCAAAGCTGGTAGTAGAACCTGCCTTAAGTATCAGCAAAAGCCCTGTTTCTTTCTCTCACTGGCCCGTACAGGCCCTGATGGTGGCTAATGTGGTAGCACGAAAAGGCATACTTCCGTTTCTGGAAGCACTCTCTGAACTGGCCGATGCAGCAGATCATTTTAGCCTCAGGATCATCGGAAGAACAGATATGGAGAAAGACTATGCACAGCGCTGCCAGCAACTTGCTGCCTCTCCTGTGCTCAGGGATAAAATCAAGCTGCAGGGTCCGCTTCCGTACGAAAAAACCCTTGAACAATACGCCAGGCACAATCTTTTTGTCTCTGCGGCGCGCATGGAAACCTATGGTATGGCCCTACAGGAAGCCAGATCAACTGGCCTGCCCCTCTTGCTGCTGGAGGGTGGCTACAGCAGGCAGCATATCTCTCAGGGAGCAGGCAGGGCATTCACCTCAGTTTTTGATTTAGCTAAATTTTTTATAGAATTATGCCGAAACCCTGCCCGTTTCATTAAATTAGGTAGCGAGGCCCAGGCTTCGGTACTAAAGCAGCCTGCCTATGATTGGCAGCAGGCCGCCCAGCTTTTTTTGACTCAGATTAGAAATTTTTATCCCTAGACCTATGCACATTAACTACAACGACCCCGTCCAGTGGCTGTCTCACCGCTATCCCTGTGATACTGCCGCACGCAATCCGGAAATAGAAAAGAAGTGTCTGGATTATTTTAAAGATAAATCAGTCCTGAAAGTAGTAGATGTAGGTGCTGGTACAGGAAATAATTTTCAGTACTATTTTAGCAAATTCAACCAGCAGCAGCACTGGACCCTGCTTGAGCAGGATGAAGCACTGATAGAGGCATGCCGCCATTCCCTTATGGCCTATTGCGAAAAGCATGAGTATGAGGTCAGACAAGAGAAAAATGGGCTACAGATCAAATTTGACGGTAGGTCAGCCGAAGTTGTTTTTTGCAGAGGTAAACTTCAGCAGATAGAAAAGTGCGTGGACCTGAAGCAGACCGACCTAGTGACTGCCAATGCCGTTTTTGACCTCCTGAGCTTTGAGGACTTTGAAGAATTTGTCATCAAGCTCACTGCCTGGAACGTATGCCTGATGGCAACTCTAAATTATTATGAAACCTCTTTTCTGCCTTTTTCTGAAGAAGACGGACGCTTTATCAATTATTACCATACCCATATGCTGCGCCCGCAGCCAGATGGAATTGCCATGGGGCCCAATTGCTCGGAAGAAATGCTGGACCTGCTGAGCCGCCACCAGATGCTGATAGAGCAGGAAGCCAGCCAGTGGCATCTCAAGAAGTACGACACTACCATGCATCATTATATCCTGCACTTTTTTGATCATGCCTTGCGGGAGCTGAACCTGAGCCCCCATGAGCAGGAAGAGGTAGAAGCCTGGCTCAGGAGCAAGCGCAGACTTTCTGACCAGCATCAGCTGGAGATCATTGTAGACCATAGCGATATTTTCGCCTACCCCTGAGCCCGGGATGATCTGAGCATCAGGTAAATATCTTTTAAAAATGAGTAGGTCAGCACGGCGGTGGCGAAGAGCATAGCGGACATATAAATCTGCTCAGGCAGTACAAAACAGCCCATGATGGTACCCATAAACCACATCCCTGCAAATTGCCTCCGAAATGATTTTCCCAGCCTGATGTTTTCTATACCAAATAGGTAGAGTAGCAAGACAAAGACATAGCGAAATACACCCGGATATATTACCCAGAGGTCGGTAAGGCCTTTTTCGTAGAGAATCACGCAGAAGGCCAGCACAAAAAAAGCATCGGTTTCCTTATCAAAAAAATCGCCGAAATCAGACGCGGTTTTGTACTTTCGGGCATAGTAGCCATCCAACCCATCTGCTATCAGGATCAGTATGCCGATTACAAAAAAAACGTAGGCATGGAGGTACTGCTGGCATAAGAGCAGCAGCAGAATACCCAGCAGGCGCGCCAGGGTGATCAGGTTGGCTACTCCCCCAAACCTGCCCAGCGGCTGCCACAAACTCCGGGCCTTCCAGAGGAACAGCATAAAAACCGTGAAGCTCAACCCTCCCAAAAGTAGTTCAGACTGCCAGTAAAGATAGAGGAGAGCAATCAGGAAAAAAGCCAGTGCATAAATCCTGGGCCATTGCGTAAAAATTCTTTCCTGCCGGCTTTCGGGCTGAGTTTGCATAGCCGAAAATTGAGCATCTGACTCCTGAAAAACAAGGTCTGTGAAAAGGATTTTCAACATAAACTACCAAAACCTTGTTTAAGAAATGCCAGCCAGAGTCTGGTATTCTGAACATTTGAGTTCCGACCGCTCCTTTGTACCTGGCTGTCAACTGATTTTTTGTTTTTACTACATTTTTTAGCTATGCATATTTTTAAACTTTCTTTTCATCTATTAATTTTTTTAGCAGTCGCCAGTGCATGCCAGCGGCCACAGAATCCACAGGATAACGCTCAGAATGTGCAGCAAACCGCCAGCCTTGTGCACAAGATAGCCTACAGCTCAGAGGAAAAGGAGCTGGATCAGCTTTTTGTCCAGCTTAAGGTAGCCCAGGACCCCGAACATATTCGTATGACCCAGAGTGCCATACAGGAGATCTGGAATAAAAGCGGCCATACGGAAATAGACTCCCTGATGGAACTTGGGGCATCGGCCATGTACCGTAATAGCCCTGAAAGAGCTATCTTTTACTTCTCTAGCGTGATAGAATTGATGCCCGAATACAGCGAAGGCTGGAATAAACGTGCCACTATGTTTTTCTTAAAAGAAGATCATGAAGCTGCCCTGGCTGATATCAAGGAAACGCTCCAGCGTGAAGAGAGGCATTTCGGAGCACTATCGGGTAAGGCATCCATACTGGTTATGCAGGGAAAAAAGAAAGAAGCGCTCGAAGTATATCAAAAGATACAGGAGATCGTCCCTTTTCAGCCTGAGATCGAAGAAAGGATCGTAGCCCTCAAAGGTGAACTGGGCTATCGCAAAATATAAATATGACAGACTAAAAAAAGCGGCTGCATTTTGATCAAAATGCAGCCGCTTTGTTAAATTTTACTTGATTAAGCTAGTATTTCTTCTAGCATCACAAAGGTTATTTTATGCGGTTCATTATTGATTTTGTCAGAAAACCCGGCATCAACGCTGATTTTCATGCGTTTTCCCGTTTTTGACAGTACTACCCAATCACGCATCATCTCGATCTGGATTTCAATGAACTTATCGTGCAATTCAGCAAGTTCGTCCTGGGTTTCCTGGGGTACTACTTTCAAGAAACTCTGGCCGATCAGTTCCTCACGCTCAAACTCATACAGCTTGAGGTAATTGTTATTGACCGCCACAAAGTTCTGATCTTCGTTGGTAATGCAGATAGCCAGCTTAGTGTCTTCAATGATTTTTTCAAAGTTCTGAGGATTAGCCTCAATGGCTTCTTTAATTCTTGCGGTTTCCTGTAAATCAATCATGTTTGTAAAATTTAGAAATTAAATATAGTTTTTTTGTGATGATATTGGTTTATGGATCTTTTCATTTCAGCTGAAATAAGCCCATGCCTGGGGTCTTCTAAAGTCGCTTTCGTAGCATACTAAACATTGGCGAGTCCCTTTTTAACAGCTCATACCTTTATTCTTTATTTGCCTTGCCCTCCAGCTCGGCAATCAGCTGATCCTTCTCAGCCAGCTTTTCCTTCATATCTTTTTTCAGTTTGACGATCCGCTCATAAGCTTTATCCTCAATGGATTTGACCCTTTCATGCAGAATTTTTTCATTCTGTAGAATCTTTTCCTCCTGGAGTTTTTCCATGGTGATATCGGTAGACAGTTCAATGATTCTCATGACATCCTGCTCATTTTTCTGTGGGAAGTAGTAAGCCCTAAACCAGCGCGCCTCTCCCTCAGAGGTCTTCCGCCTCAGGATAGTTTGGTAATTTTCGCCCCCGGCCAGCCGCTGCCATAAGGTCTGGTATTCAGGGTGCATCAGATCATCCTCAAAATGCAGGTCTGACAGGCAAAGGGTCTTTAACTTTTCTTCATCAAACTTCAACTTTTCAGTCAGGGCAGCATTACCTCCCAGAATGCGGCCGCTTCCGTCCATTTCCAGCGTAATCATGGAGGTGTTGAGCGCCTCCAGGTAATAATTCATTTCCTGCATACGCATATCGGATTCCTGCTGCAACTCTTTTAAGGTAAGCAGATGCTGTCGTAGCTCTTTTTCCTGCGCCATGATCTGCTTGGTCTGCTCTTGTGCTTCACTTATCAGCATTTTGTTCTCGGTAACATCAAAAGCCAGCTTGATAATTTTCTGCGGCTCATGATTGACATCCAACAGGCAGACATAAGCGCCTTTGAGATAAACAATCTCTCCGGATTTGCTGACCATCTCAAACTCTCCTTCTAATTTCTTCCCGCTGGCCAGGTTTGTCCACATCTGGCGATAAGCCGCTGAAGCGGCCTCTTCCGGTTTGACGAACATATGATGAGGCTTGCCTTCTACCTCCGGCAGGGTATAGTCTATTATATCCAGCAGTGCCTGGTTGGCATAAAGGATTTTCCCGTCAAGATCAAATTCTATAGCTCCTATACCGCTGGCCTCGATAGCCTGCATACGGCTTTCCATCTCCAGGGAACTGCGGTGCATTTCTTCCTGTGTGGCAGCCAGTTCTTCCATATTCTGCCGCATCTCCTCTTCCTGTGATCTCAACTGCTCGGCCTGCTCCTGCGCTTCTCTGAGCAGAAACTGGGTACGGCTGTTGACACGGGCAGAAGCTATGGATGAAGCGATACTCACCGCCACCTTTTCGGTAAAAGCGATTTGGTACTCTTCCATTTTTTCAAAGGAGGCCAGTTCCAAGGCACCTACCACCTCTTCGTTGACCATCAAGGGTATTAACAAAATACAGTTGGGATTAGCCTGCCCCAGACCGGAGGTGATGTTGACATAATCCGACGGTAAATCAGTAATGAAAATACGTTCTTTCTCAAGTACCACCTGCCCCAGGAGGCCCTGCCCTATCCCAACTTCTTTTTCCAAATACTTTTTCCGGTCAAAGGCATAGCAGGCATAAAGCTTCAGGTACTGATCTTCGCCTTCACCTTCCAGCAGGAAAAGCCCTCCCTGGTTTACCTTCAAATATTTGACAAGGTATGTCAAAACAGCATCAGTAAGCTGCTTAGTACTTTCGTTGTTTTTTCTTAGAATATCACCTGCTTCGGCCAAGCCGGTACTAATAAAACGATCTTCTTTTTCTTTGACTTCGGCGGCCAGCAGGTTTTTTCTCATCTCTTCCAGTGCCAGGCTGAGTTCATCCTGGTCATCCTTATCTTCCGAAAGAGTGATGGAAAGCTCTCCCTCGGATATGTGCTTGGCGAACTGTAGATTTTTCTCAAATACTTTCTGTTGTTTAATCGTACCATACTCATACAAGGCATCTGACAGGGATTTTTTCCTCAAGAGGATAGCGACCATGAAGGAAGCAGCCGTGATGACAGAAAGTACCAGCAAGGTAGCCAGCATTTTTTCAGTATTCACATCTTCAGGCCTCACCAGGTAGGCAGAAAAGAACTTCTGCGACTCCAGGTTCCAGATGATGGGCAAAGAATAAGTGACCACCAGCAGGGCAGCCAGCAGAGACAGGCTGATGACCGGCCTGGGGTCCTGGTAAATTGCCAGGATGGTGATAAAGCCAAAAGCTATAAATCGGATTTCGTGCAGCTGGTTAGAAAGGATGATCATCAGAATAGGCCACAGCAGCATGGCAAGGCCCATCAAGGTATTTTTATAGAGACGTTGAGAGAAAAGACGCGATACCATCCATAAGACAAAAAAATTAATGGCAATTCCCAGTAAGGCAATGAAAAGGTGGTTATAAAGGAGCGACTCCACAACTACGAAAATAGCGCTTATATAAGCTACCTGCCAGACCTTGTGATCAGCTTCCTTATAGATATTTTCAAATTTCTCCCTGATGAATGAATCACTGTTCTGAAAATCCGCCATATCATTTTCATATAAATAAGGCGTAAAGAACGGCATCTCCCTGATAATTATGGAAGGAGAATTTATGTAAATATACTTATGTAATTTATATTACAAATAGTTTGAATTCATACGTAATTAATTTTACCAATGCCTAGCTATATTTCCTTACGAAGTACTTCCAGTGGCGAATTATTGACAATTTCCCGGCTGTTAGACAAGCCAATGAGTACTGTCAGGCCTGTGATAATCAGGTAAGTTATGAGCAAAGGCATAACAGAAGGAGTAAAAGGCGTTTCAAAACTAAACTGCGCCAGGGCCCAGCTTGAAAGCAGGGAGATGATCACTCCGGTAAGAGTAGCCAAACTACCCAGGAAGAAATATTCCAGCGCATTGATGTTCAGAATCTGTCTGCGACTGGCCCCTATGGTCCGCAATAGTACGCTTTCCTGTATCCGCTGGTATTTGCTGATAATCACCGAGCCTATCAGCACAATCAGGCCGGTAATGATGCTGAAAAAGGCCATAAAACGAATGACGAAGGATACTTTGGTGATAATTTCATCCAGCGTCCTGAGGATAAGCTTCAGGTCTATGACCGATACATTGGGAAATTTTTTGACAACTGCCTGCTGAAAATCAGCCGCTTTCTGGTCAGATTCTACCCGGGTGATGAGTACATGAAACTTAGGCGCTCTCTCCAACACCCCCTCCGGAAATACCACCAGGAAATTGGTCTGCACCCGCTGCCAGTCCACTTCCCTTATACTACCTACATAGGTATCTATGAGGGCACCCTGTACGTTCCAGGTTACCTTATCACCTATGCCGACCTTCATATCCTCGGCCAGGCCATCTTCCAGCGAAACCCATACGGTATCTTGTGGTGAATCAACTTCTCCTCTCCACTTACCACTCACTATTGTTTCTGAATTGATGAGGCTGTCGCGGTAGGTGACCCGGTATTCACGCCTGAGCACCCAGCGCGAAACATTTGAACTGGTATCTTCCCTTATGGCTGCTGCGTCTCTTCCATCCAGGCCAGCCAGCCGCATAGAAACAAGAGGTACCCGCTGCAGCACCGGAAGCTCATAGGAGCGGGTAAGTTCTACCAGTTCTTCTTCCTGCTCATCCTGAATATCGAACAGTACCATATTAGGCTGATCTTCCCGACCGGTAAACTCCACCTTATCAAGCAGCAGGTCCTGCACAAAGAAGAGGGTACTGATCAGAGCCGTGCCCAGGCCGATTGTGACGATGAGTACCAGCGTCTGGTTATTGGGCCGGTAAAGATTAGACAGGCTCTGGCGGGAAACATAATTCCAGGAAGAAGGAAAATATTTTTTGACCAGCCACATCGCCAGCCTGGCGATACCTCCCAACAGCAGGAAAGCCACGATGACGCCCAGGGTAAACAGGGCGGCCTCCTGCCAGGTGCGCAGCTGAAAATAAGAGAACAGGCCCACAAACAGTACCACCACCGCTATCACCAGGTACAGCAAAGGATCGCGTTCATTTCCTTCATCTACCGAAGAGCGGATGGTCCGCAAGGGCGATATACTGCGAATGGAAATAAGAGGCAGCAGGGCAAAAAGAATGGAAATAACCAGCCCTATCACAATCCCCTGCATAATGGATTCCCAGGAGATTTCCAGCTCTACCTCTACCGGCAGCAGGCCGGAGAAAATCTCCGGCAGGGCAAACTGTATGCCCGTACCCAGGGCAGCCCCCAGCAAAGAACCCAGCAGCCCCATGATAGCGATCTGTATCAGGTAGATGGAGAAGCCGTACTTGCCTTTACCTCCCAGGCAGCGGAGGATCGCTACGGAAAGAATTTTCTCCCTGATATAAATATGTACAGCAGAAGCCACACCAATACAGCCCAGCAGCAGTGCCACAAAAGCCACCAGGTTGAGAAAGCCTGTCAGGTTCTGGTAGGTCTCCCCGATCTCCTCTTTCCTCTCCTCCACATCATCAAAGCGCAGCTCTTCTTCTCTGAGCCGGGGCTCTATGGTCTCCTTGAGCAGGGCCTGCACGTCCGTGTCTTTATCAAACTTGAGGTACAGCTTATAGTTGAAGCGGCTGCCCTTCTGCAGGAGGCCGGTTTCTTCCAGGTATGCCATGGGAATATAGACAGGAGGCGCTACCGTAGCAGTGATGCCAGCCTGCCCGGGTACCTTCTGTATGCGCCCTTCCAGCAGGAAGGTCTTTTCACCTACCTTGATGGAATCTCCCACTTCGGCATCAAACTGCAGCATCAGCGTATTATCGGCCAGGGCCTCGGGCGCACCCCTGAAATCGCGACCGGCAGCAGGAGGCGTAGTTTCTATTTCACCGTAATAGGGAAACTCACCTTCCAGGGCCCGCACCTGCACCAGGCGGTTGCCCCCGCTCTCCGGAAAAAGTACCATGGACGCAAAACTGACTTCCTCCGAACTTTCAGCGCCCAGGGAATCAAAGAACTGGTAAGTGGATTCCTCAAAAGGTTGCCGGCTTTCTACCACCAGGTCGGCACCCAGCAGGGCTTTGGCCTCTCCCTCAATATTTTGCTGAAGGTTATCGCTGAAAGAATTAATCGCCACCAGAGCAGCAATGCCCAGGACAATACTGCTGATGAAAAGCAGCAGGCGGGTACGGTTTTTACGGCTGTCTCTCCAGGCCATCTGCAGCAGCCAGGAGAAGGAGGGAGATTGTGTAGACATGTGGAGACAGGTTTAGCTTCTCAGCTGGTTGAGGGGCTGCTCGTTAAGAGTATCGCTGGCGATCTTACCCCCTTTGATGCGGATGGTGCGCTGTGTCTTCTGCGCCAGGCTCATATCGTGGGTCACGAGCACCAGGGTGGTTCCGGCATCACGGTTCAGGTCAAAAATCAGCTGCTCAATGTACTCGCCGGTTTCTTCATCCAGGTTACCGGTTGGCTCATCAGCAAACAGGATAGCCGGGCTGTTGGAAAAAGCCCGGGCGATAGACACCCGCTGCTGCTCCCCCCCGGAAAGTTGGTTGGGAAAATGCTGCATACGTTTGCCCAGGCCTACTTTATCCAGCAGGTCTTTGGCAATCTTGGCAGCGTTCTTCTGAGCCCTAAGTTCCAGGGGCACCATCACGTTTTCCAGGGCAGTGAGGGTGGGCATGAGGTTGAAATTCTGAAAGATAAACCCTACGTATTTGCCTCTCACCTCAGCCCTCTCGTCCTCTCCCAGTTGGTCTAGCGTGATGCCATTGAGAATGACGGAACCTTCGCTAGCTCTGTCGAGACCGGCGCAAAGGCCCAGCAGGGTGGTCTTGCCGCTGCCCGAAGGACCAACGATGGCGCAACTGTCGCCCTTATCAACCGTCATATTAACATGATCCAGTACGGTGAGCATGTGTTCTCCGCTGCGGTAGCTTTTGGTGAGGTTTTTTACTTCCAGAATTGCTGACATAAAATAATATGCTTAATTACGTAGTTGGTACAGTGGTACAGGCCACAGGATTATTAAACTATCATCGCAGGGCAGTGTTAGATAGGTTGCCTGTAACAAGCAATGATTAACTTCTTACCCAGATGACTCATAAAACCTTGGAATATTGTCAAAGAAGAGCAATGAATAGCCTTTTAATGCTTACGACACTTTGCCTCATCCTGTTTTCCTGCGGACAGAACCCACAGGAACAGTCAACAGAAGAAGCTGAAACAACTGCATCGCAGCAGCCCCAAAACGCTGAAAGTACAACAGAAAAAGAAGATAGTAAAGTCATACTTTTTTTTGGCAACAGCCTGACGGCTGGCTACGGCCTGGATGAGGAACAAGCCTATCCTGCCCTTATCCAAAACAAACTGGATTCACTGGGCCTCAATTACAAAGTCATCAATGCCGGGCTCAGCGGTGAGACTACGGCCAGTGGCAATTCCCGCCTGGAATGGGTGCTGGAGCGCCAGCCGATTGACATCTTTGTGCTGGAACTGGGTGCCAATGACGGCCTGCGTGGCATTGACCCTCAGGAAACCTACCAAAACCTGCTATCCATGATCAACCAGGTGCAGGAAAAGTACCCCGAGGCTGAGATTATCCTCTCGGGTATGATGGTACCGCCCAACATGGGACAGGCGTATGCCGAAAAATTCAGGCAGATCTTTCCGCGGGTAGCAGAAGAAGAGAACGTGATGCTTATCCCATTCCTGCTGGAGGGGGTGGCCGGTGAGCCCGAACTCAATCTATCCGACGGCATTCATCCCACTGCACCCGGTCAGGCAATCGTAGCAGAGAATGTGTGGGAGGTGCTGAAAAAAGCCATTGAAGAAGTACCCAATACCTAAACCCAACGCTTGAAAGTTAATTGACTTTTTACCTTAAACCTGTAACACCATCAAACATCATGACCCAAATCAGACAAATACCCGTCAGAGAATTTTTCAGAAACCCGGAAAAATCAGGTTTTGACCTTTCTCCCGATGGAAACTATATCTCCTACATGGCGCCCTACCAGGACCGTATGAACATCCATGTGCAGAAGATAGGGGAGGATAAAGTAAAACGCATCACCAGCATCACCGACCGAGACATTGCCGGCTACTTCTGGGCTGACGATGAGCGCATCGTCTACCTCCGCGACAATGGCGGAGACGAAAACTACTATCTCACCGTAGTAAATAAAGAAGGTGAGAATGAAAGAGTTCTTACCCAATTTGATGATGTACGCACCCAGTTGATTGATGACCTTGAGGATATTCCCGATGAGGTGATCGTAGGGCTCAACAAGCGCAATCCTGAAGTATTTGACGCTTACCGGCTGAAACTTTCTACCGGTGAACTGGAAATGATTGCCGAAAATCCCGGCAATATTGTAGGCTGGCTCACCGACCACAACGGCAGCCTGAGGGTAGCCGTCACTTCTGATGGTGTCAACACTACCCTGCTGCACCGGGAGACCGAAGAACAGGACTTTCAGCCCCTGCTGACTACTGATTTTAAGGAAAGTGCCTCCCCCCTCTTCTTTACTTTTGATAACAGAAACCTCTTTGCCACCTCCAACATTGGCCGGGACAAATCTGCCATCGTGATCATGGATACCACCAATGGCAATGAAGTTGAGAAGATCTTTGAACATCCTGAGGTAGATGTGAGCAACCTGAGCTATTCGCGCAAGCGCCGGGTGCTCACCGGCATCTCCTACACCACCTGGAAGCGGGAGCGTCACTTTCTGGACAAAGAAACTGAAGAAAGATTTAACTGGCTTAAGGCGCAGCTGGGCGATTATGAAATTGCCATCAGCAGCAGCAATAAAGAGGAGGATAAATTCATCGTCAGGACCTACAGCGACCGTTCGCTGGGGGCTTACTACTTTTATGACACCCAGACGCAGACCCTGAAAAAACTAGCTGAAGTCAGTCCCTGGCTGAAAGAGGAAGAAATGGCTGAAATGAAGCCGGTCACCTACCAGTCGCGGGATGGGCTGACCATCCACGGCTACCTGACCCTGCCGCCGGGCAGAGAGGCCAGAAACCTGCCGGTGGTAGTCAACCCGCACGGTGGCCCCTGGGTACGCGACACCTGGGGCTTCAACCCAGAGGTGCAGTTCCTGGCTAATCGTGGCTATGCAGTGCTGCAGATGAACTACCGCGGCTCTACCGGCTACGGCCGCGCCTTCTGGGAGTCCTCCTTCAAGCAGTGGGGCCTCAAGATGCAGGACGACATCAGCGATGGGGTGCAGTACCTGATTGATGAGGGCATCGCTGACCCAGCCAAAGTGGCTATTTATGGCGGCAGTTACGGCGGCTATGCCACCCTGGCCGGCCTCACCTTTACGCCTGATCTTTATGCCTGTGGGGTAGACTACGTGGGCGTATCCAATCTCTTCACCTTTATGCAGACCATTCCTCCCTACTGGAAGCCCATGCTGGAGATGATGTACGAAATGGTAGGCCATCCCGAGGAGATGAAGGAGCAGTTTGAGCAGACTTCCCCCGCCCTGCAGGCGCATAAGATCAAAGCGCCCCTGCTGATTGCCCAGGGTGCTAAAGACCCGCGCGTCAACAAAGCAGAATCAGACCAGATCGTGGAAGCCCTGAAGAAGCGCGGCATAGATGTAGACTACCTGGTGAAGGAAAACGAAGGTCACGGCTTTCATAATGAAGAGAACCGTTTTGAGTTTTATGAGGAGATGGAAAAGTTCCTGCAAAAGTACCTGGGCTAATTAGGCATCATGTACTGAATGAGGTTTTGTTTGCTTTCTTCAGCTACAGACTATTCTTAAAAAAGAAGCCCGACGATATCTTTCGCCGGGCTTTACTGTATTTTTTCAAAAGATTAACCTTCTCAGGGACTATCCCAGTTGTACAGCACTTCTGAAAACTCCCTGTCTTTCAGGTCTTCGGGATGGATGAAGAAGTTGCCAATACCTTCATCGCCCCATAGGATGTTTTTCAAGTCGGAGTCTATCTGCAGCAGCAGCATGGCCTCTTCAAATTCCTGCACCAGGCGGGGGTCTTCCTGCGTAAAATGCGCATAACCGCCCAGTTTGTGCCCTCTGCCCTGTGCCGCCCTGGCATAAGCCCGGCGCACCTCTACCTTGTCATTGCCGAAGCGGTCAAAGAAATCCTCGGCAGGTGTACCGAAAACCTCATAAAAAGCCTGGTCCTGGGGTGCTACCGGCCCCCACTGCTTTTCAAATCTAAGAGAGTGACTGCGCAGTACGGGTATGTTATCAAAGTCAGGCAGCTCAATATCCTGCTGGGCATCGCCTTCATCCACCTCATCAAAATAGATGATACGGTAATTAGACTGATCAAAAGGATCATCCAGGTCGAGGCCGTACATATTGTCATCGCCTATGTAAAACTGGAGCAGCCCTTTTTTAGGAAAACCGTCCAATTCGGGTACTTCAGCAAAATTGATCTGTGCCAGCAGAAACAAAGGCTGACCGCTGCTGCCTTCCGGATATTCGTAGCCCTGGGGAAGATAAGGCAGGCCACCAAACTTACTCTGCGTGAGCGACAGATGCGCATCAGGCGTGGCATGTATCCTTATATAAGGTTTGAGAGATTTTTCAATCTGCCTGCGATATGTTTCCATCGCAGCAGGAAGCTGTATTTTAGGGGGATTCATAGTTTCAACAGATCAAGCGAGACTAATCATCGGTTTTGGTTAAAATAATAATTTAAAATATTTATTTAAAGAACCCACCAAGGCCGGAGCCCAGGTCAGGGCCATCGCCCGATGATTTACCCGGGCCACCGCTACCGCCCAACAAGGCCATCACCATACCCGGATCAATGCCTCTTTCTTCAGCCAGTGATACGAGTTTCTTGATAGCAAAGGGGATAGCAAAAGAGGCAACAGACTCTGCCGTCTGAGGGTCAAGGCCAAGCTTGGCACCCAGGTTTCCGGCATATCTGCGAATGATGTTAATGACAATAGGATGAGAGGAAAGCTGATCTTTCTGGCTGAGGAGGCTCATCAGGCCGGAGAGGTTGCCGCGGGCAGCCTCATCTTTTACAGTGTCAAAAATGTTGTCTTTGGCCAGCATGACAGCATCGTCTACTTTATCCTGCTGCATGCCGTTTTCGCCGCTAAACTTCTGGCTCAGTTCCTTTTTGAGAGAACTGATGATGATATCAAGCATCTGAATTCCGTTTTGGGTTTAAATTACTGCCCCAATATAAGGAACTCACTGATTTATCAAACATCTATGGCAGTACAATTATCCATACACACCAATACTTTTACCACTTCTTTGAGTTTGAGGCTGTAGTAAATGTTCTTTCCTTCACGCTCGCTGTCGAGGATGCCCTTGAGCTTCATGTTAGAAAGGTGGTGGGAAGTAAGCGACTGCTCCGAATCCAGCATATTGCATATCTCGTTCACAGAAAGTCTATCGTTATTGGTCAGCAAATCAACGATAGACAGGCGCAGAGGATGAGCCAATGTTTTGAGGATAAAAGCGGCTTTTTCAAGTTTGGCGACGTCTCTGGTCGCACTATTTACTGGCTCCATTCTATATTGGTTTATGAAAATATGTTCGAGCTTCTAAATTACTGATTTTAAGAACATTATCCTGCTACTTTTGTTCCTTTTTGAAAATATTTCAACGGCTCATCCGCAAACAACAGGCCCGGCAAATAGTAAGTACATCAGATCGTATTGGCTTTGTGTATCTTTTTTCGGGAAAAGCGCTACTGAGAGTGAGCAGCCTGAGGAAATTAGCTAAATTGCAACGGATTTCAGCCTGATCTCTGACCTGACCCAAACTACAAATTAATGAAAAAAATCTATTTCACCCCTGGCCCAGCCGAGCTTTATTATACGGTAGAAACCCATATCAAGCAGGCACTGCGGCAGCAGATTCCTTCCATCTCGCACCGAAGCAAAACCTTTGAAGGTATTTACCAGGAGGCCGAACAAAACCTGAAGGAACTTCTGGGCATACCCGCTGATTACCACGTGTTCTTTACTGGCTCTGCTACCGAAATCTGGGAAAGGGTTATAGAAAATTGTGTGGCACAAAAGAGCCATCATTATGTAAATGGTGCCTTCTCACAGCGTTTTATGGCAACTGCCACCGAACTCAGGAGAGAAGTATCTGTGGAACAGGCAGAGGAAGGCAGCTGTGTAGAGGTAGACCCTGCCAACATTCCTGATGATGCTGAACTGGTCGCTTTTACCCAAAACGAAACCAGCACCGGGGCTGCACAACCTCTGGAAGATATTTATAAAGTACGCCATACCCACCCGGATAAGCTCATCGCGGTAGATGCTGTCTCTACCCTGCCTTATCCCAACTTCCATTATCAGCAGTTGGATACAGTGTTCTTCTCCGTTCAGAAAGGTTTTGGCCTGCCGGCAGGCCTGGGAGTGTGGATTGTCAGTCCACGCTGTGTGGAAAAAGCGCAGCAGCTCGAGGCAGACGGACGTAGTGTGGGTTCTTATCATTCCATTTCTTCACTTTTAGCCAAAGCAAAAAAAAACCAGACCCCTGAAACGCCCAATGTGCTCAATATCTACCTGCTGGCCAAGGTGGCCGGCGATATGCTCGACAAAGGAATTGACAAAATAAGGCAGGAAACTGACTACAAAGCTGCCCTGCTCTATCACCACCTGGAAAGCCAGGCCGGTTTTAAACCTTTTGTGGAAAAACCGGCTCAGCGCTCTAAAACAGTCATTGTGGCCGAATGTGAGGCGCCCTCTTCCCGGATCATTGAGAGGCTGAAGCAGTCAAACCTGGTGGTAGGCAGCGGCTATGGTAGCTTTAAGGACAAACATATAAGGATTGCTAATTTTCCTACACATTCCAGGGAACAGGCTGAGCTTCTGGTAGATACGCTGGAAAAGATTTAGTGGCTCCTGTGCACATAAAATCAACTTTTTTATCCTGATCCGTATACAACATTTGCTTAAGGTCATAATATATTACACCCACCATTTATGGTATGATTAATGATCAAAAGGCAAAAAGAACGTGTTGAACTTTGCAGGTGTTAAAGTATCAACGCGATAGCAAACATTAGAAAGAACCTTATTCAATTAGTGATATGTACCCTTTGAAAAAAATTCTTGTTGGACTGGACGCCACACAGATGGATGAAGCGCTCATTGAGTTCGCATCCTTCCTGGCGCATGCTGCTTCAGCTGAATCAGTTCAATTTATAAATGTGATCAAAAACTCACAGCTTCCCAGCGCTCTGCAGAAAGAGTTTCCTAACCTGATGGAAAGTGCGATTGTTGATCGCAGAAAACAGCTTGAGAAGAAAGTGATAGAGCATTTTGACATGACCAATACGGATATCAAAGTGAAAATTACGGTAGAACAGGGTATGTTGCCCTCTAAACATATCCTCAAGCTAGCCGAAAAACACAATATAGACGCTATTGTAGTGGGCAGAAAGCAGAACCTGAAAGGCAGCAGTGTGGTGACACAGCGCCTCGCCCGCCGTGCTACCTGCTCTCTGCTGATCGTGCCAGAGAGAGAATATAAAGTCATGTCACGCATCATGGTAGCCACCGATTTCTCCAAAGAATCGCGTGAGGCCCTGGAAGAAGCCATTGCAGTGGCTAAAAGAAGCAGACATGAAGGTAAAGACGTTGAAATCCTGCTGCACCATGTGTACCAGGTACCGGTAGGTTATCACTACACCGGCAAATCCTTTGAAGAGTGTAGCGACGTTATGTGCCAGAATGCCCAGCGCAACTACGACAAATTCATTAGCAAAGTAGATACCCAGGGCCTTAAGATCACGCCTATCTTCTCTCTGGACAGAAACGATAACCCGGTAGCCAAGATTTACGAAAAAGCCGTAGAAGAAAACGTAGATTGTATCGCTATTGGCGGTAAGGGAAAAGCCGCTTCCACAGCCTTTTTCCCTATTGGCACCAATACCGAGAAGCTCATCAGCATGGATGCCACTATCCCGCTGCTGATTGTCAGACCTAAGCATAAAAATGCGGGCCTGATGGAGATGCTGCAGAGAATTTAAAATACAGAAGAAGCAAACCTTGTTGAGCAGTGCTGTAAAGTGCTGCTCATTTTTTTTGCCTGATATGCAGCATAGCACCGATCTGACGAGCAGTGCGCTGTAGGTTGTCAGCCGTATGCTGCATAGCCTGCTCAAGCGGCTGTGGCCGAGGCCCGATGGGCAGCACCACATCGTACATGCTGTAGTCTTTTGCTTTAAAATCATCCGGAATACTCCCTGCCAGCATGATCACCGGTAGATTGTTTTTTCTGGCTTCCTCCGCCACATAATGAGGTCCCTTGCCGGAGAGAGTTTGCCTGTCGAGGGCACCTTCTGCCGTAATGAGCAGATCAGCCTTCTTCAGTTCGTCTTTAAAGCCGGTACGGGCAAGCAGATAAGCTGTTCCCTCCACCAGCTGGGCATCAAAAAAACCAGCCAGGGCAACTCCCAGGCCTCCGGCTGCTCCTCCATGTCGCATTTCTTTCAGACTTTTTCCAAGTTGCGACTCTACCAGCCCATCTAAGCGGGAAAACTGTTTTTCCAGATGACTCACCATTTCTTCGTCTGCCCCTTTTTGCGGTCCGAAGACAGAAGGAGCCTCCAGCAACGTATTGGTCACATCGCAGGTGACAATGATACGAATATTTTGTAAGCGTTCATCCACCTGGCTCATATCTATCTGCCTTATCTTCTGAAGGCTTTCGCCCCCTCTGCCTACATCCTTACCATGTTCATCAAGCAGTTTTACTCCAAGCGCCTGCGCCATGCCCAGCCCCAGGTCTACCGTGGCACTGCCACCCAGCCCGATCACCAGTTCCTCAGCACCTGCATCAAGGGCGGCTTTCATCAGTTGCCCGGTACCGAAGGAGGAGGCCTTCATCGGGTTTAGCTCATCCTGGCTCATCAGCCTGATCCCGGAAGCCTCAGCCATTTCAATCACAGCAGTCTTACCATTACTGATTAAGCCAAATTTCGCCTTTACTTTTCTTCCCAAGGGATCATCCACTTTTGTTTCTCTGACTTCGCCCCCCTGCTGGCTGAGCATCACGGTGAGCATGCCATCTCCCCCATCTGCAATGGGCTGCAGCAGGCACTTACAAGCCAGGGGACTCTCCTCCAAGCCACGGCAGATAGCCTCAGCAGCTTTTACTGCATCCAGGCTGTTCTTAAAGGCATTAGGTGCGATGAGTATGTTCATAAGATTCGGGCTTTTGAAGTACAGAATTGAGCAGCTATCATTTAACAAATCCTGAAAGTCGGAGCCTTCACCACTGTTACCCAAATATGCAAATTATATTGTACAGGGGTAGCATCTTTCGTAGGTTTGCGCCCTCCAATATAAAATTAGCTATGAGAAGCAGAAAAATTAAGCTCATCGGAACAGCCCTTTTGCTGAGCGCGACAGCTTATGCCCAACAGGAGGACACTACCAGCATTGAGCTGAAAAACCTAACCATTACTGAAAACCGTATGCAGACACCCTTTTCTGAGTCTGCCAGGAGTATTTTTGTCGTGACTCGCGAGCAGCTGCAGCAGATGCCCGTACAAAGTCTTAATGAAGCATTGGCTTATGTACCCGGGGTAGACATACGCCAGCGAGGCCCGGCCGGTGCACAGGCAGATGTGAGTATCCGGGGAGGTACTTTTGAGCAGACGCTGGTGCTGATCAACGGCATCAAGATGAGCGACCCCCAGACCGGCCACCACCTGATGAACCTACCGCTGGATGTTGACAATATTGAGCGAATTGAGGTGCTGAAAGGCCCCGCTGCGCGGATTTACGGGCAAAATGCCTTTTCGGGCGCGATCAATATTGTCACCAAAGTACCTTCTGAGCCGGTAGCCGTGTTCAGTGGGTATGCAGGAGATTTTGAAACCTTCGGAGGTAACGTATCTGCTGCCCTGCCCGGAGAAACCTACGGACAGTACCTTTCGCTGTCGCATGATCAGTCGGCCGGTTATCGTGAGAATTCAGATTACCGGATCACCAATGCCTTTTACCAGTCTTATCTCAAACTGGGTGAAGGTAAGCTCAACTTCCTGGGCGGCCTGACACAGCGGGCTTTTGGTGCAGGAGGCTTCTATGTGCCTGAATCTGAAGAGTATGAAGAAGTTACTACCTCCTTTGTGGCCTTGGATTACCAGGCGGTAATGGGCAGGTGGACTTTTCAGCCGAGAGCTTACTGGAGGAGAGGGCACGATGATTATGTTTTCCGCCGTTCTGATCCTTCATTCTTCAATAACCTGCACACGACTCATGTAGGAGGTGCTGAGCTACATTCTACCTACCGCAGTTCGCTGGGGCTTACCGGCCTGGGCGTAGAGTACCGCTATGAGGATATCAACAGCAATAACCTGGGTGACCATAACCGCAGCCTGGCGGGAATTTTTGCCGAGCACAGGTTCAGTTTGTGGAATCGCCTGGATGTAACGCCTGGCCTGTACCTCAACTGGTACTCCGACTACGGCTGGAATTTCTTTCCTGGTATTGATGCCAGCTATGAGATCAGCGAAAGCTGGAGAGCCTTTGCCAATGTGGGACGCTCTTTCCGCATCCCTACTTATACCGATCTGTACTACAACGGCCCCAGCAACGTGGGCAATGAAAACCTGGAACCGGAAGATGCCATCACCTACGAAGGAGGTTTTAAATTTTTCCGCGGTAACTTCTGGGGGCAGTTGAGCTATTTCAACAGAGATGCATCCAACCTCATTGACTGGGTAAGGGAGGAAGTGGCAGAAGGACAGGAAGCCTTGCCCTGGCAGCCCCTCAACTTCTACGATGTGGACATACAGGGCATAGAAGCTGGTATCAACTATAATTTTACTGTAGAACAGTCGGCCTGGATTAGGAAGGCCGGCCTCAACTACACTTACCTGGATACCGAGTTACAGGAAACGGAGGGTGTAGAGTCGCGCTATGCGCTGGATAACCTCAACCACCAGCTGATCGCCGACTTGACGCACAGGATTGCCGGCAAGGTTTACCACAGCCTCCGCTTCCGCTACCTGGACAGGGCCACACTCAAGGACTATGCGCTGCTCGACAGCCGGGTGTTCTTCCAGAGTGAGCGTTTCAATGTCTTTGCAGAAGCTACCAACATCACCAACACTGAATATAAGGAAGCCGGTTATGTGCCCATGCCGGGCCGCTGGTTCAGGGCAGGTGTTACCTTCAAGACCAGCCTGCGCCCCTAGCGTTTGCCAATTATGATGACCAGCCATACCAGGCTGATAAACATAAGAACAGGGGCTACATAGATCAGCCAGTTGAACTGGCTGATCTGGTAGTCGCCCTGGTTGTTATAAAGGGCAATATAAGCCGCTGCCGACGCCAGGAAGATATTGACAATACCGATAAAACCGGCAAACCAGCTGGTGATATTCTCCTTGAAATTACCGCTCCGAAAATACATACCTGAACTGGCCGGTACACCGGTCAGTATCCTCAGAAAGGCTGAACCCAGCAGGTTGATCACCACAAAAATGGCGAGTGCCGTATAAAAGAACGTCTCTTTGGTGATGAATTCATCAGGTATACCTCTTTCATCTGCAGAGATAGCCACACTTTCACTCAGGAAGGCATAGCTTAGTACTAGTGAAGCGAAATAAAGAAGCGCAGTAAGCACCCACAGAAACTTGAATATTTTTAACATGCCAGGGGGTTAAATTAGTTAGTTTTTGGCTTCGCAAACTTATGGTCTTTTTCCAAAATAATCCTTACTTTAAGTACGACTATTGCCTCCTTCTCTTGCTGTTTTACTAATTTATCAGTTTACAGAGCCGGGGACAGCTTTCCTGAAATAAAACCACAAAGGAATAGAATGTTTTACCAACGCTTCCACCTATGGATATTAACCCGATAGTTCTCTCTATACCTATCTTTTTTTTGCTGATCGGCATAGAGCTTATCATTCAGTTTGTTAAAAAACAATCTCTTTATCGCCTCAATGATGCCATTACCAACATCAGCTGTGGGGTAACCCAGCAGTTGACTGGCCTTTTTTTTAAGGTGCTGGTAGTAGCCGCTTATCAGTTTATCTACGAATATTTTGCTCTCTTACAGATTCCTGTTAACTGGATGACTATTGCCCTTCTTTTTGTCCTGGCCGATTTCTGCTATTACTGGGCGCATCGTATGAGCCATGAGATCAACCTCTTCTGGGGTGGGCATGTGGTGCATCATCAGAGCGAAGACTATAATCTTTCGGTGGCATTACGCCAGGGCTCTTTCCAAACGCTGTGGACCTTCATCTTTTACCTGCCGCTGGCTTTTATGGGTTTTGATACACTCACTTTTGTCAGCGTATCAGCCTTTGTAACCCTTTACCAGTTCTGGATACATACCGAGACCATCGGCAAGCTCGGCTGGTTTGAATATATTTTTAATACGCCCTCCCACCACCGGGTACATCATGGCAGAGATCCCAAGTACATAGATCGTAACCATGCCGGTGTCTTTATCATCTGGGACCGTATGTTTGGCACTTTCCAGGAAGAGGAAGAAAAGCCTACCTATGGTGTCACCCAGCCGGTCAACACCTGGAACCCGGTATGGGCTAACTTGCAGCCCTATGTGCAGATGGCCAGACAGGTGCGTAAAGCCCGCCGCTGGAGCGATCGCTTCCAGATCATTTTTAATAAACCCGGCTGGCTGCCTGAAGAAATGGGTGGCTACCAGGCCCCTCGGGAGGTGGATAAAGCTACCTACCGCAAGTATGATGTGCAGTCGTCTCCTGCGCTGCATTATTATATTTTCTTCCAGTTTGTGCTGGCACTGGGCGGTACTGCCTTCTTTCTGTTCAACGAAGGCAGTATGCCAATGAGTGAAAAAATCTTTGCTACCGGGCTGATCCTGCTCAGTCTCGTCAGCCTGGGCAGCCTTTTTGAGACTCCCCAGAGAATTATCCCCCTGGAAGTCCTTAGGATTGCCTGCATCGTGATGGTACTGCTTTACATTGGCAGAGAAAGCAACTGGAATGCTGTATTCCTGACGGCCAGCGTTCTATATTTTTTTGTATCAAGCCTGTGGCTTTTTGCCGCCCAGAGCCGGAAAAAGCCATCTCAACCTATGAAAGTAGCCAGTAGCAGGAGCTAAATGCTTAACTGATATTTTTTCATAAGACAATTTCCTATTTTTGAAGCTGTTCAACCAGTTTCAAATAGCAGCCATGATTAACAGCCTTCTTAAAGGATTGCCCCTGCTAGCTCTGCTTCTCCTGGCAGGCTGCCAGGGCGCACAGGACATAGAAAACTTTGACGAAACCGCTTTCCAAAATGATCCTAACGGATGTGAAGGTGTGCGTGAAGCTATGAAGACGCAGGTGTTCCAGCTCTCTAAGCCACTTATCGGCTTGAGTCAGCGAGAGATAAATGCTACGCTGGGAAAGCCTGACCGGCAGGAACTGGCTGCCCGTAGCCAGAAGTATTTTGTGTACTACATTGAGCCTGGCCCCGCCTGCGAGAGTAACACTGAGGAGGAGCCCCTTTCCATGTATGTCAGGTTTAATTCGGTAGGGCAGGCCAACGAAATCAGCTTTAAAAACTACTAAGCCTTATCCTTTTGCTCAGTTCAATACTCACTGATATCACTTCCCAGCAATGGGCTCTGCTGATCATCTGCGGTATGCTGATCGGCATTTCCAAAACTGGGATAGCGGGTGCAGGTATCATGGTTATTCCTGTGCTGGCTGGTATTTTTGGCGGCCGGGCATCTACTGGTATACTGCTGCCGATGCTGGTCGTGGCCGATATTTTCGCGGTGTGGTACTACAACCGGCACGCCCAATGGAAATACCTCATCAGGCTGCTTCCCTGGACGCTGGCGGGTATTGCTGTAGGTGTATGGGTAGGTGATGTTGTTTCTGATACCGCCTTCAGAACGATGATGGCAGTCATCATCTTCATCTGCCTGGGCCTGATGGTGTGGCAGGACCTCAGGCGACAGAAGATCAAAGTACCCGAGGCGTGGTGGTTTTCTGCTATTATCGGCCTGGCAGGCGGCTTTGCCACCATGATAGGCAATGCAGCAGGCCCTATTATGGCCGTCTACCTGCTTTCTATGCACCTGCCCAAAAACCACTACATTGGCACGGGCGCCTGGTTTTTCCTGATCATCAATGTGCTTAAGCTTCCTCTCCACATCGGCATATGGCATACCATCACTTATGATTCGCTGATGCTGAATGCCTCCATGATTCCTGCTATTGCCTTAGGAACAGGCGTGGGCATCTTCACCATCAGGAAAATCCCCGAAAGAGCTTATCGGCTGTTTATCATTGCCACTACCGGTATATCGGCTTTTCTTTTATTCTAAGCATAGTTTTATTACCTATGTGCTGATGTATTCCAGTTTGGCGGGTATCTGAGCTTCATTTGCTCTATCATCGTGTCAAAAAACCACATGCAATTTAACTGGTTGAAAAAATCTATCACCAGACAGCTTATTGTCTATTGGCTCTGCATCAGCCTTACGCCTCTTTTGCTATCTGCTTTGATATTTTACCATTTTTCCAAAGAGGCCATCCTCCAGCGATCTTTTGAGCAGCTGAGCTCCATACGTGAAACCAAGAAGATGCAGCTGTATGACTTTTTTGACTTTCAGCTCAACCTGGTAGATATTCTGGCAGAAAGCCCTACCGTCATTACTGCGCTGACCGAATTTGACAGTGTTTACCAGCAGGGCGTGGAATCAGCGGCTTATCTGTCTGTCAATGAACAATACCACCCCTATCTGGCCAAGATCAAAGAAACTTATGGGCTCTATGATGTATTTCTGGTCAACCTCAAGGGAGATATCATCTACACCGTAGTGCATGAGCCTGATTTTGCCACCAACCTGGTAGATGGTCCTTACCGTGACCAGAATATTGCTGAAGCTTATAAGAAAGGTCTGGCGCAAAACACGCTGATTGATTTTGACCATTACGCACCCAGCCAGGGGCAGGCAGCCTCTTTTGTGGCTTCTCCCATCAGAGACGCGCAGCAGCAGACCCTCGGTGTGCTTATTACCCAGCTGCCTCTTGACAAAATAGATGCCATTACCCAGGAAAGAAGCGGGCTGGGAGAGACAGGCGAGACGTATATCGTGGGTAAAGATTTCCTGATGCGGTCTGACTCCCGATTTTCAGAAGAATCAACTGTTCTTGAACTGGAAGTAAAAACAGCAGCTACCGAGGCTGCCTTGACAGGACAGACTGGTACCAGAATTATAGAAGATTACCGGGGTAAACACGTGCTATCTTCTTTTGCTCCGCTGGCAATAGCCGGGCTGCATTATGCGATTATAGCTGAAATAGATGAGGGCGAAATTCTGGCTCCCGTAACAAGGCTCAGCTATCTGATGTGGCTTATAGCTGGTATTAGTGTCATACTTGTAAGCCTGGTGGCTTATTACCTCTCCAGAAGCTTTACTTTGCCGGTGATCTCCATGAAGGATATTATTGAAAAGCTGGCTGACGGCATCCTGCCTGATACTGTTCCCTCTACAGATCGTACAGACGAACTGGGAGATGTGGCCCGGGCTATAGCCCAGATGACCACTGGCTACAGTAGTAAAGCTGCATTTGCCAGGCAACTGGGAGAAGGAAAGCTTCAGACAGAATATACCTCTCAGAGCCAGGATGATGTACTAGGCAATGCCCTCATCAGTATGCGGGAGCAATTGCTGCAAAATGAGGAGGAGAACAGCAGGCGCAACTGGAGTGCCGAGGGGCTGGCCAGTTTCATGCAGTTGCTCAGGGAGCATGAGGACGTACAACAGCTTGGGCGTGAGATACTCTCGCGCCTGGTGAATTACCTGCAGGCCAATCAGGCGGCACTATTTGTGCGAAATGAGGAAGGAGAAGAGAGCTGGCTGGAAATGATCGCCTGCTATGCCTACGGCAGGCAGAAACATTTCTCCAAACGCATACATGCCGGTGAAGGACTGGCCGGGCAGGCACTACTGGAAAAAGAAACCATCTTACTCACCGAAATTCCGCAGGATTACCTTGCCATCACCTCTGGGCTGGGCGAAGCTAATCCAAATTGTGTACTGCTGGTGCCGTTGAAGATTAATGAAGAAGTAGAGGGCATCCTGGAATTGGCATCCTTCAAAGTTTTCCGAGAACATGAAATCAGCTTTGTAGAAAAGCTGGGAGAAACCATTGCCGCCAGCCTCCGAAGTATGAAGGTCAGCCAGCAGACCATCCTGCTGCTGAGCGAGTCTCGCCAGAAAACGGAGGAAATGCAGGCGCAGGAAGAAGAAATGCGTCAGAATATGGAAGAACTGGCTGCCACCCAGGAAGAAATGCGGCGTAAAGAACAGGCTTACCTTAACCGTATTCAGGAACTGGAGCAACAGCTTAGCACGGAAACCAGTTAAATAGGATCAAATCGTCTTTTCTTACGCTTACGGTCAGGACGAGAATATCTGTAGGGGTCAATACAGCCAAAGATGGACGCTGAAGGGGTAAACTTCACTTTGATAGTAAACAGCCCGTACATATCATTTTCTGCGGTGCTCCCTCCCCTGATATTAGGCTCCTCGCTCACCTGCCGGTCAATAAAGCCGGAAAGAGAACTGTGGTACTCTACGGCTGTCGGGCTGAGTTCGTCTACCTGGATAATCTCTTTGCTGGTAGCGTCAAGCTGATCAGAGAGGGCAAAGCGGAGGGACAAATCAGCTACCAGCGAGAGCACCGGAGTGATCTCATACTCCAGACCTACACCTACCGGGATGATGCCTACCAGGCCTGGTACATTTTCACCCTCAGGCTGTACCTCACGCAGGTCCCACTCACCCAGGCGGCTCTGTCCCATAGGGTTGCTGGTGGTAAAGCCGATACCTGCATAAGCAAAAGGGGTAAAATAACCTCTTTTGAAGTAATACATGGCAGAACTGTACAGCTCAAAATTGTTGGCCCTGAAGCTTCTCAGCCTTGTGGTATCAGGATCATTGGCACCTATACGGTAAAAAGTAAGGCCTGATTTGATTTGGAAGTTATCGTTGAGATAATACCAGGCCTCAGCATTAAGCGCAAACCCGGCAGTACCCAGCCTCTGCTCACTGACATCACCAATGTAACTACTTACTCCGGGACCTACAGCAAAGCTCCATGTCTGGGCTTTGGCATCATGAAAAGAAATTAAGCTAAGGCAGCACAGTAACACGCTCAATGTAAACACCTGTCCGCCCCTGATACGGGCACATTGCAACATACGTCTGTAAGTTTGATGTAGTTTTTGTAAAAATAATCAACTGTAACTGTAATAACCACACCTTCAGAAGCTTTATTGTATTCTTTCAGGAAAAGCAGCAGGATGGATCATACTTGTTTAACCATGACTCCTTTGAATAGTTTGTTATGGCTTATCACAAATAACAATAAGCGTCATCAAATGAGATATTTCTGTAGAATGCGTAAGTTTGCCCTGAATAAATCATTTGCCCTCTCATGAAGTCAAACACCCTCTGCCTGGTCCTGCTGGCCGGTTTTACCTTTAGTTTTTGTACCACAGAACAACAAAGTACCGAATCCGTGAATACCCGCGAACAATTAGAAGCCCTTGCCCAGCAAGACCCTAACCTGCTGCTGGAAGAAACTGCCGTAAACCAGAAAATGGTAGTCTATCAGATTTTTACCCGCCTCTTTGGTAACACCCAAAAGCAGAACGTAAAGTACGGAACCATAGCAGAAAACGGGGTGGGCAAATTTAACGACATCAACGCAGCTGCCCTGCAGAGCCTCAAAGAGATGGGCATCACCCACATATGGTACACCGGGGTGATTGAGCATGCCGTATTGCACGACTACCGTGAGTTTGGAATCGTGATAGACGATGCGGATGTAGTGAAGGGCCGGGCCGGCTCGCCTTATGCCATCAAAGATTACTATGATGTCAATCCTGACCTGGCCGAAAATGTTCCTGACAGGATGCAGGAATTTGAAGCCCTGGTAAGCCGCACCCATGAGGCAGGTCTGAAACTCTTCATAGATTTTGTGCCCAACCACGTAGCCCGCCGCTATGTGTCTGATGCCAAACCTGAAGGTGTGGAAGACTTTGGTGCCACTGACGATACTACTGTGGCTTTTGCGCCCAACAATAATTTTTACTACATCCCCGGGCAGGCTTTCCAGGTACCTGCCGATTATCAGCCGCTGGGTGAGCATAGCTTTCCTACCAAAGATGGTAAATTTGAGGAAGTGCCGGCCAAAGCTACCGGCAACGACCAGTTTACCGCCACGCCTACTGTCAACGACTGGTTTGAGACAGTGAAGCTCAACTATGGTGTGGATTACCTCAACAAGCGGCAGACCTACTTTGACCCCATTCCCGACACCTGGAACAAGATGCGTGACATACTGCTCTACTGGGCAGGCAAAAATGTGGATGGCTTCCGCTGCGACATGGCCGAGATGGTACCCGTAGAATTCTGGAACTGGGTCATTCCCCAGGTAAAGGAGCAGTACCCTGAGATCGTCTTCATTGCAGAAATCTATAATCCACAGCAATACCGCAATTACATTGACACCGGCCGTTTTGACTTCCTCTACGATAAAGTGCAGCTCTACGATACCCTCAGGGCCGTCATGGAAGAAAGCGCCGACCTGCGCCATGTTACTGATATCTGGCAGTACCTCCGTGGTAAGAATAAGAACATGCTGCGCTTCCTGGAAAACCACGACGAGCAGCGCATCGCCTCCCGCTTTTTTGCCGGTGCTGCCGAAAAGGCCAAGCCTGCCCTCGTAATTAGTGCCCTTCTCCATACCGGCCCGATCATGGTCTATTTTGGCCAGGAGGTAGGCGAGCCCGGTTTAGGAGAGGAAGGCTTCAGCGGAGAAGACGGACGCACCACTATTTTTGATTACTGGGGTGTACCTGAGCATCAGAAGTGGGTCAACAACCTGGCTTATGATGGCGGACAACTCAGCGAGGAGCAACAGGCCCTGCGTAGCTTCTACAGTGAGGTACTCAACCTTTGCCAGCAACCCGCCATCGCCGAGGGTTATTTCTATGATTTGCAACCTCATAACCGCAGCTATACCCAGGGCTACAACGACATGGTCTATAGTTTTCTGCGCTTTACGGATCAGCAGCAGTTGCTGGTAGTCACTAATTTTGACGCTAATAATTCGCAGCAGTTCAATCTCAAAATACCGCGTACCGCCATTCAGGCCATGGGCTTATCTGAGGATAATACCTATACCCTGAGAGACATTCTTATGACAGATCTACAGCTGGAAATGGATGCCGGAGAAGTGGTAGTAAGCGAGAGCGGTAACGGCATCAGCCTCAGGCTGGAGCCACTGCAATCTTTTGTCTTTAGTATAGAGTAAGTAGTGAATTAAAGAATGGCTGCTAACGTGACTTCCTTTACCTGAAGGTAGCCGTTCGTCCATTAAAAACACCTTATTATCAATTGAGTAGCGTTCTTCATTTCAAATCTTGTCCTTTTTTTTAAATTGGACTCAGATTGAAAACATCCTAAACCTATACTTATGAAGAAAATAATGTTCACCCTTGGCCTGCTTTGCCTTCTTACAAGCATGGCCGTAGCCCAGACTTCCCTGCAGGGTGCCTGGCTGCTTAAAAAAGATAACGGCATGGCCGTCAACGACCGGGAAATGACAGTCATCTTCAGCGATAACTATTTTATGTTTGGCAATCACTACAAAGATGGCCGCTTTATCAGCGCTGGTGGTGGCCATTATCGCGTAGATGATGAACAGGTAGAACTTAACTTTGACTTTTTCACCGATGAAAGTGCTATTGTCAGGGTCCCGATGACATTCAAAATGGATCTTAAGAAAAATAACATGTCACTCAGCGGAAATGTACAGGGCACAGCCGTTGACCATGAATATGAAAGGCTAAAGGCTAAAGAAACACCCCTGAGCGGCGCCTGGCGCTTTGCTACCCGGGTAGATGAAAATGGCGTGGAAGGAGAAAGACGCGAACCCGGCCCCAGACAAACCATCAAAATCATAGGAGGTGGCCGCTTCCAATGGGCGGCTTTCAACTACGAGACCAAGCAGTTTATGGGCACCGGTGGAGGCACTTATTCAGCCGAAGAAGGAAAATACACCGAGCGCATTGGCTTCTTTTCGCGCGATGACAGTCGGGTAGGCAACTCCCTGAGCTTTGACTTCAATCGTAAAGGCGACGACTGGTACCACAAGGGCAAAAGCAGTAAAGGCGATCCCCTGCACGAGGTTTGGACGAAGGTGAAATGAAAAAATTTGTCGTCTGTACCTGGCTCGCATTGAGCCTGCTGAGCCTGCACCTGTATGCACAACAGGCTGAGAGGTCTCTTTTGCGTCAGGGAGCTTACTTTACCGAAGCAGAAGGTGCTGCCGCTTTACAGGCCTGTGGCAGCACTTTTGATGAGCGGCAAAGCTGGGAAGCAAGAGCCGACAGGATACGAAATGGCATCTGGCAGGGCCTGGGGATTGCTCCTGACTTTGAGAGGACGCCACTGCGACCTATTATACATAGCAAAAAAACGCTTGATGGTTATACGGTAGAAAATGTGGCTTTTGAAAGCCTGCCTGGCTTTTTTGTCAGTGGGAACCTCTACAGGCCCATAGCAGAAAATGACAGCTATCCCGCCATTCTATCTCCCCACGGTCATTTTCAGGAAGAAAAGCAGAGTGCGCGTACGCGGGAAGACATGCAGAAACGTTGTGCTGCCCTGGCCCGAATGGGAGCTATCGTGCTGGCCTTCGACATGATCGGCTACGGAGAAGCGGATCAGACGAGCCATAAACATCCGCGGGCCCTCCTGCTGCAGACGATCAACAGCCTGCGTGCCCTGGATTTCCTGGTGTCGCTGCCCGAGGTAGACGAACAGCGTATTGGTGTCACCGGGGCCTCCGGGGGAGGCACTCAAACCTTTCTTCTGGCTGCTTTGGACGAGAGGGTCAGCGTTTCAGTACCAGTGGTCATGGTTTCAGCCCACTTTTTCGGGGGCTGTGTCTGCGAAAGCGGCCTGCCCATCCATGCCAGCCCGGATCACCAGACCAATAATGTGGAGATAGCTGCACTGGCAGCACCTCGTCCTATGCTACTCGTTTCTGACGGTGCCGACTGGACTGCCAATACTTCTGACGTGGAATATCCCTACATCAGGAGGATCTATGGTTTCTACGAAAAAGAAGCGCAGTTGGAGCATCTACACCTGCCGAAGGAAGGCCATGATTATGGCTTGAGTAAACGTAAAGCCATGTACCAGTTTATGGCCAGGCACCTGGAACTGGATTATTCAGCCCTACAAAACACTTCAGGTGTTATAGATGAATCCTTCGTTAGGCTGCTGCCCTACGACAGCCTCAGGGCTTTTACCCCTCATCATCCTCGTGCAGCGTATGCCGTACTGGGTGATGATGCAGTAAACCATTTGCTTGAATCATTAAAAAAATAAAGCCTGGAAATTTTCATCCAGGCTTCCGGGCTATTTCAAGTTTAATAGGTAGAGGAAGCCTTCTTACTCATTCCAGTTTCGGCAGCGCGGAGCAATGCCGTTGACATATTTACGGATAGCTTCAATATCTTCAGCCACAGCTGCGCCTTCAAAGCCTCCCAGGTTTTCATAGGAGATTTTTTCATTGTACTGATCCAGGAACTGGCTGGCCAACGGCATATAACTCCAGTGCCATTTTTCTTCATTATAACCGTAAGGACGATCAGGCCCATGCTCGGTATACACCTGGCAGAAGCCATACTCATGGGCATGCGCCTGCAGCCAGTCATAGATTTTTTTGCCTTCACCAGAGGCAAAATATTCATTGTTGAGCGCATTCAGGTCAAGATCGGTGCCCCAGTGGTGGCGTGAGGTACCGGGCATAGAACTATATTCCAGTATCTTTAGCGCGCGTTCTTCAGGGTCAGGCATGGCCTGGCTCAGGTCCATACCACTCACTTTGCGCTGTCCGTTCCATTTGGCCTCCCAGATACTTTTCTGTGCGGCAAAATTACGGGTGGCCGAGATGATCCTTAGGTTGATTCCCTCCTGGGTAGCAGCCTTAGCCATACGCACAAAGGCCTCATAAGTCTGGTTTCTGAGGTAAATATCTTCTTTGTCGGTAAAACGGGAGGCAATACGGGCAAAGCCAGTATCCTGAGATGGCTTAATCTTGCCTAAAAGAGCCTCTTCAGATAATTCCATAGGGGGTTCTGCCTCTTCTGCAGGCTGGTTGACAGGTGCAGTGCTTAGCTGCTCACTGCTATCCTCTGCGGGAGGAAGTTCTCCCTGGCTGGAAGGGCTACAGGCAAAGATCAGGAGGTAGAGAAAAGCAATCATGACTTTCATTGATGTTATCTTCAGTTTGAAAAATATCTGGCAGCTTCAATATTACAAAAAATCAGCGCAGTATGCTCAGGCACCCAGTTTCTTACGGATGCGATCCCGGTAATTGCGGCTTACTTTGAGCAGTTGACCGGGTATAAGCTCCAGTTCATATTCCCCCTGCTCGTTTCTACCCAGGTTTTTCACCTTTTGCAGGTTGATGATACTTGATTTATGCACACGTACAAACTGCTGCTCGGGCAGGCTTTTCTCCATGTTCTTCATACTTTCCCTGAGCAGGAAAAAGCGCTCTTCAGTATGAATTTTCACATAGTAATCATAAGCCTCAATCCAGACGATATCTTCGTAAGGCAGCATGTGCACCCTGCCTTCCGTTTTGATGGCAAGCCGCTTAGCATTAGCTTCAGAAGGCACTACGCATCCTTCCCTGGCCCTTTCTGCCTGCTCCCGCTGCTGTATTAGTAGTTCATTCAATCCCTGCTGCTGCTTTTGCAGTACACGCTGTCGGATGCGGTCTTTGGCAAATTGCAGCGCCCGGTAAAATCGCTCATCTGTAAAGGGCTTGAGCAGATAATCCACCGCATGTACCTCAAAGGCCTTCAGCGTATATTCATCGTAAGCAGTAATAAAGATCACCTCGGGCCGCTGCCCCTCCGGCAAACTGTTGAGCAGCTCGAAGCCATTGATACGCGGCATCTGAATATCAAGCAGTAGTAGTGCAGGTGGCTGCTCATGAATCAACTGCAGGGCTTCCAGGCCATTGGCACAAATGCCTGTCACATTCACCTCATTATCGGCATTTGCCAGCCGGGCCACGCCTTCCCTTGCTTCAGGCTCGTCATCTACGACTATACAGCTTATTTTTTCCATCTGATCATATTTGCAAAACTTACGCTTTACTGCCAGAGAAACTTTCTCTGTCATCAACCAGCATACCTGGGCTACGCAGCGCCTTTTCGCCGATTGGCAGACTCATTCTCACCAGCACGCCGTCTTCCATAGCATTGAATTGCATCCTGGCTTTACCCTGGTACAGTTGCCTGAGCCTCTCAATGGTATTTCTCAAACCTATACCTTTGCTCTTGGCAAGTATCCACTCATGGGGAGCTACTTCGGTGCTGTTGTACACTTCCAGCATCAGCTGATCCTGTTGGATATAAGCCGCAATCCGCAAACGTGCCGGTTTTATGCAATGGGCGATACCGTGCTTGAAGGCATTTTCTACAATAGGTTGTAAAATAAGGTTTGGCACCTGTACCGAGAGCGATGCTTCCTGTATCTCCATTTCCAGCCTAAGTCTATCCTGGAAGCGCCCCTGCTCCAACTCCAGGTAATGGCCTATCAGTTTCAACTCTTCCTCCAGGCTGATAAACTGTTCTTTCTTTCGGCTCAGGCTGTTGCGCAGCATTTCGCTCAGCCCTGTGATCATTTGTACAGCTCGTTTGTCATCCCTGCGCCTTACCATCATGGTGATGGTATTGAGGGCATTGAACAGAAAGTGAGGCTGAAGCTGCATCCGCATACTTTGTAGCTGCACTTCACTAAGCTGATGGCGCAGGCTGACGGTCTGAGTGGCTTGTTCACGTACACGCTGCCAGTAGTCCATGCCCAGCAAAAATAAAAGTAACATCCAGTATACCACCACAGGAATGATAAGGTCAAACCAGCTGACCTGCCATAGCAAAATGAGCTCACGCCAGTTGAGCGTTTCCATAGGCAGGAAAAGGCGCTCCAACAGGAGACCACTTACATAAGACATCAGCTTATGAGCCAGCCCAAAACCTAGGCTGAGAGGCAGATGCAAGAGGATGAAGCGCCTGGCTCTCCATCTCCGGCTCATAAGAAAAGCATCTACCAGCGCGTAGCTGAGCGTCCAGTAAGTCAGATGGGTTGCCAGCGGATGCCTGATCAAGCTCTCCCATTGAAATGCATACCCAAAGCTAAAAGCATAGGAGTAGCGCTGCAGCCCTGAGAGCAAAGCCATCAGGCACCAGAAGATGAAGTTATAGGTGAGCAGGTTTTTTACTTGGAGTACGCGCTCTACAGGATGCATGACTGCAAGATAAGTAAAATGCGGGAAAGGCACGACCTGGCCTGACGCAATGTATATAATTGATAATGAAGCGCTTATGAACTACTGTTGCCAATAATCATCAGATAAGCCCAATGGAATTTCTGTTGCTACTTCTGTGTCAGGCCGAAAGCTTCAGGGTAAACCTGTCTGCTTTCTCCCCTGAAATTGACAATGCTGACCTTACTCAGGTCTGCTTTGCTGACACACAGCTTTCGGGCCGACTGGGCAAAATGTGCATTTCCGTAGTAGAATTCCTCCCGGTAACTTTCACCACTTCTAAGCTCTATCCTGGCATAAAAATCATCATTCTTTAGAGAAAGGATCAGCATACGTTCGGACATCGGCTGGGAATATGAAAAGAGCTTCAGGCTGTCGGCATTAGAAGATACCAGGTAATGAGGCTGCTGTTCTTCATCAAAAAACCTGACCAGCGCCTTGGCATCTGTATTTACAAAAAAACCACTCTGCTGCACAGGAGCTGCGACAAAGCCTCCCTGACCATTGCCCAGCAGCAGGTTACCTATACCGGCATCATACCTACCCTGATGGGCTTCCGAAGCATAAGAATTACCAACCATCATCAGGTCCAGGTGGCCATCCTGATTGACATCCTCGGCCAGCATACCGAAGGCGGGAGCAAATTGCGCTTTCTGGGGCAGCGCCTGCATGCTGAATTTTCCGTTGCCCAGGTTCTCAATATAACTGCTGGCCATGTTCCTGGCTTTGAGCACATAGGCACCTTCCAGGTCTTTCTCGCTGAAAATATCTGAAAAGCTAGCCTGCCCGTACATCAGATAGCGGGGAAAACGACGGCGCATTTCTACGAGCTGTCCTATCAGGTCATCCCGGGTAGCCAGGGGAAACTCCTCACCCATGACATAGTAAGAGATGATAGGATCAACGGTCTGGTTATTATCAAAATCTTTGGCATAAAGACTAACCGGCTCCTGTGCCGACGCATGAAACTTAGAATTGAGCCCCAGGTTACCGGCTACATAATCCATGTCACCATCTTTGTCAAAATCAGCGGCAATCAGGCTGTTCCACCAGCCACTCTCAGCCGACAGGCCACTCTCAGCGGTGACATCCGAGAATGAGTCTCCCTCATTTCTGAAAAAAGTGATGGGCATCCATTCTCCGGCTATTACCAGGTCAGGACGACCGTCTCCATTGTAGTCAGACCAAAGAGCAGAAGTCACCAGCCCGATATTTTCCAGGCCGGGCGCCAATTCGGCGGTCACATCTGTAAAACGCCCTCCGTCATTGCGCAACAGGTAAGAGCGGGGCGGCATAGGATAGTTGTGCGGCCGCAGCCTGCCTCCCACAAAAAGGTCAAGGTCCCCATCAGCATCATAATCAGCCGCCACTACGCAGGAGGTAGACCCTTTGATCTCAGGAATAGCCTCTGCCCTGAGGCTGAAATTACCAGCGCCGTCGTTGATATAGAGGCGATCCAGATAAGCCTCATGTCCTTCGTAGAATTCATTACCTCCACTACCTACATAAAGATCCTGGTCTCCATCTCCATCCGCATCAAAAAAGAGCATAGCGGCATCTTCACTCTGCTTACCTTCAGAGAGGGTTTGCTGGCTAAACTGGCCGTCAGCCTGTTGAATAAATATGCTGCTTTCAAAACCTTTGGCTCCTCCTACCATAAAATCATCCCGCTGATCACCGTTGATGTCTGCTACCGCCAGGCCAGGCCCATCCATAGAGTACATGCGGGGCATCAGAGGCTGAAAGCGGAAGTCTACGAATTCATTGTCCTGATGAAGATAGTCGGGGAAGGGGGAAGAGAGCAGCAATGGCTCCTGAGTTTGTGGCGAGGTTTTAGGCATATCCCGGGCTTCGGAATAGGATAACTCAAGCAACTGATCAGCAGCAGTGCGGCCCAGACGCTGGCGCTTGCCATCGGGCCATACGATCAGCAGTGAGTCTATACTGGCAGCACTTCCCAGGCCAAAATGAATATCTTCATCCTGCGTAGCCTTGTAGCCACGGTAAGGATTGTGGTAGTGGTATTGCTGCTTTCCTTCGTACCAGATGCTGAGAGAGGCACCCAGGCCTGCGCGGTTCTTTTCTGCTCCTTTGAGCCTGAATTTCAGGTAGTGCTGCCCTAGCTTTTCGGCCTTATTCTCATAAATAAAAGCCGGGTCATTGATATTATTCATTACCAGGTCCAGGTCGCCGTCATTATCCAGGTCGGCGAAGACAGTTCCATTGGAAAATGAGGGATCGGAGATGCCCCACTTCGCCGACACATCTTCAAAAGTCAGGTCGCCCTGGTTACGATACATGTAATTATGGATTTTTACAGAAGGCAGTTCGTCAGCAAATTTCTTGGTCTTGGCATCGGAGTTCTCTACCGAGCCAAACTGCGAACCTGCTGACTGGTAGTTGATATAGTCCAGGTCAGTCACATCCCGTAAGTATCCGTTGGTGATGAGCAGATCACGCTGGCCGTCATTGTCATAATCGGCAAAGAGAGAGCTCCAACTCCAGTCAGTTTTATAGATACCCGCCAACTGCCCTACTTCGCTAAATGACAATTCTCCTTCAGGAGTGAGACCGTTATTGAGTTGCAGGGTGTTGCGCACGTATTGAGGCGTGTAATCGTATTCCAGCATCAGCTGAAATTTTTCATAATTCATCTTGCCCAACGTGGTTTTTTGCCGCTGGTTGTCTTCCGGCAGCATATCCAGTACTACGATATCTACCAGGCCGTCATTATTAAAGTCAGCCACATCGGTACCCATACCATTATAAGACTGATGTTTGATGTAATCCGGCGCTTTGTCGGTAAAGGTACCGTCGCCATTATTGATCCACATCAGGTCGTTGGTGATAAAATCGTTGGCAGCATATACATCAGGCCAGCCATCCTGATTGAAGTCGCTGATGGCAATGCCCAGGCCATAACCTTCTTTGAGAATATTGGCAGATCGGCTCACATCGGTAAACTGAGGATGCCCATTAGAACCGACGCCATCATTGCGGTAAAGCTTATCAGTACTTATGCCTTCACCACTGATTTTTTTAGGACGGACGTTGTTATGGTTAAATTGTTCTATGCCGTTGGTCAGCAGGTACATATCCAGGTCACCGTCTCGGTCATAATCAAAAAAAGCAGCATGCGTGGAGTAGCCATCATCATCCAGCCCATAAGCCGCCGCCATTTCAATAAAAGAGGGTTTTCCATCATCATCGTTGCCCTGGTTGATGTAAAGCAGGTTACGGCTGGCCTCTCTGTTGAATTTGTTGGCTACACTTACATAAATATCCAGCAGCCCATCCTGGTTGATGTCAATCATGGATACCCCGGTGCACCAGCGGTTTGTACTATCAATGCCCGATGACTGGCTGATATCTTCAAACTGCAAGTCGCCTTTATTGAGGTAAAGGCGGTTTTCCACCAGGTTACCGGCAAAAAAAAGGTCCTTGAGACCATCATTGTTTACATCTCCGACCCCTAAGCCTCCGCCATTGTAGATGTAAGTGTAATCAATGACATTGAGCGTATCATTTTCATCTATCTGATTGACAAAGCTGACCCCACTATGTTCGGGAGAGACAGCTACAAAAAGTGTATCTGTACTACGCTGATTGTTGCAAGACAGAAGAAAAAGGCTTAATAAAAAGGCGGTCGTATAGTTTAAGAAAAGCGGCGGACGCATGTTTTATAGTGTCTAATTTTACTCAGGCATTCACTTCAATTTACTACTTTTTTCCTTTTATCAAGTAAATGCTGGTACTAAAACAGCTTATCTACGGCATTCATAGCGATTTATTGAAAAAATTGGCTCAAACCTGCCCGCTCTGCTGGCGACTAGCTTACAAAAAGTTTGATGTACCGAAAATCAATATCACAACAAATAAACTTTTTTGATAAAAAAATTTTATTTAATGAATCATTTCATTATGTTTGATGTATCAAAATAAGAGCATCATTAAAAATAACATATTGTAGGGTGTTGAAATTGGCAGACATGCCCTCCCGTCTCGAGGGTGGAGACAATAGAACAAAGCTTCGTGCCTAACTACTCCGTGGAGGTTCGACTCCTTCCCCTACAGCAACAGCAGCTAAGTTTACGCTTAGCTGCTTTTTTATTTTTCAGCTTTTTAGTAAAGCTGCGAAAAGTTCTCTCGCAAATGCTTATGCAGAACAGGGATACTTTCGTTTACGCTACGGGTTACACGCTCTACCAGTGAGGTCAGTTGATCCTCACCGGTTTTCTTTTTGCAAACTGACTCAATTTCCACCACCTGCTCATAAGTGGCTTTGAGCCCTACAAATTGCACAGAGGATTTAATTTTATGTGCTACTTTGCCCAAAGCATCCAGGTCACGTGCCTGTAGGCAATCTCTCATCTGCTCCATACAGCTCGGCATATCTCTGATAAAACTCGCGATGATCTCCGACATAAAAGCCGTATCGCCATCACAAATGGATACCAGGTAATTAAGATCTACCTTTTCCTGCTGATGAGGCGTTTCTAAGTCATGGTGCATATTTTGTAGGTTTTGTACCACCTGGCTTGGCTTTTCAACAAACTTGAGCAACATATTATAGAGCTCTTCCGGCTCAAAAGGTTTAGAGAGATAATCATTCATGCCCGCCTCCAGGCATTTTTCCTGATCACCCTTGATGGCATTGGCGGTAAGCGCAACGATTATCACCTCAGATTTGGGAGGATTTAACTGGGTGCGAATAGTTTTGGTAGCTTCAAAGCCATCCATCACCGGCATCTGTACGTCCATCAGCACCACATCATAAGCTTTCCTGCGGATTTTTTCTAAGGCGATGAGGCCGTTTTCGGCTATGTCTACCTGGCAGCCCTTTTTGGCAAGGATGCTACGGGCATAAATGCGGTTGATGTCATTATCTTCAACCAGCAGCACCCGCAGTCCCGACAGGGGTGATGCGCTCTCCTGTTTATCTGCCTGCTGAAGACCCGTTTTTTGCCTGAGCAAATCTTCATGCGTGCCCTTCTGGTAAGGGATAACGAAACGAAAAACAGAACCTTTGCCAGGTTCGCTTTCTACAGATATGCCGCCGCCCTGCATTTCACAAAGCTGCTTGCAGATGGTAAGTCCCAGTCCTGTACCACCAAAACGCCGGCTCACACTGGTATCAGCCTGGCGGAAGCTCTCAAAAACCTCTTCCAGCTTTTCAGTTGGGATGCCGATACCGTCATCTTTTACGCCAAACTCAATATAACAGAGCTCATTCTCCTCCCGCAGCAGGCGGGTTGAGACCATGATCTCTCCCCGGTAGGTAAACTTGAGTGCATTGCTGATCAGGTTGATCAGTATCTGGTTGAGCCGCACCGGGTCACCCAGAAATACCTGCTGCGTAGCAGGATCAAGCCGCTGCCTGATCTGTATACCTTTCTGACTGGCTGTCATGGCAAAAGAACTGATCACCGCACTTATTTGATAATCTGGCTTAAAGCCTATCTTCTCAAAACGAAGTTTACCAGACTCAATGGCCGAGAGATCCAGTATGTCATCAACAATCACCCGCAGGTTCTTACTTGCCCCCTGGATTGCCTCCACATACTTACGCTGCTCCTCATTCAAAGGAGTTTCGCTTAGCAGGTTGAGCATACCGCTGATACCATTGACGGGCGTACGTATCTCATGACTCATGTTGGCCAGGAACTGCTCCTTGGCTTTTTTGGCGCGAATCAGCTCCTCCGCATCTTTTTTTCTCTGAGTAATATCCACACATACAGCCAATACACAGCATTCTCCTTTTTCATTGATAAATGGCTTTTTAGTGGTTTGATACCATTTTGTAATACCATCTTTTGTCGTAAAGGGCTCTTCAAGTGTAATTTCAGTACGCGTGCTGATCACCTGTCGGTCTATCCGCTGGTATTCATCTGTCTCTTCCGTATTGGTATGTACATGGGAATTGTTTCGGTTGATCAGTTCTTCTTTGCTTATGCCGTACAGATCAGCAAGTGCCTGGTTGACGAGAAGGAAATTGCCTTCCCAGTCTTTCACAAAAATTACGTTAGGATCGGTATCAATGACCTGGTTTACAAAATGCTGCTGTTTCTTACGCTCGCTGATATCCCTGATCATGGCCACGACATAAGACTTACCGCTTATTTCTACCAGTTTTACACTGGTCTCTACCGGAAAAGAACTGCCATCTCTACGAATATGAGCACCTTCTATGAACATACTATCACATCTTCTCAGCTCTTCCACGTGGGCTTCCCAACTACCCTCTTCTCTGAAAATCACTTCAATTTCCCTGATATCCTTTTGAAGTATTTCCTCTTTGCTGAGTCCGATGTTCTGGCAGGCCTTGTCATTGGCATATACGATCTTTCCGGATACATCCAATATCTGAAAAGCGTCGTTTGACTGGTTGAGCAGTTGCTTGAGCAACTCAATGTTATTCGTAGGCATTGGCGCATCATTTAATTGTTTTGATAGCCACTTCTTTAACTTACCTCATCAGACTCCACTTAAATAAAGACCCGCCATGGCAGCCCAGGCTAAAAAAAAAGCCAAAATCACAATTGATTCTGGCTTTGAAGACTATAGGTGGGGATGGTCAGACAGCAAAACTCTCACCGCAACCGCAGGTACGGGAGGCATTTGGATTGACAAAGGTGAAGCCTTTGCCATTGAGCCCATCAGAAAAATCCAGCACCGTACCCAGCAGATAAAGCAAACTCTTTTTATCTACCATAATTTTAATGCCTTTATCCTCAAATACCTGGTCTCCATCCTGTGTGCTGCTGTCAAAATTCAGGTCATACATCAGCCCTGAACAACCGCCGCCCTTGACAGATACCCGTATGTTATGATTTTCGGTGTATCCTTCCTCAGCTCTCAAAGCATGGATCTTGTCTTTCGCTTTATCGGTGACTTTTATCATCGTAAAATAAATTTTATTTGACCGTTTTTATTTGAAAACTTTACAGGCAAACTTACCTGCGTATATTGCGAAGCTTTTTCAAGTACAAACTAAACGTTAGAACAAACCTTCAGTATATGTTAAGGTAAAAATTGCAGGTCATGACGGGCAAAATTTCTAACCTTTGAATTGCTAATTTAATTTATAAAAATTCCAATTAATAAATTCAACCTCAGATTTTTAAAAAAAGTTTCAAGCCCTTATGATGAGATTAGAGCATATTGGTATCGCTGTAAGTGACAAAAAAAAGGCATCAGAGTTGTTTGAACGCCTGCTGGGCAAGGCGGCCTACAAAACTGAAGAGGTAGCCTCTGAAGGGGTGCAAACCATCTTTTTTGGTATCAGCAATACCAAACTTGAGCTGCTGAAATCTATGGCTGCTGATACTGCCATTGATAAATTTATCAGCAAGAGAGGGGAAGGGATCCACCACCTGGCTTTTGAAGTAGATAATATTCATGAAGAAATAAAGCGACTCAAGGCAGAGGGTTTCACCTTTGTCAGCGAGACACCTAAAGCAGGAGCAGACAACAAACTCATCTGCTTTCTGCATCCAAAATCAACCAATGGCGTACTTATAGAGTTGTGCCAGGAAAGAAAAGAATAGGCAGCATTTTACCGCTTCTGCAATAGCCCAATTCACTCTGAGAATAAGCAAATACAATGGAGTGGCAAACTAACATAAATAAAGAATACAAAATATGGCCGAAGAGACGCCCAAGAGAACGGAGATTAGCCAGATAGGAGAATTTGGCCTTATCAGCAGGATCAAAACCAATGTACAGCACAGAAACTCCAGCAGCGTGCTGGGAATAGGGGATGATGCGGCAGCTATAGACACTGGCGAAAAGTACCAGCTCATCAGTACCGACCTGCTTACGGAGGGGATACATTTTGACCTGAGTTACACCCCCCTACAGCACCTGGGATACAAAGCCGTAGCGGTCAATGTATCCGATATTGCTGCCATGAACGGCATTCCCCAACAGATTACCGTGAGCATTGCCCTGAGCAACCGCTTTTCGGTAGAAGCGATAGATGTGCTCTACCAGGGCATACAACTGGCCTGCGAAAACTTTGGCGTAGATTTGATCGGAGGCGACACCACCGCTTCCCGCTCAGGACTGGTTATATCTGTCACGGCAATAGGTGAGGTAGAAAAAGATAAGATGGCTGTACGTAGCGGGGCCCGAAACAAAGACATCGTCTGCGTGAGCGGCGACCTGGGTGCGGCTTATATGGGACTGCAGGTGATGGAAAGAGAAAAGGTGACCTTGCAGGCTGACCCGCAGATGAAACCCCAACTGGATAAGTACGACTATGTGGTCAGAAGACTCCTCAAGCCTGAAGCCCGCACCGACATCGTTTATGAGTTGCGCGACCTCGGCATCATACCTACTTCTATGATTGATATTTCAGATGGGCTGGCTTCTGAGATTTTTCATATCTGTGAACAGTCAAAGCTGGGCATGAATATTTATGAAGAAAATCTGCCCATTGACGAGCTGACTTACCAGACAGCGGCTGAATTTAAAATTGACCCTAATACCTGCGCCCTTAACGGCGGAGAGGATTACGAACTGCTGTTTACCATCAGGCAGGAGGATTTTGAAAAGATCAAAAACCATCGGGATATCCACGTGATCGGCTACATGCACGAAACTGCCAAAGGCATCAATTTTATCAGCAGAAAGCAGCAGGCTATTCCTTTGCAGGCACAGGGTTGGTCACACTTTAAGCCAGGGAACGGCCGCTAAGCGTCCTATAAATTTTGACTAATGCCGCAGCCAGCACCGCTGACCAGAAAGGAGCCAAGGTAATAATAGCCTCTTTGCCCCTAAGCAAAAACATCAGGAAAGTACCGAACAGCATAATCAGGAGCACTGTCTGCATTCTCTGTCCGTTGAGCGGCTTTACCCGGTAGTCTTCGCTCGATCTGGGTCGACGGTATTCCCTGACCAGGCTGAGAAACACCAGCGAAACCAGGGATGCTCCCAGTAGCCAGGGCCATTCAAAGTGGTAGGTGTAGATATAGTTCTCAGACAAGACCGCACTTGCTATGCCTAGTAGCAGGGCCGACAGGGCGTACCAGCGGCTGTTTTCGTGTGAGGGCGGCAGGCGGCTATTTATGAAAAACACCAGGGCTGCCATGATACCCGTCAGGTAATGTCCCTGCCAGCTCAGATAGGTACTCAGTCCGAGCAGGAGCAATGCATCAGGCAGTTTTGCCGAGCTGCCGCAGATGTGGCTGCCCAGCCTGAGCAGCAGCAGGATGAGCAGCAGCAACAGCCAATCGGCGCTACCATACCATAAAAAACTAAGCAGAGAAAAGGGTATGGCCACAAAAGCCGTAGCATTGTGGTCGGGATCAAGCTCCCGCCCCATCGCCCAGGCCAGAAATACAGAAAGATTAGTCTGAAAGGCCCACCACAGCATCTCAGGAAAATCAAAACCCAGGTACCAGTGATAAGCCAGCCCCAGCAGCAGCACGGCAAAGCTTAGAATGGCAACCGTACGATTACTTCTATAAGAAAAGTCCAGAGGCCTGGCGAGTCCGGAAAGCTGGGTGATTCTCATATAATTGATAAGAACTTGGAAAGAAAAACGTTTTCGAAAAACCTGTTTCAACTATATTTGAAAAAAACTCCCATTTTTTTGGAAGATTATTTTTATTTACAGCTATTTATTATAAATATTTTATGAGTTTTATTGACAGAGTGCACCATGCTTTTGAACTGCCCCTGACTAACCCGGTGCTGATTTTTTCACTTATACTGTTCATTATCCTCCTGGCACCTATACTGCTCAGAAAGATCAAGGTACCTGGTATTATCGGTTTGATATTATCAGGGGTAATCATTGGTCCTTATGGCTTGAACTTACTGGAGCAGAATTCAGCGGTAACCCTTTTTTCCACCATCGGTCTGTTATACATCATGTTCATAGCCGGCATAGAGCTGGATATGTTCGACTTCAAAAAAAATAAATATAAAAGTATTGGCTTCGGTTTTTTTACGTTCATTTTTCCTCTACTGCTAGGCGTGCCGGTGCTTTATTACCTACTGGGTTATGATTTTAATGCCAGTTTGTTAACCGCTAGTATGTTTGCCACCCATACGCTGGTGTCGTACCCGATCACCAGTAAATTCGGCATTTCCAAAAATCAGGCAGTGGCCATCACCGTAGGTGGAACCATACTTACCGACACGGCCGTACTGATCCTGCTGGCGGTGATCATCGGTTCAGTAGAAGGGGGGCTTACTTCTGAATTCTGGATTGAGTTGCTCATTTCTTTAACCATCTTTGCCTCACTGGTTTTTCTGGTTGTGCCAAGGGTAGCCAAATGGTTTTTTAGAAACCTGGAAGGTGAGCACACGCTGCAGTATGTGCTGATCCTTTCTCTGGTTTTTCTTTCTGCCTTCCTGGCCGAACTGGCCGGAGTGGAACCCATCATAGGTGCCTTCGTGTCTGGGCTGGCACTTAACCGGCTAATTCCGCATTCCTCCGCTCTGATGAACAGACTTGAATTTGTGGGCAATGCGATTTTTATCCCCTTTTTTCTGATCAGTGTGGGCATGCTGGTAGACGTAAGCATTCTTTTAAAAGGGCCTGACGCCATCATTATTGCCCTAAGCCTTTCTGTAGTGGCACTAACGGGTAAATGGATCGCTTCCAGGATTACCCAATGGAGTTTTGGATACACTAAAAGCCAGGGAAACCTCATTTTTGGATTAAGCAGTGCCCATGCAGCGGCCACACTGGCGGTTATACTAGTAGGTTACAGGGCTGATATCATAGATGAGAATATCCTGAACGGCACTGTGATCCTGATTTTGATTACCTCTGTAGCGGCCTCTTTTATAACTGAGAATGCGTCCAAAAAAATAGTTCAGGAACAGGAAAAACCCGGAGAACAGGAAGACACCAGCTCAGGCGCAGAAAATATCCTGGTCCCCATAGCCAATTTTGATAACCTGGAACTCTTACTTGACCTGGCTACCCTGATCAAGAGCAAAGCCGGCCGAACCTCCATTCATATTCTCTCTGTGCTTAAATATGATGAAAAGTCAGAATCGAGCATGCTGAAAATGAAGCAGAAGATGGAACATTATGTTCGGTACGCCTCCGCTACCGAAACCTACGTCAACCCCGTGGTGACACTTGACTTGAGTCCGGCTGATGGCATCATCCGGATCTCTCACGAAGTACTGGCGGATATCATCCTGATGGGCTGGCCCAGGAAGGGCACCTTCAGGGACAAAATTTTTGGGGAAACAAGTAAGCATATTGTTAGCTCTACGCATAAAACCATTTTTTTTTCCAACCTGTCCACTCCGCTGTCCAACACCGGGATGATCAATTTACTATGTCCACCTGCGGCTGAGCTGGAGCCTGGCTTCCATCAATGGCTGAATAAAATCATCATTCTTGCTACGGAATTAAGTGCTGGCATCAGGCTCTTTGGTGAAGAACATACCTATAAAGCTATTGAAACCTACGTGGACAAAAACAAGCTGGTGTCTAACTTTAGTTTTGAAGAGTTTACTGATCTGGAAGATTTTCTGATCCTTGCCAGGGATATAAAAGATGATGATCTTTTTGCGGTGGTATCGGCCAGGGAAGATGCTGTTTCATTCAATAGTGCCCTCAAAAATGTACATGAGAAGCTAAAAAAGCATTTCCAGAACAACAACCTGCTGCTCATTTATCCCTCTATACATAATGATGACCAGAGGTTCAAAGAGTATGAAGACCTGGGTTCACTTTAGATCTGAATTATTTTTCCTGTAGCCAGGAAGACAAATTTTGATACAAATTTGCTGTATCAATTAAGAAAATATACTTTAAAAGGAGGCATCTATAAAACTAAACTCCATTGAGTTGTTCTTATAGCTGGACAAACACATTTTTTAAACTGAATAATTATGGCAAACTACCCTGAAAAAGTCCCGCAACAGCAACAGAAGCCCCCTGGCAAGGAAAACCGCATGCATCCTGAGCCGGTCATCATCCGCAATAGCTACAAAGGCAGCGAGAAACTAAAAGGCAAAAAAGCCCTGATTACGGGCGGCGACTCCGGTATAGGCCGTGCCGTAGCCGTACATTTTGCGCGAGAAGGGGCCGACGTAGCCATCATCTACCGCGAAGAGGACCAGGATGCAGAAAAAACCAAAGAACTGGTTGAGAAGGAAGGACAGCAATGTCTGCTGATCAGGAAAAATATCCGCGACTGGAGCAACTGCCAGGCTTGTGTGCAGGAAACGCTTGATACGTTTGGCAGCATAGATATACTCATCAACAATGCGGGCGAGCAGCATCCTCACGACGACATTGAGGAAATGGATCTGGAGATGATGCGAGCCACTTTTGAAACCAATATCTACGCGATGATACAGATGTGCAAAGCTGCCCTGCCACATATGAAAGAGGGCTGCACTATCGTCAACTCCAGCAGTGTAACCGCCTACCGGGGCAGCACCCACCTGCTGGACTATGCCTCTACCAAGGGTGCCATCATATCCTTTACCCGCTCACTGAGCCAGAACCTGGCCGAACAAAATATCAGGGTCAATGCCGTAGCTCCCGGCCCTATCTGGACTCCGCTGATTCCTTCTACTTTTGATGACGTTGAAAAATTTGGCAAGCAGGTGCCCATGAAGCGTCCGGGTCAGCCCTCGGAGGCCGCACCGGCCTATGTCTTTCTTGCTTCAGAGGATGCCAGTTACATGACCGGGCAGGTGATCCATGTCAACGGAGGGGAAATGATAGGCGGTTAGTAGTGAGTTCTCAAAAAATAAGATGATTATAAAACAAATGGAATCATATTTATATTTATAATTTAGCAACTTATCATCAGGCTCATAAAACCTGAGTCCTATAAAAAATTAAGTAAGGGTGTCCTGAACGAGGCGACGGATCAGATGCTGAGTGACACCCTTTCTTCATTTACTCCTCAGGATAAGGCACAAAAACAAACCTGGTAAAGTCCTCATCTACCACAAAGAGGCAGCAGAACTCATCGGGATCTTTGTAAGCCTTTTTAAAATTGTCCTCATCACTCACCAGTTTTCGTTGTACGAATTCATCAAGATAAGTAATATAATAATGCCAGTTGGTAGCCATTTCTCCCCGACCAATCAGTTTTTGCCCGATCGGTATCTCCACTTTTGAAACCGGGAAAACAGGATAATCGGAAAAGCCGCGCTTCTTTACCTGGTAAGCAGCCTCCTTCAGCGTATCGGCCACCACCACAAAGTCCTGGGTAATGCTACCCAGATACTTACCACTAAGTTCGGGGTCATTTGCGTAGTCCATTTTCTTTATTTAAAAATTGGGTGTCTAACAGGCTCTAACAAATCAGAAGCTGGCAGGATTCGCTTTTTTGCCGGAAACTCTCAGGCTTTTATAAATTTATGTATCTTCACCCTTTAAAATAGTTAGAAGATACACGAATGAAGCTTACACAACCTACATTATTACTTGACGAGAAGAAATGCCGGGACAACATCTCCCGTATGATAGATGTGGCCCGTCAGCATCAGGTAGATTTACAACCCCATTTCAAAACCCACCAGTCGCTCACCATAGGCGAGTGGTTCAGAGAAGAAGGCGTTACCTCCATTACCGTCTCTTCTTTAAAAATGGCCGAGTACTTTGCCCAGGATGGCTGGGAAGAAATTACCGTAGCCTTTCCGGTCAATATTCTGCGCAAATCAGCCATCAAAGACCTCAACAAGCGGGTGAAGCTCAATCTCTACATCAACAATCTGGAGGCCGCCCGCTACCTGGAAGATGAACTCAAGCGCCCCATCGGCGTTTATACCGAGATAGACACAGGCTATCATCGTACCGGCATTCCTGTAGAAAATACTGAGGAGATAGGTCAGTTGCTGGATTTTTTTAAATCTACTGAAAAACTCCGCTTCAGGGGCATATACGCTCATACCGGCCAGACCTACCACGTGCAGGGGAAAGAGGCAGTAAGTAAAATCCACAGGGAGAACCTGGCAAAGCTGAAAGCTGTCAAGGAACTGTTTGCTGCCGGACATGAAACTTTCAAAATTTGCCTGGGAGATACCCCTTCCTGTAGTTTGGCCGATGATTTCAGCGGGGTTGATATTATCCGGCCTGGTAATTTTGTCTTTTATGACCTGGTACAGGCGCAGATCGGCAGTTGCAGCTACGAGGATATAGCGGTATGCATGGCCTGCCCGGTAGTAGAAAAGCACCCGCAACGGGGAGAAGTGGTGGTTCATGGAGGCGCGGTACACCTTTCTAAAGATGGACTGCTGGAGCAGGGAAAAACCATTTTTGGGAAAGTGGTGCCTCTGCACAACGAAGGCTGGGCCGAGCCTCTGGAAGGCTGCTATGTCAGTTCACTCTCACAGGAGCATGGCATCGTAAGAGTGAGTGACCAACTGATGCAAAAGTTAAAAGTAGGCGACTGGCTGGGCATATTGCCTGTTCATTCCTGCCTTACGGCTGATATGATGAAGAAGTACCACAGCATCAGCGGGCAGGTGATGGAATGTATGCTCTGACATATACTGCAGATCAAAGCCTGGCGAACCTCCCTTCCTTCAAAATGCAGTTTCAGAAGATGCTGCTTTGCACTTATTAATTTCTTACAGTTAACAAGACCTATGAGCCAAAAGCGTCTTTATAAGCTAATTTATTTATTCATTTTCTGCCTCCTTTTCAGCGCCTGTGCCAGTCGGCCGGGCATCAGCTCACGTAAATTCAGAAATTACGTAGAAGAATCGCCGGTGTTCAGTACCTATTTTACCGGTTTTGCTCTTTATGATACTGAACTTGAAGAGATGGTGTATACCTATCAGGCCGATAAATACTACACACCTGCCTCTAACACCAAGATCTTCACGCTTTATGCTTCTCTCAAACTACTGGGCGATTCCATACCTGCGCTGCAGTACGAAGAAAAGGGCGATACTCTCTTTTTTACCGGCACAGGCGATCCCACCTTTCTGCACCCCGATATTTATGAAATAGATACCACCTACGACCAGCGGGTATACCAGTTTCTTAAAAATACTGACAAACAACTGGTATACCTACCCCGCCCTACCGAAGATGATTATTTTGGTCCCGGCTGGGCCTGGAGCGACTATAACTACTACTACTCCAGCGAAAAGTCGGTCTTTCCGCTTTATGCCAATGTGGTACGGTTCAGCTTTCTTAGAGACATCCCTAAGCCTATGGCTAACCCGGATTTCTTCACCAGCTATCTGCAGCCTTCATCTCAAAAGGAGATGAGACCTTCGCTCAGGCGTAATCAGTACGATAACTATTTTCTGTACGTTCCTAAGGCAGATACCAGCAGCTTTGAAAGAGATGTACCTTTTATACAGTCAGCTATGCTAAGCGCCCAGTTGCTGAAAGATACACTCCAGAAAAATGTACAGCTGAGAGAGCCCAGGCAGACATTTCCCCTGCTCGGCCAGAAATTGTATAGTCTGCCGGTAGACAGCGTATACAAGCGCATGATGCAAAACAGCGATAACTTCTTTGCCGAACAGCTGCTGATGCTGTGCTCTTCCCAGTTTAAGGATACCCTCAGCACCGAGTGGACCATAGACTACGTGAAAAAACACTATCTCAGCGACCTGCCCGACGAGCCTATTTGGGTGGATGGCTCAGGCCTGTCGCGCTACAACCTGCAGACACCCCGCTCCATTGTGGCACTACTCAGGAAGGTAGATGCAGAACTGGGAGACGATCGCATCCAAATGATCTTCCCGGCAGGAGGCGGATCTGGTACCATACGCTCCTGGTACGAGAATCCCGAGGGGGGCGAACCTTTTGTGTATGCCAAGACCGGAACCCTGAGTAATAAATCAGCGCTGAGCGGGTTTATTTACACCAAATCGGGTAAAAAACTGATCTTCAGTTTTCTGCACAACAACTACATTACTTCTACTGGTCCGCTCAAGCAGGAGATGGAAAAGATACTTCAGGATATTTATCTCAACTACTGAAGTGCGATACCAGCAGTTTAATCGGATACTGATAGCAATTTAGAG
>JBKHDR010000012.1:0-62260 GCA_046541235.1 Cyclobacteriaceae bacterium | reverse complement strand
CCGGCGTCCCGGCGAGGACGATGATCAGCTTTCAAACTCAACCGTAGTATCCCTTTTTACAGATGTGCTTTATTGTACTGATAATTTAACCCTACAATTTTAAAGTCATGAGATTTGCGTTTACTTATTTGATCTTTGTACTGCTCTTTTCATGTCAGCAGGCGCAGGAAACCGTGAGTCCTGAATACCGCAGCCTGACCACTGCGGTCTATGCATCCGGGAGCATAGAGCCTGTCAATGCATACCAGGTATTTGCACCAGTGCAGGGCATCCTGCAGCAAAAACTGGTAGAGGCAGGGGAAGAGGTAAGGGAAGGGCAGGTACTGTTTGTGATCAGTCAGGAAAACACTTCTCTGCTGCTGGAAAATGCCCAACAGGCCCTGGAAACCGCAAGAAGAGAAGCTGACCCTAACTCGGCGGCTCTGAGAGAGCTACAGCTCAGACTGGAAAATGCTAAAGAAAGGTTTCAGCAGGATTCTCTGAATTATAAACGACAGCAAAACCTGATTGCCAAAAATGCTACCTCCCAGCAGGCCGTAGAACAGGCGAAAATAGCTTTTATCTCCTCAAGAAATGCGCTGGCATCCATCCGCATCAGCCTGGAAGAAAGTGGTAAAAACCGGCAGGATGCACTTGAAAGGGCGCAGATACAGTACCGTATGGCGGCCGAAGCACAGGGTAATACCCTGGTGAAAAGCCGGATCAATGGTAAAGTATACCAGATCTATCTCAAAGAGGGCGAGATGGTAAATCTGAACCAGCCGCTGGCCGAGGTGGGCGAGGCTGATCGTTTCTACCTGTCACTGATTGTGGATGAAAGGGATATTGCCAAAATTACTCCCGGCAAGGAAGTACTTTTTACTACGGATATCCTGGAAGATACAGTATTAAGGGCTGAGGTGAGCAAAATTTATCCCTACATGGAACAGGCTACCCGCTCCTTTCAGGTAGAAGCCAGCCTGCCAGCCTATGAACTGCCTTTTTACAACGGCGCCTCGGTGGAAGCCAATATCATTGTCAGCCGTAAGGAACGTACCATGGTGATACCTCGCTCTGCTCTCATCGGTGAAGACAGCGTGCTGGTAGACATGAACGGGGAAGTAGAGAAAGTGCAGATCAGGAAGGGTATAGAAAATCTGGAGATGGTAGAGGTGCTAGAAGGGATTGAAGAGGACACCAAACTGATTACGAAGCGATGAAACTTTTCAGATCTAACGACCTGCAGCTCAGTCTGCAGATCGCCCGGACACACCTGAGGGCCAGGATGAAACAGACTATAGTGGCTACGCTTGGGGTGACTTTCGGCATTGCGGTCTTTATTTATATGGTCAGCTTTATCAGCGGGAGTAATGAGTACTTCATTGATATCATTATGACCAATTCTCCCCATATCCATATTTATAAGGAGGTGAAAGCGGATCAGGAGACCCTGCTGGATAAAGTCTATCCCGGCGAAAGCTACCTCAACAAAGTGTATCATGTCAAGCCGGAGAATTCCGGTATCCATATCAAGGATGGTTTTCAGATCGTCAGCCTGCTGAGGAAAGATGCCAGGGTTTACGGTGTATCGCCTACGGTAAGTTCACAGGTCTTTTACCGCTATGGATCGGCTAACCTCAACGGCACCATTACAGGTATTGAGCCTGCGGAAGAAGACAAACTCTTCAACCTCAGCGATAAGATTATCAGCGGGCAGATGGAAAGCCTGTACGCTACTTACAATGGCATCATCATGGGTAAGGGGCTGGCAAAAAAGCTCAATGTGGAAATGGGCGACAACATCAATGCCACCACGCCTGAAGGAAAAACGATCATGCTGCAAATTGTAGGCATCTTCAAAACCGGCCTGGTAGATATTGACAATAGTATGAGCTATGCTACCATCAAAACCGTACAGAAGATCCTGGGAGAAAACAGCAACTACGTCACTAATATCCGGCTCAAACTGAATGATTTGGAGCAGGCAGAACCAATAGCCAGGGAGTACGAACAGCAGTTTGGCTACCGGGCTGAAGACTGGATGACGACCAATGCAGCCATGATGGCCAGTGTAGACCTCAACAACATCATCGTATACGGTGTGGCTATTGCCATCCTTTTTGTGGCTGGATTTGGTATCTACAACATTCTGACGATGATGATTTACGAGAAGATGAAGGACATTGCCATTTTGAAGGCGATGGGCTTTTCCGGTAAGGATGTGCGGCAGATTTTCCTGAGCGAAGCGCTCATTGTAGGAATGATCGGCGGCCTGATGGGCCTGTTATTCGGCTTCCTGATGTCATACGCCATGACCTTTGTGCCCTACGAAAACGATATCATGATAGAGATGGACCACCTGCCGGTCAAGTTTGAGTTATCATATTACGTTTCGGGCATTGTCTTCGGCTTACTGACCACCACACTGGCAGGTATCTTTCCGGCCCGTAAGGCTGCGCACGTAGATCCCATTGCTATCCTGAGAGGGTAATGCATTGAACAGTGCACTGCAAATAAATAAGCTTGAACGACAAGCACTGAATCTTCAAACTATAATTGCAAAAAGATGGCAACGCTACTGAGTGCTAGAAATATCAACAAATACTTTTACGATCCTGCCAAATTCCATGTGCTTCGCGATATCAACTTTGATATTGAGCGGGGCAAATTTGTCTCTATCATCGGAAAGTCAGGCAGCGGAAAATCCACGCTGATGTACCTGCTCTCTACCATGGATACTGATTATGAAGGACAAATCACGGTAGACGGGCAAGTGCTCACCGGAAGGAAACCGGAAGAACTGGCTCGCTTTCGCAATGAGCATATAGGTTTCGTGTTCCAGTTCCATTACCTTTTGCCTGAGTTTAGCGTGCTGCAGAACGTGATGCTACCTGCCCTGAAACTGAACAGGTACTCAAAAGAAGAAATCAGGGAGAAGGCTTTAAACAAACTGGAGCTTCTGGGCATCAAAGACCAGGCGGAAAAAAGGGCCAGCAAACTGTCGGGTGGTCAGCAGCAGCGGGTGGCCATTGCCCGCGCGCTGATCAACGACCCGCTCATCATCATGGGCGATGAGCCTACCGGCAATCTGGATTCTCAAAATTCCGAAATCGTATTTGATATCCTCCGCGAGCTTACCCAGCAGATGAAGCAAACCATCATCGTGGTCACTCACGATGAGGACTTTGCACAGCGCACCGACCAAATCATTGAAATGGTGGACGGACAGATCGTAGGCAGTCACTTATCCCATTCGGCTGTTTAGCTTAAATGTGTATGAAGCCTGGTGCCGCCAACTTCAGGGTTGCCAGGTCTTAAATCATTTTATAATCTCAGGTCAAACAGAGAATTAACACCCTGTTGCTTGTCATTGGTAAAGCCTTCACCGTAGGCAACGCCAATGGAATGGCCAATTTCCTGGGCCCGGGCCTCCACAAATTTCATGAAAATAGGGGTAGTAAGAAAAGTGACAGGTTCGTCCTTTTTGCTGGCGTCAAACTGAGACCTGAAACAGCGGATGGCTTCCATCTTGGTATCCCAGTGGTCGGTGATATCCACCACGATATCCGGTTTGATGTACATACTTTGAATCATATGCCATACCTGCTTGGGTCGCCACTGCTCCTGTTCGTTTCCGTGCTCGTCACGGGTTTTGATCATGCGCAGGCCTGACAGGAAACAGGCATCGCGGCTGAGCTCGGCACCGCGGGCATGGTCGGGATGGCGATCGGTAATAGAATTGGCAATTACGATTTCAGGCTGGTACTTACGAATGTAGCGAATAATTTCCAGCTGATGTTCGCGGTCATTCTGGAAAAAACCGTCGGTAAAGCCCAGGTTTTCGCGGGCAGATACACCCAATACTTTAGTAGATTCGGCAGATTCTGCTGCCCGTAATTCGGGTGTCCCCCGGGTACCCAGTTCTCCCTGGGTAAAATCAATGATGCCTATCTTTTTGCCCATGGCTACATGAGCAGCTATGGTACCGCCGCAACCCAGTTCCGCATCGTCAGGATGTGCGGCCAGCACTAGTATATCAAGTTTCATAAAAGTTTGCTTTTATTGTGACGTCTTTTGTGTCAAAATACAAAAACCGCCCTAAGACGGTTCTTTATGTATGTACAACTAATAATTCTGATAATTAAAAAGTTCAGGTTTGATGATAACTGTTACAGGTTACAGCTTGCAGGTTTAAGGTTAAAAGCTATGAAACGCTAAAAAAACATAAACCTCATATCCTGAACTTTAAACTTTTAACCTAAAACCTTAAACTAAATTTAAAATCCTACCGCTGCATCATCTCCCCTTGGATCAGCCCCCCCTTCTAACCGGCCGTCAGGTAAAACCAGTATAGCATCTACCCGGCCTATGGTACCACGCTCCATCAGGGTATGGCCCATGGCTTCCAACTGTGATACGGTAGTACTGTCAAAAGCATTATTTTCAACAAAAAGGGTATCAGGTTTCCACTGATGGTGGAAGCGCTTGGCCTCTACGGCCGCCTGCATGCCCATGCCGTGTTCAATGACATTAAGGATGGTCTGGTAAACCGAGGTGATGATAGTAGAGCCGCCGGGCGTACCTACTACCATATATAGCTTGCCATCCTTTTCAACGATGGTAGGCGTCATGGAGCTAAGCATGCGTTTCTCGGGTTCAATGGCATTGGCCTCACCGCCAACCAGCCCAAACATATTGGGATAGCCAGGTTTGATGCTGAAGTCATCCATCTCATTGTTGAGGAAGAAGCCTGCACCTGCCACCACTACCTTATTGCCATAGCCGCCGTTGAGGGTAGTAGTAACGGAAACCGCATTGCCCTGGGGATCAACCACAGAAAAATGGGTGGTCTCGGATGATTCTACAGGAGCAGGATCACCTGCCGACACCTCAGCATTAGGGGTTGCCTTGTTGGGGTCAAAGGTACTCATGCGCTCCACATTGTACGACTCCTGCGTAAGTTCTTCCAGGGGAACCGGGTAGAAGTCAGAGTCTCCCAGGTGGGTAGCGCGGTCTGCATATACCCTGCGTTCCGCTTCAGTCATCAAATGTACGGTAGGGGCGCTATTGTGGCCCATGTTGTCAATCGGGAAGGTCTCAACACTCTGCAGCAGCTGAATCAGGGCAATACCTCCGCTAGAAGGAGGCGGCATTGAAATTATCTTGTAAGTATCGTATTCAGAGACTACCGGCTTCCTGTACTTGGACGCATAGCGTGCCAGGTCTTCTTTGCTGATGATGCCACCCCCTCTTTCCATTTCAGCTACGATGAGATCGGCGGTTTCGCCGGCATAAAACCCTTCACGTCCCTGGTCACGGATGCGTTCCAGGGTACGGGCCAGATCTTTCATATAAATGATGTCTCCTGCCTGCCAGCCGCCCTCTTTTACCAGAAAGTCAGGAGCAATCGTATTTACCTCCAGGTGGTTTTCCTGGAAGCGGTTGAGGCCATCCGCCTCTTTTTCGGTGAGTTCAAAACCATTGGCAGCCAGATCAATGGCAGGTTGCAGCAGTTCACTCCAGGGAAGAGTACCGTAGCGTTCGTGCGCTTTGACCATGCCATCAACCGAGCCGGGAACGCCAGCAGCCAGGTGGCCGCGGGTGCTCAGGCCCTCAATAACATTGCCTTCTTCATCCAGGTACATATTGCGGCCTCCCTTCAAGGGTGCCTTTTCCCTGAAATCAAGGGCATCAGTAGTGCCATCTGCCATACGAACTACCATAAAGCCTCCTCCACCAATGTTACCAGCGGCAGGATACACTACTGCCAGGGCAAACTGGGTGGCAATGGCTGCATCCACGGCATTACCTCCTTTTTTCATGATCACAGCGCCAACCTCAGAGGCCAGGGGATGGGCACTTACCACCATTGCTGAATCAGCGATCAGGCCTAACTTTACCGGCTCTTCCTGGCTAAGCTCGGGCGAGCAGCCACTAAAAATGAGCAGGATAGTTGAAAAAGCAAGACAAAAGTATTGGTGCATCATAGATGTAGTTTTTGAGAGGGTAAAATTGGGATGAAAATTCAATATTTCAAACTTTGAAAGAGCTTTATCAAATTTAATAATTCGGTTATCATTTTTATCAGAATATTATTGTGAAACAAATTCAAAAATGAATTTTTATTTTGATGATTTGTAAATTAACAATTTTAGAAAGCAACTACATAGCTATGATTTATTTTTGTCCTTTAACTAATTTTTAATTTTCTTATGTAAAAACAGTATTTTTTTTAGCAAGCATTTTTTTTGGGTTGATTTAGCTTTATTATTTTCTCCGCACTACCATCATTCATATTTACCTTCTTGAGCCCGTAAATAGGGCTAGTAGATGTGCATCATTAACTTCACGAATCACTTTAAGCAGATTATCCTTTATCATTATCTTACAGTAATTTAAGTGCCTTTACTTCAACTGATGATTTTAGTAAACTTGCTTCATGAAAGACAAGCAGTTCATTCATCCTCTGAATACCATTCTCTATGGACCACCCGGTACTGGCAAGACCTACATGAGCATCCGGAGGGCTATTCAGATTGTGGAGGGGCTAAATGAAGAAGCCATGCAGAAGCAGTTTCCACCTGGCAGGCCCGGCCTGCAGCGGGAGGCTTTTTGGCGCTACCAGCAGGAGGGCAAAATCGCTTTTGTTACTTTTCACCCTTCTTTCAGCTACGAGGATTTTGTGGAAGGACTGAAGCCTTTTAAAAATGAGCGGGACGATCTGTACTACGACATTGAAGATGGTATTTTTAAGCAGATGTGCCTCAATGCCTCCTATGCACTTTACCAGCAGCAGCAGAAAAGGCTGATCAGTGAAGAGAGCAGCTACCGCCGTAATTTTGATGCGCTTTTTTACGAGTTTGTAGACTACCTCAGGCGTATGCTGCGCGACCATGACAAGGAAGTGGTGCTGGAAACCCGGTCGGAGAAGCCTCTTTACCTGGAAGAGATCAATAAGAACGATACGCTGAAGTTCAGGTACGAAGGCGGAAGTCGTGTCTATGGCATCAGCAAAGCCAAACTTGAAAAACTATACCGTCGCTTCAGCCGTGCCGAAGAGGCAGCCCGGGTAGAAGACGTGCAGGAGGTAATCGGCAAAGGAAGCGCCAGCATTTACTGGGCAGTTTTTCAGCGACTGAAAGAGTTTGAGCAGACCCGTAATACGACTTATAATTACCTGCTCAGCAGCAAGCGACTGCTGGGCCGGCCAGTGGATGATGAAATTTACCAGAACCTAAAGCGTGAATTAAGCCACTTTGATTTGGCAATTTTGAGTAAGGAAGACCAGGCATCTGCCGGAAATTTTGTGCTCATCATTGACGAGATCAACCGGGGTAACCTGGCGGCCATAATGGGAGAACTCATCAGCCTGATAGAGCCCGACAAGCGGGCGGGGATGCCTTCTGCCCTGAGTGCCCTGCTACCTTATTCCAGAGAACGTTTTAGTGTGCCGCCTAACCTTTACCTGCTTGCCAGTATGAATACGGCCGACCGCAGCATCAGCAGCCTGGATACCGCCCTCAGGCGTCGCTTCATTTTTGAAGAACTACAGCCCCGGCCCGATCTCCTCCAGCCTGGAGTGCAATTTTCTTCAGAAACTCATCTTTCTCGGGCGGCCGAAACGGAAGCTGCTTATGGACAGATACGACAATTTCCCGATTTATCGCAAATGCTGCATATGATCAACCTCAGGCTTGAAAAGCTGCTGGACAGGGAGCACCTGATAGGACATGCTTACCTGATGCCGGTACTCAAAGCCGTGGATCCTCTCAAGAAACTCCGGCAGGTATTCTACAAGCAGCTCATTCCACTGCTGCAGGAGTATTTTTTTGACGAACCAGAAAGGATCAGGTGGGTCATCGGCCCGGCTTTCTTTAGTGAGGCAAAAGATGATGCCTTGTTTTTTCCGGAAATGTTGGACGAATTACCTGCGCATGCTGGCTTTTTTCAGAAAAAAACCTATGTTTTGCGTCCCTTATCTGATGAGGACTTTCTGAAAGCTGTCAGGCAGATTTATGAAGCACCTACCTCTTAAATTTTTTCGGTTATATGAGCATGAAGCTCTGCGGGTGGGCGATATTCAGCAGGGAGAAGTCTTTGACAGGGAAGCGTGGGAAACTCTCCTGAAGTTTCACGAAAATCAATACCCTCCTTTATTCAGCATCATTCACCAGGGAATCAGGGCCAATCAGCAGGTAGGCTATATCGCTTTGCCGGGTATTAGCCTGGAGGTGCTTCCCAAAACTGAGCAAGCCCAAACCGGAAAAAACCAGCATTTGCTGCTGGACATGTTAAAGTTCTGTGGTCGCCTGCCCAAAGCCAGTCATAGTGCATTACTGTCGGCAGAGGAGGGCGTACTTAGCGATTTTATGATGAGGCAGTTTGCCGACGAAGTGGAAAAACTGCTGAAGCAGGGCCTTCGGCCACGCTACAGGCAGGAGGAAGCCAATCGCAGCCGTTTCAGTGGCCGCCTGATGCTGCGGGAGCAGGTCAGGAAGAACTTCGCACATAAAGAACGTATTTTTTCTCAAACACAGGTCCTTGATGCACAGCATATTCTCCACCAGTATATCGGAAGTGCCCTGCAACTGTCTGCTCAGCTCACCTCCGATGCCGATCTTCAGCATAAAACCAGGCGGCTGACGCAGCATTTTCCCTCATCACTGTCTGTTGCAGTCAGAAAACCTGTTTTAAAAAGAGAAGAAGCACATTACGCCCACTGCCTGGACTGGGCACAGTGGCTGCTGGAAAAGATGAGGCCTGCGAATGTAGCGGGAAATCAGTCGGGTATCAGCTTCATGACCGATATGCAGCAGCTTTTTGAAGAATATGTGGCTATCCACTTGCAAAAGGCGTCGGTAGCCTACGGATGCCAGGTGTCGCTGCAGAGCAGCAGGCAGTTCTGGGGCAGGCGCAGCATCAGGCCCGACATCATCCTGAAAAAGCCGGATGGTAGCCACATCATCATTGATACCAAGTGGAAACTGCTCAACAATGCCGAGCCCTCGGATGCTGACCTCAAGCAAATGTACATCTACAACCGGTTTTTTGATGCTCAAAGAGGCATACTACTGTACCCGGCGCAGCATGGCTTACAGCATTATGGTCAGCACTACCAGCAGGATAGGGGAAAAAAACTGCACTGCGAGCTGATGTTTGCCCGCTTGCTTGATCCTATGACCGGCAAATTAAATCTAAGTCTAGGCGATGAGCTGATGGAGATGATACTGGCAGGAGAAAAGGCATAAAAAAAGGCATCCTGAAGCGCCTTTTTGATGAGAGTATTCAAAGATTAGCTCTTAAAATGAAGCTCCCAAAATTTTAAATATTTTTTCTCCAGCAGCTGACCAGGTGGTCATCTACCATACCGGCTGCCTGCATAAAGGCATAGCAGATGGTTGAGCCCACAAACTTAAAGCCTCGCTTTTTCAAATCCTTACTCAGCGCATCTGATTCAACGCTGGTGGCGGGTACATCAGCCAGGGATTCGGGGTAATTGACGATTGTTTTGCCACCCGTAAAGCGCCAGATATAGTTGTCAAAGCTGCCAAACTCTTCCTGTATTTTCAGGAAAGCCTGTGCATTGGTGATGGAAGCCCTGATCTTGAGCCGGTTTCTCACTATACCGGGGTCCTGCAGCAGGCGTCCAAAATCTACTTCCCCATAGCGGGCGATCTTTGGCACATCCCATCCTTCATAAGCCCGACGGTAATTTTCCCTCTTCACCAGGATGGTATACCAGCTCAGGCCGGCCTGCGCTCCATCCAGGATGATCTTTTCAAACCATTTGGTATCGTCATGTACAGGTACGCCCCACTCATGGTCATGATAGTCTTTATAGAGCTGATCTTTCAGGCACCAGTCACAGCGGATAGGTTCAGTCATATTTTGCAGATTAAAATGGAGGGTATGGCTTGGTTGAAAATTCCAAAATAATGATTTTCCATTTTAGCCGGTAAATATTTCCCCTTTAGTTATTAAAAGCTTCCTTAACCTTTTATGACTACAAACGTGCTTTTTGCCAACAGTCAGGTAGGTAAGAGGTTAGCTTAATAGCAACTAAATTTTTTCACCTTTTAAATATACCTGTTATGGCAAACCGCAAATTACAGAAGCTGGTCACTTACCAGTTTACTCCCCAGACTGAAGTACTGGAACACCTGGAAATCAAAGAATTACTAGATGAAGGCTGGGATGTGAAGCATTTCCAGGTCAACCCAAAATCAGACGCCATGGGCGTGATGTACATTACCGCCCTACTGGAGCATACCTCCAAAAATCCGCAAAGTGATTGGTAATTTTATTTTGTAGCTTTAGCCCATGCGAGCCTATCTTCTTAAAAAGCATGGAGGTCCCGACAGCCTCAGCATCAGTGAACAGCCCGAGCCTCAGCCTGGAAAGGGCGAAGTAAAAGTGGCGATCAGTCATATTGGTATCAACTACGCCGAGATTCTCTCCCGCAGGGGGCAGTACGGCTGGGCACCCAAAAAGCCTTATATTCCGGGCATGGAGGCCTTCGGCACGGTTGAGGCTGTAGGTGAAGGCGTAACGCTAAAAACCGGAGCTAAGGTCATCTGTGGTGCACAGTACGGTGCCTATGCTGAAAAAGTAGTCGTTCCCGAATACATGGCTTTTCCTGCTATGCCTGCTTATGCAGATGAAGAGCAGGCGGCCCTGCTGGTCAATTATATGACCGCCTGGGTAGCCCTATTCAAACAGGCACGACTGCAGCCTTACGACACCGTGCTGATTACTGCGGCAGCGGGTGGGGTAGGTACGGCGGCCGTACAGCTGGCCAAAGCCTACGGTTGCCAGGTGATTGGTACTGCCAGCAAAGCATATAAACTTGATCTGATCAAAAAACTGGGTGCCGATGCCGCCATTAATTACCAGGAAAAAGACTGGGAAGCCCAGGTAAGGGAGGCAAGTGGAGGTATAGACGTGGTGCTTGAACTGGTAGGGGGTGATACCTTCAATGCAGCCAAAAATCTGCTTAATCCTTTTGGGCGCATCGTGGTGGCGGGGATTGCCAGCATCAAATGGTCACCATTGAATCCGCTAAGCTGGCTGCCGGCGCTGATGAAAGTGCCCCGCTTTTCGCTGCGTGAAATGGCCAAGGGCTCTCAGGGCTTGCTTGCTACGCATATTGGTTACCTGATTGACAATCCCGAACTGACTTCTGGCCTTTGGGCAGAACTGTCCGCTTTTGTCAACGAGCACCAGATCAGGCCGCAGGTATCAGAGGTCTTTGATTTTGAAAAACTGGCCGAAGCACACAAATACATTGAATCCCGGAAGAGCTACGGCAAGGTAGTATTGAAAGTCTGAGCCAGGGCAGAATAACACTTTTTATGGAACTTAACTTCTTCTTAAAAATGAATATTGGCCGACAAGCTCACTATACCTGGAAGCATGGCAGGCATCTGGAACACCTGGCAGGCATGCATTTTAACCGTGACCTCTACCAGATAGAGCACTTCTTTGTCATTATTGTCTATAATAATGAGCTTGGGCAGGTAGAATACATTGATGCTTTCCGCTCCGGCGACCACCACCTGTTGAAATTCTATGAGCAGGTGGATATCTCTGATCTCTTTTCATAAAAAAAGGTAGTGAACTTTTCGCTCACCACCTTCTGAAATTTACCCTATATCTGATTGTCAGGCATGGGTGCGGGTTTTTTCTTCCATGACATTTTTTACATCTTTGTTAAAAATCACTTCCTTATCCAGCAGCAAATGGGCTATTTCATCTAAAGCTTCTCTGTTTCCGGTCAGAATATCTTTAGCCCGCTGGTAAGCACCTTCCAGTATTTCCTGGACTTCCCTGTCCATACGGTTACCTAATTCGTCACTGTAGGGCTTCTGTAGTGACTGCTGCGACTGCCCGCTGCTGTCGTAGAAGCTGATATTTCCGGTTTCTTCACCCAGGCCGTACTGGGTCACCATGCCGTAAGCCATCTTGGTGACCTTTTCCAGGTCGTCAAGTGCGCCTGAGGATATTTCTCCGAATACCACTTCTTCAGCAGCCCTACCCGCCAGGGCAGCACACATCTGGTCTAGCAGCTGGCTGCGGGTGATGATCTGTCTTTCTTTGGGCAGGTACCAGTTGGCACCCAGCGACCGGCCACGGGGTATGATGCTCACCTTCACCAGCGAATCCACATTTTCCAGTTTAAAACTGGCCACTGCATGACCTGCCTCATGGTAGGCGATGATATTTTTTTCGTTATCAGAAATAATCTTCGTCTTCTTTTCCAGTCCGGCCACAATACGATCCATGGCATTCATAAAATCATCCTGTGTGATGGCCTCTCTTTCATTTCGCGCCGCGATCAGGGCTGCTTCATTACAAACATTGGCGATCTCAGCACCGGAAAAGCCAGCGCTCTGGGCCGCCAGCGTTCTCACATCAATATCTTCCTTGATGTTGATGTTTTTCATATGTACCTTATAAATGGCTTCTCTTTCGGTACGATTGGGCAGGTCAAGGTAAATCTCCCGGTCAAACCTGCCAGGTCGTAGCAGGGCTTTATCAAGCACATCTTTACGGTTAGTAGCAGCCAGCACGATTACGCCAGAATTAGGATCAAAGCCATCCAGGGCCTGTAGTAGCTGGTTGAGCGTATTTTCCTGCTCGTCATTGCTCTGCATAGATTTAGCCCGACCCCGAGCTTTACCTATGGCATCTATCTCATCAATAAAAATGATACAGGGAGATTTTTCCTGCGCCTTCTTGAATAGATCTCTCACGCGTGAAGCACCTACCCCTACAAACATTTCTACGAAATCAGAGCCTGCCAAAGAGAAGAAAGGTACGTTAGCTTCTCCGGCTACGGCTTTAGCCATCATCGTTTTACCGGTACCAGGAGGGCCTACCAGCAACACGCCTTTAGGAATTTTAGCACCTACTTTTACGTATTTTTCGGTATCTCTGAGGTAGTGCACCAGTTCTTCTATTTCTGTTTTGGCCTCATCCAGCCCGGCTATGTCTTCAAATTTGACCCCAGGTCCATTTTCCTGGTCATATATTTTTGCTTTGGATTTACCCATGGAAAAGAATGGGTTACCAGAGCCTCCGCCCATGGCTTTTTTGGCCCGGCTTCGCATCAGGTACCAGAACCCAATGATCAGGGCCAGCGGCAGCAACCAGGGGAGCAGGCTGCCCAGCCAATCGGAGCGGTATTCATAATTTACCGGAAATGAGGGTGCTTCTGCTTCAGTTCTGGCTTCTTCCAGCTTTTTCTCAAATGTTTCCACTGAGCCTAAAGTATAGCTGAACGCGGGCCGGTTTGCATTGCGGTTAAAAAATGTTTCCTCACCTTCTTCTGTGTCAGTGGTGTCTTTCAGGTAAATGAGCGCCTCCCGCTGGTTGACGACTTCTATCCTTTCTACTTTACCTTCTTTGATGTAGTCATCGCTAAGTCGGTTCCAGTTGATGGGCTCAGTATCGCCTGCGCCGCTTCCGAAAAAATAAAAGGCTGCCAGCAGCAGCAGACCAAAAATGAGCATACGACCCCAGTTAATGCCTCGCTGTGATGGGTCAGGCTGCTGATGTTTATCTTTGTTACTTTTTTGTCTTTCTGCCATTTCAATATGATAAGTTAAATATATTATGTATTGATACTTATAGAGTATAACTCGGCAGCTTACGTTTGGTTAAAACCGACTTTTTGTGTGTAAGTAGAAGGAAAATGTTGTGGAATTGGTGTATAAATTCTACGTCAGTGGGGAAATATATACTTTAAAATATATGCTAAAACGTCTTTTATTCGCCAATAATACTTTAGGCACGGAAATGGCAAAATGTATGTACGAAGATTGATGGTTCAGGTGATTTTTTAAACTATATCAATTTTATTTTTTTGACTATAATCCACCTGAAACATGAATCAGGCTGTTTACTTGATGGTGATGGGACTAAGCGGCGCTATTGGCGTCGCTTTAGTTTTTTCGCCCTGTGTACATTCATCATTCCTTTTTCAAAAACACCTTCTTTTCATCAAGCCTCTTACCTCGCTGGCATAATTACCAATTCAGGCAGCTTTTGCCATGATAGGTGGCTATTTGCAGCTTTTTGACTCCATGTAAGAGAATTTTTTCAAATTATCTCCAAAAAAGCTTTCTAAAACCTCCAAGAGCTAACAGATGCCTTATAAGATGGTATTATCCATGTAAGTAAATATGTATTTTTTCATAAATTATATTATTTATATTTTTTATTAAACATTTTATATATATCTTGCACACATGTAATAGAAAAAGTCAATTTAAAAGATATAATATCATGCAATTCCCAGAGCTCGAATTACAGCCAAATGGTGCCGAATCATTTTATAATGAATACAAGGATAAACTTCCCGAAGAAAAGCTGCTGAAAGGCTTCAGCTTCGCACAGGCTTGTGATGACTTTCAAAGAAACTTTAATCGTTTTCTGCTCTCCAGTACCGGAAGTATGTACAGCATGAATAATTGTGTGAGAAAGTTTTTTGCCGACAATTCTGACAATCGCCAGACCATGCTGCTCTATGCCGTATTCGTAAATGAGCACCTGCAGATTACCGAAGATATGCTGCTGGAAAAGGAGTATTATGAGCTGATGAATAAATTTAACGAAACAAAGGAAAAACTGCATAAACTTGTCAACATGCTCATGGCTGACTATATCAGCACAGGCAAAAAATAAGTTTTTAAGCATCAGTGTTTTCAGTGCTTGTTAAATGGTAAAGCCAGCGGGATCATTCTCGCTGGCTTTCTTTTAAAACAAAAAATTTCTTCTGTTCAGGACTCTTTTACCAGCCTGCCCAGTGCTTGATACAGGGCTGCGGTTATTTGTTCCAACTCAGGACTATCTACCCATTTCTGATTCACTTCTATTTCAATCCCCGCATAGGCTAAGTCTTCAAAACGGGTACGCAGGTAAGAAGTCAATCCATCGTCAATACCTAAATAAGGCTCGTTGAAGCGGATGCGCATTGCGGGCAGTAGCTCCTCCAGCGTTTTTTTCATCACTTCGCATAGCAAACTTTCCCACTTACGTGCAGGGTCAAAGAGCAGTCCGATATCTACCTCCCTGACCTCTCCGTTCAGTATAGGCGTAAAGGAATGTATGGAAATATGCAGCGCTTTCTGATGCTGCCCTATCAGCCGACCCAGGTTCTGCTCTACTTTCTGCCGGTAAGGCAGGTAGTAGTTGTGCAGTAGTTGCCTGCGGTCGTAATCATTGAGCTTTTCGCATAGAGCTGAAAAAAGCTGAGGATGATGAGGCGAGCGGTTGAGCTCAACCAGCAGGCGGGTCACGGTGGCATACTCCAGCGGGGCCTGTAGCTGGCTGGCAATTTGCCGGGCCATGTCCAGGGCACCCGCATCCCAGCCTCTGTGTGATTTCAGGATTTTTTCCTGCCCCACAAAGAGGGCGGCATAAGCAGGTGGCACCTCGTAGCCACCATGCTCGCAGCTGATTAGTAAGCCTGTTTCTGCCATGTTTCAAAAAACTCATCCTCCTGCAGGCAGTCGCTCAGTTCCTGGTAAATCAGTTTGAGATTAGGCTGGTTAAAATGGCCTTCGGCTGCTTTTACAATCCTGCCGGCCAGTGAACCCTGGCTGATGATCTTTCCTATCCGTTCATTCCAGGGAGCCAGCCATTCGGGATAAGCCTGCTTGAGCTGCTGGTGCATCTGCTGCCAGAACTGCTGCAAACTGGCTTCATTCTGATCCACACCCATAGCAGAGAGGTAAGCTGCATCTTTGATAGTAGCCTGATCTGCCTTTTGGATTACCTGGTCAAAGATACTGTAAAGTAATTCGGTGGGCCAATCCATCTGCTTTTGCAGGCTGATAGATTTCTCATCGGTCATCCAGCGGAGGGCGGCAATGATCAGGCTCAAGAGGGCCAGGTCAGATGCCGGACTTTCCTGGATATCCAGTATTCTGATCTCAATAGCGCCCCGGTCAAAGCGGGCGATGGCCCCCCTGGAGTTGAGCCACACCGCTTCAAGAATCTGGTCCGGATCATAGGCAGTAATGGCCTCTTCAATAGGACTGTAGATCATCTGATCATAAGAAACCTTGGAAAATGCCTGCTCAGGTATGACGCTGCCACAAATCTGAGGAATTTTCTTTTGGTTATTGCGGTAATAGTCCAGGCGTTTGTCCATCATACCCGAGAACTGTCCATCCAGTATGGGCGAACTGGCTGTAAGGGCAGGCAATACCGGCAGCAGCATCCTGATGGCGGCATGCAGGCGGCCAAACTCCTCATCACTGGCAAATGGCAGGTTGAGGTGAGTACTCTGCAGGTTTGACCAGCCGTGTCCCTTGCAATTGAAGATACGGTCATAGGTACTGTAAATTTCCTTATTGCCATACGGCCAGAGCTGGGTTTCCTTCTCAGGATTCATCCAGGGATGAGCCGCCGTAGGCATGAGCCGGGCCTCCAGGGGAGCCAGGAGTTCGTTGATACGGCGCACATTGGCAGCAAAATCTTTTGCCAGTTGTACCAGGTCAGCGGTAGGGCGGGTACATTTGATCTCTATCACGTGGCTTACCAGCTCATTTGACCAGGTGACGGAGCCATTTTCATACTCATCACCATAGTCACCCAGTACTGATTTCAGCAGCTGGTCGGCTATGGGCTTTACGTTGAGGGTGTTTTTGTCAACGATCATATACTCCAGTTCCACGCCAAAGGCCTGGAAGAGATGGAGAGGGGTGTTTTTTTCCATTTATTTAGCTTTCACTCTTTGCAGGAAGGTATCCATGATACGCATGTACAGCTGGTCTTTAATTAGTTTGTCTTCAATGCCGCTGTCGATGCTGGGGTTGTCATTAACCTCAATGACGTAATATTTACCGTTGACTTCTTTGATATCCACGCCATACAGACTGTTGCCAATCAGTTTGGAAGCAGCCAGGGCAGTTTCCAGCAGTCCGTCGGGTGCCTCACTAAGAGGAATGGCCTGGGCTTTTCCGTCTTTGTCGGCTGCATTGGCCCAATTGACGATCTGCCAGTGACCCCGAGCCATAAAATATTTGCAGAGATAAAGCGGCTGGTTGTCGATGATGCCTATACGCCAGTCAAAAGGGGTAAGCATAAACTCCTGAGCAATCAGCAGCTCAGAATTCTGAAACAGATTCTGGGTGACCGATTTAAGTTCTGCTTCATTATTGATCTTATGTACACCTCGAGAGTAGCAGCTGTCAGGCTGCTTGAGCACCAGCGGAAACCCCAGGTGATACATATCTTCCAGCGGTGTTTCCTTACTGGCTATTACAGATTTAGGGGTTGGAATCTGCCGGTTCAGTAGCAACTCGTTGAGATATACCTTATTAGTACATTTAAGAATGGAGTTAGGGTCGTCTATCACTACCAGGCCTTCGGCCTCTGCTTTTTTGGCAAAACGAAAAGTATGGTGGTTGACATTGGTTGTCTCCCTGATAAAAAGCGCATCGTACTGAATCAGCTTGCTGTAATCATTCTTGCCGATGAGGTCTACGCTGAAGCCGGTTTTGTCGGCGGCCTTCACAAAACGTTTCATGGCCTTTTCGTCAGAGGGTGGGGGCGCCTCTTCCGGGTTGACCAGGATGGCCAGGTCATATTTTCTTCTGGCGTAATTGGTAGATGAAGGGTTTTTACCGGCGAAATAATTCTGCAGGTAGGCAGACAGCAGCTTATGTTCTTCAGGTGGCACATCCGAGAGGTTCATCGGTTTGACGTACTGTAGAAGCCATTTCTTCTCTTTGGTCACAAAGCGGGCTTTGAGCAGAGGTGTCTGCAGGAGATTGAACAGCATGGAAGCAATCCGCTGATGTGATTCCTTAACACTGCGCCCTACATAAATACGGACCTCTACACTTTTTTCTTCTTCGTTTTTGAGGGCATCCTGTATCAGGCCTTCAAAATCCAGGCTGTCTTCGCGGATCAGGGAGGGATAGCGGAACTCCTGAATGGAGGAAATACGGGGCATCACTTTGTGTCCGCGAGCCTCAGCCAGCAGAGAGACATAGTAGCCCATTTTCTGGTACTGATAAGACTGACAAAGGTTGAGCAGTTTAATATTTTTGGTACTGAGATACTGCTTTTCGCTAAGATAGTGGGCGGGTGTGATTACCTGTACCCCCTCCACCTGAAATTTCCATTTGTTTGGGTTCTCTGTAATGATAAGTTTAGCCATGTTTGGGTTTTTTCGGCTGTATGATTAATAAGTTAGCGTCGTAAGTAACTATTCCTAAAAGTATGGCATTCATGAGGCGAGTCATGGGTACCTGATAATGCTGTTCACGATCCGCCACCGGATTAGGGTTTAGCGGATCAGAAATATGTGCCATGCGACTTTCCTTGTCATAAACCTTAGGATAAAATGTCCGCTGGGTTCTCCTTTAAATCATGGTACTGGTTGGTTTAGGGTATTTCGCGGGCGCACTGGTAGAGATAAGTGGCACTGAGTCCGGTAAGTATAGGTATACCGCGAGTCAGGTACTTTTTCAGCAAAGGGGCCTTCAACTAGGCATAGCCAATGCTGCCACCCAGTTCCAGATACTTAAGGTAAGCAGCTGAAGTCTGCTGTAGCTTCTGATCATCTTTATGAGCTATTTGTAGATTTGATTTTTCAGCCATTTTCACTCCCTTCCTGAACCAGATAGGATCAAAAATGTGCAGATTGTACGTATAAATTTTTATATCATACCCTCTTCTGAGGGCATGCGTTCCGAGGTAAACGGCCAGTGTGCCACCGCTTTTGAGCTGCTGTACCTCGGCTATGACTTCCTCCATTTCCACATGATCGCCGTAATAGTTGTACAGCGCATGCAGGCAGGTAGGCCTGTAGGTTACATCATCGGGCTGAGGCCTGATATTGACCTGTAGCACTTTACTTGATTCAGACATAAATATTGATTTAAGCGATAATAACCCTAAGACGCAAGGGGTGCGTAAAGTCACCATACAGAATCATAAATCTTTCTTATTATTACGGGTCGGGTTGTGCTATTTTTTTTTGTTTTATGAAGGATTTGAAGCAATACAGTGATGAAGAGCTTGCCCTTTTTCTTAAATCAAGCGGCGAACATCGCTATTTTTCTGAATTAAGCAGGCGACATGAGAAAAGTATTCTCAAAAAATGTAAATCTTACGTCAGGCAAGAGGATGTAAGTCAAGACCTCATGCAGGAGATTTTAATTAAAATATTCCTGAGAATCAACGACTTCCGTTCCGAAGCCCGCTTTTCTACCTGGCTCTTTACGATCATACACAGTACCTGTATTGACTACCTGCGCAAGAATAAAAAGAATGTGCACCAGGTCTTAAGTGAAAAGCTTTCGGATGAACTGGGCGAACTGGTGGATACAGAGGAAGTTGTAGCGCCAGAAATTTCTGAAAAGATACTGTATGATTTGCTGGCGCAGATGAGTCCGGAAGAAAAAATGCTGCTGCTGCTCAAATACAAGGAAAAACACCCTATCCGGGATATTCAGCAAACCCTGAGCCTTTCAGAAAGTGCTGTTAAGATGCGGCTCAAAAGAGCAAGGGAAAAGATCAATAAGCTTTATTTGCAACACAATTACAGGGATTGACTCTCTTTTGATAGAAAACTTTCTACCGGCTCTCGCTCAGGCTGGGTATCTGGATAGATTGCTGTATCCTTTCGGCTGCCTGGGCTGCCGCCTGGTTTTCATCAGGATAGATCAGGGTAAGTTGCCAGATATGGGTATCGCTGTTGAACAGCAGGTTTCTAAATGCATAGACTTGCCCGGCCTTTTGGTAAGTTCCGTTTAATAACTTACCGCCCAAGCCGTTGATCTCTACCGGCTCCTCCTCATATTTCAGGTCGTTTACTCCCTGTTGGTTTCTCAGGGTGTAAATAGCTCCGTCGGCCGCGCCTTCGGGGTTGAGATTGACTTCGGGTTGGTATTCTACCGAGTTGAGCAATACCTGCAGTCCCTGGTCAGGAGTAAAAATAAATGTCTGGGCTTCTTTGATAAACTTCTCCATATCCGCCGGAGCGTTCCCCATCAGGTCGGCAGAACTGAGAGCTACCGGTGTACTTATTTCTATGGGTGGGACTCCATATGCCTGCCTAACCCAACCCTGGGTCTCTCCAGCAAAGCCAAATCCTCCGTAGTGGTACAGCAGTACGAGGCAAAGAATACCCAATACAAATATGGCAAGACTCCAGGCAATTACAGTTTTTTTCTTCATAATCTACTGTTTGAAAATAAATCTCCAGCTAATCCACTGATTTTGTCGGTAACATCTCCAGGCATTCAATAGATAGCATTTTTGATGGTCTGGTGCAATTTTGAACAAAATAAGGCTAATATTCTACAAAACTATGTGCATAATCTACAAGCAGTTCAACATGCGCTTGATCTAAGTGTTAGTTTAATGTGTATACATAAAAGTTAAACACTTTAGACAAATATTAAGCTTTAAGCAATACATTATGCTCAAATATACTATTTATGCGATTATCATTTTTTTAATATCATCTCTCTCGCTAAGGGCACAGTCTGCTAATGAGGTAAGCGGACAGGTGCTAGACGCCGAAAGCAGCGAGCCTGTTTCTTTCGCCCAGGTGGCTCTTTATGAACCAGGTAACGATACTCCCGTCACAGGAGGGGTTACCGATGAAAGTGGAAATTTTGCCTTGGAAGCCAAAGCAGGTGAATATACTCTGGAAATTGTTTTTGTAGGTTACCAGGAGAAGAGAATCAAAAATATTAACCTGGAGGACGGGTCGGCGCGCCTGAAAGATATTTTGATTGAAGCCAAAACAGAGAGGCTGGATGAAGTAGTAGTAGAAGCAGATGAGGTACCACAACCCGTATCCACCGACCTTGAGGGAATGAGCATCCGGCCTGACCAGACTATCTCTAACATCGGGGGTACCCTGCTGGATGTGCTAAGGAATTCACCTTCCGTATCGGTGAGCCAGGACGGTACCGTAACATTAAGAGGGAGCAATAATACCAATATACTGATAGATGGGCGAAACTCAGCCCTTGCCTCTGACCTGGAGCAGATACCAGCCAGTGCCATAGAATCAATCAAGATCGTCAATAATCCTAACGCCCGATATGATGCTGAGGGTGAAGGCGGGGTCATCAATATCAAGCTCAAGCAGGATGAAGACCTAGGTGACTCTGGTAGTGTACAGGGTACCTTTGGTTCTCGCGGGCGAACCAATGCCTCGCTGCGGCTTAATAAAAAAGCGGAGCGCTACAGCGTTTTTGGAGGTTATAGCTATCGCAGCTGGCCGAGTGTAGGCTATTCAAGTACTAACCGCTTGACTTTTGACGATGACGAAAGGCTGGAGCAGTTTGCTGACAGGGAAAGAGATGACAGCGAACATACCCTCAACCTGGGCGGTGACTACTTTATTGGAAAAAATAAACTGAGCTATGAGGGTACCTTCAACATGGAAAATGAGTCAAATTTTGAGAATAACCGTACCCAATTGTTTGATATAAACAGCGATGATTTGTTACTGCAGTATACCCGTAACAATAATGAAACGGAAGAAAATTATACCTTAGACAATGCGCTGATCTACGAACGTATCTTTGACAATCCTGAAAGGGAATTTCGGGCCCTGGTCAGCCGGTCAGTGCGGGATCAACTGGAAAACCAGATGATCGATATTTATTCGGGTACCATCAACCCTGACCTGGAGACACCCAGCGGCAGAGAAAGGGCTAGTAATGATGAACTGCGCCGTGTCACGATCGTGCAGGCCGATTATGTGCATCCTCTTGCTGAAGGCAAAATAGAAGCCGGATACAAGTCTACCTTCCGCTATTTTGACAACGACTATCTTTACGAAAGGAGGGATATGAATACCGGCACCTGGATCAATCAGGATGATGTAAGCAACCGTTTTCTTTACCAGGATCAGATACATGCTGCCTATGCCATTTATTCAACCAGCCTGAATGACGTTGACATTTCTATGGGCGCTCGCCTGGAGCAGACTATGGTAGATACCCGCCTCTACGATACAGATGAAGAAAACGAGCAAAACTATCTCAACCTCTTCCCCAGTTTTCAGGCTCTATACAATCTCAGTGAAAAGCATGATGTCAAGTTCACTTACAGCCGCCGTATTGACAGGCCGAACGGCTGGAGACTGAATCCTTTTCCTGACGTAGCTGATTCCCTCAATATTCGCATCGGTAACCCCAACCTGCAGCCCGAATTTATCCAATCTCTTGAACTGGGACACATGGCACAGTTTGAGAAGGCCGATCTTACTACCAACCTGTTTTACCGCAGAGTTAATGGTCAGGTAGACTACATCGTTTTTATTGAGGATGGTATCTCTTATCGCCAGCCTACCAACCTGAACACCAGCACCACCTATGGTGTAGAACTGATTAATACTACCCAGCTTACCGATTGGTGGTCGCTAAACGCCAGTTACTCTTTGTTTAGGATAGAGGTGGATGGTACCAATCTGGATAACAGTTTTACCAATGCAGGCATCTCATGGAATGCCAAGTTAAACACCGACTTCAAGCTGCCTTATGAGGTAAATCTGCAGTTTACGGCTAATTATGATGCTCCTGAAATTGAAGCTCAGGGACGCGACCTGGCGCGCTACTACTTAGACATGAGTCTTCAACGCCCGATTTTCGACGAAAAAGGCAGTGTAAGCCTTAGCCTGAGAGATGTCTTTGATACCTGGAGATTTGCCGGGGAAAATGCTGGCTCTGACTTTGTGCAAACTTTTGAATACAAGAGAGAAACCAGGATTCTACTGCTTAGCATGCGGTACAGCCTCTTCTGAGAAGCAGCGGTTTAGGGTAAGTTTATTCAACGTCGGCCAAGGCTGGCGTTTTTGTTTATGTGACTCAGCATAAGCGTTAGGTTTTATTTGCGTTGATAAGCTAAGTATATTCCAGAGGAGGGGGGACTAGTTGAGGTATAATCCCTGGGTTAGGATGCTCTTTTAGGACAAAGCACCCTGATGTCTGCCCTGTGCTTGAAAAAACTTGTAAAATAAATGTCTTCAGAAAGGAAAAAGACTAAAACTGTGATTAAGCTAATTAAGTATAAATAATCATTTTTGACAATAGTAAGACTCAGGTAATTATCTCAGCTATACTTTCGGGCAGAATATTTTGTCATAATTTATACTAATTTAATAATTCTTAACTGTAAAATACTGATTAAGTAATCAGTTTTAGGTAAAAATAGTGTAGCTGTAATTATCCTGTTTTTTTATGATAGATTTAAATGCAGAAAAAAATTTGAACAATTTATTAAAATAAGGCGTAATAAAGGTGTTATTTTTTTGAATTTAATCTTATATTCATGATAAGGATGCGGTTTTGAAACGTTCATTACCTTTCATCACAGAGATACCTGCTTGGATATATAATTTGTCTTAAAATTATCCTGATTGTACTTAATTAAGATTTGACTTTTAGTACTCTACTTTTATTTACTTTTTTACCATGTACAGAATTATCAATAGCCTGGCAATAGCTCAGTTTCACAAAAAAATTAATGCCGTAGAAATCCATTTCAAAGGTGATGGTATCCCCTGGTTGTATTACGAAACTTTGGACCTTTCTCTTAATATCGCATCCGTACATGCCACCAAGGCCTGGTTGTTAAGAAAATCTTCTTTTCTGGATGTGAGTCCCTCACAATTGCTGGAAGTTCTGCAGTCATGGGCTGAAGACAATGCACCTCTTCTTAATCAATTCAGGGATGAGTGCTTTCGCTTTGCCCTGCTTACCAATGAAAGTGCTTATCTTAAATTTACCCAGGAAATAGACTACCTGCAGGATGGAGGACTCAAACTGGGACATCTGCATTTTCAGCTTTTCACAGATCCGGTTGATGCGGCCTATTTTCTGAACAGCGGCTATCGCCCCAGGGTACTTGCTTAAACATCAGGCTGCTGCTTTGGCTTATGTATTTATTTATCACCTTTACCAGTAGGAAAATGAACACGCAGGAAAAGCAACCTCAGACTGTGGAGGAAAGAATAGCTGAACTGGAACAGTGGAAAAAAGAAGTCATGGAGATGGAGAGGTTCAACCATAAAGTAAGTGCTTACCTCAAAACCATACGCCTGCAGAAAGACACTAAAGACTGATACGTTCCCTTTCACTAACGAATTTTCCGTACCATTTTCCAGAATCTTTGATAATACGCTCCTGAGAGTCAAAATCAACATAGACCAATCCGAAACGAGGATGGTAGCCCTCGGCCCATTCAAAATTATCAGTGAGCGTCCATACAAAATAGCCCTGCAGAGGTACGCCCTCCTGTTGCGCCCGCAGGCACTGGGCTATATGGTCCTGTAAGTATTTCTGCCTCAGCGGATCTTTCACAGCGCCTGCTGAAGGATGATCCGGGAAAGCCGCTCCGTTTTCGGTGATGATGATTTTTTTGAGTCCGTATTTATTATGAAACTGCTTCAGTACCCGGTAGATGGCTTCAGGGTAAACTTCCCACTTCATTTCAGTTACCGCTACTTTTCTCTTCAGAGGGCTTACCGGCCGCGCATATAGATAAGGCGTGATCCAGGAGTGGCGGATTACCTCTCTTGTATAATTCTGCAGTCCGATGAAGTCAAAGTCAAAGACAAGCTTTTCAAGGTCACCAGGCTGTATATAAGGCTCCAGCTTTCTGAGAATTGGCAGGTCATCAGATGGGTAGGCCAAACCCAGAGCAGGCTCTATAAAAAGCCGGTTGAGCAGGGCATCCGCCCGTTTGGCAGCCCCGATATCTCTCCGTAATTGCCGGAAAGGCTCAATATAGGCGCAGGAAAAAGTGGTGCCTATTTCGGCATTAGGGCAAATATCTCTTAAAATACGTCCGCCTTCAGCCTGGCAGAGGGCCGCATGATGTACGGCCGGGGCAAAATTAAGCAAGCCTTTTTTTCCTGGCGCATGCAGGCCCAGGAAATATCCTGCGCCGGTAAAAACCAGCGGCTCGTTGAGCACCATCCAGTGCTTTACCACATCGCCCAGTTCGCGGGCGCAAACTTCCACATACTCTCCAAACCAGCTGACTATATCACGATGGGTCCAGCCGCCCTGCTCACTCAGCGCCAGCGGCAAATCCCAGTGGTAGAGTGTCACCCAGGGGGTGATCTGGTTTTCCAGACAGTGGTGGATCAGCCGCTTGTAAAAGTCAAGGCCCCGCTGGTTAACTTTACCTTTACCCTCAGGCAAGATACGGGGCCAGGATAAGGAAAAGCGAAAGTTAGGTATGCCCAATTGCCTGATAAGGCCAATGTCCTGCGGGTAACGATGATAAAAGTCACAGGCGGTACGGGCATGCTGGTTTTGAAAAATTCTGCCCGGCTTACTGCTGAAGTCATCCCAGATAGAAGGGCCTTTACCGTCTGCATCAAAAGCGCCCTCTGTCTGATAGGCTGATGAAGAAATTCCCCAAAAAAAATCTGCCCCAAAAGAATCTGCTTGCAAAATAGCTGATAGTTTTAAAGTTGAGGCTGCAAATGTAAGTGCCTGCTCAGCAACATGTCAATAATTTCTTCGGTAATGTCAGGATAGCTGATCTCCAGGGAGCGTCCGTTCTGCACCCATGCCTCAATCTGCGGAAGGCGTTTCTTCTTCAGGTTTTTAAGTACAGGGATGCCCAGGCGGGCCAGCGCCGCGGCATTACAATGCTGCTCGTACTGGTTTTTCATTGGGATTACCATCAGCTTCTTGTTCATGTACAGGGCTTCGGCAGGGGTTTCAAACCCGGCGCCGCAGAGAATGCCTTCACAACTGGCGAAGCTTTTGATAAAAGCCTCATTATCAATGGGTTTGATGCGCACATTACCGGCTTTGTATTTCTCTTTGGTGTGTTTTGAGAACACATGCCACTTCACATCATTGATCTTTTGCAGTCGTTTGATCAATTTTTCATCATCAAAAGACGGCAGGTACACGGTGTAGTGTCCTTTGTTGCTCACCTCTGCCCGGCGTATCTCCTGGCGAATGACCGGCGTGAAGATATTTTCGTCAAAGGCAGCAAAATGGAAGCCATAGTGGCGGTTGCTGGGCGCATAGCGTTTGAGGATCAGCTTGCCAAAAGTGTCCGATTTTTTGGGTTGAGGCGACAGGGGCGAGAGGATGGCGCTCTGGTGGCTCAGGCCGATGCAGGGTTTCTTCTTCAAATGAGTGGCCCAGGCTGATACCGGCTCAAAATCATTGATAATCAGGTCATAATCCTCTACCGGCAGGTGTTGTATGTCCCTCCAGAGCCGGCGGGTATCGGTGCGGCGGTAGGTCTCTATCAGGTCCACGCCTCCCGATTTGCCAAAGATAAAGCTCATTCCCTGCATACGGTACTTGACAGGGTAAGGCAGCTGCACATCGGCCTGTATGCCACTGATGAGAATGTCCAGCTCGGTTTTTTTCTGTAGCAGAGGTACGATATCACGGGCGCGGCTTACGTGTCCGTTGCCGGTGCCCTGTATGGCATATAATACTTTCATAATGGTTTCTTTTTATGATGCTTCTTTTGTTGTTCAGGCCTTTTTGAGCTGGAATTCTTCCAGCAGGTTGCTGTAAAGGACAGATATATCCATGATGTCATCATCATCATCTTCAGCAGCCAGGGCCATCACACTGTCTTCCAGGTAACTATAGAGCTGCCACTGGCCGTTTTTATATTCCAGGGCTGTCAGGTTTTCTACCCAGTCGCCACTGTTGAGGTAGGTGACTTCTCCCTTCTGGGTTTTAATTTCTTTGATCACCGGGTTGTGGATATGGCCACAGATCACATAATCATACTGGTTGGAGATGGCGATTTCAGCGGCAGTATTTTCAAAATCGTCAATAAATTTGACCGCACTTTTCACGGAGTTTTTGATCCTTTTGCTGAAGGAAACCTTGCCACGGCCCATCTTCTCCGAAAAGAAATTTACAATGGCGTTGAGTATGATCAGGCTGTCGTAGCCTATGGCACCCAGGCGGGCCAGCCATTTGGAGTGTTTCATAGTGATATCAAACACATCGCCGTGGAAGATCCAGGCTTTCTTGCCGTCAAGTTCAAGCACCAGCTTATTTACAATCCTGAGCGTGCCCATCGTAAAGTCCTCAAAACGCCTGAGCATCTCGTCATGGTTACCGGTGATATAGTATACCTCCGTGCCTTTAGCGGCCATCCCGATGATCTGCTTGATGATCTTCATATGGGTGGTAGGAAAATAGCTTTTGCTGAACTGCCAGATGTCAATGATGTCTCCGTTGAGCACCAGTATGTTGGGTTTGATGCTTTTGAGGTACCTGAGCAGTTCTTTGGCACGGCATCCGTAGGTGCCCAGGTGTACATCTGAAATGACAACTACCTGAAGCGATCTTCTTTTTGCAGGCATATAAGGGCTGATTGGTGATACATGAAGGTTTTCGCTCCGGCTGTTCCGGAAGCGATTGTCAGGAAAGAATTTAGCTTACTGTGACAGAAAATTCTGGAGAGGAGGTGAGGTTGGGAACTTAGCGATCCGAAAGGTGTAGTATGAGGTATGAACGAAAGAAAAGGGATTTTCAATGTCTGCTAAATCTTTTTTCAAAGATCGCCTGTGTCGCTTAGAACTTGGTTAAGTAGTTTTTAAGCTATCATTAAGTCTGCATTAAAAAAACTGCGTTTTATTGCGTTCATGTTAACAAATGCAGCCTAGCTTTCAAGCGGAACCATGACCTGCAGTGTATTGGGGCGGGTAATGATTTCTATCTGCTTATCTTGGTTTAAGTATTCGCCATCAATGTGGATAGGGGCACCCTGTGGATTTTTGAGCCGAAACTGCTGAGCCTTTACAATTTTTACATAGGGCGAAAGATGCAGCCTGCGGAAGAAAGCCATCATGGTGAAGCTGGGCAGGTGCAGGTGAGGAAAGGGCCTGATCATGACAATGTCCAGCAGGCCGTCGTCGGTCATTGCATCCGCTGCGATGATGGCGTTGTTACCGTATTGAGATGTATTGGCAAATGCGATCAGAAAAAATTTTTCGCTATACTGTTTGCCATCCAGCTCAAACTCGTACAGATAGGGCTGGAAATTCTGTAATTCTTCCATCACCAGGCGGGCGTAAGTCAGGTAGCCTCTCTTTGTCTGTTGGGCAAATATTTTGCTGATTTGTCCGTCAAAGCCGGTACCGGATACATTGAAGAAGGGGTGCCCGTTGAGCAGTCCGGTATCCATATAGGCCCGCTGGCTGCGGTTGAGCTGCTGAATGGCTTTCAGTGGCTGGGTAGACAGCTTCAGGTGGCGGGCAAAGCCATTACCCGATCCCAGGGGAATTACCCCCAGGGCAGCCTCTGAATCAATCAGACCGCTGGCGATCTCGTTGATGGTGCCATCCCCGCCTACGGCTACCAGTATGTCAAATTCACGGTGCATCTTTCTGGCCAGTTTTTTTCCGTGCCCGGCATATTCTGTAATAATGATATCATATTGAAAGCGGCTTTTGTCCAGGTGCTTATGGATCAGTTCGGGCAGGTCTTTCTGTTGTCCTAAACCGGAAATGGGGTTAATGATAAAAAGGCAGCGATAGTTGTTCATAAATCAACAGCAAATGATCAGTACATGAGCAGAACAAATAAATTGCAGGCTGTACGGCTTATTATACAGGAAAGGCGGTAACAGGTTTAATTTAAATAATTTTTATTTTAAACTGTAGGCAGGAATGTCTTGCGCTGAATGGGCCTGCTGTATTGATAATTTTCTTTATGATTAACCTATTTGTCTATGGCACCCTTCGTAAGGGCGGGAGCAATCATTACTATATGGCTGAGTCACGTCTGCTCCGGCAGGCTTACTGCCTCAGGGGCTATGTCCTTCTCAATTATCATGATATGTATCCCTTCATGATCAAAGCCTCAGCCAAGGAAGAGGTGACGGGCGATGTGTACCAGGTAGATGAAGCTACATTGGCAGAGCTCAACCTGCTGGAGGATGTGGAAAATAAACTCTACAAGCTCGCATGGCTGCCAGATGAAGGCTTTTACACCTACCTCAAATATGAGCAGGACCCAGAAGGTATGCCCAGGGTGGCTGGGGGCGACTGGCTGGCCTACCTGGAGAACCTTACTTCCTGACGCCTACACTATCGGCCCAGGCCTGGTAGGCTGCATCCATCAGGGCTACCCGCTCGGCATGCTGGGTGCTCAGGTCGTTAAGTTCGGTAGGGTCATCCTGCATATGATAGAGTCGCCATTTTTCATCAGGGCTGGCCGTAACGATCTTCCACGGACCCTGCCGCATTGCCCGGTGGCCCTGGTGCTCCCAGAACAGGGGGCGTTCATTCTGGTCTTCTTCGTTCTCCAGATATTTTCTCAGGCTCTGTCCTGGCAGGGGGTGCAGCGATTCGCCCTGATAGCTGGCAGGGTATTCCGTGTCGGCCAGGTCAGCCAGGGTAGGCATCACATCTACGATATGTGCATAAGAACTGACCATGCGGCCTGCTTCAGTGATCCCCTTCGGCCAGTGAATAATCATCGGGGTGGAGATGCCACCTTCTTCCACCCAGGCTTTGTAACGGCGGAAAGGTGTATTTGAAGCTATTGCCCAGGGTTTGTCGTAGGCCACATAAGAGCCTCTTTCACCCACTTTGGCAAGAGGATTGTTAAGGCGGCGGCCTTCAACATTCTCAGGAGAAGCCCCATTATCAGAGAGAAACATGATGACGGTATTTTCCAGCTCTCCCTGTTCTTTCAGGGTAGCCAGAAGCCGACCGATATTCTGATCCAAACGATCTACCATGGCCGCATATACAGCCATGCGTCTGGCCCAGTCCGCTTTGTTTTCCACTTCTGTCCAGGCTGGTACGCCTTCCTCTCGGGGAGGAAGTTGGTAAGTGCTGTCAATCAGGCGGAGTTCGGCCATCCGCTGAAACCGCTGTTGGCGCAGCGAGTCCCATCCGCCCAGGTAAGCATTTTCGTAGCGGGCTATGTCTTCCTCCAGGGCATGCAGGGGCCAGTGCGGCGCGGTATAAGCCATGTAGAGCAAAAAGGGCTGGTCTGCCTGTTCAAGGTGATGCTGCTCCAGGAACTGTATGCCATAATCAGTAAAGGCATCCGTCATGTAAAAATCCTTGCTTTCGGGATACCAGCGCTCATCGTCCAGGGCCATCTGCCTGATCATAGGCTGATGAAGAATGATTTCATAATAACTGCTGGCCCCGCTGATCAGGCCGAAATAGCGGTCAAAGCCTCTTTGCCGCGGCCAATGCTCCTCTTTCTCACCAACATGCCATTTTCCGGCCATGTAGGTGGCATAGCCCGCTTCTTTGAGCATCTCCGCCATGGTCATACATTGTTTGTTGAGATAGCCCTGGTAAGGGCCGGGCTCAGGGTTTGACTTAAAATTACTAACCATACCCCCCATGCCAGCCTGATGAGGATACAGCCCGGTCAGCAGAGAGGCACGGGTAGGGCAGCAGCGTGCCGCATTGTAAAAATGATTGAATTTGATACCATTGGCAGCCAGCTGGTTTAGGTTGGGAGTGGCTATTTCACCACCGTAGGTACCCAGGTCAGAGTAACCCATGTCATCAGCCAGAATGATCAGGAAGTTGGGGCGCCGGGCCTCTTCCGGCTTTGAGGAAACCTCCGGACTTACACAGGCTGAGCTAAATAAAATAATTTTGCAAAGAAAGAAAGAAACGCACTTAGCAAGAGCCATAGGTGAACAGACAGAGGAGTTGAAGATTTTCAGGTCAGAGTGAAATGTAGCCGCCATAGGTTAGTTTTGATGCTTTGACCAACAATATGAAAAAATCCGTAATTTTTTTTCCTTTTTAGTAATTAATAAGCATGTATTGATGATAAATTTCTACAATTGATGGGGATTTTCTTTCCGTCTAATTAGGTGTTTATAATCAATATGCTCTTAATTGTCTAATGCTTCGGACAAACCCCTTATTTTTGCTAAATATTTCTTATTTTAGAAACAGGTGTATTTTTGATTTTTAGCTATGTTTACCAAAAATACTTTTTTGAAGATTTTTTTCTAAATATGGAATCATCGTTTTTTAAAACTTTTTCCTCCTCATGTTCATTCAGGGATTGTTTTTTGAAGATGTATCCCTGCTGTTGATGCCAACAGCTCAGTACAAACGGTGAAAATGATAATGAAAAGGAAAAGAGTTCTTATTCTTGATGACGAAAAAGAAATTTGCTTTCTGCTCTCGGCTTTGTTAAGGAAAATGGGCTATTATACAGATTATGCCTATACCATTGAAGAGGCGATGGGTAAGATCAAAGATAGTGATGATGATTTTGATATTGTCTTTGTAGATCTGAATTTACCAGATGGTTTGGGTTATTATCTTGTTCCTGATATCAAGCATCATAACCCTGATTCAAAAGTAATCATGATAAGTGCGCATGATGCTATGATCAGACAAATTAAAGAAGAAAAGGAAGAAATTGATTATTTTATAGACAAACCTTTTAACAGGGAAAAAATCAGTGAAGCTTTACAGCATGTAATAGAACAAAAAAACCACTTATGAGAAAATCACACAGGAGGAGTCTTGAACGAGGAGAATGAGCTATTTGTTATGTTTTTGTGCCATGCAAGTGTAAGAATATTAAATTAAACATCTTTACCATTCTTGTTTGATGACAAAGAAAATACTGATAGTAGACGACGATAAAGATATCTGTCTTCTGCTGAATAAATTTCTGGAAAAAAAAGGCTACGATACTGCCACAGCCTCAGATGGAGCTTCTGCCATTGAGGCGCTAAAGAAGGAGAAGTATGACCTTGTATTGTGTGATTTTAAACTACCTGACCTAAATGGACTTGAACTGATACAAAAAGTAAAAGTAATCAATCCCGAAGCGGCTCTCTTGGTCATCACCGGCTATTCAGATGTAAAAGTGGCGGTAGAATCTATCAAACTGGGCGCCTACGATTATGTCACTAAGCCTCTTTATCCTGATGAAATACTGATTACCATCAAGAATGCCCTGGAAAGCAAAGGCAAAAAAGCTCAGTCTACTACTAAAAAGCGCAAGCGCTTTGTCATTGGTGATAGCCCACAGGCCCGGCAGATCATGAAACATATCAAGCTGATCGCGCCTACTGATATGTCGGTCATTATTCAGGGAGAGACCGGTACTGGAAAAGAGTATGTGGCCAACGAAATTCATAACAACAGCAAGCGTAAGGATAAGCCTTTTGTCGCCATAGACTGCGGAGCACTGCCTAAAGACCTGGCAGGCAGCGAACTTTTCGGGCATATCAAAGGTGCCTTTACCGGGGCGGTCAATGACAAGGAGGGGAGCTTTGAAACAGCCAACGGCGGTACCCTTTTTCTGGATGAGATCGGCAACCTCTCCTATGAAAACCAGGTCAAACTGCTGCGGGTGATACAGGAGCGTAAGATCAAAAAAATAGGTGGTACCAAAGATATCCCCATAGACGTACGACTGATTGTAGCGACTAACGAAAACCTGATAAATGCTGTAAAAAACGGTGATTTCAGAGAAGATTTGTACCATCGCTTCAATGAATTCAAGATAGAGATCGCACCCCTCCGTGAGCGCAAGAACGATATCAGGGTATTTGCCAGGCACTTCCTGGGACAGGCAAATGCTGATCTGGGAAAAAATATACAGGATTTTTCTCCTGAAGTAGTGGAAACCATGAAAGCCTACTACTGGCATGGGAACCTGCGCGAACTTTATAATGTGGTCAAACGATCGGTCTTGCTGGCTACCGGTGAGGAGGTGACGGCCGAATGCCTGCCGGAAGAGATCAAGTCGCCCGTGTATTTTGAAACACCCGAACAGGAGACGGTGAACAATGCCCCTTCCAACTTAAAGTCTGTCTCTAAAATAGCGGAAAGGGATGCGATCATCAATGTACTGGAGAAAACAGGCTACAATAAAACCAAAGCCGCCGACGTACTCAACATAGACAGGAAAACTCTTTACAACAAAATGAAATCATACAACATAGACCTTTAGCCTAGTTCCCATTTTTTTATGAAGCAGGATTTTTTTCATTCTTTTTCTACTATTGAAACTATACTCAATAGCACCGATGACGGTATTATTCTCTTTGATGTCATCAGGGAGGAAGAAAACGAGGTCATCGGTTTGCGATACAATTTTTTGAACAAGTCTGCAGAAAGGATCATAGGCAGCTCACAGGAGGTGATCGGTAAAAAACTGGCCGAAGTCCACTCGGACTACCGGTATAATGGACTTTTTGAAGCTTATCTCGGGGTGGTGCGTACAGGAAAGAATTTTCGTACCGAATGGTATTACGAAGCCGACGGAATCAGAAACTGGTTCAGGATCGTGGCGCAGCCGCTGGATAATAAGCTGCTGGTCAGCTTCAATGATATCACCGACTACAAACTGCTGATAGAAGAGAAAAGCCGTAATGCAGTACTCTACAGGTCCCTGATCAGAAGCCTGCCTCATGCTTATCTATTACTGCTAGACAAGGATCTGAATTGCCTCATCGTAGAGGGTAACCCGCTACAGGCTTTTGGCTTTGAAGGTAGGATACAGGAAGGGGATGCGCTCACCGAAAAGATGAATCCCATATTTTTTAACGGCTTCTCTCCAATGCTGCAAAAAGCACTAAAAGGAGAAGGAAGTAAAACGGAGATCAGAGATGGAGAAAGCCTGTATCGCATTCATATACAGCCCGTAAAAGATGATGAAGGCAGTTTGTTTAGTATTTTGATCCTTTCTGAAGACATTGCTATTTTCCAGAAAACGAGCAACGAACTCCGCAACCAGATCTATGCGCTGGATAGTGCCAACCAGAGCCTGGAACAGTTTGCCTACGTGGCCTCTCATGACCTACAGGAGCCGCTTCGTAAGATCAGGGCATTTGGTGACCGCATCAAAGCCAAATACGAAGATAGCCTGGATGATACAGGAAAAGATTACCTCTCACGTATGCAGAACGCAGCGGGCCGTATGCAAAAACTAATTGATGACCTGCTCAAGTTCTCCAGGGCAGGCCGTGTTCAGAACCCGTTTGAGCCTGTTCGCCTGGTAGATGTGGTAAAAGAGGCAATTAGTAGCCTGGAAATCAGCATAGAGGAAACAAAGGCAGAAGTGATCATTGAAGAACTTCCTGAAGTGGAAGGTGATGCTGCCATGCTCGAGCAGCTTTTTCAGAACCTGATCTCCAATGGCATCAAATTCAGAAAAGAAAATGAAAAGCCCCGCATCAGGATATATGCTGAAGAAGAACCGGAGGTTACTTCAGATTCTGAACATAGCCAGGCTTACTACAGCATAATAGTAGAAGATAACGGAATTGGATTTGACGAAAAATACCTGGACAGGATTTTTGAGATATTTCAACGTCTGCATGGACGTAATGTTTACACAGGCACAGGTATTGGCCTTGCCATCTGCAAAAAGATTGTAGATTCACACCAGGGAGAGATTACCGCCCGCAGTAAACCCGGAGAAGGCGCCTCTTTTATTATCAGATTACCACAGAAAATTAACTTGTTTTGATATGTCAACTAAGGTAAAAACTATTACGATACTCATGGCCGATGATGATCCGGACGACAGGATGCTGACTAAGGATGCCTTACAAGAGAACAAACTGGCCAATGACCTGCATTTTGTGGAAGATGGAGAGGAACTCCTGGATTACCTCAAGCAGAGAGGAAAGTACAACAAAGACAATGCACCTCGACCAGGGCTGATCCTGCTGGACCTGAATATGCCAAAAAAAGATGGCCGCGAAGCGCTGAGCGAAATCAAGCAGGACCCTGACCTGCGCCGTATTCCGGTCATCGTGCTGACTACCTCCAAGGCTGAAGAAGATATTATAAAAAGCTACGACCTGGGTATCAGTTCCTTTATCTCTAAGCCCGTTACTTTTGAAGACCTGGTGGAGGTAGCCAAAGCTATCGGAAAGTACTGGTTTGGTATAGTGGTTTTGCCAGATGAAAAATCCTAAAATAAAACACCCTGAGATGCTTTTTGAGAAGGTAGAAGTTCTGGTGATTGACGATGATGAAGATGATTTTTTCCTGGTAAGCGATCTCCTTTCTGATATCAGTGGCGTCCATTTTAAAGTGAGCTGGGAGCCAGACTATGAGCGTGCCCTGGAAAAAATCCATAAGCAGTGCTATGAAATTTACATCATAGACTTTATGCTAGGTAAGATGAACGGCTTGGACCTGCTGCAGGAAGCGGTAAAAGTGAACAGACGTAAGCCGGTGATCATGCTGACCGGACAGGGGCAACCGGAAATTGATTACCAGGCCATGCAGTTGGGGGCGGCCGATTACCTGATCAAGGGTGACATTACTGCCCAGGCGATAGAGCGTAGCATACGTTATGCGCTCAGCAATGCCCGAGCTATGGACAAGATCTACCATCAGGAGAAAAAATACCGGGCCCTCTTTGAGCATTCTCTTTCTGCCACCTTTATCACAGGGCAGGACCTCATTTTTATCGATGCTAATCCTGTTATGCTGAAGCAGTTTGGATATTCTCTTGTGGAGTTCGAGAAAAAACATCTGCGTGAGCTTTTTTCTCATGATGCTGACTACCTCAGGTTTAGCCAGCTGATGGAAAAGCAAAAGCAGGTCAAGAATCTGGAAGCTAATTTTGTCTGTAAAAGAAGTAGAGAGTTTACCGGCAGTATCTCAGCTACGCAGTTTATAGATTACGAAGGAGGCATCAAAAGGTACCAGGGTATCATTGAAGATATATCAGAACGGAAAAAGCTACAGACCGAACTGATACAACTGGAGAAGCTCATCATGACGGGTAACATTGCCCGCAGCATTGCGCACGAGGTGCGGAACCCGCTTACGAATATCAACCTGGCCCTGGAGCAGTTTGGCTCTGATGCCAATCCGATAGAAGAGGATGAGATGAAAATCTACCTCGATATCATCCGCCGGAATACTACACGTATCAACCAGCTCATTACTGAAATGCTGCGGTCTTCCAAACCATCACAGCTACAGAAGCATGAATATCAACTCAACGAGGTTGTGGAAAGTGCCCTCAAACTGGCCGAAGACCGTATCAAACTGCAGGAAGTTAAAATCATAAAGCTGTACGACAAGAAACTGCCCCCTCTGGAAATAGATAAGGCGAAGCTGGGTATAGCTTTTCTTAATATCATTACCAACGCTTTGGAGGCAGTGACGCCACGCGAAGGGGTAATCACCGTACAGACCCGCCTGAAAGGTGAGCACCAGAGCGTTTGTATCTGTGATAACGGGCCGGGTATAAATGAGTCAGAACTGGCTAAGCTGTTTGATGCCTTTCATACCAGTAAGAAAAGCGGCATGGGGCTGGGACTGACTTCTACCCAGAACATCATTAACAGCCATGGTGGGCGAATTTCGGTAGATTCTACACCTGGAAAAGGGACCTGCTTCACGCTGTTTTTTCCGCAGGAAAATTCATAATTCATTAAGTAGGTTCAGTACAATGATCTCGCTATCGCTGAGCATTTTTGTTTTTTTGCCAGGAAGCGGTACCTCCTTTCTTTTATTATAGTTTTCTTCTTCCCCTTTGATCACTCGTTTCAGTATCTGCGGATGGATGTAATACTCACGGCAGATACTTACGGTATTTCCAAGTGAGACTGCCACTTCCTTCACCAGGCGGGTTTCCAGCTTGAGCCGGGGGTTTTCTTCTACCGCCTTTCTGGCGAGCGGGGCTTTTTCTACCGTAAGGATCGTACCTCCCCAGGTCCGAAAATCTTTGCAGCTGAACTGTTGTCCAACCAGTTGGTGGAGGTAATCGTTGACCTGCTGCGAGTCTACTGCCTGGAATTTTCCGTCCTCGTCTTTGTAAGTGAAGATTTCGTAGCCGGGAAGCTCTGCCGTCTTCCTGATCAGGTTGACGAGCTGGTTATTTTTCAGGTTGATTTTGCGGTACTTGCCGCTCTTGGCTTTAAATTCCAGCCTTCCTACGCCTTTTTCCATTTCCAGGTGTTTTCTTCTGAGGGTAGTAAGCCCGTAGGTTGAGTTCTGTTCTTTGTAGTATTTATTGCCAATCCTGATGTGGTATTCATCCAGCACCTGAATAATCAGGGCAAGAACTTTTTCCTTACCCCATCCCCGCTTTTTCAGGTCGGCAGAAGTCTTGATACGAATATCAGGCAGTAGTTTGCCAAACTCTTTCATTTTATCAAATTTGGCTATCTGCCTGAATTGCACCCATTCCGGATGGTAAAGGTACTGCTTCCGTTGTTTGGCATCATAGCCGGTAGCCTGCAGGTGAGCTTTAGGGTTTTTGCTGATCCATACATCCTGCCAGGTAGGAGGGATTTTGAGCGATTTGATGCGGCTTATTTCCTGTTCTCTGCTGAGTTTCTGCCTGACTTCGTCCAAAAAGACAAAGCCCCGGCCACATTTTCTTCTTGTATAACCGGGTTCATCTCCGCTCACATACGTCAGGCCTTCAGGACATGCTATCTTCTTCACGAGCTCTCTCCTCTATTCTATTTCTCTGGTAAAAAGCTAACGAGATATTTTATTGACTTCACTTTCCAGCCTGATCGTTTTACTGCCATCATTAAGTTCTATAAATAGTGCCTGGTCACGAGGGGAACCATGCCTTGTGATATGGTCTCCTTCCAGCGTCAATTCAACTTTTTCGGGGTAGGATTCCTGTACCATGCCTTCGTAGGTAGTATCTGACTCCTCCCATTTTACTTTGGTGCCTTTAGGTATCATCTTACAGCCTTTCGTCTAGTTCAAGTTTCAAATTCCTTCTGATAATCAGTTTTACAATACTCACCGTAATGCCTGTGAGTATGGTGTACATGAAGGCCTGTTGCCATGAGACAGAGCGCTCAGCAGGGTTTTTGGGTGGCTCCTCATTGGTGCTTTGTTTCCAGATGTATTCTACCAGTTTTCTTACAGCTACTGCTGATAAAATGGTGAGCCCACTGATCACGTAGGACTTAAACTGCTCTTTGCTGGTGTAGTCATCCACCAGGTCCTGAAGATCTTCCATGTTTGTTGAAATGTTAAATTTGACAAAAGGTATATGGTGTTAACCAAAAATTACCCAGCAGGTTCATCAGATACTGCTGGGGAGTACTTTGTAACGGGCTTTTACAAACATAAATACTCCATAACAGGCCAGGCCGATAGCGACAATACCCAGTAACCAGGGGCCGAAAGCCATTTCGCTGATAAACTGAAAGGCTCCCTTGGTACCCTTGACCTGGTTGGGATTAGACTGCATAGCGGCCTGAAGAAAAAAGTAGCCAATGATGCCGATCACAATGCCTCGGGCAATGTAACCTGCCATTCCGGCCTTGCGAAGGGTAGACTTGATGCGCTGATCCAGGTCACTCTCCTGCACTTTATGAGCAAATTTACCCGAAAGAGAACGGTAAAACTGGTAAAAAGCTTTACCAAAAAAGATCAATGCTACGGCCCCGATGATCCACTGTCCGGCCGGTAATTCCAGTATCTGAGCTACCAGGCTTTGCTTCTGGCCGTTTCCCCCTGAACCTCCTCCGCTACCTGCGGAAAAAATCATTTTGGCAGCCTCAAAAGCTATAAGGCCATATACCAGCGCGCTGAAAAAATAACCTATTCTTTTAATGATTGCTTTGGTATCAGTGCCATTATTTTCAGGGTCTTTAAAAGACTGAATCAGCCTCCATATTGCATAGCATAACAATCCGAAGGCTACCAGGCCGAGCAGTATTCTGCCAAAAGGCTGGCCGTAGATAAACTCTAATGCTCCTGATTTGCCGGTAGTTTTTCCGCCTCCCACACTAAATGCGGCCATGGCGGTGAGTACTCCCAGGATGATGTAAACAGTTCCTTTGGCGAACATGCCAAAACGAGCAAATTTTTTGACTGATTCGTCTGTGTCTTTGAGTTGATCTAGCCTGACATTCATATGATAAAAGTTTAAAAAGTGAAAAAAATGTTTTCAGCTTATCTACCAGAAAAATAAGGGATACAGGGGTAGATAATCTTTATGTTAGCATAATTACTTAATATAACTGATTGTTTAATCCTTCTTCAGAGACTGTTGAGCATTTTGATAGAATGGATTCTACACTGTGTGGAACGCTTTCCTCGCTTGTATAAGTCAGCTGACAGATTGATAAGGATAAGTATAAAGTAATATGGGGCAGTTGGGGCAAAAACAGGCTGTTTTGCTCATTCTATCTATACTTATTCCGGGATTTCAAGAGGCTTGGCACACATTTTTCACTTTTGAGCCTGTAAATTTTTTTAATTTTAATTACCAAACTATGAAAATCATATCAGGTTTATTAGCAGGCGCTTTGGCCGGAGTTGCTACAGGCATTTTACTCGCGCCTGATAAAGGCAAGAAAACACAAAAGAGGCTCGGTAAGAGAAGCAACAAGTGGTTAAGTTCATTTGAAAAATCAAGCGGAAAAGGTTTGGATCAGTTGGTGAGTGGAATTAACCGGGGGCTTGGCAAAAGTAAAAAGAAAAAATCCGGATTTAGCCTGAAGTACTTCAGCTGATTTCATTAACATTTTTCTTTGTTTCCACGTTTTTTAAACTAGCAGTTATTGGTCAGAACAAGGAAAACACTAAATCAGGCAAATTTTTTAATTTTTTTTAGCCTTTAAATTTTTTAGAGATTAAGTCAGATCTACTCGACTTATAATCAAACAAAGAAGCTAAACACTAGCTAAATTCTTTAATTTTTAATCTAAATTTGAATAATCATGAAACGTAATTTCAAAAGATATACTGGGTTATTTTTTGCATCTGTCTTTACTTTCGCAACACTCAGTCAGTGCGATACGCCTACCGAAACAGGTGATAACGAAATGGGTGATGATACCGAAATTATGGAAGATGAAGGTATGATGGAAGATGATATGGAACAAATGGAAGATAACTGGGAAGAGGAGCAGCAGGAATGGGAAACTGCCATGCAGACCCGCCTAGATTCCCTGCAAACTGAAATGCAAGCAGCCTCGGACGAAACGCAGCAGGAAATGCAGGAGGAAATAAATGAACTGGAAACAGACCTGCAAAGAGTTCAAAATGCTTCTCAAGAAGAGTGGGGCGAGATCAAAAGCGATTTAAGCCAGACTTACCAGGATCTCGAGGATTTAGAAATTGAGATCGAGACGCAGAGCTAATCTGTTTTTCATTTATTTTTATACAAATGAATCAGGAAAGTTTAATTTCCTGATTTTTTTTTGGCAAACATTTCACAGTAACTTAGCATAAACAGGTCTCATTCAGGATTTTTATTGTTAAGTATCCAGCCACTTGCCAGGCTGGTTTTTGTGTATAATTCTCTACAGTTTCCTTATACCTTTCATTTTTTGTTATGAAGAGAGATAAATTCCTGTTTATTATCAATCCTATTGCCGGAGGGCTTGATAAAGATAGTTTTGTCGTCAAACTCAAGCGATTGTTTGAGGAGAAAAAAAAGGAACTTCACATTTTTGAAACCACAGGCAGGCAGGATGATCCTGAGCGGGCACTTGAAAAGATTGAAAAAGTAAACCCCGATGTGGTAGTGGCAGTAGGAGGAGATGGTACATGTAATATGGTAGCTAAACTGATTGACAATAAAGAGGTACTATTTGGTATTGTGCCTCTGGGTTCAGCCAATGGGCTGGCTACCGAACTGAATATACCTGAAGATCACCTGGAGGCGGTGGAACTGCTCTTTGATGGTATCAGCAAACCTATTGATGCCATCATTATCAACGATCATGAAATATGCCTGCACCTGAGTGACATAGGGCTGAATGCCAAGGTCGTCAAGAGGTTTGAGGAAAATGCGCGCCGCGGCATGTTTGGGTACTTCAGGCAATTTGTAAGAGAGATCAGTCTGTCGGTGCCCAGTAAGTTTATGTTTGAACTTAAGGGCAATTTCTTTAAGGAAAAAGCTCATATGGTGGTAATTGCCAATGCCAGTAAATACGGCACCGGGGCTATTGTCAATCCGGAGGGAAGAATTGATGATGGTATTTTTGAAATCTGTATCATCAAACCCTTTCCCTGGTATGCTTTTTTCAGTATTTCTTACCACCTTTTTAAAGGTACACTCAAAACCTCCCGCTATGTGCGTATCCTTAAGTGTACTGAGATTACCATTCATAACCTACGCAATGAGGTGTTGCAGGTAGACGGTGAGATCATTGGATACCCTGATGAGGTAAAAGTAAGAATCAAAAAACATGCTTACCGCATCATAGTACCTGAGCCCGACCTTTAATCGGCTTCCACTACTCTTTCTACCAATTGCTCAAATTCACTTGACATCAGCTTATTGAACCTTTTCTCATCTACAATCTCGCGAAGAGCATCCTTAGCCAGATAGCCCTTTTTGATGGCATCCAGTGCGGCTGCTTCCGTATCTTTCACCAGTAGCATCTCCGCATTATAATCTTTTACTTTTTCGGCGATGTTCATAACAAACTCATCACGGGAAGCTCTGACATCCCTGATATAAATCGTTTTGATACGTTCCGGAAATTCTTCTACAATCTGGGAGTAGATTTCTGCATCATGTTGCCCGCTGTCGCCTATCAGTATAAATTCCCGCTCACCATGTAAGGTGAGTATCTGGCGAATTTTATCCAGCTTGTGACTGTGATCCCCGCCCCCGGCTTTCCATATTTTGCCTAGATTTATCTTCACTTCCCTGAGCAGGAAAGGTCCTTTAGGCAGGTTATGATGTTTACAGAAATCTACCAGCAGGTCGTAGAGGTTCCATTCACTGCTTGAAACATAAAAAAACGGATTAATGTAATCTTCTTTCTGTCCGGTAATTCCTTTTTCCAGAGCACAGTAAAAAGAGGCTACGCCATCAAAGGGCATACGGGTTTTGGCGTTTTTGAACAGCATCAGCCTGAGTTTTTTGCGCATATTGGTGGCATGTGAAATCAAAAGCGTGTCATCTATATCGGTAATCACACCATACTGGGCTTCTTTGCGCGTAAGGAGTATTTCTCCCTGGGTCTCTACAATAGTACGGCCTTTTCCTTTCATGTACAGCCTGATTTTCTGCCAGTCATTGTCGTCTACCATGCCTTCCTGCAGGCGTATGTTGAAATGGAAAAAACCATCTTCATCGGTGACGGTATGCTTTCTTACCCCATGAAATTCAGCAAAAACAGTTACATCCGAGATGCCACTGCTGGCATAGCGCTTTATCATGGCGAGCATGTTGTGCAGGATGCTATCCTGCTCTTCAGGCTGAGACAGACCGGTATCTTCAATGACTCTTCCTTTGATAAAGAAATGTTGCTTGTTACCGTATCCCCGGTATGCCTGTATAATAGGATTGCCTACCCAACCCAATTGTTTTTTTATAATTGATTTTAATCTTCTTAAGGGATAATTAATGATGTTTACAAAAAAATTGAATATACTCATAGGTCTTTTCTTTTATCCGGGCTAAACTTCAAATATCTGTTTTATTTAATTAAAAGCTCGCCGATCAGCAACGTAAATCAATAAGCATGTATTTGTTGCTTTAACACAAAAAAAGCAAGCAAAGATTTGACCTTTGCTTGCTGTCGGTTGAAAATAAAAAAGATAAGATCAGGCATTACTCACTTCAGATTTAAATGCTCTGACCTGTCCGAGTGTACCTTTGATCATGTCTAGTTGATTACGTACACGTTCGTCAATGTAGGAAGGAAGTTGTCCTTTCAGGGCATCAGTATACGCATCTATGGCATGTTTTTCACCGCGCTCGCATTCCTCCAGCACTGATTTGGTGTCATTGCTACTCAAACCGGCTTTAAAGTCCATCCAGTTGCGGTGCAACTTGCTTTTTAGTGAATCAGAGCTTTTCGGCTCAACACCATAATCTTTGATGAGATCATTTTCAAGTTCAGCGCGGAAAAGTGCTCTCTGTTGTGATAGACGGTTGAGTATAGTCTGAAATTCATCATCCTCAATCTGTGAGGCAGCATCCTTATAGCCTTTCTCTCCGTCTTTACAGATCTCAATAAGTTTATTAATAGTATCTATGGTTGCTTTATTTCTTTCGTTGACACTCATAAAAATTTATGTTTAAAGTTAAAAAATGTGTTTGTAAAGGATCAACTGATTATATGTCACTGATGATCTTTCTTATTTCATCTTTGGATTTTCCAAACGTTGTTGCAAACGACCTACCAATTCTTCTTCCTTGCCTTCCATATAAGTCAGGTCATCATAGGTCAGTTCACCATATTCTTGTTTGAGTTTACCTTTTTTCGCCTTCCAGTTTCCTTCTATTCTAAGGTTATTCATTACTAAAATTTTAAAATCAAAAATTGATAAAATTCAACTATCAGGATATGCTTGTCTGTTTGCTTCAAAAGCATGACAGTTAACTAAGCCATCAAGTTTGAACTCATAACTGAATATTCAACAGCCTTCAAGTTGATATGTTTGACAAATATCCCGGTTTTCACAGCGTCTCAGGCCCTTGGGTATCAGGCCGGTAAGCGGTTAATAAATCATGTAAGAATTACTCAGTAAAACTAATAGGTTGCTACCAAAAGAAGTGTAATATTTAGCTGTATCTAAGAAAAAATATAATATTTTAATATCAAAAATTAAAATGATTAGATATATTGCCGGTAATTATGTTATATTGGGCTGTGATTATAAAATAAAAGGAGAGCAAAATCAGTTTGATTCTAGAGTGACTTTTTGTTTAGTTTTGCATTAAAATTGATAAGTTATGGTAAGAAGATACAACAGAGTTATGGACAGATTTAGAATTTCTTTTAAATGTAACAGGCAACCTGAAGACAACTCAGGGCTGCAGGGCTTTGAAAAAGATAAACTGTACCTGGGAAGAGCTTACAATGGCTTGTATGAAATATCAACTGAATGGGGCAGGGGTAAACCAACCTTCCTGCTGGACCGTAAAATGTTTCAGCAATATTTTGAAGAATTAAAGCTACAGGAAGCTTAAATCAAATTTTAGGCGAATACAGGGGAGGCGCACAGTCTCCCTTTTTTTTTAAGTGCAGACCATACGGTTATTGCCACCTCAGAGAGGGAATTCTGCCAGGCCAATTAGGTGAGGGATAGCGTGGAACTGTTAAGCATGATTATTTCCCATACCTTGCCATCAAAGTAGCCTCTTTTGCAGCACTTTTATGTAGTCAAAAAATAAGATGTATGAGAATCAATCAGGTAAAAGAGAATTGTCTTTACGTGAAAAACCTGCAAGAAAGCAGGCGATTTTACCATGAACAGCTGGGAATGCCTATCATCAGCTTTGTAGAAAATCGTCACGTTTTTTTCAGGGCTGGCAGCAGTGTACTGCTATGTTTTTTACCTGAAGTCACCAAAGAAGAGAAAAATCTGCCGCCGCATTATGCTCATGGTCCGCAGCACCTGGCCTTTGAAGTTCCCCGGCACGAATATGAGCTTTGGAAAGAAAAGCTAAAGAAGCAGCAGGTAAAAATTACCCACGAGCAGGAGTGGAAAGAAGGCAAAAAATCTTTCTACTTTGAAGATCCTTCCGGAAATGTGCTGGAAATACTTCCGCCAGGGGTCTGGGAATAGTTAACAACTGACCCGCCTGCCTGCGATGATCTGCTGCGCCGCCAGTACAATCAGGCGGTTGTTTCTGCGATAGTTGAGGCAGCTAATGATGTAATCCTGCGAGTAACCGGTTAGCTCACTCAGGCGGGGGAAATCTTCCCGCTTCAGACATTTTTTTATATCCCTGATATTTTCCATATTTGTACTTGCTATAAGTACAAGTTTATACTTTTATTGAGTACATAGCAAGAAAATTATTCTTAAATCAAGTATATTTTTTATAAATGCCTGAAAATCAGTACAAAAATCTCGTCAACGAACGCTTTTTTGACTGCATTCATATGCTTAGAAAAAGCAATACCATTCAGTCTGACAGGGAATTTGCCAAGCAGATCAAGATTTCTCCCTCCAACCTGGGAGATATCAAGGCCAATCGCCGCTCGGTAACCCTGGAGATACTCAACCGAGCCTACCAGCAGTTTGGGATCAGCAGCGCCTATGTGATTACCGGCAAGGGAAAACCTTTTGCTGATAAATCTGATGAAACTGGTAAAGTTGAGAAAAGAGAGGTTTTGCTGGTGGCCACCCAGGATACTTCAGGCAATACTACGGTGCCCCTTATCAACCACCGTGCAGCGGCCAACTACCTGAGCGGCTACCAGTCGCAGGAGTGGTTTGAAGCCCAGGAGAGCATACAGCTGCCCAGCTATATGATTAAAGATGGGCTTTCCTATGCCGTACAGGTGAGCGGCGACAGTATGGAGCCTACCCTGACTGAAGATGACTGGGTGATCTGCCGCCTGCTGGATAAATCTGACTACCGCTACATCAACGATGGTAATGTGTATGTAGTAGTATCAGAAGAGAGAGGCATACAGGTGAAGCGCCTTAAAAACCGGCTGCAGCAGTATGGTAGCATCCGCTGCCTGTCTGACAATCCCCGCCATGAGCCTTACGAACTGCAGGAAAACCAGATCCTGCAACTCTGGAAGGTGGAGTGGCACCTCCGCTCACACCTGCCCGAAGTGAGCCACGAACTGGATGACCTGCAGGGTAAAATCACGGTCATGGCAGATGAAATGAAAAAGCTACAAAGTAAACTGGGAGCACACTAGATCAGACTGATTTCGCTTCAGACAAGTCATTTTCTGCGTTTTTATGCTAAATTGCCCCGCAATCAGCGCCGATTCTAAACTATTGCTGCTGATATTTATTGAATTTAGTATAAGAAGACGAGCACATGATTTATTATAAGAGTAAAGAAGAAATAGAACTGATGCGTGAAAGTGCCCAGATCGTATCCCGTACGCTGGGACTAATGGCACAGGAAATCAAACCGGGCGTAACACCTCTCTACCTAGACAAACTGGCTGAAGAATATATACGCGAACAGGGTGCCGTACCAGGTTTTCTGGGCCTCTACGGCTTTCCTAATACCCTCTGCATGTCACTTAACGAAGCTGTGGTGCACGGTATCCCCAGTAATAAACCTCTACAGGATGGTGACATCATTTCAATAGACTGTGGTGCTGTCAAGAATGGATTCTACGGAGATCATGCTTTTACCTTTGAAGTAGGAGAAGTATCACCCGATGTAAAAAAATTGCTCAAAGTGACCCGTGAATGTCTTGACCTGGGCGTTGCTCAGACAAAAGCCGGAAACCGAATTGGTGATATCAGCTTTGCCATACAGCAACATGCCGAATCTAACGGCTACGGGGTAGTCAGGGAACTGGTAGGCCATGGCCTTGGCAAAAAGATGCATGAATCTCCTGAAGTACCCAATTATGGAAAGCGGGGCCGCGGGCCGAAGATCAAAGAGGGGCTGGTACTGGCCATTGAACCTATGATCAACCTGGGCACCCGCCGCGTAAAACAGCTCAGCGACGGCTGGACCATCATCACCGCCGACAGGCGCCCCTCAGCCCACTTTGAACATAATGTGGCAGTGGTGGATGGCGCGCCTGAGGTATTATCTACCTTCCAGTACGTTGATGAAGCGCTTGCCCAGAAAGTAAGCTGAGAACAACTACCTGAAGTGCAACTTAGCTTACGCTCATTAATTTTCATTACGGATAGGTGCTCCACACCTAGATGACTGTGGCATCATTTGCAGGGGGTAGCACATGCACTGGCCAATATCACATCATTACTATCCATCACAGTCATTCCGACGGTCGTAAATCAACTGAATCGCTGCCTGATCAATGCTTTTTATGCAGTAATTCGTATTCCTTCATTATTCAAAGTTTTTCAGAGTGCTTCCCGGATCAACTGGGCAAGGGCAGTCTGTCTAAGGTCATTGTTCTGCTGCATCACCGCTTTTTTGAGGGCATAGCGGCTTCCTACAAAGACAGCCAGCTTACGGGCTCTTGTCAGGCCGGTATAGATAAGATTGCGAAAAAGCATATTGAAATGCTGGCTGAGGATAGGGATGATCACCGCCTCAAATTCACTGCCCTGCGATTTATGGATGGTAATGGCGTAGGCCAGATCTATCTCCTGTAGCTGCTCCCTGGCATAGCTTACCTCTCTTACCTCGCTTCCTGCACTGAAGGCAATCTGGCAGGAGAGTTCTTCATGATCAATGCCTACAATCCTGCCAATGTCGCCATTAAATACGTTGAGATCGTAGTTGTTTCTCCTCTGAATCACCCGGTCGCCCAGGCGAAAGATACGTCCGCCTATCTGCAACTGTGCCAGCCCGGGCAATGATGGGTTTATTTTCTGTTGTATCAGTTCGTTAAGGCGTTGTGTACCCAGGCTGCCCTTGCTCATAGGGCTGAGAATCTGTATCTCGGTATGCTCTCCCAGGTATTTGGGAATAATCTCCTGGTAAAGCTTTTCCACCATGTCCAGGGCCGAATAACCCCACTTGAGCGATGACCAGGTAGGTACTCTTCTCAAGACTTCCTGTAATTCACGGGTATGGGTTTCGGCAGCAATCAGCTTGTCAATGTCTACATGCTCAAATTTGCTGGGTATACTAAGTTCATCCCTGAACGTACCGTAAGCTGCCTGTTCTTCCGCAGCCATGCTCAGGTGGGTTTCCTCATCCATCCGCACCATTTTTTTGACCCGCGATATAAAGCGCAACTGCTCCTGCGTGGCCTGTTCTGAATCTAAGAAAAGACAGTCAACACCTTCTTTCCAGAGGGATGGCCGACGGAAAGGGGAGTCAATCTCAGGCACTTTGCCCTGATTGATCTGATGGGCAAATTCAATGATCTTGGAAGCTTTTGCCTGCCTGAAAACCTGTGTCAGGCGGGCTACCTGTAGCAATCCGGCATCTATGAGGTCTTTAAAAACATTACCAGCACCTACCGAGGGCAACTGATCAGCATCACCAATAAACAAAAGCTGCGCCCGCTCTGGTACGGCCCTGAAGACGGAAGCCGCCAGATGGATGTCCAGCATAGATGACTCATCAATGATCAGGAAATCGCAGGCCAGCGGATTTTCTTCATTTTTCTTGAAACCTCCCTGCGAGGGGTCCCACTCCAGCAGGCGGTGGATGGTCCTGGCTTCTTCGCCTATGACTTCGCTCATGCGTTGGGCGGCCCGCCCGGTGGGTGCAGCCAGCAGCACCTCTTTGCGCATGGCCTTCAACAGGGCCACGATGACGCGGGTAGTAGTCGTTTTTCCGCAGCCGGGGCCACCGGTCAGTATGCTCAGGCGGAAGGCAGCCACTTTCTGCACGCTTTCTTTTTGCTCCTCGCTCAGCTGAATTTCCTGTTGCTGGCAGTAGCGATTGACCCAGGAGGCGATGCGCTCTTCCTCTACCTTAACTGGCGCAAGTGCCAGTTCTCGTGCCTTTCTGGCAACGTAGTTCTCATCAAAAAAGAGAGAATGGGCATAAAAGGCCGTCTGTTCCTTTCCTTCAGCATCCAGGATCACCCGGGTTTTCAGTTCGTCGGCACGTTCCATCAGCCAGAGCTCGTTTTCTATGCGCTGCTCATCCTGCAGGCTCAGCAGTTCCAGGGCTGAGCTGCTGATCTGCTCTTTGGTCAGGTAGCAGTGGCCTTCTTCGCGGGCGTTTTGCAGCACATGCTTGATACCTGCCTGCACCCGGGCGGAGGAATCTTTGGCAAGCCCCAGGCTTAGGGCCACCCGGTCGGCACTCAGAAAGCCGATACCGTAGATGTCCTGCGCCAGTCGGTAGGGGTTTTCCTGCACCAGCGGAATGGCCTGCTCTCCGTAGGTCTTGTAAATTTTGACGGCAAAAAGGGTACTTATGCCGTGCGACTGCAAAAACATCATCACGTTCCTGATTTCCTGATGTTCCTGCCAGGCCTGCTGTATGGCATTCAGCTTGAGCTGGGCAATACCGGGAACTTCAGTCAGCCGCTCAATTTTTTTGTCAAAAACTTCCAGGGTTTCCTTGCCAAAGTGCTTCACAATCTTGCGAGCTGTCTTAGGACCTACCCCTTTGATCAGGCCGGAGCCCAGGTACTTTTCCAGCGCATTGGTAGTGGCGGGCTTGCGTTCTTCTACCCGGCTGGCTTTGAACTGCCTGCCGTAGACCGGATGATTGACCCATTCGCCAAAAAAATCCATAGTAGCGCCGGCAAAGACTTTAGACTGGTGGACCGTGACGGCTACCTCTTCCATCTGCCGGTTGAAAGGATTCACCTTCAGCACCGACCAGCCGGTTTCTGCAGAATGAAAGGTGACCCGCCGCACGATGCCAGAAAGCTTGTCCTGTGTAGTAGAATGAGATTGAAGAGGTAAACTCGCCATAGGCTTAAAATAGCAAAAACAGTCTCAGAATAACACCAGGGGCAGCAGATTAATTTGTTGAATGCTGAAATTGAGCTAATTCTCTAAAGGATATTACAGTTGATTTTGAAAGTTGATGACGAGAATGTCTCAAAAGTCAGATCAGTAGCTCGCATCCCGCATGTGACAGCTATCTCGGTGGCATTCTGGTTACTTTTTCTATGGCCTGATTCAACAAATTTTATTTAATAGATAGTCTCGTTGATAAAGGCCATAGTATCGCCGCCCTTACAAGACAGGGCTTTTTAATCGCCCATCTCGTCCATAGGCGGCGATGATGATAAATTTGATTTTATATTAATTCTGTACCCAGGCAGGTTAAACTAACTGTAATAAAGTCTTCTTTTCAATAGTACTTCTGCTCTCTCAGGTAATTTCTTACGTAATCATCTACACCTTCTTCCAGGCTGTGGAAGGGCTTGTCATAGCCGATATTTTTGAGTTTGCGCATGTCAGCCTCAGTGAAGTACTGGTATTTGTCGCGGATATCTTCAGGAGTATCTCTGAAAGAAATATTTTCCTGTCGGTCCATTGCCCTGAAGGTAGCTTTGGCCAGATCCAGGAAGGTGCGGGCCTGGCCACTGCCCAGGTTGTAAATGCCTGAGTTTTGCCGGTGGTGCATCAGGAAAAGACATACTTCCACTAAATCTTTAACGTACACAAAGTCACGCATCTGCTCGCCGTCTTTAAATTCAGGCCGGTGAGAGCGGAAGAGCTTCATCTCGCCCGTTTTCTGTATCTGATGGTAGGCATGAAAAATGACCGATGCCATGCGCCCTTTGTGGTATTCGTTAGGCCCATACACATTGAAAAATTTGAGCCCGGCCCAGAAGAATGGTTTTTTTTCTTCCAGCAGAGCCCACTTATCAAATTCGTTTTTGGATTCTCCGTAAGGATTCAAAGGTTTGAGCTGGGGGATAAGGCTTTCATCATCTTGGTAGCCCAGTTCGCCAGAGCCATAGGTAGCCGCCGAAGAGGCATATACCAGCGGTAACTGATAGCTGACGCAGCGTTTCCAGATTTCTTTGCTGTAGTTAAGGTTCAGTTCGTCAAAAATGGCCTGGTCAAACTCGGTGGTATCGGTACGGGCACCAATGTGGAAAATGAACTCTACTTCTTCATAATTTTTATCAAGCCAGCTGAAAAAGTGCTTCCGATCTACACGCTGCTGTATCTTTTTACCATCCAGGTTTTTGTTTTTCTCCGGATAGCTAAAGTCATCAACGGCTATGATATAGTTAAAATTGGCGGCATTCAGGCGGCTGATCAGGCAACTGCCAATAAATCCGGCCGCTCCGGTGACAATCATCATACTCTTATGCTTTTTTTTGGCAAGGTAAGGAAAAAATAAGGAAGGATTCAGCCTGCCTGTTTGTTAGAAAACTGTAAATGCACGCTCATTTGCCTATATTTGCGCCAAATTAAGTAAGGATCATGATTTACGTTAGCAGAAAAGAGCATTTCAACGCAGCTCATAAATTATATAACCCCCTCTGGAGCAGGGAAAAAAACGAGGAGGTTTTTGGCCCCTGTGCCAACGATAACTGGCATGGACATAATTTTGAAATGATCGTAACCGTTAAAGGTAAACCCGATCCTGAGACTGGCTTTGTGGTAGACCTCAAGAAGCTCAGCACCCTGATCAGGGAGCGGGTGATTGAAAAGGTAGACCACAAGAACCTGAACGTAGACGTAGATTTTATGCAGGGCAAAATGGCCAGCTGCGAAATACTTGTGGAAGAGATCTGGAAGATACTGTCACCGGCGGTAAGTGAAATTACCAGCCGGGGTGTGCTGCATTCTATCAAACTCTACGAAACCCGGAATAACTTTGTGGAATTTTTTGGCGAAGGTCTGGAAAATGAAGCCGCTCCGGCTGACAAAGAAAAAGCCATGGAGCCCGCCCGTTTATGAAGTATTACATCATTGCTGGCGAACGTTCTGGCGACCTGCATGGTGCTAACCTGATCAAAGCTCTGCGTGAGCAGGACGAGCAGGCTGAAATTCGCTGCTGGGGTGGGGAGGCGATGGAAGCTGCCGGGGCTGAGCTGGTGGTACATTACCGTGATCTGGCTTTTATGGGGTTTCTGGAAGTAGCCAAGAATCTGGATACCATCCGGAAGTTTCTCAAACAGTGCGAAAAGGACCTGCTGCGTTACCAGCCCGATGTGCTAATCCTGATAGATTACCCGGGCTTCAACATGCGCATGGCAAAATTTGCCAAAAAGCAGGGCATGCTCGTCAATTATTACATTTCACCCAAAATCTGGGCCTGGAACCAGGGGCGAGCCCGCAAGATCAAGGCAAACGTGGACAGGATGTTCTGCATACTGCCTTTTGAGAAAGAGTTTTACAAGAAATTTGATTACCCGGTTGACTACGTAGGCAACCCCCTGCTGGATGCCATCCGTGAGTTCAGTCCAGCGCCGGATTTCCGTAAAAAATATGGCCTGGATGAGCGGCCGCTGATTGCCGTGCTGCCGGGAAGCCGCCGGCAGGAAGTAAGTACTATGCTGCAGACCATGCTGGCCCTGGTTCCTGATTTTAAGGACTATCAGTTTGCTGTAGCTGCTGTTAACAACCTGCCTGACGAAGTGTATGCACAGGCACGCAAGCTGGAAAATGTATCAGTGATAGAAGGACAAACCTACGACATCCTCCATCAAGCCCGTGCTGCCCTGGTCACTTCGGGAACGGCCACCCTGGAGACTGCGCTGTTTGAGGTGCCTCAGGTAGTCTGCTACAAAACCAGCACTCTCTCTTACCTGATTGCCCGCTCCCTTATCAAAGTGCCCTACATTTCGCTGGTCAATCTGATTGCTGATGAGGAGGTGGTCCCTGAAATGATACAGGCTGATTTTAGTCATTCAAAACTCAAAGCTGTATTAGAAAAACTCCTCGGTCCTACAGAGACCAGGGAAGCCCAGTTGCAGGCTTACCGGCGAATCAAACACCTGCTGGGTAAGGAAAGGGCATCAGAAAAGGTAGCTCGTTTAATAGTCAATCAGCTGAAGGAACAAAGCATTCACGGATAAGTTTGTAAAAGTATACATGTAATCTGGTAGTATTGATCTATTGACTTCATCAGAAAAGCTGGTTAGCTTCATTTTTTCACACTTTAGCCATTTTTTTGACTTATGAAAATCAACATATTACCCGATACAGTTTCCATGGGCAGAGCCGCTGCCGCTGAAGGTGCGGCACTGATCAGAGAGTGCCTTTTGCAAAAGCCCGAAGTGAATGTTTTGCTTGCCACTGGCAGCAGCCAGTTTGAAACTATCAACTACCTGATCAACGAACCCCTGGAGTGGGGTAGGGTCAACCTTTTTCATCTTGACGAATACATTGGCCTGAGTAAGGATCATCCTGCCAGTTTTCGCAGGTATATCAAAGAGAGATTGGTAGACAAGCTTCTACCTGTCAAATCTGTCAATTACATTGGGGGAGATGAGCAAAATACGAAGAAGGAACTGCAAAGGCTATGCAGTATGATGGCTTTTTCCCCTATAGATGTGGCCTTCATCGGCATAGGCGAGAATGCGCATATTGCCTTTAATGACCCGCCTGCTGATTTTGACAATGAGCAGCCTTTTATCCGGGTGCGTTTGGATGAGGCCTGCCGGAAGCAGCAGCTGGGAGAGGGCTGGTTTCGCTCTATGGATGAAGTACCTCAGTATGCCATCAGCATGTCGGTGAGGCAGATCATGAAATCCAGACACATCATTTGCTCGGTGCCTCAAGCTCGCAAAGCCGAAGCAGTAAGACGAAGCCTGGAAGAAGACATCAGCCCGGAGGTACCTGCCTCTATCCTGCGCGAACACGCTGATTACCGGCTTTTCCTGGATGAGGAGGCGGCTGCCCTGCTCAAACCTGAAATGCATACTTAGGCTGCGAAAGATCATCTTATTACCATAGCAGGGATGGCTAAAGCTGGCCGAAATTTTTAAGCATTAAAAAGTGGAGTTCACGCTCCACTTTTTTAGCTTTAAGCCCTTACCAATTTTTTGCTTATGATTATTGAAGTTTGTGTAGACAACATTGAATCGGCCATCCATGCCGCCCAGGCAGGGGCAAAGCGTATAGAACTCTGCGACAACCTATTTGAGGGCGGTACTACACCCAGCGCCGGTGCGATAGAAATTGTAAGACAGCAGATAGATATCGGGTTACACGTTATTATCCGGCCCCGGGGCGGAGATTTTCTTTATTCTGACCTTGAAATGGAGATTATGCGCAAAGACATTGAAGCGGCCAAGCGCCTGGGTGCCGATGGTGTGGTGATTGGCGTACTCAATGCCGATGGCAGCGTGGATGTCAACCGCTCGGCGCAGTTGGTTTCCGTAGCCCGGCCCATGAGCGTTACCTTCCACCGGGCATTTGACATGACCCGTGACCCTTTGGAGGCTTTGGAGGATATCATCAGCCTCGGGGCTGACCGTTTGCTCACTTCCGGCCAGGAAAGAAGCGCCATTGAGGGGCAGATACTGATTAAAGAATTAATGGAAAAAGCCGGAGACGAGATCATTATCATGCCGGGCGGGGGCATAGACGAGCACAACATCCACCTGATGGAAGCAATCGGAGCAAAAGAATGTCATGTGTCAGTCAGGAAAACCGAAGTGAGCGATATGAAGTATCGCAATTCTCGTGTTTATATGGGAGGAACACTCAGGATGCCCGAATTTGAGCGGCAGGTGACCGACCCGGACCGGCTTCGTAAGCTTTTGTAAATCTCCCACAACGAAAAACCAAATTCTGAACCAGGATATGAGTTACTTCAATTTTGGATTTGTTTTGCTTACCGGAGGCTTGCTGTTTTATGCCTGTCAGACCCAAACTGATCAGGATATGGAAAAAAATGAGACTGTTATCTTCAACGTAATGTCGTACAACATCCGCTACGATAATCCCGGCGACAGCTTACATGCCTGGCCCTACCGTAAAGAAAGAGTGGCTAACCTGATCAAATACCATGAAGCTGACCTGTTGGGAATGCAGGAGGCACTGGAGCATCAGGTGCAATACCTGGACAGTACTCTTTCAGAATATGCCTGGGTAGGTGTAGGAAGAGATGAAGGAAAAAGCGAAGGAGAATTCTCGCCGGTATTTTACAAAAAAGATATATTTGAATTGCTCGACTGGGGTACCTTCTGGTTGTCCGAAACACCGGAAGAACCCAGTACCGGATGGGATGCTGCCTTGCCACGTATTGCTACCTGGACAAAATTCAGGCACATTAGAAGTGGTGATACGCTCTATTATTTTAATACCCACTTTGACCATCGGGGAGAAAAAGCCAGGGAAGAAAGTGCTCAACTGATCAGGCAAAAAGTAGAGGAAATAGCAGGTGACGAACCGGTGATTGTGACGGGAGACTTTAATACACCACCCGATTCCCCTCCTTATGCTGCCATGGTAGCAGAAGACCGGCTGATGGATGCCTTTGGTTTATCTGCTTTGCCGCACCAGGGAGCGTTGAGTTCATTTAGTGGTTTTGAGGTCAAAGCCGGGCTGGAACCCAACCGCAGGATAGATTTTATCTTTGTTTCTCCCCAGTGGGAAGTGCAGAAACACGCCATACTCACCGATTCTCAGGAAGGCGCTTATCCATCTGACCACCTGCCGGTCATCGCACGCGTAAAACTGCCTTAGTAGGGAACGAAGTCTTGCTCAAAAAGAATGAATCAGACAAAACAGAATATTTACACACACAACTTATCATGATGAAATCAATTTGTCCTTTGCTGGCGCTGATGCTGCTATTTCAGTGTACCACGCCCGAAAGCGCTACCGAGAGCCAGGCTACTACTTCGGAATCTGTAGAAGCACCCTTTGACTGGAGAAATGCTACCATTTACTTTCTCCTGACCGATCGTTTTAATAATGGCGAAACAGGTAATGATCTAAACTTTGGTCGTGATCGTGAGGCTGCCAAGCTTAGAGGTTTTATGGGAGGAGATATTGCCGGAATTACTCAGAAAATAGAAGAAGGCTACTTTGATAGCCTGGGCGTAAATGCCATCTGGTTTACCCCGGTAGTGGAACAAATCCACGGCGCTACCGACGAGGGTACCGGCCTCACCTATGGCTATCATGGCTACTGGGCCAGAGACTGGACGACCCTGGACCCTAACTTTGGCACTTTGGATGAACTGGCTACGCTGGTAGAAACCGCACATGAACACGACATTCGCATATTACTGGATGTGGTTGCTAATCATACCGGACCAGTAACGCCACAAGACCCGGTCTGGCCCAACAGTTGGGTGCGTACTGATCCCACCTGTACTTACCAGGGCTATGAATCTACCGTAGAATGTACGCTGGTTAAAAACCTGCCCGATATTCATACCCAAAAAGAAACAGAAGTAGACCTGCCGCCCCAATTACTGGAAAAGTGGGAGGCTGAAGGGCGACTGGAGCAGGAAATGGAAGAACTGGATGCTTTTTTTGAAAGAACCGGCTATCCACGTGCACCTAAATATTACCTCATCAAGTGGCTGACCGATTATGTGCGCGAACTGGGCGTGGATGGCTTCCGTGTGGATACCGCCAAGCATACTGAGGCTGAAATCTGGGAAGAACTGAAAAAAGAGGCACTGGCCGCCCTAAGGGAATGGAAAGAAGCGAATCCTGGCAAAAAGCTAGATGATAATCCTTTCTGGATGGTAGGGGAGGTTTATAACTACAGTGCCGGCAGCGGTCAGCCCTATGACTATGGCGATACCACCGTCAACTTTTTTGATCATGGCTTTGAGTCGCTGATCAATTTTGACTTCAAGTATGATGCACAGAATGATTACGAAGCTATCTTTACCAAATACGATACCCTGCTGCATGGTGGTATGCTGGATGGGGTTAATGTGCTCAATTACCTTAGTTCACACGATGATGGCTCTCCTTTTGACCCGCAGCGCACGCGCAGCGAAGAAGCGGCTAATAAGCTCTTGCTGGCCCAGGGTGGCGCACAGATTTATTATGGTGATGAGTCTGACCGTTCGCTTATCATTCCCGGCACGCAGGGAGATGCTACGCTACGCTCATTTATGAACTGGGAAGCCATTCAGCAGACGGATAGTGTGCAGCAGGTGCTTACCCATTGGAACAAGCTGGGCCAGTTCAGAAAGCAGCATGTGGCAGTGGGAGCCGGAAGACACCAGAAAATTGCCGATATGCCTTACACCTTTGCCCGTACCTACAGCCAGGATGGCGTAGAGGATAAGGTAGTGGTAGCCCTTGATGCTGACGCAGGAGAAAAAGAAATTTCCGTAGGTGATACTTTTGCGGAAGGTACTACGCTGAGGGATTACTATTCGGGTCAGACAGCAGAAGTGAGCGGAGGAGCTGTAATCATAGACTCTCCCCATTCAGTGGTTTTATTGTCTGCCAGGTAGTTTTTCTACATATCAAAAAAACTAAGGCCATGCCTCGGGGGGATGAAAGCCTCTTCAGCATGGCCATATTTTTAGCTTCCATCAGCCAAATGATGAGAGGAAAGCGAAGTAAAGACTTTACCTAAAATGGATTCACCCAGGCATCTGCTCAATCCAAGGGCGAGAATCTTTAACTTGCCTTGATGTCTCGCTTTGCTAAGATTATTCTGTCAACAACAATAGCTGTTAATCAGTAACAAAAAAATCATATCCTGTTCAGGGTTCTTTCCCAAAATATACTATATTTCTGGAAAGCAAATCAGGTATCGTCCATCAGTTATAAAGAGGTTTACGATTTGATTCCTCCTTTCATCGCTCTACTTCAAACACAAATTCGTCTCTGTACTAAGATTTTTATGCTTTGTGTCATCAAGCACGGAGCAGTTTCACTAAAAGTCATTTCCCATTTATAGAAGGGATAGGCTAGAATGTCACATTATTTTCAACCCTAAATCTTATAGTTATGAGATCTCGCTTTTTGACCTTACACCTTTTTGCTACTGTTCTTTTATATTATGGTTGTAGCCAAACCGCCGACCAGTCTTCAGAGAGCCAGCAGCCGGCCGAACTTTCTCAGCCTCAGCCATTGGTAGAAGAGGTATTGAGCGCTGAGCAGCAGGCGGCCCTAACGCCTGATGATGTTGTCAACCTTCTCAAGGAAGGAAACCAGCGGTTTATGAATAATGATCTCACCATGCGAGATCACTCAGCCCAGGTACGCCAGACTACCCTTGCCCAGTTTCCCAAAGCGATTATCCTCTCCTGCGTGGATAGCCGCGTACCCGTTGAAGATGTCTTTGACCGGGGCATTGGGGATATATTCGTTGCCAGGGTTGCTGGTAATTTTGTTAATGAGGATATCCTGGGTAGTATGGAATTCGCCTGCAAGGTATCAGGTGCTAAGCTCATACTGGTGATGGGACATGAGCACTGTGGGGCGGTCATGGCTGCAGTAGACGATGTAAAGCTCGGCAATATTACTCCCATGCTGGAAAAAATCAAACCGGCAGTGGAGGCTTCAGCTGATTACGAAGGAGACAAAAGCGCGACCAATGAGGAATTTGTCCATATGGTTTGTGAAAACAATGTAAGGCTCACCATGCAGCAGATCCGTGAGCGGAGCCCGATCCTGAAGGAAATGGAAGAACTGGGAGAAATTAAGATAGAGGGCGCGATTTATGATATGGATAATGGACGGGTGACATTCATGGAGGCTAGCCCTACGGCTTTAGCAGAATAAGATAGCTTCTGAGCATCAGGACTAATCGCTTCTAATGTAATTGAATTTCAATAATGAGTAGGGTGGCCGCTGCCGAGGCAGAGCCACCCTTTCGTTAAATGTACTTATGGATGGCTGTTTTCTACATAATTGTGTGAGTCAGCTGTTATAAACCAACGATAAAACACCTCTTCTGCTAGATGAGGTTGAGACGCATCTGTTGCAGTATTCTGTTTTTCGCAGCCAAAACATAAAAAAGTATCAAAAGTAAACCAACGTATTTCATAGATCTCACCTTGCTGCATAAGAGTATTTGTGATAATCTATTTCTTAAAGCAAAAAATTACAATCATGCGAAGCCTCAGCAAAAAAATAATTGCCAGGTGATATAATAACAAGTGTTAATATGAAAAAAAAGGACTTCAGCAACACTGGGGGCTACTGAAATCCATTTTTTGGGAAATTAGATCAAACCTGCGGCAAACTGGCTACCAGTTCGGCCCATTCGCCTAACTGCGGAATGCCCGGCTTTCGCAGGCCAAAGAACTGAGCGATAAGGTTTTTCTCCGCGTCAAACAGTTCCACTGCCGTTACGATCCCATCTTCGGTAGGTTTCTTCACCACCCAGGCAGTATCTACCAGGTTCATCTTCAGGTGCATGTTAAATTCAGGGTCCAGTACATTGAGCCAGCGCTCGGCCCCATTGTGACCGCGATCCAGCATACGGATGGTGCGTACCCTGTCCTGGTGAATCTGCAGGTTGCCATGGTTACCGGCAAAGATCATGATAGGCAGCTTGGTCTTGGATGCCCTTTTCAGCATGTCTTCCAGCGACTCAGGGTCTATCTGGTACGTGTATTTTTCTACGGCCAGCTCCAGCGCATGGTAGCGGTGTACCTTGTGCTTTCTGAGCATGGGGAAAAAGTCATGGGTATCTTTCAGATTGTCCCAGTCAGCCAGGAAAGAGTCCTGGTCTACCTGCTCGGTGTAAGATTTCTCTTCTAAGCCGGGCAGAGGCTGCTCAGGCGACTGGTCTTCGCTTCTGAAATCATTGACGATGGCCTGGTAGGCATCTTTATTACTTTCTTCCTGAAGAAAAATTTTGGTAATGGCTTCACCTGCTTTGTCAAATACCTGCAGGCTGGTCAGCTCGCGGCCGTTTTTCTGCTGGTGTACGGCAAAAGCCACATGCCATGCCTGGAAAAACACCCGTGTTTCTATCGGTCCGATCACCGTCGCCATCCAGTGGCTGCCCCTTCCGAAAGTATTCACCTTTTCAAACACGCCTTTGTGTTCCAGAATGCAGGCATCATTGCGCGTCAGCGACATCACATAGCCCAGTTCAGGCAGGCGCTTCAGAAATTCCGGCCAGTCACCGCTGAGGCGGACGCAGTCATCACCAATCGTCGTTGCCAGCAGTTGTGCTTCGCTTAAATTTAATTGTTTGCCTGCCTCGCGAATCCTGAGGTTAGGCTGCGTTTCCAGTAATTGATGCCAGTCCTGACGAATTTTTTCAGCAGAGGAAGCGGATGTTTCGGTTATGTTACTCATGGTTTTGTTCATTTAATTTGACGAAATGTACATTTGAATATGCTTGTGGTACCACTACCCACTGACCCTGGTCATGGAGCAGGCGTACCGGGTGAGAGAATGTATCTTCAATAACAGTCTGCGTTACTACCTCGGCTACCAGACCATAGGCTACCGTCTGGCCTTTTTTGAGGAACAGAATACGGTCAGCGTACTGCATGGCCAGGTTGAGATCGTGCAGAATAGCCAGCACACCGACTCCTTCCTTGCAGGAATCCCTGGCGAGGCTGAGCAGCTTTTGCTGCTGGGCCAGGTCCAGGCTGGAAGTGGGTTCGTCCAGCAGCAGGTAGCGGTGACGCGGCTCACGGGCATGAAAGCCGCCATGCCACAACTGCGCCAGGACCCGGGCCATCTGTACCCGCTGTTGTTCACCACCGGAAAGTGTCTGGTAGGCCCGATCACGGAAAGGTGTCAGTCCGGTACGTTGAAGTATTTCCGCGATGATCTGGTGGTTCTGCTGTTCACTGGTAGCATGCGAGTACCGGCCTATTTCTACCACCTGCTCTACAGTGAAGGGAAAGGTGAGGGTGGTACTTTGCGGCAGCACCGCTCTCATCCGCGACAGCAGTTTGCTATTGTAGCTTTTCAGGGGTTGACCGTTCAAAAAAACTTCACCCGAACTGGCCTTATCTTCTCCAGACAGAATGCGAAGTAGCGTACTTTTGCCGGCTCCATTGGGACCTACTACTGCCGTGAACTCTCCCGGCATAATGCACAGGGAGCAGGGTTTGAGAATCTGCTTACCCTTGATGGTTTTGCTTATGTCATTGGCTTCCAGCATCAGATCAGGCGTCTTTTTTGGGTGGATCTTAACAAATATATGAAAAAAGGCGCACCTATGGCAGCAGTAATTACGCCAATCGGCAGTTCTGCCGGGGCTACTACGGTACGGGCCAGCATGTCGGCCAGTAATAGCAGACAGGCTCCTCCCAGTGTGGAGGCAGGCAATACCAGCCGCTGATCAGAGGAAAAGCTGATCCGGACGATGTGCGGTACAATCAGGCCGATAAAACCGATGATCCCGGCAAAAGCCACAGAGGCACCTACTGCCAGGGCACTCAGCAGCACGATGGTCATTTTCACCTTTTCTACAGCTACACCCGAGTGGTAAGCCTCTGCTTCCCCCAGGGCAATAGCATTTAGCGGACGAGCTACTGCCAGTAAGCCGACAATCGCCAGCCCGATGGTAGGTGTAAGTATGCCCAGCTTTTCCCAACTGGCTACGCTCAGGTCACCCAGTGTCCAAAAAGTGTAGGAGCGAAGCTGGGAATCATCAGCGTAAAAAACAGCCAGCCCTATAGCCGCACCGGAGAGCGCACCTATGGCGACACCGGCCAGGATAAGGTAAGTGATATGCGTTTTGCCCTCCGCCTGGCTCATCTTTAGCGTCACGATGGTGGCAATCAGTCCGCCCAGGAAAGCAAAAAAGGGCAGGAGATAGGACTGAAACTGCTCGGCAATGGCCGGAAAAAGGGTGCCAACAAACATAATCACCACGATGGCGCCCAGGGCCGAGCCGCTGGAAATACCAATGATGCCGGGTTCCACCAGGGGATTACGAAACAGACCCTGCAAAGCCGCCCCGCTCAGTCCCAAAGAAGCCCCGATCAGAACGGTAAAGAGCAGTCGCGGCAGGCGGATGTCCAGCAGCACTACCTGTGTGGTGATGTCAGCTGTTACGTCCTCTGCTGAGAGACCTAGTTTCTGGCTAAGTACCAGCAGCATGTCCGAAGCAGAAACAGCCACGGCCCCGGTAGCCAGAGAGACCAGCATCAGTACGAGCAAGAGTATGCCCAGCAGGCTAAGGGTTAGCACATGGCGGTTACTTTTCTTAATCGTTAGACTGTAGGGCATGGGCTTCGGGATGAGTCAGGAAAAAGAGTTCACGGGCTGCTTCAGCAACTCTCGGGCCCCAGTTGGTCAGCTTCACACCGTCCATAGCGATGATCTGCTTCTTTTTGCCGGCAGTAGTCTGTGCAACACCACTTATCTCAAGAGCACCATCTACGCCTCCAATGCTTTCCAGACCTGAGGTGAAGAAAAGGATGTAATCAGGATTAGCTTTGATTAATGATTCGGAATTGAGCGGCTTGAAACCTTCTATTTCCGGTACTGCATTCTTTGTACCGGCCAGTTCCAGCAGTGAGAATGCAGAATTGGACCCACCTACCTGAAGGTTTCCAGCTCCGCGGGCATAGACCGGCAGCACGGTAGGGCGGGCGTCGGTAGAAGCGACCAGTTTTTCAAGCTCCGAAAGTTCTGCGGTAATCTTTTCAATTAAAGCCTCTCCTGCTTTTGCTTCTCCGATCGTTTCAGCGATGGCCCTGATGCGCTCCTGTGTGCTTTCCCAGGTATATTCCTGTGTTACGACCAGCGTCCTGATGCCGGTAGATTCCAGTTGCTCAATCAGCGCCTCCTTTACATATTCTTCTTCCAGAATCACCAGGTCGGGCCTCTGTGCGATGATGCCTTCGGCGCCTATACTATTGCGGTAGCCGATAGAGGGCAGCTTTTGCAATTCAGCCGGGTAAACGCTGGTGCGGTCGGTGGAGACGATCTTGTCGCAGTAGCCCAACGCACAGACAATTTCGGAAGATGAACTGCCCGCAGTCACGATGCGGTCCTGTGCAATTGCTACCTGCACAGTCAAAACGAAAAGTATGGGGATGATCTTTTTCATGGATATTAGGTTTATATTTGGTAAGTGAGAGCCCTAGGTAAGGCTGGTAAATTTTGATTACCTTGATACAAAAAGAGCGAACTATGATCAGGAAAATAATTGTACCCCAGGAAAGAAAACTCATTCTG
>JBKHDR010000011.1:0-65501 GCA_046541235.1 Cyclobacteriaceae bacterium | reverse complement strand
GAAAAGCCGGTAGCCGTTCGTAAAACTGTCAATCACTGAACACAGTACTGCTGCCTGATCTGGTCTGAAACTTTATATCTTAAGACGTTGTGAAGCAGGAAATAATCTCGGCATGCTGCCTCCTTCCAGGCCAGGCCGGTATAAATCTTGGCCCGCATAATGAGCCATTTGGGTTCAAAAGGATCCATACTAATTAGCTTATTTAGGTAAGTCACCATATCTGCAAACCTTTCCTCTTCTGCCAATTTTGAAACCTGTTTAGCCAAAGCATTCTGGCTCGAATATGACCTTTTTGCATTATCATAGGCTATCACCCTTACTTCTTCCAAAAAGAGATTTTTGTCAAAAGGAGTCACGGTAAAAGGAATACTATTGAGTTCGTAGGTGATGATCAAGTGCATTCTTACTTTCTGAGTCTGCTTGTGTGCTGAGGGTAACCATTTCTTTTTAAATTGCTTGAATACCCGCAAAACATCTCGGTCAATATCTTCTCCCAACGAGTTTAAAATCTCCACATTTGTATTCCCCCGCGCATCAAGCACTATTGCTACCAGACTGGTACCGTATATCTGTTGTTCTCTGGCTCTTCTTGGGTACTTGAGGTTTCTGCCGAGATCCTGATAGAAGGCTTCAACTCCTCCTTCATACCTTTCATCAGGAAAAGTAGCTATCAGAAAAGCACTATCTTGTGCAAAAGCTGTTAAATGTACGAAAAACAATAGCAGGAATGTTATTTTCATAAGTGAATAAACTTACTACCTGCTGTGCAAAAGTCATAGTCTTTTTAAGATAATTTCTTCTCCGGCTGAGCATTTTTTTTCAAGTCGTGCACCCTTTTGCTCTTTGCCGTTCATGCTCCATTTTTCTCCCAGCTTATGTACCAGGCTGAGCGGCCCGCCTGCCAGGCTCTTTACTTTTACTTCGCTCACCAGGCCACCTTCTACCTTGGCACTGATCTGAAAAGCACCTTCTGCCCGGATGTTCTCAAAACTCAGCTCTTTCCAGTCGCGGTGCAGCGAGGGTAACACATGTATACCATCGTTGCGATTCTGTACCAGCAGTTCAGTAATAGCTGTGATGGCACCAAAGCCACCGTCTAGTTGCATAACTTCACCGTTTTGCCCATCAGTTTTTTCCCATACGGGTTGATAAATCATGCTGAAACCGGGAAAAGCCGCATTGTGTAAAGTTCCCCGGCCTGCGTTGGTATACACATCTTTAAAAGTATGCAGCCAGTGTACGGCAGCCTCTGTACGGTCAAAGCGGGCGTTGAGGGTGGCGGCCCAGGGCACACACCAGCCGCTCCAGGCACCGGGGCCGCGCAGGGTCCAGAAGTTGAGGCTATGCATCACAATCTCTTGATGCTCTTCAGAAAATGGATCTACTGTGGCAAAGGGATAAATGGAAGCCAGGTGGCTGTGATGGCGGTGGCTGGTGATCAGGTCCATACCTTCCCAGAGGGCAATCCGTGGCTGTACGTTCTGGCCTGATTCTAGCCACGTAGGCCCTTTTACCACGGCATAGGGGGGGAGCTTTTCTGAGACTTGCTGCCAGCGGCTATCGTTTTCTTTACCCAGAATGGAGGCGGCTTTAGGAAGGACATCTGCCAGCATATGCAGGGCCGCCAGCTGGAAAGAAGCATTCTTACCCCAGGCATTCATGTCTGAACCCCTGAATTCAGGGCTCACCGACACCGGCAGGCTGAAACTACCATCAGCTTCTTCTTCAATCATGCCCCAATAGCCGTTGAAAGCTCCGCTAAGCAGGGGCCAGGCGATGTCACGCAGCACCTGCTCATCCATGGTGTAGCGGTACTGTAGCCAGGCCAGCTGGGCCATCCAGGCGGCGCAGGCCTGGTCAATGGTGCCGGCCCAGAAGAGACCAACCACCTGGCACTGGTCATCTACGGCATGCGGCAGCATGAGGGCGCCCTCTTCGCCAAAGAATTTCTCGCCATTCTTTTGCATCTGCGGCATCCAGCTAAAGAGCAGATCCCACATGGGCTTGAGGTGCTCGCTCCGGTTGGTAGCCAGGGCAGGCCAGTAGATCATTTCTATATTAATGTTAAAATGATAGTCATTGCTCCAGGGAGGAAGACGGTACTCTTCATTGAATGGTCCTTGCAGGGTAGCGGCCAGCCCCTGCGGAGGTGTCACACAGGCCTGCTTGTACACCCCGTAGTCATAAAGTTCCTGCAGCTTGGGGTCGGGCAGGTTTACTTTGGGGATGTCTTCCCAATACTCTGCCCACCACTGTTTGTTATCCTGCTCTATGGCTGACCACTGCTGAGAAGCTGCCAGTTGCAGGGCTTCTTTCTGAGCCTCTTTTCCCAGGGCTGATGCGATGTTGACTTTGTTATCATATACCGCATAGGAGATTGAAAGAGGCTCATCTGCCGGTAATCTCTGGATAAAACCACCACTGCTGATCTCTTCGTTGGTAGCCCATTCTTCCGGCTTGCTGACACCCATACTGCTGAGTTCATCCTGTACCCACTCCCAACTGGGGCGCAATCGCAGACTTACTTTACCCTGTAGTGCTTGAGGTAACTCCAGCCAGGCAAATTCCTGTTTGACTGCCTGCTGTATGGCAATCGTGTGCTCGTTACCGGCAGGGTCGCTTACGGAGATGTTTAGCTGTGCATTGTTCAGGTCCAGGTCTCCTGTTTCCAGTGCCCAGCCTTCCGGCATGCTCACTTCCAGACGCCCTCCGCCTATCTGAAAGGGGCGTTCTGGGGTTCCTTCCGGCTTTTTTGGTCCGGCAAAAGCAGCCAGTATGCCCGGCTCGTCATTAGCTTCCAGTAGCTCACGTACTTCGGTGTAAGTAGTGCTGGAGGAGAAGTCATTACCTCCCCGCCGGTCCCAGAAGCCGGCCCTGCCGATGGTAATGTTGAGTTGGTTACCCTCTCCCCAGACCATCAGACCCTGTACACCATTGCCAATCAGTACGCCGGTATGGGTACGGGGCAGGGGAAAATCCCACTGAAGCATTTTAGGTTTCTCCTGTGCCATGCCTAAGGTACAGGCGAAAAAGAAAATGAAGAAAAAGAGTAAGGATAAGCCAGACTGTGTTTGCATATATTTTAATGATTAGAGTACGAGTACAGGCCTAAAGTAAAAAAAAATCTTTCATGGATGCAGAATTTGTCCTTTAACAAAAAACTGTATTTGACTGCCTTTCAGTGATTTGCAAAAAACATCAGACCATCTGCAAGAAAAATTTCATAAGGACTGCAACAAATTTACAAGATACCTTGTATAACATAGTACTATATGATAAATTTGCTCTAATTCAACGTTAACCCAAAACAGCATGTAGCAGCCCCGGCAGAGGTCGGGGCCTGCTCCATGTAAGTCTAGAAAATCAAGAAGAGCCCATGAAAATTGAGAACACACAGGTGCAGATGCGAAAGGGCATCCTGGAATTCTGCATACTGCATATCATCTCCCGCGGGGAGGTATATGCTTCGGACATGCTGGAGGAACTGACTTCGGCTAAGATCATGGTGGTAGAAGGTACGCTTTATCCCTTGCTCACACGGCTTCGCAAAGCTGAGCTGGTAGATTATCAGTGGGTAGAGTCAACTTCAGGGCCGCCACGCAAATATTACACACTAACTGATAAGGGGCGCGAGTTTCTGAAACTGCTGGAAATCACCTGGCTTGAACTGGTGGATTCTACCAACCAGATCATCACCAGGCAGCATACAAGCCCTGCTGAGTCCTCAAATGAAGCCTCTAAGTCCAAATAACGAGGCCAACCCAAATGAAGTAAAGAAAATTTCAGAGAGATGAAAAAGAACATTAGCATCAATATAAGTGGCATTATCTTCCATGTGGAAGAAGACGGCTACGATCTGCTCAAGCATTACCTGGAATCTATCAGCCGCTACTTTTCCAGCTACGAAGACAGTAAGGAAATTACCGATGATATCGAGAGCAGAATTGCAGAAATATTTTTATCCAAACTCAGCAACAGCAAGCAGGTCATTACCCGTGAGGATGTGGAAGGAGTGATCAAGACCATGGGTAGCGTAGAGGATTTTGCTGCCGCAGAGGTACTGGATGAAGAGAGTGCTTACCGTTCCTACGACACAGGTGAGCGTACTTATGAAGCAGAGGAAGAAACCTACGGACGCCGCCGCCTGTATCGGGATACTGAGCGCAAAGTGCTGGGTGGTGTGGCCGCCGGGATTGCCCATTATTTCAAAACCGACCCGCTCTGGATACGCCTGCTGTTCATCATTTTCTTCTTCGCCGATGCCTTTGCCTCCTTCGGTACGATCACCTTCGTCACCTACATCGTACTTTGGATCGTACTGCCCGGCAGGCCTGATCTGAAGCTAGATGCGAAAGTGAAAAAACTTTTCCGTAATCCTGACGATCGCGTGATCGGTGGTGTTGCCGGGGGTATTTCGGCTTATTTCGGCACAGATCCTACGGTCATCAGGCTGCTCTTTGTGCTCAGCATCTTCCTGGGTGGTACCGGCTTCTTTCTCTACATCATCCTCTGGATCATTACTCCAGAGGCCAAAACCCTGACCGATAAGATGCAGATGAAGGGCGAGCCGGTGACCCTGAGCAATATTGAATCAAGTATAAAAAAAAACTTTAGCGCAAGTGAGAGCGGTGAGGAAAGTCTTCTGATGAAAATCGTGCTTTTTCCTTTCAGGCTGATTGCCCTGCTTATCAATGCGCTGGGAAAGGCCCTCGGCCCGCTGCTTAGTTTTCTTGGTGACCTGGCCAGGGTGGTAGCGGGCCTGATCCTGATCCTGCTGGGGGGGGCGGTCATCTTCGGGTTGCTGGTAGGAGGTAGCCTGCTGCTGGGGCTGTCAACTTTTGACCCGGTGATAGATGGCGAGATTCCCCTGAGAATGCTGCAGGAAAGCCTGCCCGCTGCTGCTTCTGTTTTTGCCTTTATTGCCCTGCTCATACCCGCAGTGGCTGTCATTATAGCAGGTATTGCCATAGTGGTCAGGCGCAAACTGATGAATGCTACCGTGGGCTGGAGTGCGCTGGGGGTATGGTTTGCCGCACTGATTGGCCTGAGCGTTACGCTGCCGCAGATCTTCATTGATTTTAGTGAAGAAGGCAGGTATACCAGTACGGAAACCTTTACGCCTCAAGGGAACACGCTGCTGCTTACATTGGGTGATTATCCGGAAGGTGAAAACTACGCCCGTCCCCGCCTCATGCTCCGTGGTCATGAAGAAGAAGCAGTGACATTGGAAAAGGAATTTGAGGCTAAAGGCCGTAACCGTAAGGCTGCCATAGAATACGCCCAGATGGTATCTTACCAGGTAGAGGCAGAAGACTCTACGATCATTTTTCCTCCGGCCTTTACTTTAAATGAAGGAGCTAAGTTCAGGGCGCAGGAGGTGGATCTGATTCTTTACCTGCCTTACCAGCGCCCTTTCATCATGGATAGAGAGCTTAGTCTCATCCTCAGAAATACACTCTACCGCGATGGCTTTAGTGTATCAGATATGCGAGACAATACCTTTATGTTTACCGAAGATGGCCTTCGTTGCCTCACCTGCGAAACCAGAGAAAACCTGGATGAGCAGTTCGACAGTCAGCAGGGTATTTCAGGGGATTTTTCCAGGTCTTATGAACTGGAGAACTTCAATCGCCTAAGGATAGAGGGGCCTTTCCGGGTCAACCTGAGCCTGGGTGAGGAGTATGCCATCATGGTAACCGGCGACCAGGATGCCGTAGAGGATGTGGCGGTGGATAAAAATGAAGAAACCCTAAGCGTCAATTATCGCCAGCCCTTCGTTAGAGATGTGGATGAAATGATAGAAGTGACCTTAGTGGTACCTTCTCTGCGATCGGTCAGGCTAAACGCCAACGCCCAGCTCAATGTCGGAAATGCCCTGACGGATCAGCTGGATGTGGAAATGTCCGGTTCTTCCAAAGCTTTTATCAAAGTAGATACGGATCAATTATCGGTAAACATGCGTGGTGCTTCCAGCCTCAAGCTCTATGGCAACAGCCGGCTGATAGACGCCACTCTGAGCGGCGCTTCCCGCCTGGATGCTTATGAAATGCAGCTCAACACGGCAAACCTGGAGAGCAGTGGAGCCGCCAAAGCACAGCTTAATGTAAGTGATGAACTGAATGCTGATGCTGAAGATTCTAGCCGTGTTGAGTATCGGGGCAACCCGAAGCTCAACCTCAGTGTTGGCTCAGAAGATAAAGTAGCCCAGCAGCCGGCCAGTTAAGTTTTTTTAATTCCATATGCTGAACAGAGGGTAGAGTTTTCTTTATCCTCTGTTTTTTTGCGGGTAGCGGAATCAGTGAATGAATGTGCCTGTTAAATGAAAAAGACAATCCGGAAGTAGTTTTTTTTCCTATTTTTAGCACAAGTAAATCACCTAACCATAAATACAATGTTTAATCTGAAAAAATGGAGTCTGCCGCTCCTGCTGGGGCTTATTTGTTTGACAGCCCAGGCCCAGGAAGGCTATCAGACCCCTCCGACAGCGATCAACGAGCTGATTGACGCACCACAAACCCCCTCAGTAAGCCTGAATGGCACCGGCGACTGGATGGTTCTCCTGGAAAGACCGGGTTATCCCTCTATTGAAGAACTCGCTCAGCCAGAACTAAAGCTGGCCGGTATCCGCATCAACCCCCGTACCAATGGTTCAAGCCGGGCTTCCCACTATACTGGCATGCAGTTCAAAAGCATAGCAGATCAGCAGGAAGTAGAGGTACAGGGGCTGCCTGAAAATCCTAAGATTGGTAATGTCAACTGGTCTCCTGACGGACAGAAAGTGGCTTTCACCCTTACTGAAGATAGAGGACTTTCGCTCTGGGTAGTGGAGGCCAGCAGCGGAGAAGCCCAAGCCCTTACTGGGGCAGTCATCAACGATGCCCTGGGCGGCACCCCCTACACCTGGCTTTCCGACAGCGAAACCATTGTTTATAAATCGGTAAGATCAGACAGGGGAGAAGCACCGCTGAAATCGCTGGTACCTGGAGGCCCGACCATACAGGAAACCAGTGGCAACAAAGCTGCCGTGCGTACCTACCAGGATTTGCTGCAGAACAAGCACGACGAAGAGGTATTCCGTTACTACGCTACTTCGGAGCTGAACAAAATCAACATTGCTGATAAGAGTGCTCAGCGCATTTCCGAGGCGGCCATCATCAGCGATTTTTCTGCCTCTCCGGATGGCAATTACCTCCTGGTATCCACCATCAAGGAGCCTTTCTCTTACCTGGTTCCTTACTTTCGTTTTCCGCAAAGTGTAGACATAGTGGATAATGACGGGCAACAGGTTCGTAATATTGCTGACATACCCCTGGCCGAAAATATTCCCCAGGGATTTGGTGCCGTACGCGAAGGGCCGCGCAGCTTTGAATGGCGCGCTGATGTACCTGCTACCTTGTACTGGGTAGAAGCACAGGACGGCGGCGATCCTGCCAATGAGGTGGAAGTACGCGACCGCCTGTACCACCTGTCAGGCCCGTTTGAAGGCGAAAAGCAGGCGGGTATTCCCTTCAAGCTGCGCTTTGGCGGCATTACCTGGGGTGATGATGAACTGGCTATGGCTACCGAGTACTGGTGGTCTACCCGGCAGATCATCACCAGCCGCTTTGATCCTACAGGCGACGCTGATAGCAAACAGGTGCTGTTTGACCGTTCTTATGAAGATCGCTACAATGACCCCGGTAGTTTTGAGACTCAATCTAATGAATATGGCCGACAGGTGCTGCTGACCGACAAAAGGGGCAGAAAGCTTTATCTCACCGGGCAAGGGGCTTCTCCTGAAGGGAACCGTCCCTTTGTAGATGAATTTGACATTACATCCGGCAAAACCAAGAGGCTGTGGCGCTCAGAAGCTCCCTATTACGAGTACCCCATCAGTATTCTGGATATCAGCAAAAACCAGGTGCTGACCCGCCGGGAGTCTACCAGCATGCCGCCTAATTATTTCATCCGCAACCTGCGTAGCGACAAGCTGACGGCACTTACCTCTTTTCCGAATCCTTACCCCCAACTGGAAGGCGTAGAAAAGCAGGTTGTCAAATACGAACGTGAAGATGGACTGGCGCTAAAAGGCGACCTCTATCTGCCAGCTGATTATGATGGTAAAACTGCTTTGCCGGTACTGATGTGGGCTTATCCTGATGAGTTTAAGTCGGCTGATGCGGCCAGTCAGGTACAGGGCTCTCCTTACGAGTTTATTCGTATTGGCTGGTATTCGCCCCTCTTCTGGGTGACCCAGGGCTACGCGGTTTTTGATGATATCAGTATGCCAGTGGTAGGTGAGGGTGAGGAAGAACCTAACGATTCTTTTGTAAAGCAACTGGTGGCCAATGCTGAAGCTGCCATTAACAAACTGACGGAAATGAAAGTGGGAGATCCTCAGCGCATGGCTATTGGCGGGCATTCATATGGCGCTTTTATGACAGCCAACCTGCTGGCCCATTCTGACCTGTTTGCGGCAGGTATTGCGCGCAGCGGCGCTTACAACCGTACGCTTACCCCTTTTGGTTTCCAGTCAGAAGAACGGACTTACTGGCAGGCACCGGAGATTTATTACAATATGTCGCCCTTCATGCATGCTGACAAAGTCAATGAACCGCTGCTGATGATACATGGGGAGGCCGATAATAATTCAGGCACCTTCCCGCTACAGAGCGAGCGCTTTTACGCTGCCATCAAAGGACTGGGAGGTACTTCACGCCTGGTGATGCTGCCCCATGAAAGCCACGGCTATCGTGCTGAAGAATCTGTCAAGCATATGCTGTGGGAGATGGATCAGTGGCTGGATAAATATGTAAAAAACAGGGCTACAGAATCAGATGAGGTAACTACAGAAGAATAGCATTTTTAGCGTTGTTACCATAAATTATCATGAAGTGACTCCTTTGGGGTCACTTCTTCTTTTACGGCAGACACTCACTCAGCACATCTTTTATAAATATTTCTTCTTCAACTGACTCATGGTCTCCTTTAGAACCGTGACTGTAAGAAGGGATAAACTTATCAGGTTTCTGCATACATCAGAACTTTATCCATTTCTGATAAGCTCATCAGCGGCTGGATCTTCCTGCAGATCCGGTACCGATTAATTATCAGCAGTCGTAAAGCATTCTTTCAGTTCATCTTTATTTTGGACAGCGTGCCATCTTTCCAGAAAATCTTCACGGTCTATGATGTTAGCCAGTTGACTGAGTAAGCGCAGGTGCATGTTCTTTGTGCTTACATTGCCTGATAAAAGTATGACTCCCTTGAGTAACTTATTTTCTCGTCCGTCGCCAGGCCTTTCAAATACGATATTCTCCTTCAGGCGCATGATGACCAGTTCGGGTTCACTAATGGTAGGGTCGGAGAAGTGAGACAGGGCAATCTGATTGATTACCGGCGTGTTTTCCAGGTTTTTTTCTCCCATGATATGCTCCATGATTTTTTCATAATCTAAAGAAGTGCTTTGCTCAATACTTCTGGCCGCTTTTTCCAGGGCATCCTCAAAAGATGCGTGTTGTTCTGCGATCAATACATCTGCGCGGGCAATCATATTATCGTAAACAGAGGGGTCTATGGGCCCTTTTTCTTTAAGTATCATCCGGAACTCATCCTCCAGGCTTTTATGATGCTTTCTGCCCAGCCTCTCAAAAATATGATAAATAGCTCCCTCTCTCTTTACATTGCTACGTGCATAGACATAAAACCAGAGTACTCCGATCAATATGACGCCTACGGAGAACAGTACAGATAACATACCCATCTTTAAAATCAAAAAGGCTGAAAAACCTATTCCTAATACCTGCATCCAGGGGTAAAAAGGTGATTTGTAACCAGGAAGATAAGAAGGGATATTACTTTCACGCATGATGATCACAGCTAAATTGAGGATCGTAAAAATCAGAAGCTGAAAAGCACTGGCCAGTTTGGCCAGACCCAGCTCTGAAAAAGAAAGTATGATCACAATCATCATGGCTCCGGTGACAGAAACGGCAACGATAGGAGTACCGAACTTACTGATTTCTTTAAAACGTGACTGTAGCAACTTATCCCTGGCCATGGCCATGGGGTAGCGAGAAGCAGACAAAATGCCTGCATTGGCAGTAGAGGTGAAAGCAGCGATAGCGGCCGAAGTGATGATGATTAAACTGACTTGGTCCGGGAGCCAATCCAGGATTTCAGATGAAGCAGTAGCTAAGGGCGTCAGGTCTTCTCTTAGTTCATCAGCTGGCAGCACGGCTATAAGTATGTACACACCGGTAACATAAAGAAAACTAGCAGCCCCCAGCGAAAGTAGCATGCCTAGTGGTATATTTCTCTCCGGGTCTTTTACCTCCTCAGCAATACTGGCAACTTTAGTAAGCCCTGCGTAGGAAACGAAAACCAGGCCTGTAGTAAAAATAACAGATTCAAAACCAAAAGGCATGAAAGGAATAAACTGTCTTTCCGTAACCGGAATCCAACCCATCTGTTGTACTTTCAGAAAACCCGCTACGATAAAAAAGGACAAAATAACGATCAGGACGGTGACCAGTATTCGTTGAAGAAGAGTGGTTTCTTTTACCCCAAAAATGTTAAGCAGCGTAAAAGCTACGGTAAGGGCAATGGCTATCGGAGTAACTGAAAAATCAATAAATATAGCCAGATAAGCACCCATGCCGATCAGAGCAAAGGCACTTTTAAAAACCAGGGCTACCCAGGTTCCCAAACCACCAACAGTACCAAATAAGGGTCCTAAGCTCCTGTCTATAAAATAGAAAGATCCGCCTGCTTTTGGCATAGCTGTACACAGTTCTGCCATGCTAAAGAGTGTAGGCAGGATAAGCAGCCCTGCAATAAAATAAGAAATAACTGTAGCCGGACCTGCTTCTGCTGTTGCCAGCCCTGGCAGTAAAAAAAAACCCGAGCTAAACATAGCCCCGGTACTTACAGAGAAAACATCATAGAGACCTAGTGTTTTCTTTAATTTTTCTGGCTTCTTCATGTTTTTGAGTCTGGTAAGCGAGCTCGCTTTTTAAATCTACCTCTATGTAAAACTTACAAGGGGATTTTGTTTTAAACACGTGCTTCATAATGAACATGCATGAGGGATAAATAAGCTGTCTGGAATGGGTATAATTATTCTCAGAATAATATCTCAGAGCGGCAGCGGCCCTGCTATAGATCAGCTTTCAAGCCCAAAAATTACTTCTGCTATTTTAAAAATGTGATGATCGTATTACAACGCGATGGCTTGAAAACAACCTACCCCGCGGGACTTGCACATATAGCATCAGGTAAATGATAAGGCACAAATATTTGAGCTATCCCTTTCCTTTTTTTAAGGTCAAGTACAAGTGAGAGAGCTAAGCCAGAACTCATTGAAGTAGTGATCTTGCCTGTTTGTGTATGTTATCAAGAATGCTCATTGATGTTGCTACCTGAGACAGAACGCATGAAACTTTTCTTGCTCATGAACAGGTTTTTAATTTGATAAAAAAGTTATGCATGCATACTATTTTTCAAAAGTTATATTTATATTTGTTATGTATGCATAACAAATTTGCAGTTATTAATCAGTAAACATCTTAAATACAGCTATTCATGGAAACACTATCAAAAAAGCAAGCCATCAACGGAGGCGAATTCCTGATCAAGGAAACTGCGGCCAGAGATATTTTCATTCCTGAAGAGTTCAGTGAAGAACAGCGTATGATGGCCCAGGCTACCCAGGATTTCATCGACAAGGAAATCAAGCCGATTATAGATAGAATTGATAGCCTGGAGCCCGGACTGATGCCCAGCCTGCTTGACAAAGCCGGTGAACTGGGCCTGCTGGGTATTTCTATACCTGAAGAATATGGTGGCTTAGGCATGAGCTTCAACACTTCTATGCTGATTGCTGATATTATCGGTTCAGCAGGTTCATTCTCAACGGCCTACGGTGCACATACCGGCATTGGTACCTTGCCCATTCTTTATTATGGAAATGAGGAGCAGAAGCAGAAGTATCTTCCTTTGCTGGCGAGTGGCGAATGGAAGGCCGCCTACTGCCTCACCGAGCCTGATGCTGGTTCTGATGCCAATTCTGGCAAGACCAAAGCGGTACTGAGTGAAGATGGTAAACACTACAAAATTACCGGGCAAAAAATGTGGATCTCCAACGGAGGCTTCGCAGATTTATTTATCGTATTTGCCCGTATAGAGGACGACAAAAACCTCACTGCCTTCATCGTGGAGAAAACCTTTGGTGGTATTACCATGAATGAGGAAGAAAAGAAAATGGGTATCAAAGGTTCATCTACCCGCCAGGTATTTTTCAATGATACCATGGTGCCGGTTGAGAACATGCTTTCTAGCAGAGGCAATGGCTTTAAGATTGCCGTAAATATCCTGAATATCGGTCGTATCAAGCTGGGTGCCGGGGTGATCGGTGGCTGTAAAGAGGTAGTAACCAACTCTGTACAATATGCTCTTGACCGTAAGCAGTTTGGTGTTTCCATCGCCAATTTTGGTGCAATCAAGCAAAAGCTGGCCAATATGGCTACCCTCATCTATGCTACCGAGTCGGCTTCATACCGTGCCGGTCAGGATATTGAAGACCGCATTGCAGCGCTTATTGAAGAAGGTATGCCTGAGGCTGAAGCTAAGCTCAAAGGAGTGGAGCAATTTGCCATAGAGTGTGCCATTATGAAAGTACACGGCTCCGAAGTACTGGATTACTGCGTGGACGAAGGTGTACAGATTTACGGTGGTATGGGCTTCTCAGCAGAAGCACCAATGGAAAGAGCCTACCGTGACGCCCGTATCTCCCGTATCTACGAAGGTACCAACGAGATCAACCGTATGCTGCTGGTAGGTATGACGATCAAACGCGCTCTCAAAGGTGAGATCAACCTGCTTGGTCCTGCCATGGCAGTAGCTAAAGAACTTACTTCGGTTCCGGATTTCGGCAGTACTGACCTTAACGGCATGTTTGCCAAAGAAAAAGAAGTACTGAAAAACCTGAAGAAGGCCGTATTGATGGTAGCCGGTAAAGCCGCTCAGGACTTTGGTGCCAAGCTGGACCATGAGCAGGAAATCCTGATGGACGTAGCCGACATGATGATAGAGATCTATGCGGCAGAATCTACCCTGCTCAGGACAGAGAAGCTGATCGGACAGCGTGGTGAGGCCGCCTGCGAGCAGCAGATCAATATGACTAAGCTCTACCTGTATATGGCTGTTGATAAGATCAACTCTCATGGCAAGCAGGCCATTGCCTCTTTTGCCAAAGGTGACGAGCAGAGAGTGATGCTGATGGGACTGAAGCGATTTACTAAGATTGATCTTTACAATATGAAAGAACTGAGAAGGTCTATCGCAGATTACCTGATTGAAAAGAAATCATATGCGTTTTAGTTAGATAAGTAGAAGCAAGATGGAAAACAGCCAGGTTGATTTAGCCTGGCTTTTTTTTGTAAATTAAGCCGAGGCTTTATTTAAAAGCGAGTGTGGAAACAAAAGGCTTATGAAGAATGCAGTCAACTGAAAGACGGCTGAAAAAAGAAAAACCTTCTTAAATAAAGAAGGTCTTCTCGCTGTAAACAGGTGTATGAATAAAAACAATTTGTGTTATGTACCTATATATACCTCTACCATTGAAAAGGTAACCCCCCCTGCCAGAAAAAAATGGCAATTTTTTTAATTAATTTATAAGATGCTGTTTTACAGTAATTTATGATGTAATGAAAATGGTGATTTTTGGGAGGTGGCTAATTTTTGTTTCTTTAAGCTGATTTTTTTTTCAAAAAGTAAACAATGTAAATTATGATCAAAGTTCTTTTTGTCTGCCTGGGTAATATCTGCCGGTCGCCTATGGCAGAGGCTGTGTTTAATGCACTCCTAAGCCGCGACGGGCTTGAAGATAAGATCAGTTCCGACTCTGCAGGTACCTCTGACTACCATATCGGCAGCCGTCCTGACCCTCGTACGATGGATGTGGTGCAGGAGAAAAAGCTGCAGCTTGATCACCTGGCCCGTCAGTTCTCTTCTGAAGATTTTGAAGGATTTGATTACATCATTGCTATGGACCAGAGTAACCGCAATAATATATTGAGCCTTACCACAGATGATGAAGTCAAAAAGAAGGTATTTCTGATGCGGGAGTTTGAAGATAATGCAGATGCGCTGGATGTACCCGACCCCTACTGGAGTGAGCGAAACGGTTTTATTGAAGTGCACGATATCCTCTTGAGAAGTTGCCGAAATTTGTTAGATTATATAAAAAAAGAGCATCGGCTCTGATTTATGTTTTTACCACACAAAATTTTTACACCATGGGTGAAGACTTAGGATTACCAGTAGGCACCACACTGGACAGGTTTATCAAAAGAAACCAGGAGGATTTTCCCTACGCTTCAGGAGAATTATCTCAATTACTCAGGGATATCGCCCTTGCCGGCAAAATTCTCAACAAGGAAATCAGCCGGGCGGGGCTCAATAATATCATAGGCGATTTTGGCGAGACCAACGTACAGGGAGAAAATCAGCAGAAGCTGGATATAGTAGCCAATATCCGCTTTATCAGGGCACTGCGTAATGGCGGGGAGGTATGCGCACTCATTTCAGAAGAGAATGAAGAAATGGTGCACCTCAACCCTAATTCCAAGTACCTGGTAGCTATTGATCCTTTAGATGGCTCTTCCAATATTGATGTAAACGTATCCATCGGTACTATTTTTTCTATTTACAGGCGTAAGTCGCCCGTGGGGAGTCCGGCTACGGCTGAAGACCTTTTGCAGCCAGGCAGAGCACAGGTAGCGGCAGGTTACCTGCTTTATGGTTCATCTACCATGCTGGTGTACACTACCGGTAATGGTGTCAACGGCTTTACCTATGAGCCTTCCCTGGGCGAATTTTTCCTCTCTCATCAGAATATGCGTATCCCTCAAAATGGTAATATATTTTCTATCAATGAAGGCTATTATGATGACTATGAAGAAGGGATCATTGAATATATATTGCAGTGTAAAGGGCGCAAGTATTCAGCTCGTTACATCGGTTCTTTAGTAGGAGACTTTCACCGCAACCTGCTCAAAGGGGGCGTGTATGTTTATCCCGCAACCAAAAAAAATACTGAAGGAAAGCTGAGGCTACTGTATGAATGTAACTCACTGGCTTTTATTATTGAGCAGGCGGGAGGCATAGCCTCTGATGGCCATAAGCCAATTTTGGATATCAAACCCAAAGTCTTCCATCAGCGGACTCCTTTCATCGTGGGTTCTATAGATATGGTGATTGAGGTAGAAGACTGCCTGAAAAAAGCGTGTAAGTCTAACAATGGTAAATTGAAGACTGTATAAAGCCAGAGAAAAAGTAGCTGTTTTCTGTCATCTGTAGAGCATGGTCTGAAAAAAGCTGCTGTAAATCGGGTAAACTGCGATTTTTCAAACCACAGCTCAGGCCAAAAAACAGGTACATGATGTTTATGAACAGCTTTTGCCAAAATCGGTTGAAGCTGTTCATATCTATTCTGAAATCAGCAAAAAGCCATAGCCCCTCTGCTCTGAGGTGATTTTTCAGTTTTTTCATCAGCAGACCGGCTTCAGGGGTAGTGTAGCAGTCCAGCAGGAAGAAAGTAAGCACCGCATCAAATTTACTTTCGGCCGGTATGTCTTCTTCTGAGCCGTGTACAAATCTTATGGCTGTCTTTCCTCTGACTTTCTTATCTATTTTACCCCATTCTTTTCTGGCCAGTTCAAGCATAGCGGCAGAAGTTTCCAGGTAAAAAATGGAAGAGGGACTGCTTCTTTTTAAAATTTCTTTAAGTATCCATCCACTACCCCCACCGATAATCAGCAGACTGCTTTGTGGGGTTACATGATGCAGGTAAGCCGTCTGAGCCTTTTGCAAATGACTTCCAAATACCATTGAGGCCAGGAGATCATAAATACCGGCAATATTTTGCATAGAGGCGTGTGTCATGGCAATACCAGCAGTACAAGTGGGAATAAAAAGATACTGTCTGCCAGTTTACGATACCTCTCCCTGCTTTTAAAATAATTTGGTTTGTATATGAGCAATTGCAAAGCCAGGCCCATCAGGAGCAGTATGATAGAGGCAGAAACAAAAACCTGCAAATTTTCATAAAACAGAAAATTTGCAACCAGAGAAAGATAAAACAAAATCAGAGCGAACTGCACCAGCCTGATGGTTTTTTCTGCCCCGTACGAAAGTACAAACGAATGATGCCCATCTTTGAGGTCTATCTCTTTTTCATAAACGGAGATCAGCAGCAGGTTTGCCAAAGCCAGCAGGACAAACTGCAGATAGAGTAACCATATCATAGCAGGGATTTCTTCTAGCTGGTACCAGGAGGGCAAAAATATACCTGCCGGGTAGAGAAAGGCAATGATCAGCTCTTTATGTAAAAGCCCTTTCTGTCTGAAGATCCGAATGAAAAGAAAGTAACTACCTACCAGGGCTACGCCACCCATTCCCCAGTAAAGAAGTGGAAGAGGGAGAATGAAGAGCAGGAAGATGCCCGCCACTCCTGTAAAAATCAGAGCGATCAGCAATCCCCTGCGGTGCTGCTGATGAAATTTATGTCTTTTTGAATGTGCAGCGTGATTGATATGCGCTGCATCATAAAGATGATCTGCGGTATAGATGAGCCACACACAGATGCACAAAGCCAGCAGCCATGTCCAGTGCAGTTGTACACCGCTCATTTCAGCCACAAAAAGGCTGCTGATGCAGGCACCTGCTACTACATCCAGGCTTAGGGTACTGATCACCTCTATGGTTTTTCGCAGCATAAGTGAGCGGTAGCGTTAAAAATGCTAACAAAAAAAGCCCTGAAAAGGGCTTTTTGGCGATGACAATAATATCAGCTGTTGATCAACCACCCAAGGCATTGGCACCTGCCACAATCTCAAGAATTTCCTTGGTAATTGCCGCCTGGCGAGTGCGGTTGTAGGTAAGTTTCAGCTGCTGCAGAAGCTCACCGGCATTTTCTGTCGCCTGGTCCATGGCCGTCATACGGGCGCCCTGCTCAGAGGCTGCTGACTCAAGAAAAGCTTTGTAAAACTGAATTTTCAGCGACTGGGGGATAAGTTCTTCTACAATATAATTTTCTGAAGGCTCATAGATGTAATCTGTGTTGCTGTTGCTACTGGGTGCTTCACCTTCTGTTGGCTGATTTTCAACCGGCAAAAACTGCTCGGCAGTTACTACCTGGGTAGCTACATTTTTGAAAGTGTTGTAGATAAGAATGACCTTGTCGTATTTCCTTTCGCGGAACATCTTCATCACATCTTCGGCAGCAGGCCTTACATTATCAAAAGAATGTTCGCTGAAAAGATTCACATAGTCGGTTACGAGGTCTACATCTTTACGCTTGTAGTAATCTCTGGCTTTGTTACCCACGGTCATGAAGTGCAGGCGGTTTTCACGTTGGTAAGTGCCAAAGTTTTCAGGGATGTATTTCCTGAGAAAGCGGTAGAGGTTTGTATTGAAAGCACCACAAAGTCCACGGTCTGATGAAAATATCACAAAGAGCACATTGTTGACCTCTCTGCTTTGGGCGTATTCGCTTACATTCTCTTCGCTGAGGTTGGCCGAAACATTATTGAGTAGCTGCGTAAGTTTCTCAGCATAAGGACGCATCTGAAGAAGCCTGTCCTGTGACCTGCGCAGTTTGGAGGCCGCTACCATTTTCATGGCTTTGGTGATCTGCTGCGTAGACTTGACCGAAGATATTCGGCTTTTTACTGCTTTTAAGCTAGGCATAATTTTTTTGGGGAATCTCAATAAGCAGGGCTGCAGATATTTCTGCAGCCCTTAAGTGAATCTATGCTTTATAACTGTTTGAAAGCTCCAGGGCCACTTTCTTCAGGGTATCTGTGACATGGTCATCAAGCTTACCTGCTCTGAGGGCATCCAGCACATCTCTGTGTTGTGCTTTAAGCTGTGTCAGGTAGTCTCTTTCAAAATCCTTCACACGCTCAGGAGCAACTTTGTCCATATGTCCGCGGGTAGAGGCAAAGATGATGGCTACCTGCTCTTCAACCGGCACGGGAGAATACTGAGGCTGCTTCAGAATTTGCTGGTTTCTTCTGCCACGGTCAATGGTAAGCTTGGTGGCTGCATCCAGGTCAGAGCCAAATTTGGCAAAAGCTTCCAGTTCACGGAACTGCGCCTGATCCAGTTTGAGCGTACCGGCCACTTTTTTCATAGATTTGATCTGGGCCGAACCTCCTACGCGGGATACTGAAATACCCACGTTGATTGCAGGACGCAGACCGGCGTTAAAAAGACTGGTTTCAAGGAATATCTGGCCATCTGTAATAGAGATCACATTGGTCGGGATATAAGCAGAAACGTCGCCCGCCTGGGTTTCAATGATAGGCAATGCAGTCAGTGAACCACCCCCTTTGACCATAGGCTTGATAGAATCGGGCAGGTCGTTCATCTGCGAAACGATCTCAGCATTGGCATTGAGCTTGGCGGCACGTTCCAGCAGACGAGAGTGGAGGTAAAATACATCTCCAGGATAAGCTTCGCGTCCGGGAGGTCTTCTGAGCAGCAGAGACACCTCACGGTAGGCAACAGCCTGCTTGGAAAGGTCATCAAATATCACCAGGGCAGGTCTTCCCGTATCACGGAAATACTCACCAATTACCGCACCTGTAAAGGGGGCAAAGAACTGCATAGGCGCAGGGTCAGAAGCAGTAGCGGCTACTACTGTGGTATAGGCCATTGCCCCGTACTTTTCCAGGGTAGCTACCACACCGGCTACAGTTGAGGCTTTCTGTCCACAGGCCACGTAGATACAGTAAACGGGTTCGCCTCTGTCATAGAACTCTTTCTGGTTGATGATGGTATCTATGGCTACAGCTGTTTTACCAGTCTGGCGGTCACCGATGATCAGCTCACGCTGTCCGCGGCCGATCGGAATCATAGAGTCAATCGCTTTTACACCGGTCTGCAGGGGTTCGTTTACCGGCTGGCGGTAAATAACACCGGGAGCGCGTCTTTCAATAGGCATTTCGTAGGTATCGCCTTCAATAGGGCCTTTGCCATCAATAGGTTCACCCAAAGTGTTGACCACACGGCCAGAAATACCTTCACCCACTTTGATGGATGCAATACGTCCGGTACGCTTGACGGTATCACCTTCTTTGATATCGCCCTGCTCACCCAGGAGTACGGCACCTACGTTATCTTCTTCAAGGTTCAGTACCAGCGCATTGAGTCCGTTTTCAAACTCAAGCAACTCCCCTGACTGGGCTTTGGTCAGTCCGTAGATGCGGGCTACGCCATCACCTACCTGGAGCACAGTACCTACTTCTTCGAGCTCAGCATCTGACTTGAAGCCAGATAGTTGTTGTCTTAATATTGCCGATACCTCATCGGGTCTTACATCTGCCATTATATATCAGGTTTTTGTAGTAATATGAATTTCTATATCGCTTTGGTGTAGCTTTCATCAGAAAACTCATAGCGAAGTGCACTTAGTTTGCCCTTCACAGAATTATCCATCTGCTGATCGCCAATTTTAAGGACAAAGCCCCCTATCAGTTCCGGGTCAACCTTTTCTTCAAGATCTACTTTCCTGCCGGTTTTCGTGGTAATCATCCTCATAAACTCAGCCCGCATACTATCAGTCAGCGGAAAGGGAGTGGTTACAGTAGCTTTGTCGATACCTTTGTACTGACGGTACTGTATTACAAATGACTCTGCCAGTTCAGGCAGGACCTTTTCCCGGTTTTTTCGGGTAATGATATCAAAAACCGCAAGCGTAGATGCAGTGACCTTACCCTGAAATATGGCATAGAGTACTGCTTTCTTCTTATCATGATTGATGATGGGGTTACGAAGCATCAGCAGCAGGTCGCGATTTTGTTTGCTTACCTGCTGAAAATAAAGCATATCCTTATATACCTCATCCAGCATGTTTCTTTCATTGGCCAGATCAAGTAGTGATTTTGCGTATCGGGCGGCTACCCTGCTATTTGCCATGGGCTGATGATATTAAAGTTGCTGAAAAGCAATTAGTTAACATTGATATCCTTCACAAGTTTGGCTACATACGCTTTCTGGGCCTGGTCGTTGCTAAGCTGCTCACGCAGAATCTTCTCGGCGATTTCCACGGAAAGTTCTGCAACCTGTTTTTTTACTTCAGCCAGGGCAGCTTTCTTCTGTGTTTCAATTGAAGCACGGGCGTCTTCAACAATGCGTGCACTGTCTTTAGCAGCCTGCTCTCTGGCTTCTTCGCGCAGTTTGTTGGCAGCGGCAGTAGCATCTTTCAGGATATTATCCCTTTCTCTGCGGGCTTCGGCCAGCAGCTTTTCATTGTCAGCTTTTAACGCAGACATTTCATTACGCGCTCTGTCGGCGGCCAGTAGCGCTTCCTGTATAGAGTTTTCTCTTTCATCCAGTGCGTTCAGCATGGGTTTCCATGCAAACTTTCCGAGTACAAACAGTACGGAGAGGAAGATAAGTATCTGCCAGAATATAAGGCCGGAATCTGGGGTAATAAGATCCATGGTAGCTTAATCTATGGTGTAAATATTAGAGTTAAAGTGAAAATAACTGGCTCCGGGCCTAATGCCAGGAGCCAGCTTTCTTTGTTCCTTAGGCAGTCGCTATGATCAAACAGATAATTACCCCAAACAGGGCAACACCTTCAATCAGAGCGGCTACGATAATCATGGCCGTCTGGATTCTACCAGCGGCTTCGGGCTGACGGGCGATGGCTTCCATAGCGGAACCACCGATTTTACCGATACCTAGACCAGCGCCTAATGCAACTATTCCGGCACCGAGACCTGCGCCCATGATTCCTAAACCAGAAACCGTTTCAGCGGCAGCTTGTAATAATAAAGCTAACAACATAAGGATTAAACTATTTATATATGGAAAAAAAGAAAGATCTTATACCATGGCAGAGTCAGACTGCAAGGGCGCACGGTCATGTTCGCCCTCCAGCACCTTGCCTTCTTCATGATGATGCTCCTCTACCGCTCCGCCAAAGTAAATGGCCGAGAGCAGCGTAAATACAAAGGCCTGTAGGAAGGCTACCAGCAGCTCGAGAAAGTTCATCACAGTGGCAAACAGTACACTGACCACTCCTACTGCCAGGCTTTCAAAGATGAACACCAGGCCAATGATACTCAGTATGATGATGTGGCCTGCGGTGATGTTGGCAAAAAGCCTCACCATCAGTGAGAAAGGCTTGGTAAACAAACCGATGATCTCTACCGGAATCATGATGGGGAGCAGCCAGGCAGGTACGCCCGGCGTGTTAAACACGTGCTGCCAGTAGTATTTATTGCCACTAAACTGGGTAATGATGAAGGTCAGGAATGCCAGTGTCAGTGTAATGGAGATATTGCCGGTCACGTTGGCTGCACCAGGCAGCAAGCCCAGCAGGTTATTGACCAGAATAAAGAAGAAAACCGTCAGCAGGAAAGGCATGAATTTCTTGTACTTACGCTCGCCTATGGCAGGAATTGCCACTTCATCCCTGATAAATACTACTACGGGCTCAATAAAAGACTGCAGTCCGCTGGGAGCCGATTTAGGATGCTTCTTATAGCTGGAGGCCACCGCAGGGAAAATGATGAGCATGACAATGACGCTCAGTATCATAGCGGCTACGTTCTTGGTAATGGAAAAGTCATAGAAGGTACGACCTTCTTCTACCGATACCAGGTGAGAGCCATCATCCAGCAGCATATAGCCTTTATAGGGTACATAGTTATGGTCTTCATCCAGGAAATTGGAAGACATAAAAACTTCCAGGCCACGATCTTCAGAGTAGAGTATGACTGGCAGTGGCAGGGTGACGTGGGTATGCCCGATAGTGGTGAAATGCCAGTCATAGGCATCGGCTACGTGGTGGAAAATAAATTCAGTAGGTCCTTCAGTTTCAGTGTCAGGTTCTACTTCAGCAGCTTGCAGGGGATTGATGCCGAAGAGTAAAACAAAGAATATAATGCTGATTTGGAGTAAGTTATGATAGTGTTTCTGGTCTTTTTTCCGCATTTTATGCCCTCTTTTGAAAATTTGAGCGCAAGGTAGTTAATAAGGCATTTATTTCAAAAATTAAAAAAGCGAAATAAAGAACTACCAGGTTGAGGGCAAAGCTGATCCGCTCAGGAATCTGCAGCAGCAGGGCTACCAGTACCACGCCAGCGCTGAGCAGCAGGCGCATGATCATGGAGGTAAAGAAAAAGACAGAAAACCGCTCTACTGAGTCACCGAGACCACTCAGGGAAAGATAGTGGGTAAGCAGGGTGAGCAGGTAAAAAAAGAGTAAAATGTAAAAGGCTCCCTGATGCACAAGCCCGGGAGCCAGGTATTTAACTGCAAAAGTAAATAAGGCAAGCAGCGAGGAATAAATGGTGATCGCCAGCCACGGCTTGCGAGTGAGTAGTGTATTCAATCCTTAGGTAAGCTTCTTATAGTCACAATCAGACTGGCCACAAAGGCCAGCAACGCAAAGGTAATCATAAACAGCGGAAAGTCGTTTCCCACGCTATCATCCAACTTTAAGCCGCCCCAGACCGCAAGCCCGAGCACTGCCATCATCTGAAAAGCCAGTCCAGAATACCTGACGTAGGTCTTAAGCTGTTCTTGACTGTGTTTCTTCTGATCGTTCTGTTTCTGATTTGGGCTTGTTTCCTTCTTTTCGCTCATCTTTCTCCAGGTCAATTTCGCTGACGGATACTCCCATGCGGCATGAGCCGTTGAAGGTGGCGCCAGATTCCACGATCAGTTTATTAGTTACGATATCACCGTGAATGACAGCAGTAGGGCGCAGGATAAGCAGATCAGCTACTTCAATAGAGCCCTGTATCTCGCCGGCGATCTCGGCATTTTGTGCCAGAACAGTCCCTTCTACGTAAGATGACTGTCCGAGGGCAATTTTTGATTGGCAGCTTACATTACCCTTTACATCTCCTTCAATTCTGATATTGCCTGCCGTGTTGAGGTCACCTTCTACAGAAGTGCCTTTTCCGATAATGCTGCTGGAGTTGGTGGCTACTTCTTCTGGCTTGACCTTCTCCTTAGGATTGTTACTGAACATAGACATGTGCTTGTGGTCTAATATGTAAGATTAAAATGATACAAATTCTTCAGGGTCTACCGGGTTGCCGTTGTACCATAGCTCAAAGTGCAGGTGCGGCCCGGAGGTCAACTCTCCTGTATTCCCGATAATGGCAATGACATCTCCCGCATTTACAAAATCTCCCGACTTCTTGAGCAGGCTGGAATTATGTTTATAAACTGAAATTACATTGCTTTTGTGCTGAACCGTGATGACATAACCCGCATCCTGCGTCCATGAGGATAGGATGACCGTACCATCAGCCACAGCCTTGATCGGTTCGTTCTTCTTTGAAACAATATCTACGCCATAGTGTCCGATCTTGGGATTGTAAGCCGAAGATATAATGCCGGTAAGCGGTGTGAAAAAAAACAATTCATCAAGCTGGCTGGCATTGGTGTTGGCATTTACGGTCAGCAATTCCACCCCATTTTCTTCAAATTCCTGCCTGAACTGCTCATCTACGTCCGATACATCGGTCAGTCCAGTACTGTTGTTGGTCACTGCCCGGTCGCCTGCATTTTCAAGATGGTAGCTTTCGTTATCTGTCAGAGAATCGCCACTCACAATGCGCTGAAATGAGCCGATAAAAGCCTGTTTCTTCTGTACCTGCTGCTCCAGGGAATCTACCGCCATAGAGAGCTCAATGAGCTGACGGTTAGACTCTGCCTGTGCATAACGCGGGTCAAACCATTGTTCCAGCAGGGTGCTTACCAGGAACAAACTGCCGGTCAATATTAATATGAAGAGAGATACAATGAAAAGAGCTACCTTTGCGTAAGTAAAGGTAAACGTGGTTTTTTCAGCAAAATCTTCTTCATTGCGAACGATTAGCAGATACCTTGTAGTTAAGCGATTTGAAAGTGTCTTCCTGGGTTTCAAAATGATGTCGTTAAATTCTCTTGTCAGGCAAAAGTAACCATTTAAATATATTAGACTAACGCTTGTGACTCGCAATCAGTGACTTAGTCGTACGCTTTAGTATAAATCTAAATATTAATCATTTGAAGGTAAAAGAATTTTCCAAATATTACATTCTGCCTCTGCTGTCGCTGGTCCTTTTGCTTAGCGCATGTGCGGCTGAAAAGAACGGAATGGTAGCCAGTGTTTATCATAATACTACCGCTCGTTACAATGCTTATTTTTATGCCAACCAGCAGATGGACGAGATACAGGCAGCTATTCTGGAAAGCCAGGAAAATAACTTTAACGACATCCTCCGCATCTATCCTGAAGTGGATACCGGCCTGATCAGCGGGCTGGAACCTCAACTGGAAGAATGTATCAAAAAAGCTTCCATCTCCATTGAACGCCATCCCAACAGCCGCTGGGCCGACGACAGCTACATCCTGATAGGGCAGTGCCGCCTTTATAACCAGAATTTTGGGGATGCCATCAAAACCTTCAAATTTGTCAATACCAGCAGCGAAGACGACGATGCCCGCCACCAGGCCCTGATCAAGCTCATGCGTACTTTCATTGAAGCCCAGGAGCAGAACAACGCTATTGCCGTTTCAGACTATCTTAAAAAAGAAAAACTTAACCGGATTAACAAGGCAAACTATTATCTGACACAGGCGCACCTGGCCCAAATCAACGATGATTACAGCAATATGGTAGGTAATTTATTGCTGGCTGCTACGCTGCTTAAGAAGAGCGAAGACCGGGCGCGCACTTACTTTATCATCGGGCAGGTGTACCAGCAACTGGGCTTTGATGCCCAGGCTTACCAAAACTATAAAGAGGTGCTCGCCAGTAACCCGGAGTATGAACTCTACTTTTATGCCCGTCTTAATATGGCGCAGGTATACGACCTTTCTAAAGAAAACGATATACGTAAAATCAGAAAATACTTCAGAAAACTGCTTAAGGATAAGAAGAACACTGAGTTCAAGGATAAGATATACTATGAAATGGCGGCCTTTGAGCAAAAGCAAGACCGGCTCGTGGAGGCTATTGATTATTACAACAAATCCATCCAGTCAAGTATGGGTAATAATCGCCAAAAAGCTTACGCCTATCTTGCCCTGGGCAAAATTTACTATGACGATAAAAAGGAATACGAACTTGCCAAACTTTATTATGACAGTACTATGAGTGTACTGCCTGCCGATGAACCGGAGTACCAGGCTATCTCCGAACGTCAGCAGGTACTGGAGAATTTTGTGACGCAGCTCAACATTATAGAAGAGCAGGACAGCCTGCTGGCACTGGCCAGCATGGATTCACTGGAACTAAGCGCTTACCTGGATGATGCCATCAGTAAAGAAGACCTCCTGATGAAAGAAAGAGAAAAGCTGCTGACCAGAAACAAGCGCGCTGCCCGCACATCTAGTGCCGGCAGTAGTTTTGGGCAGCCCGACTCTCCCTTTGCTGGGGCAAATGCCTCGGCAGGTACGGGAGAAAACTGGTATTTCTATAGTTCATCAGCCATCAGCATGGGGCGCACGGCCTTCGTCAGGCGCTGGGGCAACCGTCCGCTGGAAGATAACTGGCGAAGGGCAGAGAAGACCATAGAAGGCAACTACTCCCAGGATGATGCCGAAATGATAGAGGCTGCCGAGAATGTACCCACCACCGGACCTGTGACCGAAAATACGGCAGACCAGCGGAAAGAACAGTATTATTCCAATATTCCCTTTACTGCCGAAGCTCAGGCGGCCGCCCTGGGGCAGATTGAGGAAGCCTATTATAAACTGGGAAGCATCTACAATTTTGACCTGCAGGAAAAAATGAATGCCATAGATGCTTTTGAGACCATGATGTCGCGCTTTCCTGTATCAACCTATCGCCCGGAGGTACTTTATGAGCTCTATCTTCTGTATAAGGAACTAGATGCTGAGCAGGCCACCCGCTACAAAAATACCCTCATGCAGGAGTATCCGGAGAGTATCTTTGCTAAAATCCTGGAAAATCCCAATTACCAGGAAGAAAGCAGCCTGGCCAGCGAAAAGCTCAAGTCTGTTTACCGCGAAGCCTATGACCTCTATAAGAAGGGTGATTATGAGCAGGCCTCTGCCATAGTGAATGCCAGCCTCAGGGAGTATCCCGACAATGACTTTGTAGATAATATGGTGCTGCTGCAGACCCTGATCAACGCTAAAACCAGTAATATCTACCAGTACCAGCTTTCGTTGCAGAATTTCCTGGAGAATTATCCGGAGAGTGACCTCTATGCATATGCAGAAGGACTGCTGGAAAAATCCAGGAACTTTAAAGAAGAAGAAAACAGACGCAGGGGACCCAACTTCCGTGAAAGACCTGATCGTACGCATTCCTTTGTGATCCTGTATGACAATAAGGAAAATATTTCTACAGATTTGCCCAAAGCCATCAACACTTTTAATGCGTCTTTTTCTTCTGCCAATCCGCTGAACACAGCTAACCTCATGCTGGAGAGCGGGCGCGTTTTTATTATCGTGGAGAAGTTTGCTGATAAAGAGGCAGCCATGGAATACTACCGACAGTTTAATGGAGAAAATTCACCTCTGAAGCAGTTGAGTGATCAGCAAAGGAACGCAGTGCAGCAAAGTTTTGTCATTACTGAGGATAACCTGAACAAACTGTATCAGACACAGGCTATAGATGAATATCTGCGTTTTTTTGAGATGCATTACATGTAAATTGACACACAGAATTTCTGAAAATAATTTTGTCTGATTTTTGTTCAGCCTAAAGCCGTTAGAATTCCTACAGACATAGAAAAATAGCTCAAACCCAATGTCCACAATAACTAAGAAGAATCAGGGAAAAGAGGGAAATAGCCGCCTCTATACCTGGATTGTGAGAGGGCTGTGGGGTGCCTTTGGTGCCTTCATTATTCTTTTCCCTCTTTATGTAATATCCGTAAGCAACGACTTTCTGGGCCTTTACGGAGGGCTGCCCAGCCTGGAGGCCCTCGAGAATCCTAAAAGCGACCTGTCATCAGAGCTTTATTCGTCCGACAATGTGCTGTTGGGAAAATACTATCGCGAAAACCGAAGCCCGGTAGCTTACGAAGAGTTGTCGCCTAACCTGGTCAATGCACTGATAGCTACAGAAGACTTTCGCTTTACCGAACACAGTGGTATTGACCTGATCAGTCTTACCCGGGTAGCCTGGGGCGTATTTAAATATGTAGTAACTTTCGGCAACAGCGACCTGGAAGGGGGGGGGAGTACACTTTCTCAACAAACTGCGAAAAACCTCTACAAAACGAGGACAGGCGACAATGAAGGGCCCCTGATGAAGATTCCCGGCCTGCGCATGCTGATCGTCAAGACCAAAGAGTGGATTGTAGCCGTTCAACTGGAAAAATATTATACCAAGAAAGAAATTCTTGCCATGTACCTCAACACGGCAGAGTTCAGCAGCAACTCCTACGGTATCAAAGTCGCTGCCAAGACCTTCTTCAACAAATATCCTGCTGACCTTACTGTGGAGGAGTCTGCTACCCTGATAGGCATGCTCAAGGCTGCTACCTACTACAACCCGGCCCGTAATCCTGAAAACTCAAAAAAGCGACGCAATGTGGTGATCGGGCAAATGGAAAAGTACGGATTTATCAACGAGAATGAATATGATTCACTGATTGCCATGCCCATTGAGCTCGATTTTAAGGTAGACAGCCATACCGAAGGATCGGCAACTTACTTTCGTTCTGTACTCAGAGGATGGCTGCTGGAGTGGGCTAATGAGCATGGGTATGACCTGTTTGAAGACGGGCTGCGCATTTATACAACCATTGACAGCCGGATGCAGGAGCATGCCGAAGAAGCGGTGAAAACCCACATGAAGCGGCAGCAGGCTCTATTTTTTGACCATTGGAAGGACAGAGGAGCGCCCTGGCGTGATGAAGATGGCAAAGTGCTGAAAGATTTTATTCCTGTGCTGGCCAAACGCTCGGATCGTTACCGTAGCCTGGAACGTCAGTATGGCAGAGGCAATGATTCTATAGATATTGTGATGAATACCCCGGTGGATATGACCGTCTTCACCTGGGACAATGAGGATTTTGAGAAGGATACCGTGCTGAGTCCTCTGGATTCCATCAAGTATATGCAGCATTTCCTGCATGCCGGTTTCATGTCTATGGACCCCCACAACGGACACGTGAAAGCATGGGTAGGAGGAATCAACTACAAGCATTTCAAATACGATCACGTGATGCAGGGTAAGCGGCAGCCTGGTTCTACCTTCAAGCCATTTGTGTACGCTGCTGCCATCGACAACGGCTATTCTCCCTGCTATGAAGTAGTGGATGCACCTGTCACCTTTAATGTGATTAACGACGGGGAAGAAGATACCTGGACGCCCAAAAATGCGGAAGGTGAGTATTCTGGCGAACAGATGACCATTCGTCAGGCCATGGCTCAGTCCAAGAATTCCATTACCGCTTTCATCATGAAAAGGCTGGGACCTTCTACCGTGGTAGATTATGCCCGCAGGCTGGGCATTACCAGCAATATAGAAGCGGTACCCTCTCTGGCGCTGGGAGGTGGAGGTGATGTATCGGTCTACGAAATGGTAGGGGCTTACAGTACTTTTGCCAATCACGGTACCTGGACTGAACCTGTATTTATTACCCGCATTGAAGACAAAGACGGAAATATGCTCTACGAGCACCCGGTCAATACCCGGGAGGCACTGAGCGAAGAGACTGCCTACCTGATGCTGTACATGCTCAGAGGCGCCACCGAAGAAAGCGGAGGTACAGGACGGGGAATCCCACGTGAGTTGAGGGAGGGCAATGAGATTGGCGCCAAGACCGGTACCACTTCCAACTATTCCGACGGCTGGTTTATGGGAGTTACCAAAGACCTCGTGTCAGGTGCCTGGGTAGGAGGCGACAACCGTAGCGTACATTTCAGTACCTTGGCGCTTGGGCAGGGTGCCCGTATGGCCATGCCTTTGTGGGTGGAGTACATGAAGCGCGTGTACAATGACGAGCGTCTCGATTACGAAAAAGGTCCTTTTGAACGTCCTGCCGGGGGTATTAATATTGAAATAGACTGCGGTAAGTACAAGCCTGAGCTACTGCAGGAATCTGATTCTCTGATGATAGAAGAATTGGAAGAACTTGACGAAGAAAGCATTTTCTGATAAATACCTGAGACAATACTACAAAAGCCACTCTGAGAGAGTGGCTTTTTTTTTGATCCGAAGTTTTTTTGAAGCTGTTTTTTAGGCTAATTCCTTTTTAATTACATCCGCAAATTAATGTGCCAGAAAGTAAGGATACCTTCGCATCATTCCTTTAACATTGTCTGACCAAAGTAATCGCAAAGTTGTGCAAGAGATTTATTTAGAAGATCAACAGCTTATCTCCCGTTTCAAAAGTGGCGATGAAGACAGCCTGATAAAACTATACCAGGCGCATCGTAGGGAATTTATACAGTGGGCGCAGCAAACCTATAAGCTCGATGAAGAAGTTGCCGCTGATGCTTTTCAGGATGCAGTGGTCTGCCTACACCACAACATCGTCAAGGAAAAGCTACAGGAAATGAATAACCCACTCAAAAACTATCTCTTTGCCCTTGCGAAATACGTGCTGAGTAGAAAACTTTCAATAGCCTCCCCCCTCAGCGGTGAGGAAACAGAACTGATCCGAAACCTCTATGCAGATGCCGTGGAGGCTTTCGCCGGTAACGACCGGCAGAAATTTGTAGCGAAGCTGATGGTACAGATAGGCGATCCCTGCCATACCACCCTTCGCCTGTTTTACTTCAAAGGGGTCAGCTTACAGGCCATTGCCGAAACTATGAAGTACAAAAATGAAAATGCGGTAAAAACCCAGATGCTTCGCTGCCTGACTCACCTCAAAAAGATGCTGAACGATAGTTACAGCGCAGATGAATTTTATGAAGAATAAGATGAATGACGGTGCTGAAAATCGCCGGAACCAGATTGACCGCTATGTGCAGGGAAAGATGGATGTTTATGAGGCGGAAGAATTTGAGCAGAGAATGCGTGAACATGCCGAACTTGCCGAAACGGTTCATGTGCACCGTGATGTGCTCTATGGCATAGAGTATTATTTCATGCAGCAGCTCAAACATAAGCTTATCGCCTCTGATAAGCCTTTGGAAAAGGGGATGCCTCTCTGGATGATTACCCTGATCGTGCTGGGCGGACTGGCTTTGTTAATGGGAATCGCATACCTGGCAGGCTGGATACAGCTCTGACCCGCTGAAACTTTTACGTCTTTGCGGGGTTCTCGGCATGAATTCCAGACGAAAGAAAGTATGTGTACCCTTACTTATTTACCGACAGCTACAGGCTTTATTTTTACTTCAAACCGCGACGAAGACCGGGAGCGTCAGCAAGCTCTCTTTCCCTCAGAAGCACAGAGCCATACCGGTAAGCTATTGATGCCGCTTGATCCCCAGGGCGGAGGTACCTGGATCCTCCTCTGCGAGAATGGGGAAGCCGCCTGTCTGCTCAATGGTGCCTTCCAGAACCATGTCAGGCGACCTCCGTACCGCAAAAGCCGGGGCCGGGTCATCGTGGAGTCATTTGATTATGAGGATATCCATGCATTCATAGCCGATTACAACTTTGATCAGATAGAGCCATTTACGCTGGTCAGGGTGGATAGGGCGCGTCAGCTGCACGAGATACGCTGGGATGCCCATGAGTTGCATCACCAGCAGCATGATGGCGACCGTCCTCGTATCTGGTCGTCGGTTACCCTCTACGACGAACTAATGAGGGCCAAGCGGCAGGAGTGGTTTGGTAACTGGCTGGCGCAGCAGCCTGAATTTAGCCCGGAAAATATCCGGGATTTCCACCTGCACGGGGGAGAAGGCGACCCCGAAGTGGATTTTCGTATGACCCGCAGCGGAGGACTGCAGACGCTCAGCCTGAGTTGTATCTCCGTTGAGGCCGAAAGTGCTGAATTTTACTACCACTACCTGGCGGAAGATCGGCCGGAAATCAAGGCAATGAGCCTGAACCGGCGCTGAAGCTGATGTTTTTTTATCACTACTAACTCCCTTTTCTGGTATTAACAGCAAAAAGTAGTTAATTTCAGTCCATCCTGATTGATCTACTTAAACTATGGTCTTATGATACGTTTGCTTATCATTTTTTTGTGCTTTAGCTTTTTTGCCTGCCAAAACAATAGTCAAACCGCTGCTCCCGAGACAAGGCTGGGAAAAATTGCTTTTGAGGTAAAAGGAAGCCCGGAAGCCCTGCCGCATTTTGAGCGAGGCGTGGCGGCTCTCCATAACTTCTGGTACCCGGAAGCCCTGGAGGCTTTTCAGCAGGCCCGAGCCATTGACCCTGATTTTGCCATGGCTTACTGGGGCGAGGCCATGAGCTATAACCGCACCTTCTGGCAGGTGCAGGACAAAGAAGCAGCCCGTAAGGTACTGCAGGAGTTAGGCGCTACACCCGATGAAAGATTGCAGAAGACTGCTTCAGAGAAAGAACGCATGTTCCTGCAGTCGCTCGACCTGCTCTACGGCGATGAAGAAGATAAGCTGCTTCGCGACCGCGCTTACATGAACTTCATGAAGAACTTTTACCAGAGGTATCCCCGTGATCATGAAGTAGCTACTTTTTACGCCCTATCGCTGCTGGGTATACTGCGCAACAACCAGGGCAATGAGAAGGAACGTATGGAAGCCGGGGCTGTCGCCCAGAAGGTAATGGCCGAAAACGGAGAACATCCCGGGGCGGTGCATTATTTGATCCACGCCATGGACGATCCGCTGCATGCGCCCCTGGCCCTGGATGCCGCCCGTACCTATGCACGCATTGCGCCTGAATCTAACCACGCCCTGCACATGCCCTCTCACATCTTTGTGCAGCTGGGGCTTTGGGATGAGGTAGTCAGCTCCAACACAGCGGCCTTTGCTGCCTCCCAGAAATGGGTGGAAAGAAAAGGCCTGACCATCTCCGACTGGGACTACCACAGCCTGGCCTGGAAGTCATACGGCTATGAACAGGGCGGTCAGTTTGAAAACTCAGCTGCCAACCTGCAGGTGATCAAAGATGCCGTGGCAGAAGTGGGTGGAGGCAGTTCTGACTACTACCTGCCCGTTATGCAGGGCAATTTCATCGTCAACTCCCAGCAGTGGCAGGTACTGCCCCTGCCCGACTGGAAAGAAAAGAAAGGCCGGGCGCTCTATGCGCAGGTAAGTTACCTGCTGGCTTCAGGCCTGAGCGCAGTTAACCTAAAGTCATGGCAGGCAGCAGAAGAGGCCCTTTCACATATGGAGCAGATCAGGGAGGTGTTTGAAGCCCAGGAAGATGACTATTACGTAAATCTCATACAGATCAACGAAAAAGCCCTGAAAGGCTACCAGCGTTTTGCGAAGGGTAAAAATGACGAAAGTCGCCAGCTTTTTGAAGAAGGCCTGGCCCTGGAAGAAAGCATGAACCCGCCTACCGGCCCGCCGGATGTGATCAAGCCCATACATGAACTCTACGGAGAGGTACTCTTGGAAATGGGAGACCCGCAGGCGGCTATGGAGAGCTTTGCCATTGCCCTGGAACGTTCGCCTAAGCGGAGCGCCTCCCTGCTGGGCATGGCCAGGGCGGCCGAAGAAATCAACGACCGCTCTACTGCTTATCAGTACTACCAGGAATTCCTGCAAAACTGGGAGAATGCCGATCCCAACCAGGCCGAAATACCTGAAGCCGAGCAGTTCCTGGCGCTCAACCCCGAGCAGGAAGGCATGGCGGCAGCCTACCTGCCGACTCCCCTGCAGACAGCTTCACTGGATCAGCGGCTGTCTATTAACCAATGTCTGCCCACCGGGATGCAGGCCAGTAACTGAACACTTGCAGCTGGGCTTTTTTCTTTTTCCGGATTATGCTAATATGAGCAACATTTTGCTTGTTTCGGTAGTGTATAAATGTAGCTAACTTGAAGAAACACTTATGAGAAGCATACCAGTTTTGATCGCTTTGCTGTTTTTTCTGCCAGCCTGTACGCCAGCCATTGACGATACTGACGTAGATCATGACGGGAGGATGGAAGAACATAGGCCGGAAGAGTATAGAATAGAAGAGTATCCTCACATGGATGAAAATGAAAGGCGAAGGCTGGATAGTTTGAAAAACAGGGACATGCTGAGCAGCATCATTCCTTAAAGCTAAAGAAGCATTATGACTGAAACCAAAAACCACATACCCGGAGAACATCACAACAAAGCCAGTATCACTTTTGATGAAAACCAACAGCCCAGGCTGTTTTTTGATAAACTTTGCAAAGAAGCTGTTCACATAGAGCGCAGCATCAACGGTAAAGAATGGCAGCTGCTGGCAGAGAATGCCCGCTCTCCCTACACTGACCAGACAGATTTTGAAGAAGGAGGAGAGATACGCTACCGTATCCGTTTTGGTACGCCTGAAGAAGATACGGTGCAACTCAGCCTCCATCTGCCGGACTGAGTTCCTGACCCAACAGATTTCTTCAAAAGCCAGTAATTGCTTACCTTCAGCGGACTAAACTTCCTAAATGCTGAACCATGAAAATTTTACTGGCTTTTTTTCTTTGCAGCTCAGGCACGCTGGCTTTTTCACAGGATTTTGCGCTCAAGCAATTAGACAATTCGCCCCGTCATCACGAGTGGGTAGAGATTCCCCTGGGCAACCGTAGCATCCGCAGTTTTGTGGCTTATCCTGAGACTTCCACCAATGCGCCAGCGGTACTGGTAATACACGAAAACCGTGGCCTCACCGACTGGGTTCGTAGCTTTGCCGATCAGTTGGCGGCCGAAGGCTACCTGGCCATTGCCCCCGACCTGCTTTCTGATTTCAGTGCAGAAATGAAAAACACCGATGATTTTGCTACTTCAGACGATGCCCGCAATGCCATTTACCAGCTGGACCCTGAGCAGGTCACCCAGGACCTGAAGGCAGTCAGGACTTATATTGCTGATGTCCCTGCCTCCAATGGCAAGGTCGCGGTGATGGGCTTCTGCTGGGGTGGTTCGCAGACTTTTCGCTTTGCTACCAATTCTGATGAGATAGAGGCCGCCCTGGTTTTTTACGGAACGGCTCCCGATGCGTATACGGACATAGAACGAATAAGCGTACCAGTTTACGGCTTCTACGGGGGCGATGACCAGCGCGTCAATGCTACCATAGAAAAGACGGCTGAAATGATGAAAAAGGCAGGCAACACCTATGGATACGAGATCTATCCGGGCGCAGGGCATGCCTACATGCGCAGGGGTGATGAGCCTGAGAGCGAAGCCGCCAACAAACAGGCCCGTGACAAATCTATGGAAAGAGTGATGAAAATACTGTCTGCCTATAAGTAGATGACAGTTTGAAGTTCAAAATTTTTGTGCAATATCAACAATCCTCAAGATCAAAGGTCATTTGCCGTAGTACATGAGTAAAATACGTTGCCTTTTCTATTTGATTCTTATATGCCTGCTGACTTTTTCCTGCACCAAAAAAACTGAACCTCTTTCCGGTGAAGCCACTTCTGCTACCCGCCCCTGGACCTACTGGTGGTGGATGGGCAATGCGGTAAATAAAGCCGAAATAGCCGCCCAGCTTAATGACATGCAGCAGGCTGGCATGGGAGGCGTACATATCATTCCCATCTACGGTGTCAGGGGAGAGGAGGAGCGCTTCTTGCCCTACCTGAGTCCTGAGTGGCAGGAGATGGTCAGCTATACCATTCGTACTGCCGACTCGCTGGGGATGGGCACTGACCTGACCCTGGGCACCGGCTGGCCCTACGGCGGCCCCATGGTGAGCGAGGCAGAAGCTGCCAGAAAAGTAGAAATTATGCGCTACGAGTTGCCTGCTTCAGAAAGAATCAGCTTCAGGCTGGATACGCTAGAGCAGGTTCAAGCACTCGCTGATGTAGAGGCACTGGCACTAAGTAATGCCGATGGCCAGCTGATCATACCAGAGGGCTGGGAGGATGGAGTGATTGAGCAAAGAGTGGAAAGAGGAGACTGGACCCTCTACCTGGCGGTCAGTGCGCCCACGGGGCAGCAGGTAAAACGAGCCGCACCCGGAGGCGAAGGACCGGTGATGGATTACTTTGACCAGGCCGCTGTTGAAAAATACCTGGATACCCATGACTCAGCTTTTGCAGACATACTCAGCCAGTACCCGCCACGGGCTTTCTATCACGATTCCTACGAAGCTTACGGTGCCAACTGGTCGGCTGACTTTACTGAAAAGTTTGTAGCTCTACAGGGTTATCCCCTGGCTTCGGTGCTGCCCGTGCTGGCCGACACAGCCCATGATTCGTACGGTGCCGTATTACATGATGTACGGGAGACACTGGCTGAACTCCTATATACCCAGTTTACCCAAAGCTGGACCTCCTGGGCCGCTGAGCAATCCATCCTAACCCGGAACCAGGCCCATGGTTCGCCGGGCAATATCCTGGATCTCTACGCCCTGGCCAGCATTCCTGAGACAGAATCCTTTGGCACCAGCCAGTTTGATATCCCCGGACTGCGCATTGACGAAGATTTTGAGATAGAACGCTTTGGGCAGCCCTCACCGCTGATGATGAAGTTTGCCTCTTCACCGGCTCATCTGCTGGGCAAGCCCCTGGTAAGCTCCGAAACAGCTACCTGGCTGGGCAACCACTTCAAAGTAGCGCTATCGCAGGTCAAGCCGCAGGTAGATGAGCTTTTTACGGCAGGTATCAACCATATCTTTTTTCATGGGATGGCTTATTCACCGGATAGGGCGGGCTTTCCCGGCTGGCTGTTCTATGCCTCTACTAATTTTAACCGCAACGCCCATTTCTGGGATGAACTACCCGAGCTGAATCAGTACATCAGCAAAGTACAGAGCTACCTGCAGCATACCGAGCCCGATCACGACCTCCTGCTTTACTTTCCCATACATGATCTCTGGACAGAGCAGCAGCCTGAGCGATGGCTGTTGCAGCTGGATGTGCATAAATACGAGCGCTGGTTTTCCGCCACCCCGGCCGGCTCACTCAGCGAATACCTGTGGGAGCAGGGCTATACTTTTGACTATCTCTCTGATCGTCAGTTGGCTGGTCTTTCTTATGAGGAAGGAAAAGGTGTTTCCCATAGCGAAGGCACCTCCTATCAATCGATCTTAATGCCACCCATGACTTACCTGCCACTGTCAAGTCTCCGAAAGCTGCATACGCTGGCAGAGGCAGGAGCACAGGTAGTTTTTACTGAAAAATTCCCAGAGCAGATTCCGGGCTATGGTATAGCTGAAGATAGTGCCAGGGTTTTTAAAAATCTGCTTGCTGAACTGAAGTCATTTTCCAACGTCAGGCTGCTTGGTGCTGCTGAAGAACTGGCAGAGGTCAGCAGTATTCAGACAGAGGAGATGAAGCAGCAGGGGCTGAATTTTATCCGCAAAAAGCATCCTGCTGGCCATCTTTACTTTGTGACCAACCTGAATGATCAGTTTAGCGAGGGGCTGGTCAGGCTGAGCGTAGCCAGTGAGGCTGTGGAAATTGTAGAGCTTATTGGTGGCAGGCGCGGCCTGGCCGACAGCCGCATGATAGACGGGCAGACACAGCTTTACCTGCAACTGCCTCCCGGCTCATCGGCGCTGCTGATCACTTATGACCAGCCATTGGAAGGAGAGCAGCCGCCTTTTAACTACCTGGCAGCTATTAAAGATATAACTATCAACAATCCCTGGTATGTGAAATTTGTTTCTGGGAACACTGAAGGCCTGCAGGATAGCTATCGTGTTGACAGCCTGGTTTCCTGGACGGAGTGGGGCGACAGCAGCCTGCTACACTTCAGCGGAAAAGCCCACTACCTAATGAACTTTACACTACCCCCGGATGAAAATCTGGTAGAAGCTTACCGCCTGGTGTTTAACGACCTGAGAGAAAGCGCCCGGGTTATTTTAAACGGAGAAGAAGTTGGCACCATTTGGGCGCTCCCTTACGAGCTGCTGATCCCGGCAGAAAAATTTAAGCGTAAAAACCAACTGGAAGTAATAGTGCAAAACTTGTCGGCCAACCGCATCATTGGGTTGGATAAACAGGAGGTGGAGTGGAAGAATTTTTATGACATAAACTTCGTAGATATTACCTACCAGAAATTTGATGCCTCGGGCTGGGAGCCCCTACCCTCCGGAATAATAGGTAATATAAAGCTGCAAAAGATACAGTATTTCCATTGAGGCAGTCGGGTTTTTTGTCTTGTTTATTTGTTCGTTTTTAATGAAAAATGCGGTTTGGTCTAAGGGAGCATCAGGTTGGTCTATAATGCCTGTTGGCGCACCGCCATACGACCTTCAATACGGTTATTTTTGACGTATGAATTAGCAGACCCTCACCGAACTAAACATCTTCATGTACAAAATTACATTATTACTTCTTACATTATTTAGTACTTCTTCCCTGATGGCCCAGGCACTTTTACGGGGGCAATTATTTGATGCTGACACCAATGTGCCTCTGGAATATGCCACTGTCAGTGTGCTGCAGGGGCCTGATTCCACCCTGGTGGGCGGCGGGCTGACGGATGCCTCCGGCAATTTTAACCTTTCACTCAGTCCCGGTACCTACACCGTTCGCCTTCAGTTTGTCTCCTATGAAAAGATGCAGATAGAAGACGTAGAGGTAGGCAGCAATCCCAGGGACCTGGGCAGGCTGATGATCAAACCGGCTACTGCCCTGCTGAGCGAACTGGTAGTGGAGGGGCAGCGTGAGCAAATGACGCTGGAACTTGACAAGAGAGTATTTGATGTCACCCAGGACCTGGCTAATACCGGAAGAAATGCAGCTGACATCCTGGACAACATCCCTTCAGTTACGGTGGATGTGGATGGTAATGTAAGTCTGCGGGGCAGCCAGAACGTCAGGATACTGGTGGATGGCAAACCCTCCGGCCTGATTGGCATTGGTAATACGGATGGACTGCGTACGCTGCAGGGCGATGTCATTGAAAGGGTAGAGGTTGTCACCAATCCTTCAGCTCGTTACGACGCAGAAGGATCGGCAGGTATCATTAATATTGTTCTTAAAAAGAAAAAGAATTCAGGCCTAAACGGTTCATTTACCACCAACGTAGGTACGCCTGAAAACTACGGTGCTTCGGTAAATCTCAATTATCGGCAAAACTGGGTCAACTTCTTTGTCAATTATGGCGTCAACTACCGCCGTACACCCGGCAGCGGAAGCAGAAATCAGCTTTTCTACAACTCTGATTCCATTTCGGCCTCACTGATAGAGAACGAGCGGGTGAGAGGCGGGCTTTCGCACAATATCAGGGTGGGCACGGATTTTATCATCAATGAATTTAATACCATTACGGCTTCCCTGCTCTACAATGTGGCTGATCAGAACAATGTAACCGATACCTGGTACCGTGATTTTAACCTGCAAAATGAGCTCTTCCGTCGCACCCTGCGAACTGACAACGAATATGAAGACGAGCGTAACCAGGAGTATGAGCTTTATTATAAGCGAACATTTGCCCGGAAGGGCAGGGAACTGTCGGCCACCATGCAATACCGCGAAAGCAATGAAGTAGAAGATGCCACGCAGGTAGAGCGTGACGGTATGCAGGAGATGCTGCCCAACCTTTTTCAACGTTCGCTCAACGATGAAAATGAGTTACAGTGGTTTTTCCAGGCCGATTATGTACACCCTTTTGCAGAGAAGGCAAAATTTGAAATAGGCTACCGCAGCACCCTGCGCGATATTGACACTCGTTTCCTGGTGGAAGAACAGGAGGAATCAGGCGATTGGTTTACCCTGGATAATTTCAGCAATACCTTTAACTATGATGAAAATATTCATGCGGCCTATGCCATCCTGAGTAACAAGAGCGGTAAATGGTCGTACCAGGGCGGGCTGCGGCTTGAATCTACCGATATCATTACTCACCTTATTGAGACAGACGAACGCTACGACAAAAATTATCTCAACTTCTTTCCCAGTGCTTTTCTGACTTACGAACTTAAAAAAGGCAGCTCGCTGCAGGGAAGCTACAGCCGCCGCATCAACCGCCCGGGCTTCCGCTCGCTGAACCCTTTCTTCAGTTTCAGCGACCCGCGTAACCTAAGAACCGGGAACCCTGATCTTGATCCTGAATTTACTGATAGCTATGAGCTGGGTTATCTTTATAATTTCAAAAGCGGTAACTTCTATTTTGGTGGCTTTTACCGCCATACCGACGATGTGGTGGTGAGATTTGTCAGGACGCTTGATGAGGGGAGGACCCTGACCCGGCCTGAGAACCTGGGTATTGAGAATTCTTTTGGCTTTGAATTTAATGCGGCCAGAGACCTTTATTCCTGGTGGCAGCTTAATGCTAACCTCAATATCTTCCGCTCAATTACCGATGGTGAACTTGACGGACAGAACTTTGATGCAGATACTTACGCACTAAGCAGCCGTTTTACTTCTAAATGGGATATTCCGAATCTTTTTGAATTGCAGCTTACCGGCTTTTACCGCGCACCGCAACGGAATCCGCAGGGAAAAACGCTGGCTTTCTATTCCTTTGACCTGGGCGCCTCACGCGAGATCCTGAACAAGAAAGGTACGCTCTCTTTCAACGTACGCGACATACTGAATTCCCGGCGGTTCAGAGCTGAAACCATGGCAGAAAATTTCTTCCAGGTGAATGAATTTCAGTGGGCACAGCGCCAGCTGACGCTATCTTTCAGTTATCGTCTCAACCAGGTCAAAAGAAGCCAGCGTGGAGGCCAGAGAGGTGGTGGTGGCGGAGACTACGGCGGAGGAAATGACTCGGAATTTTAGCAAAAGGCCGGAGGTGAGAGCCTCCGGTTTTTTACCTGCTAAGAAAATAGGTAGTATTCAAGTGAAAAATAGGCTCTGGAGTTTCAGTGTTATAAGCTTCTACCCTAAACTGCAGCCCGGTCTCTAACTGGCGTTGCCTGTTAAAAAACCAGCCCAGGCCCAGGTAGAGGCGGTTATCAATTTCCGGGGGGGCATCAGAGATGGAATAAACGACTTCATTGGAAAGAACAAGGTATTTCTCACCCGGATCAATCTGATCCCCGGTCAGTGGAAACTCATAGCTGAGCCTATACCTGAATCTCTGGATGAACCCAATATCACGTATGCGCTGCTCCGAGCGGATACGGTGACTCAGACGCCGCGTACCGGTATAACTGATAAAGGCAAACTGTTGCTGGGTGCGATGTTCGTAACCAAACTCATCTGATTCAAGAGGGTCACGCCAGCGAAACTGGTAGCCGCCACCGACCCTGTTATCGCCAAATAAGCTGTAGGTAGCGAACAGCCTGATCTCCACATGTTCCCAGGCATAGTTTCCTTCAGGGCCATTCTCTTGCTGACTGAACCAGGTATTGCGCCCCCCGGCGGAGGTATTGAATGACCAGCGATCGGCAGGTTTCCAGGAGTAGGAGAGATCAGGCTCCCAGCGCAACAGAGGGGATTGAGCCAGGGTAAGCAGGGGGGAGAAAAACAAGAGCAGAGCGAATAAAAGCTTCTTTTTAGTAAAGCACATTATCTGCCGACCTCCTTTCTACTTTGCGTTGATTTACTAAATTCCCGTTTTTATCAAAAAGCAGCTCGTACGGGCCAAAAATACCATCCCCTTTGAGCTGGGCGATCATCTCGTAACGAATGATGAGGTCGTCGGTGTCATCTTCCATAAACTCTTCAATCACCTCTTCATTATATTCATCCTTATCCTCATCCTCATCCTCTTCAGCAGAGTACTGCCGCTGTAGCCGCTCAATACGGTAGCGACTGAAACGGTTCTCTAAAGTCTTGGTAATGCCTGAACGAGCGCTTCTGCTAATATCGCTAAGGCTCAGAAGTTCTTCAATATCCATGATGTGACCATCCTCGTAAAACTCCACACTTAGTGGCCTCCCTTTCCAAAGGAATTTCACCTCATAAGAGATCTGTGTTCCGTCATACTCCTTATAATACCGGACTTTATCGGCATCCTTCAGTAAAGGTTCAACATCTGACAGCACCTGTTCGGGAATTTCATTCCTCGCTATGCGCTTCTCATACTCCCGCTTCTTATCCTGGGCAAGGCAGAGGGTGGTTACGAGTAAGGTAGGTAGTAGCAAAAAAAGCTTTGATATCTGTATCATATGCAGGCATTATAGTACGGAGACTTTTGACTTTTTGGGTCCTCAATTAAAAAAAGAACCGGAAAATGCCTTCTTAAGTTAAGTTTTTTCAATGAGGAGAAGTTTGCTGCTGACGGTTACGGGCGGCCCATCGCATGCGGTATGCGTTCATGGCAGTTTTACCCAATTGACGTGTCATACGGTAATTGACAACGATGCCCACGGCCGCACCTATTCCAGGCAGCATCTGCGCGAGCTTGGCCAGGTCCAGGTAATCCCGGTATTCCAGCTGAAAGCTGCGCCAGTCAAAAGCATTGACATCATAAGGCAGAAGCTGGCTTTGGCTTTCCCAGTCCTGTATCTGCTGGTAGATTTCATTGCGCATCTGCTGGCTGGAAAAGGCCAGCTGGAAGACCCTGAGCAGATATAATCTTTCGCGATAATCGCGCACATCATGGCCGTAGAGGGCGGCAATCTCGTAGAGCATTTTCATCTTCAGACTCAGGAAGAGCGGGAAGTCAGCCATAGACATGAGGAAGCCGCCCGCGCCGGTAATACCACCTTCGGTAGCTGCCAGGCGGTTGTAAAGATCAATACGCTTCAGCACTTTTATCTCTCGCTGGCGCAGTGAGCCTTCCTGGGTGGGTTTAGGGTTGGTAAACTCAGAGCCAAATAGGATGGAGCGTACCATCTGCCTGATCACCACGGTAATGGCCTGATGCACTTTTTCCGGGATCAGGCGGTTGATACGGTGTTGCAGCCCTTTTGATATTCGGTTGCCCAGGCTGGGCGGGCGCTGCATCTTTTCCTGCCAGCTGATCAGTTCGCCCATCGCCTTCACCTCGTATTCGGGAAGGTAACGCCAGATGTAGGGCTCCTGCTCATTGTTTTGGGTTATGTCTTGCTGTATCATAGCTTAGGGTACAATGGATAGAATCAGCAGAGTCAGACCTGTGATTCTACTTAGCCGTAACGCATCCTGAGGGTTAAAGATTGATAAAGGCTAAAATTCATCAAAACCTCAGGGACAATTTTCAGCAAAAAAAAGCATGAGCAGACCCAGTACGCTGTCTTTGTCTTCATTTTGTATCAGGGGCAGACGTTCCCGGTTGAATTTCAGCAGCAGGCTATCGTATTGCTGGTCATTAAGCTGATGGTGCTTTTTAAAAAATTGCCGGGTATCGTGCTTATGAATAGTATAGAGATAATCTTGTTCCTGTTTTTCTGACAAAGTAGTTTCCTGCATTTTCCTCAGCTGTTTTTCTGTTTTGCTATAATGGCTGAACGGACCGTAAACTGTAAAACCTACTGAAAACGTGGGAATATCTTCCTTTCCCTTTTTCCATTCCATAGTCATGGACCTGAACCGAGTCGTTTTTTCTATAGACCTGACGCCAGGTATACGATGTGTTTTCCTGTCTTTCTTACGAAGCAATTCGTAACGCCTGGCATATACCTGGGCCTCAGGCAGCACCCTGATTTCGGGCAGCATATAGATCTGTAGTACATCCTGCTCGCCTACCAAATGCTGATAGGGAAGAAAACCTACAGAAGAAAAATTCAAGGTATCTCCGGGTTTGGCCTGAAGGAGAAAGCTGCCATCAGGAAAACTGAGGCCACCCTCGCCGGTATGCAGGTTTTGTATATGTACACCCTCTAAAGGAATATTATTTTCGGCACTTATGACCTTACCCCTGACAAGCGACTGAGCCAGAAGAGAAACAGGCATCAGCAGAAAAAGTAAAAGTAGTCGCTTACTCAGTTTTACCATAAGATGCTGTTTGAAAACTACCTATTGATTTCAGACTGGCTATAAAATTATCTGACTGATCCTGAAGTTTAGCAGAAGTTTAGAGAATGCCTTACAATCAGGTTTTAAACTTGAAGATTGACATTTATTTAGCCTGCTATCCACTTACCATCCATAACGACCGCTTACCCAAAATCTGATGGAAAGCCTCTTATCGGTTCCTAATTTAGACCTATTCAGCAACTAAAATTATACTAAACATGAAAACGGTAAGAAACTTTAAAGCTGTCCTTTTGCTGACCACGATCGTGACCCTACTCGCAACAAATCTGGTCAAAGCTCAAACGTATTCTTTTAAAAGCGAAGTATCCGGGCAGGGTGAAGCAGTCATCCTGATCCCCGGCATGACCTGCCCGGGAGAGGTATGGCAGGAAACAGTAGCCATGCTGCAAAAGCACTATCAGTGCCATGTGCTTACGCTCCCGGGCTTTGCCGGACACACCGCGCTTGACTCGGTGCCTGATGATTACCTGGGCCTGATCCGGGATGAAATTTTCCGCTACATAGATGAGCAAAACCTGTCGAAAGTGCACCTGATAGGCCACAGCCTGGGCGGCTTTCTGTCCCTGGACCTGGCCAGCCGCCAACCTGACAGCTTCGGCAAAATCCTGGTCGTGGACGGACTTCCCTTTCTGGGAGGCATGATGGACCCCAGCATGACCGAGGAAAAGGCCAAACCTATGGCGGAAAATATGAAGCAGATGAGCCTGCAGCAGGGCAGCAGCCAGAGTCAGTACAACCGCCAGATGCTGAAAATGATGATCACCGCCGAGGAGGATATCGACACCGCCATACAGTGGGGATTAAAGAGTGATCCCCGCACAGTGGCCCAGGCCATGTACAACCTTTACACCACCGACCTGCGCGATGATATAGCTGCCATACAGTCGCCTGTGCTGGTACTGGGTGCCTGGGTAGCCTACCAGGACTATGGCGCTACCCGGGAGTCTACTTCCCAGATTTACCATGCTCAGTACCATCAGCTTAATGGCTACCGCCTGGAAATGACCGACCGGGGCAGGCACTTTATCATGTGGGATGACAAGCCCTTCTTCTTTGCACAACTACAGGACTTTTTTGGACTGCCGGCTACCAACGTATCGCAAAATTAGCTAATTTTTGTTCTGCTAAATGTACGCGCCTTTTGTGATATTACACTATGATGGTGAATGAGCTGAAAATAAGCAGGAACAGTTTATACTGGCTGTTGCAAATCATAGGGTGGGGGACCTTTACCGGTTCCCTACTCTTTTCCATATTATATTTCAATGAGTCTCCCCTTCCTTTTAAACTTATTCTTTTGCAGTTGACCATAGGTGCCAGCTGCCTGCTCTGTGCGCATTGGTTCAGGTTAGTCATTAAAAAAAGGAACTGGTTTGCGCTCCCTCTCCTGCGGCTGAGTCTCTACCTGCTGGCCGGGTCTCTGGTGGCCGCCTTCGTAGCGCAGGTGATAATTCACCTGGTCATGCTTACTGTGCTCAATTGGCAAACCGTACGTCCGATAGACTGGTCGGAGTTTCCATTTTACCTGGCTAATGTATTTCTTGTCATGATAGTCTGGTCGGGTTTTTACTTTGGATACTATAATTTTGAGAATGCACGTAATGCCAAGGTGGAAGCGGTAAAAGCTGAAGCTGCCATTAAGGAGGCCGAACTGATTGCCCTCAAGGCACAGATCAATCCCCATTTTCTGTTCAATGCACTGAATAACATCCGGGCGCTGGTATTGATGAACCCTCATGCTTCCCGCGACGCTATTTCCAATCTTTCTGACCTGTTGCGTTACTCCATCAGGTTTTCGCAGCAGTCGCAGGTAATGCTCATTGAGGAAGTGGAAGTAGTAAAAAACTACCTTCAACTGGAAAGTATTCATTATGAAAAAAGGTTGACCTATTGTTTTGATATAGATCCTCAGACTGAAAAGCTGCTGATACCGCCTATGAGCCTACAGGTGATGGCGGAAAATGCTATCAAACACGGTATATCTCAACTGGAAGGCGGTGGGATGATCCTGCTCAGGACACAGATAAAAGACGGTCTTCACCTGATGGTAGAAAACACCGGGCATTTGCGCAACAATGAATTTTCGGGCACCGGACTGCGCAATGTGCTGGAAAGAGTAAGGATACTTTATGGTGAAAAACCTGCTTTTTCTCTCACCCAAAATTCAGACAGAGTAGTAGCGCATTTAATTTTGCCAATCTATGATCAAAACCCTGCTGATTGACGATACCCGCCTGGCACGTAACGAACTTAGCTACCTGCTGAGCAGCCATGATGATATTAAAATTGTAGGCGAGGCAGAAAACGCCCGTCAGGGACTTGACCTGATCAGGAGGTCAACTCCCGACCTGGTATTTCTGGACATACAGATGCCTGGTATGAACGGATTTGAAATGCTGGAACAACTGGACGAAGCGCCCGAGGTGGTGTTTGTGACCGCCTATGATGCCTATGCCATCAAAGCTTTTGAGTACAATGCACTTGATTACCTGCAAAAGCCGGTAACTCCCGCTCGCCTGCAAGAGGCACTGCAAAAAGTAAGAGAAAGAATAAAAGCCAGGCAAAGTAAAAAAGTGATGCACGAAGAGAGCCAGGTATTTGTCAAAGATGGTGAAAAATGCTGGTTTGTATATCTGAGAGATATTCGGCTCTTTGAGGTAGAGGACAACTACACACGGATCTATTTTCAGGAGCAGCGACCCATGATTCCCAAGACGCTGAATTACCTGGAGTCGCGACTTGATCCGGAGGTGTTCTTTCGGGCCAATCGTCAGCAGATGATCAACCTGAAATGGGTAGACAGGGTAGAACCCTGGTTCAGCGGCACTTTACGTGTTTTTTTAAAAGACGGCACCAAGGTAGACGTTTCCAGAAGACAAACGATCAGGCTCAAGGAGTTGATGAGCTTTTAAGCGATCAGGTACATTTGTACAGAAAAATAAAGTAGCAGAAAGCTGATTGCAAAATTTGCAGGATAGTTTTAAATGAGCTGCTAAGCCTCTAAACGAAAAAAAGATTACAGTTGGCCAATGGCCTTTCTCCATTTAAAAGACTGGCCATCTATCGCCCGCTGGGTGGCCAGGATGCCTTCAAGATGATCATACTCATGCTGTAGCAGCTCAGAAAGCGAGCCGGAAAGTTCCATTCGCTGTAGCTCAAAGTTTTCATCCAGGTACTCCATGGTGCAGTCCTGATGCCTCTCCAGCCTGACCAGCAGGTTGGGGAAACACATGCAGTCATCCCAGACCTCAAATTTTTCCTCACTCAGGTAAGTGAATTCCGGGTTGATGATCACTACCGGCTTATCTATATTCATATAGATCAGGCGGATCATTTCACCAATCTGGGGTGCGGCTATCGCCCGGAAGGCGCCATACTTCGCTTTAAATTCAAAGAGAATATCGTGTAGTTCCTGTACCACCTCCAATACATAAGGCAATTCATCCTGGCTTATCGCCCGGCTTTTCTCATGCAGGCGTGGGTCGCCCAGCAGAAGAATTTTATCAGATTTATTTTTCATGTTCATCATTTCTATTTCCATCAAACCAGGCGCTCTGGCCAGTAAGAAGTCAGGTGGCCCCTTAATTAAGGCGGCTTCTGGTAACCAAACAAATTTTGAGGTAAAATATAGCTAATAGTCTGATAATGATACAAGCCTGATCCTGCAAAGTAGCTTTGGTCAAAAAAGCATCAATTTGTCAAACAAAACTCCTGCAAGCTAATTTAATGTATATACATATAAAATTTATATATTATGACACTTAAAGAAAAAGCCCAGGATCTTTACAACATGATTGGACAGGGGCAACTGCTGGATGCCTTTGATAAGTATTATGCCGAAAATGTGGTCATGACCGAGCCCCGCGGTACACGTGAGGGGAAAGCCAGTTGCAGAGAGTACGAAGTGCAGTTTCTGAACAGCGTGCAGGAGTTTCACGGCATGGAAGTAAAAAGCATCGCTTCTGATGAAAGCAAAGGTGTGGTTTTTATAGAAGTGGCCATGGATGTCACCTTTCAGGGTGGTTCGCGCGTCAATATGGAACAGGTAGCCGTGCAGCACTGGGAGAACGATCAGATTGTGCATGAGCGTTTTTATTACGACAATTCTCAGGGATAATTTACACAAGCGGCTTTTTTTAATTGACTGCTTATTGATGAGAGACCGGCCTCATGAGCCGGTTTTTTTTTGCTTCCTTTGTGTGCTGCCAGGTTTCCGCAGAAGTAGAATGTTGACTAAGATTTATTATAGACAAAAATTTGTGGCCTTTTATGTTATGCTACTTTACAGTGATATGATCTTGTCCTTTAGGTAGCCTGGTTCGTAACATTGAAAATTTCATTCTAAGTATTCTGGACGTGAATCCCAGGTGCGGCAAACATCAGGGGTCGGGTAATTCCCATTGTCCAAGGCAGCGGAGGGTTCGGAAAGTCTGATGGACAAGAATCTACCGTGGTTCGCCGTGAAACGGTTTAGCCTGGTAGAGTGCCAAAAACGGAATCTCATTGGGGAACTGGAAGATGGGCACTATTTCTGGCTCTTGCGAAATTTCCTGAGCACTTGATCAGAAATAGTAAATTCCATTTCCCTGATCCTCACTTCCTCAGCCAGAAGAGGCTGGTCTTTCAGTTCATGCAGTATAAATTTCCTTTCACGGTACATCCAGCGAAGCAACTCATTGCTCACCCCCAGCTGGTACAAAGCAGCAATTTCTATGTCATGATAATCACGGTGCAGCAGTTCACTCTGTAACCAGTCTTTTTCTTTTATCCTAAACGTAAGAATTCCTGTCCTCAACTTATGATAAAAACCTTCGGTAAGCATTGGAAAATGATTTAGGACCTTGAGCAGTTCCTTTTCACACTCTTCAGGATGGCGTCCCACCCTGAGAGTCCCTGATACGATTTCCGGGGCTCCAAACGCCAAACTTTCGTAATGACGCGCGTAATATATCTGCCAGCAATGCTCCGCCAGCTTTTCCATAGTAAGTCGGGTAGAGTAAAAAGGATGGGGTTCGGGTATAAAATAAGCGGGTAGTGCCGCCGGTAGTACCCTGAAGTATTTAAAGGCAAAGGTATCTTTACTCATAAAAAATAAGGTTCATCGTCCGAAAGTATAAATATGCTTTTTCCTGTATAATGTTGCCTTTGCCAATTTACTGAAAATGAGGAAAAAAAGTATCAAGCTTGATCAAGGCGATGCTGAAATTACGTAAATAAATGTAGATACATCAGATAATGCTTCATGAAATAAAACAGAAAAAAAGAGCTTTTTTAACTTTTTTATTCTCAAATCAGGAAGACCTTACATGCCGTTGCCCCTTCAGTCGGTAGTATGACGGACGTATTTGGTAAACATAAAATTGATTTTTTAGTCAGTATCAGTGGTATCTCTTATTTCCTGTATTTTTGCTTTGTAATTCACACTTATTCCTGGTTTTTTCTTACAAGATCCGCTTTATCCTTATTTCAGTTCAGAGGTGTGGCATTTGTTCCTCAATTTTATATTCTCAAAATCAATGCATTAAGTTAATGGCTAAATCCAGACACAACAATTTGTTGGATACTATCGGCGACCTGATTCTTCATGCCAAGAAAGAGGGGTTGCTTCATCTCTACACCGAAGGGGATCATTTTGACGGTCGCTATATCCAGATCAAAGGCAAGAAGCTTTTTCATTTCGGTACCACCGGCTACCTGGGTCTCGAGCAGGATATAAGAATCAAGCAGGCGGCCTGTGATGCTATTATGCGCTATGGTACCCAGTTTCCGTTGTCAAAAACCTATGTTTCCTTTGTGATTTACAAAGAGCTGGAGGAGGCACTTCTGCAAATGTACGAGCGCCCGCTGGTAATCACCAAGAACAGTACCCTGGCCCACTTAGGTGTCATCCCTTCTGTGGTAAGAGATGAAGATATGCTGATCCTGGACCAGCAGGTGCACGCCAGTGTACAGAATGCAGCGCAGCTGCTCAAGCCTCGCGGCATTCCGGTGCAGCTACTGCGACACAACGATATGAACATGCTGGAGGATTTGCTTAAGAAATACCGAAACCAGTACCGTCATATCTGGTATGCAGCCGATGGAGTATATTCTATGTACGGAGATACAGTACCCATGGGAGAACTGTTGGAACTGAAGAAAAAATATCCTCAGCTTCATCTCTATGTAGATGATGTACACGGCATGAGCTGGGCGGGCAAACACGGTACAGGTTATGTGATGAGCCAGCTGGGTGAGTTGCCGGAGCAAATGGTGCTGGTCGGTACGCTTAGCAAAAGCTTCGGAGCCAGCGGCAGCGTGGTGGTTTTTGGTGATCAGGCGCTCTATGAATCCTACCGCATCTTTGGTGGGCCCCAGACTTTCTCGGCCCAGCTGGAGCCTGCCAGCGTAGCAGCTGCTCTGGCATCAGCCAGGATTCACCTTTCTGACGAAATCTACGAGCTACAGGCTGATCTCAGAGAGAAAGTGAATTACTGTAACGAACTTATCAGGCAGACTTCCCTGCCCCTGGTGCAGGAAAACGTGTGCCCTGTCCATTTTATAGGATCAGCCCTGCCAGCCGCTGCTTACAATTTTGCGCGCAGGCTCATGAACGAGGGCTTTTATATCAATGTAGCCATCTTCCCCGCCGTACCTGTACGTAATTCCGGCATCAGGTTTACCATTTCAAGGCATAACCAGAAAGAAGAGATCAAAGCTTTGGTTGATGCCATGGTTCATCATTATCCCGAGAGTTTGAGGGAAGAAGGACTAACCCTCAACCGCGTGAGAGCGGCCTTTAAACTGCCTCCGGTGGAAGAACCGCACGATGCAGCAGAAGTATCGGAACAGCTTGATGTATCAGTCTATCATCGCATCAGTGATATCAATTCCCAGGACTGGGATTATCTTTTTGCCGATAAGGGTATCTTCAATCACAGTAACCTGCGGCTGATGGAAAGCGCATTTGCTGACAATCTGCTGCCCGAACACAACTGGAATTTTGTGTATCTCATTATCAGGGACAAAAAGCAGCACCCGGTGCTGGCAACCTTCTTCACGGCAGGGCTCTGGAAGGATGACATGCTGGCTAAACCGGAAGTATCTGCGCCTATAGAAGCGATACGAATGACAGACCCCTACTTTATGATGAGCAGGGTGCTTTGTATGGGCTCACAGATCACGGACGGCGATCATCTCTACGTGGACCGCTCACATCACATGTATAAAGAAGCTTTGCGGATGCTGTGCCTGCAAATGGAAAAACTAAAAAAGCAGATGGATGCCAAGACTATGATCATCCGAGACCTGCATGCTGATGATACCGAACTCAACGATTTCTTCCATGAGCAGGGTTTTATGAAAGTGGATTTCCCCGAAGCTTCAGTACTTGAACTGACTCATTTTGAAAATGAAGAAACTTTTCAGGCTACGCTCACGCCCCGCTCCAGGAAACACATGCGCCAGGATGTCCTCAACCGCAAACATCTCTTTGTAATTGAGCACAAAGCACAACTGACGGATGAAGAACTGCACACGGCCTACATGCTTTACCTGAACGTACAAAAAGTAAACCTGGCGCTTAATATTACCGCTTATCCTTATAAGCTTTTTAGCCAGATGAATGAGTCATCAGAATGGGAGTTTATCTGCCTTTATGCGGCTACCGGTGAAAAACCGCTGATCGGGGTAGCCATGACCCATATCAGTCCTCGTACTTATCAGGGAGTACTGGTGGGGCTTGATTATGAATACGCCGAACACAAAGTGTACAAGCAACTGCTTTACCGGGCAGTAATGCGAGCCAATGCACTGGGGAAAGAACTGATTCACCTGGGTGTGACGGCCAATATGGAAAAGAAGAAGCTGGGTGCCCGGCAGTTTCCCAAAGTAGGCTTTATACAGACCGATGCCAATTTCAGTTTTGAAGCGCTGGAAGGCTTGCAGGGCAATAAACTACTGGAAAAGGAGTACTAAAAAACACGGGTAGTATTCTTCACCAGTATATATTGATCGTGCTGGAGGATTATACATAGCGGTTGAGATTGGGAAGCGTAATTTTTACTTCGGTTCCCTTACCTTCTTCGCTGCACAGATAAATCTCTCCTCCCAGCTTCTCTACGCTGGCTTTGGTAATGTACAGGCCAAGGCCGCTGCCGGGCGCTTCGCTATGCCCCCTGAAGTACATATCAAAAGCTCGTTCACGAATATATGGGCTCATGCCGATGCCATTGTCCCTGATGCGGATGATGGTTTTCTGAGGGTGTGTTTCAGCGCTGATATCCACACTGGAAGGCCTGAACCTGCTTCTGTACTTGATGGCGTTTTCAATAAAATTCTGCAGTACCGAACGAAGCAGCTCAGGAATTGTATACAGGCTCAACTCATCGGGGATCAGGTTATTGATAGATACATAGGATCTGTTGGGAAAAGCCCATAGTACCTTTATCACTTCGTATACTTCCTGCTTGAGCATGACTTTCTGTGGTTCGATATCAGTACGGGTAGCCAGAGTGAAATTAAGAAAAGAAACGATGCTTTTATCAAGCCGCTGCAGGCTGCTCTTCATCATCCCCATATAGGCACGAATAGTTGCCAAGTCATTATCCTCTCTTTCACTTAACTCCAGCAGGCCGAGCAGCGAAGCTACCGGCCCTTTCAGGTCATGAGACACTTTATAGACAAAAGTCTCAAGCTCCTTATTCTTCTTCTTCAGGGCATCTGACAGAATGTAAAACTGTTTCAGATCCTTAGCCAGGAGTACATACCCCGATTGCATTTGACTTTTGGTCTGTAGCTTGGAGACAGAAATAGCCAGGGGAAGTTTTTCATCCAAGGCAGTACAAAAATTGACTTCCGCATTATAGAGTGCTTCCTGTTCCTGGACAGCAGCAATCAGATTAAAAAATTTTTCTTTTTCTTCGTCAGGCACTAATGAGCCAATAGATTTACCTAGCAGGTCTTGTTCAGGATAGCCCAGGGATTCAAGAGCCTTGTCATTAATCTGGATAATCTGATAGTTCTGGTCAAAAATGATGAGAATATCCACGATGCTTTTCAGCACGCAATTGAAGTAGTTGCGGTCGATCATACTCGCCTGCAACTCTTCTCCCAGCATATTGATACCGGAAGCAATCGCATCAATTTCATCAAAAGCAGAAGATATCTCCAGCTTACGGCCCAGTTTTCCTCCGGCGATCTCCAGTATCAGTTGGTTGATATCTTCCAAACGCTTCTCGTTTTTGTCCATACTTATTTAAAATCTTGTAACCATGCTATGGCATCCATTTCATTGTCGAAGGCACGGCAGGGTATGGGAGGGCGGTCAAAATTCAGCATGATGCTCAACATCACTTTTTCTACCTTGGTTTGCTCTATTAGCGCAATAGCTTTGAGGTTGATATGCCCTTCCTTGAAGAGGTAGCTGCGTGCTGCTTTGTCTATACTTTTTACCCTGGAGCTTTTAAAAATTACCGGATATGAAATGTTCCCAAAATGATCAAGCCTCGCCTGTACAATTTCCCTGGCCTCCTTCAGCGTGATATGCAGGCCGGGTTTATATTGCACGATCATGATGCCATCCTGCATTTCAGCTCTGTAATACTTATTGTCTAATATCTTATCCTGCATCTGAGAATGTACTAATGTTGGTATTTTTTCAACCAGCAGATGGCCTCTTTCCGGTCAGTAAAAATGCGAAAAGGGTAAACCGGCTTGTTGAATTGAAGAAAGAAGTTGGTCAGCATCCGTGTGACCGGATTGTTGACAATGACGGCCAGTGCCAGCAGATCCTCACCCGCATCCTGAGAAAAAAAAGCCCGGGCTTCCTTACTCATATCTTTCACCCTGGAAATGTCAGCCAGTGCCGGGTAAGGTTTACCCATTGTAATTTCTTTTTTGAATGAAGTAGCATTGATAGCTGCTCCCAGGTTGATTTTCTGGACAAGATAAGTTCCATGAAGAATTCCATCTTCTAAGTGGAAGCTGATAATTTCATTGGCTTTCTGACAATCCTTCACTTGCATAAGCATTCATATCTTTTTTTGAAAAAAAAGATTCACCGCTCTTCAAAGATACCTGTTCGCTTCATACGGATAAACTACAGGTAAGAAGTTCATGTGAATCGTATCAGGGGTACTATTTTAAATATTTACTTCAAGAACTTAAAATGGCATTGTCTGATATACTTAGTTATAGGTGGCTATATAATAGAGAAAAAGTAACTACATAAATCAGAAATACTAAAATATACAGGCAGCTCTACTCCTCAACTCCCTGATTTTTTCAAAGTCTTCAAAAAATGAGCTTACTTAAGCTTAAGGTGAGAAAATGTTAGTAAAATCTGCTCAGGCTACTTAAGAAAATTGTCGTATGTAATTGTTTTGAATTATGATGAGTAATACACAATATTTTTGCCGGCCCTGCAACTGACTGTTATTTGAAAAAAAGTAAAAATCTGACATGTGCCTGTTTCTGCCTTTTTAAGAAACAATTAAATCTGAATAGAAGAGTGTCACCTTAGGTTGGCAAAAACGTAACAGTAAAGCATGTATATCTTAGTCAGTAGCTTTCGTCATACCTGTTTCAAATGGTTGAGCCGGTATACCTTTATAGTAGCACTTGTTTTACTTTCTACAATGCAGGTACAGGCCCAGTTGGTAAAGTGGACACAGGATAAAGTCGGAAGTTTCCTGGCAGATACAGTTTCGGCAGAGCAGCCTCGCTTTCTGAATTATCCCACCCTGGCCTATTCTCCCGAAACCAGCTGGGAAATTGGTCTGAGTTCGCTTTATCTTTACCATGCAAACAGGGATACTGCCAACCGCCTGAGTGAGATCAATGCTTTTACCTTTTTTACACTGGAAAGCCAGTATGGCATCTGGCTGGACCATGCGCTCTACTCTGACCAGGACCAGTGGTTCTTCCTGGGCAGGCTTCGTGGGCAGTCGTTTCCACTGTATTATCATGGTATAGGTGAAGAAAGCCCTGACGAGGCCCTTGCGGTCGTAGATGCGCGCTACCTGATCCTGCGTGAGCGGGCACTGCGTCGTATTTTCGGCGATTTTTACCTGGGACTGGAAGTAGACTGGCAGCGTCTGAGTAATGTTACTTTTAACTGGGAAGGTCCACCTGCAGCGCTGCCGCTTGGTGCAGATGGGTCCTCCAACCTGGGCCTGGGGGTGGGTCTGCTACATGATGACCGTCACAATGTTCTCAATGTACGGAAGGGCTGGTTTGCAGAGCTCGCCTATCTTAACTATGGTCTGCTCAACCAGCATGCTCTCAGCTTCAGCAGTTTTATCCTGGATAGCCGCTGGTATGTGCCTACGGCCAAGCAACAGTTGCTTGCTGTGCAGCTTTACGGGCAGTCGGTAAGTGGTGATGTGCCTTTCAATCAGCTGGCGCTGATGGGTGGGGAAAGCCTGATGCGTGGCTACTATCTGGGACGCTACCGCGACCGCAATCTGCTGGCGACTCAGGTGGAATATCGCTGGCTGCCTTTTCCCTTCAGCCGCCGCTGGGGAGGAGCGGTGTTCATGGGGATGGGTGGCGTAGCGCCCACCATTGGCGACCTGAACCTGGCTTCGCTCAAGCCCGCCGGCGGGGCAGGAGTGCGCTTCCTGCTTTTCAAGAACAAGGATATTTTTACCCGCCTGGATGTGGCATTTACCGAAGAGGGTAGTGGCGTATATTTCTTCATTGGAGAAGCCTTCTGAGTTTCTGCTGTGCAAATCAGTAGGTTGCTTTCGTCTTTTACGTATACATTGCTCAGCTTATTTTCTTTACGGATTATGTATAGAATACAATTCTATCAGTCTTATAGTCATCATTTTATTTGTTTGGCATTTATAAGTACAAAATTACATGCATAGTCAGCGTAATAATTACATTGACAGTTGGTAGACATATTTTTGATTTTTTTATGACGGGTCCTCACTATCATTGTAGCGTGCCTGACAAAAGCTGCAACCAAAGAATTTACAGTGATGATCAAAAGTGCTGAGACCAATGAAGAGATCCTTGCCCGTATAGGGCATGATCTGAAAGGTATGCTCGCCAGGATAAGATCCTGCAATTATACACTTTTCAAGAACTTTGAGAATGAGATAGATGATGAGAATCGTAAATTCTTTGAAACCATAGAACGCGATTGTACCACTATCAAGAGCATCATTCATAACCTTATCTCGGTAGATCGCTGTCTTGAAGAAGATCCCCTGCAGCAGCCTCGCCCGGTCATCATCAACCGCATTGTGAAGCAAGTTGCTGAAAGGTATCCTGCCAGCCTCAGCAAGTCTAAGGACGTAAAGGTGATTTTTGAGGACCTGGAAGAAGAAGCTACCATCTACATGGACGAAGTAGCCATCCGCCGGGTGATTGAGCAACTGCTTTCCAACGCCGTCAAGTATTCAATTCCGGGCACCGAGGTGATTGTGAAACTAGTTAAGTATGCCAATGTGATCAATATTTCTGTATCGGATCAGGGCATTGGTATCCCAAAAAGACTCAGGCCTTACATATTCAGCAAGTTCAGCAAAGCTACCCGCCGGGGTACCGAAGGCGAGGAATCCAGCGGCCTGGGCCTCTATCTGGCTAAAAAGATTGTCGAAAGACACCAGGGAAGTATCTGGTATGAAAGTGAAGAAGGACAGGGTACCAATTTCTTTGTCAACCTGCCGATACGTGACCGCATCTGATCTGTTTTACGAAATGTAGTCATTCCATAACGTTTTCAATTTATCTGTTTCCCGGCATACTCTATAGGGCGCTAACAGCGCCTTTTTTTATGCCTGCAGAAATCCATAAAATGCAGGCTATAGGAATTCACTGCCGTTTGTATTTGTTAACTTGTTGACTTCAAATCAACAATACAAATATGAACACAAGCAATCTTACCTTTTTCTTTATTCTGCTGATGCTCCCTTTATTACCTGCCTGTACAGGTGGTGCTTCATCTGATGTGGAAGCAGACAGGCTGCCCATGCTGGGGCGTCACGATTATGTGGAAAAGACGGTGAACGGACAGACGGTAGTGGATACCATTTATCATACAGTGGGTGACTTCAGTTTTGTAAATCAGGACAGCAGCCAGATTACGCCTGCTACCCTGGATGGAAAGATATATGTGGCTGACTTCTTTTTTACTTCATGCCCTACCATCTGCCCGGTAATGAAGACTCAGATGCTCAGAGTATACGAGGAATTTAAAGGCCATCCTGAAGTAGCACTCCTTTCTCATAGTATTGATCCTGAATATGATACAGTGGCACTGCTGCATGATTATGCCGAACGCCTGGGAGTCAGCAGCGACACCTGGCATTTTGTGACCGGTGACAAAGAGGCTATTTATGACATAGGTCTCAGCAGTTATATGGTGACTGCCATGGAAGATGAAGAAGAGCCGGGAGGGTTTATACATAGCGGTGCCTTTATCCTGGTAGATAAGGATAGGAGGATCAGGGGCATGTATGACGGCACTGAACCCGCGCAGGTAGATAAACTGATTAAAGATATGAATCGCCTGCTCGAGGAATATCAAACCAAGCAAGCCGCTGCTCTATGAACCTCCACCTGATCATTGGCAGCGCTCTACTCTTTTTTCTCTCCTTTTTATTTGTCAGGTGCGGCGGTGGGCAGTTTCAGAATGAAGCCACCGCTGACCTCAGCATGCAGGATAAAATGTATTACGAGCAGTACATGGTACACGGCGAAAGGCTTTACAAGCAACAATGTGCCAACTGCCACCAGGAAGACGGCAGTGGCCTGGGCCGACTGATTCCTCCCCTGGCGCAGTCCGATTATATGCTGGAAGATGTAGGACGTACGCTCTGTATCATCAGAAATGGCATGGAAGGTGAAATCATCGTCAACGGGCAGCACTATAAGCAGGAAATGCCTGCTAATGAAAAACTCACCGACATAGAAGTAGCCCAGATAGCCACCTATGTCTATAATTCATGGGGCAATGCCCAGGGGTTTATCCCGGTCAGAGAAGCCTCCGCCTACCTGGATGCCTGTAAGTGAAAAGTGGGTAATAACAGTTTTATCAGCGTTTATAAAAATGTTTATATTCTTGCTGATTAAAGCACATGATTTATTCCTGTATATTTTAGTAAATTTATTTTTGTGCTGAAGTTCTACCTTCGTTTTGCTGCTTAACTCCTGTTTTTAGGGTGGTTTTTCAGCTCAGGCATCAACATTGTTGCCCGATTATTAGATTCTTATATTACATGACGGGTTACCTTATGGCTGTTTGGCGTATTAACCATTAAGGCTTTTGTAATGAAAGACAGTGAAATTCTGGATAGGATCAGTAGAGGAGACGAAAAGGCCCTGGACTACCTGTACCGAAAGTACTACAAAATGATGACTAACCTCATCATGAAAAATAATGGTACGGAGCAGGAGGCTAAGGATGTCTACCAGGATGCCCTGATCGTATTCTGGCAGAAAGTGGTGAGCCATCAGCTCGTACTCACCTCCAAGATCAGCACTTACCTCTACAGTGTATGCCTGAATCTCTGGAGGAAGGAACTGGAAAGAAAAAATCGTCTTTCAAATGAGGAAAAAGATGGTACAACTTACCTGGACCAGGAGCAAAAGGAAAGAAGCCTCATTATCAGAGAGTGCATAGAGCAACTGGGCGATACCTGCAAGAAAGTACTGATGTACTACTATTTTGATGATATGTCTATGCAGGATATAGCTGATAAAATGGGTATGGCCAATACCGAAACTGTAAAGACCAAAAAATACAAGTGCAAAAAACGACTGGATCACCTGGTCAAAACGAAATACTCAGAAAGCGACTTTTTAGATTAGGCTTATGAAAGACTTTATCTATTCCGATCAGTTTGACAATTATCTCAAAGGGAGGCTTTCCGATGAGGAGAAAATGGCCTTTGAACAAAAGATTAGCCAGGATCCCCTCCTGAGCAGCGAAGTCAAATGGCAGCAGGACATCCATCAGGCCCTGGGTGAAGCAAGGAGAGCTCACCTGAAAAACCGTCTTGAGCAGGTACCAGTCAATTCAGGTGGATGGTATAATCTATCTGGCATGCAACTTTCTGCCATCGTGGCTTCGGTCATGCTGAGCGGGGGTGCCGCTTATTTTTTTTACAATACGCAGCAGGATCAGCCTATCACGCAGCAGCAGTGGGATATCAGGCTGGATATTCCGGAAAACAGCCGCTTAAGCGAAGCTGACTTCATGCCCGTTCTGCCCGAACCAGCTGTAGCTGACAACACCGAAGCTGATCTTCCCGAAGAAGCAAGCAGCCTTAGCTCAGGCAGCTCCGTAGCAGCACCTGCCGGACCTACTACCAAGGTAGCATCCATAGAGGTAATGCCCCATATCGTCAGACCGGATATTATGAGCGAATTTCCCGATCAGACGCAGGAGGTGAATTACAGTGACTTTGAAGCACCTGATAAAAACATGCTGCAAAAGTCTGAAGTGGCAGATGTCAATGTAGAAATCGAGACCGTGGTAGACAGTAAATTCCCTTTCCATTACCAGTTCTTTGATCATAAACTCTACCTCCACGGAGATTTCCAGGGCATCCCCTACAAAATCATTGCGCTCAACCAGGGCGATCAAAAGACGCTCTTCCTGCAGTATGAAGGTGATTATTACTCACTCAGGCAGGAGCAGAAGGAAGTTGTACCCCTTGAAATTATCAGTGACAGTACGCTGATCAAAGCGATGAACAAACTGAACCCTTAATCTTTATTGCCTTTAAACTTTTCATGATCTTTTAAGCCTTCAGGTCTCACTCCTGAGGGCTTTATTATTTGAAGCACCGTCAGCCTCAGAATGCGCAGGTCGGTTCTCAGTGACTGATTTTTTACATACCAAAGGTCCAGCCTGAACCTTTCGGCCCAGGATAGCTCATTTCTGCCATGAATCTGCGCCCAGCCGGTGATACCCGGCTTTACCGCATGCCTTAGGCGCTGTGCTTCGTTGTAGAGTGGCAGGTATTCTTCCAGCAGGGGGCGGGGCCCCACCAGCGACATTTCTCCCCTGATGACATTGTAAAGCTGCGGTAATTCATCAATGGAGTAAGTTCTCAAAAACCTGCCCCAGGGCTGTAAGATAGGAGAAAGAAGCTTCCTCCTGTCAAAAAGGGTGCGCAGCTTATAAAGAGTGAAAAGCTGCTCCTGGTAACCTGGCCGCTTTTGCCTGAAAAAAGGAAAGCTGCCGGAGAGCAGCATAGTCACCCCTGCCACTGTCAGCAGAAGCGGGCTGCTGAGCAGAAGCAAGGGCAGGGCAAACATAAGATCAAGGCAGCGCTTTCCTCTATACACCCACCAGCATGATTAATAAAGAACTCTGAACCTGATGGTGTTGTCAATGCTTTTGAGAGCCTTGATTACCGAATCGTCATAGGCCTTGTCAATGTCAATGATCACATAGCCGATGTGTTCATTGGTTTTGAGGTACTGACCCACCACATTGATATTATGTTCGGCCAGCACCTGGCTGATCTTGGCCAGCACACCGGGTACATTATGGTGGATGTGCATCAGCCTGTGCGCATTTTTGAGAAGTGGCAGCTGTAGGTTGGGGAAGTTGACACTGTTGGTGGTGCTGCCGGTATTGACATACTCTATCAGCTTATTGGGCACAAAGTCGGCAATGTTCTCCTGCGCTTCTTCCGTACTGCCGCCCACGTGCGGGGTCAGAATAACGTTAGGCAGGTTGCGGAGTTCTGATACAAACTCCTCATGATTGCTTTTCGGCTCTTGGGGAAAGACATCTATGGCAGCTCCTCTTACCTTGCCTTTGATAATGTTATCTTTCAGTGCTTTGATATCTACTACCGAGCCCCGGCTAAGATTAAGAAAGACTACACCCTGTTTCATCTTATCAAAAGCGGAAGCATTTATCATTTTCTCGTTTTCCGCTCGGCCGTCTACGTGTAAGCTGATGATGTCGGCAATACCCATTAGTTCATCCATGCTGCTGCATTTGGTGGCATTACCCAGGGCGAGTTTTTCAATTACGTCATAGTAGTACACGTCCATACCCATATTTTCGGCCAGTACAGAAAGCTGGGCGCCTATGTTGCCATAGCCGATAATGCCGAGCTTTTTGCCTCTTACCTCATTGCTGTTGGCAGCTGACTTGACCCACTTGCCCTGGTGCATACCCATGCTTTTGTCATGAAAGCCGCGCATCAGCATGATGATCTCTCCTATGGCCATTTCTACCACAGAGCGGGTATTGCTGTAAGGGGCATTGAAGACGGCAATCCCTTTTTTGAGACAGGCCTCCAGGTCAATCTGGTTGGTACCTATGCAGAAGGCACCCAGTGCAATGAGGCGGTTAGCATTTTCCAGCACTTTGGCAGTCACCTGGGTTTTGGAGCGTATGCCCAGGATAGAAACTGTTTTGATACGTTCGGCAAGCTCATCCTCATCCATGGCCGAAGCGCTTACTTCCACATTGTAGCCTTCTTCACGGAGCTTCTTTTCGGCATCAGGATGGATGTTTTCCAGCAAAAGAATATTAATCCTGTTTTTAGGGTAGGAAATGGCAGTGTTCATTTTGTTCAGGTATAAAAATTCGTCAAGAGAGGGAGTGATATGATCGGCTTTCTGTAGTATAATTTCTCTTTCAATATTTTCGGTAAAGGCATAGAATTTATTGGCCAGGCCGGCAGCTTTGATCTTGTAATCATTGTATCCATCACCGATCACGTAAATATCGCCGTGCAGATCCAGCTCTTTGATGACCTGTACCTTGCCATCGTCCTCAGAAAGCACATTATGGCGGTCGAAACCGGCAATTTTACCTTTCTCATCAAAAATAAACTCATTGGCAAACACATGCTCTTCACTGATACCGTAATCCAGTACGATGGGCACGATAAATTCTTTGAAGCCGTTGGAAATAATGTAGATACGATCGGCATAGGTGCGGAAAAATTCCTTATTCCTTTTAAAAGAGACGGATACATTCTCTTTGAGGTGGGCAATCAGGGGAGCCAGCTGATCGCGGTGGGCATCCAGCAGGGCCAGTCGGCTTTCCAGCGACTCCCGAAACGACATCTTACCCTCCATACAGCTGTTGGTGATATCCTTGACCTGCCTGAGGATTTCATCCTTCTGAGGGTTACCTTTCAGAGAAATTTCGCAGAGCACATCGAGCGCCTCTACCTTGGTGAAGGTGCTGTCAAAATCAAAAACAAAATACTTTTCAGGTTTCATAGTGTTGGCCTAGTTAACTTTTCCATTTTCTTTTTTCAAATGTACGGGTAATTCTCCGCTCTTGATATGCAGGTCGCGCTGTGGGAAGGGAATTTCAATCTCATGTTCTTTAAATTTGGCAAATATGGCATAGTACAGCTGGCTTTTCAGCAGGTCGGGACGCTGCACATAGCGGGTGGTCCAGACCATAAGCTTGAAATTAAGGGAGCTATCGCCAAATTCATCAAACCACACATCGGGTGCAGGTGTTTTAAGTACGCCTTCGTGTTCTTCCATCACCTCCATCAGTATTTTCTTGACCTTGGCGGGATCTTCGTTATATGATACCCCTACCGGAAAGCGGAAGCGGATACGCCGGTCGTTGTGGCTCCAGTTGATCACCTTGGAGGAGATAAATTCAGAGTTGGGGATAATGATGGAGATATTGTCGTTGGTGATCACGGTGGTAGAGCGCGCCGAAATATCCATCACATCTCCGCTTACATCGCCTACCTCTATACGGTCGCCTACTTTGATAGGGCGCTCAAAGAGAATAATGAGCCCTGAAATAAAGTTGTTAAAAATGTTCTGCAGGCCAAAACCAATACCCACACCCAGGGCACCAAAGAGCACGGTGACGGCACTCAGGTCTATACCAGCCGTATTGACGATGATAAACAGCCCCAGCACCACGATAACATAACGGGTGATGGTACCGATGGACTTGCGGATGCCGATATCCAGTTTGTAGCGGGTCAGTATCCTGTTGACTAGCAGTTTGTCCAGCTTGCCGGAGATGTAAAAGAGCAGGATGATGCTGAACAGAAACTGTACTATAGACCAGATGCTGATGCTTTCTCCCGCAATGGGAAATTCAGTAGTGAAAATAGTCAGGGTTTCCCGCAAGGTATCCTTGATCTCATCCCAGAAGTTGGTGATATTTTCCATAGACGGCTTATATGAAGAAGGCAAAGCGAATGAGAACCCGGTTTTTAGCAAAAAACAGCCTTGCCCTTTTATGGGAGCCAATTTACATAAGGAAATCTAATTCAATAAGTGGCAGATGCTTTAGGCAGAAATACTGCTTCATGATTTTCTTTACTTCTCATCCACCTGATAAAAATCTGGATAGGCAGACGCATGTAATGCTTCACGAATTACCTCACTTGATGACTGATAAGGTCCGGATCTCACTTTAGCCTGCACATATTTTTCTAAATCGGGAGTCAGGGATATGTTCATAAAATCTTCTTTAGCTGCACTAAAGATATGCTCTATAACAAAGAATGCCAAAGCCTGTTATTTAATCCTCTTCGCTCCTGTTTAAGGTATAAAAGTCACCCCTCTAAAGCAGGCCATAGCACATCCAGCATCATCTACTTCACCAGCAATGACTCTCCGCTCATCTCCTTGGGCTTTTCTATACCCATCAGCTCCAGTATGGTAGGGGAGATATCGCCCAGCTTGCCGTCTTTGAGCTTGCCTTTATAATCAGGGTCAATCAGGATGCAGGGCACCGGTACAGTGGTATGCTGCGTATGTGGCGAACCATCGGGGTTCTTCATACAGTCGGCATTGCCGTGGTCGGCGATCACGATCAGGGAATAACCGTTTTCCAGGGCGGTTTCAGCTACGGCCCTGGCGCATTCGTCTACCGTTTCACAGGCCTTCACCGCTGCTTCAAATACGCCGGTATGTCCTACCATGTCGGGATTGGCAAAGTTGAGACAGACAAAATCCACCTTACCTTCCTTAAGCTTCTCAATGATGCTGTCGCGCACCTCGTAGGCACTCATTTCCGGCTGCTTGTCATAGGTGGCTACCTTGGGTGAGGGGCACATGATGCGCTCTTCGCCTTCAAATTCCTCCTCACGGCCACAATTAAAAAAGAAGGTGACATGCGGATACTTCTCGGTTTCGGCGATGCGGATTTGCTTTTTGCCATTCCTGGCCAGTACTTCGCCCATCACCATATTGATGGGTTCGTTACCAAAGAGGATATCCACGTTTTTAAAGGTTTCGTCGTATTCAGTCATGGTTACGTAGCGCAGGTCCAGCTTGTGCATATCCTGCTCAGGGAAGTCTTTCTGGCTCAAGGCGAGGGTGATCTGCCGGGCCCGGTCGGTGCGGAAGTTGAAGCTGATCACCGCGTCACCTTCCTGTATGGTAGCCACGGGCTCACCACCCTCGGTCACCACCATGGGCTTGATAAATTCGTCGGTGACATCATCCTCATAAGATTCCTGCACGCCCTGTACCGGGTCATCTACTTTTTTGCCCACCCCTTTTACCAGGGCATCGTAGGCCAGTTTGGTGCGTTCCCAGCGTTTGTCGCGGTCCATACCGTAGTAGCGGCCGGTCACCGAAGCGATTTTGCCGGTGGTTTCGGCCGTAAATTCCTGTATCTCTTTGATGTTGCCTTTGCCAGCTTTGGGGTCGGTGTCGCGGCCGTCGGTGAAGGCGTGGATGTAGACCTTCTTCAGCCCTGCATCGGCTGCCGCCTGGCAGATGGCTTTGAGGTGGTTGATATGAGAATGTACCCCGCCTACCGAGGTGAGGCCCATCAGGTGGAGCTGTTTGTCATTTTCTTTGACGTAGTCAAAAGTCTTCAGCAGCGTCTCGTTCTCAAAAAAGTCGCCATTCTCAACAGACTGATTGACCCGCTCCAGCATCTGGTAGACGATACGGCCGGCGCCCAGGTTCATATGGCCTACTTCCGAATTGCCCATCTGCCCCTCAGGCAGACCTACGGCTTTGCCGGAAGCATACAGCTTACTATGAGCGTATTTTTCGTACAAAGAATCTACAAAAGGCGTGTTGGCTTTGTCAACGGCAGAAACCTCCGGATTTTCGGCGAAGCCCCAGCCGTCCAGGATCATCAGGATCACTTTCTTATTCATAGCGTCAGTATTAAGTCTAAAAAGATTTTGAAAAATGTTGATTAGTTACCAGGCTATCCTGGCAGCGCATGTGCAAATTAGTCCTAATTCTTAATTTATGTAAGGGAAAAGCAGGATTCTTACTTCGCATCATCCCCCTGTCACAAAAAAGTGGACGATCAGCCCCCCGGCCAGCCAGAGGTAGGAGAGGTAAGCCAACCACTTCAGGGTATTTTCCAGCAACATACTTTTGGGTGCCATTTCCATAGGCTGCATCACATCCTTTCGTTTGACAAAGCCCATATAGAGCACAATACCCGAAAGGATAAGAAAGCCCAGATTGAGGAAAAAGGTGTAGTTGAATTTAAAATGATCCTGCTGGGCAATATTAACCGCCGAAGGATCGGGCAGCAGGTCAAACAGCCGGAAGCCGTAATGCAGCAGCAGGGCAGTGCCTATAAGTGAGCTGAAGAGCAGGAAGAGAATAAAAAGCGACATCTTCCAACCGTAGTAGCGGGCGTTGATGCGCAGCACCGGGAAAACCACCAGGTCGCTGAAGATAAAGGCCATCACCCCGGCAAAGCTGACCTCTTTGCTGAAGAGCAGTGCCGCCAGCGGGATGTTGCCCATGGAGCCGATAAAGGTCAGAAAAGCGGCTACCGGGCCTACCACTACGTGCTCCAGCAGGGTAAAGAACCCGTAGCTTTCCTGCCCCTGCCCGCTATTGATGAAGAGCGTCCGGAAAAAAACATCGGGCACGAATGCCGACACAATACCGGCGATGGTAAAGCCGATGGTCACGTCTTTCCACACCATTTTCCATTCCATAAGATACTGCTTGCCTATCCGGGCCCAACTTTCGGTGGTTTTCACTTTTTTGAGAAAAGAATCCTGGCTCATTTTTTCGTCTTTGTCGCCCGAGAGCCGCTCCCTGACCTGATTGATCAGGCTTTTGGGGTTGATCAGGCTGATGAGCAGCCAGCTGATCAGGATGAGCATGATGCCGCCTACATATTCGCCTACCACAAACTGCCAGCCGAGAAAAACAGCAATGATGATTCCCAACTCTATGACCAGGTTGGTGGAGGCCAGCAAAAAGGCGATAGACGCCGTAAAGCTGGCGCCTTTCTGAAACAGAGATTTGGTAGTAGCCAGGGCAGAGAAGCTGCAGGAACTGCTGATGAAGCCAAAGAAAGTGCCCAGTAATACGTCCTTGGAGCCTGCGCCTCCCATCGTTTTGCGCATGCGCTCCTTGGTGACAAAGACCTGTATGGCGCTGCTGAGCAGGTAACCCAGCATAAAAGCCCAGAAGGCCATCCAGAAAAATCCCGCCGTAGTATAAGCTGCTTCTCCCCACTTGTTTAAAAAATCGTTCATGAGTGTTTTAAGTTGAAAAAATCCTGCAAAAGAGCCCCTCTGAGGCATTCTTATCATAATTTTACTGTCTGAGCAAGGTGATTGTTTATTCGTTGATGGGTTGAGTTGTTTAACTGTTGAGGAAAGAATGCTGCTGGCTGAGGTCCTGCGTTTATTTGTTGGGCTTAGGGGAATCAGAGTTCGCTGTCTCTTTCGTCACGGGCCATGC
>JBKHDR010000010.1:0-66074 GCA_046541235.1 Cyclobacteriaceae bacterium | reverse complement strand
ATAGATCAGGTAAGGTGTAAACTTATAAAAATAAACTCCATGCTTTCTGCAAAGGCATTTATCAGGCAAACAGATAGAAGTACAGACCAAAGCTAAAATTTTATACCGGATTAGAAATATACTACCATCATTTTTTCATTCGGGGCGGGAGGCAGGCGATAAGGATAATTAGTACCCGATAAAAGGAATTCCTTCCATATTTTTGAGCGCAACATCCTTGTACATCACCCGCGAAGGGCCTCCATCCGTGGCTACACGGGGAAAAACCTGCAGGCATATCTGCCCGGGCTGCTGATAGGCTTCAGGTACCTGTGCCTCAGAGGCTTTCATCCCGTTCACATAAACAGTAACCTGCTCATTGAAAGCAAAAATTTCCATCAGGTTCCAGTCCTCATAATCTACCATGCCGGTAAAGGCACGCGCATGGGTATTGATGGAGCCGGTAGGATGCGCCCAGGCCAGGTCAGCCACATCATACACATTTACTTCCAGCCCCTCGGACAGGCTTACTTCCTCCGCCTCAGGATTGAGGCGAAGGAATACACCGCTGTTGTCTTCCAGGGCAATCCTGAACTTCAGCCTCAGGTAAAAATTCTTGTAAATATCATCGGTGCAGAGATAACCTCCGGGGGTACCTTCGCTGTTCCCGCTGATCACGCCTTCGCTGACAGTCCACTGCGCATCGCCCCTGGCTAGCCAGCCTTCCGTATTTTGTCCGTTGAAGACAAATTCCCGGTCTCGCTTCGGCATAGAACGCATGTAATCGGCTATCATGGGCTGGGTGAAAGGGCCAGAAGGCAGACTTCGCAGTTCCAGGTTTCTGAAACGCACTTCGGCATTTTCATCTCCGGCAGGGGCCTGCAGGGCGATGGCGCCCGCCATACTGCGGCGGCTGAAGGTTTCAGCCACCTTTTGGTCGTTAATCATCACCTTTAGGTGATCACCCTCTGCATGGATCTCCAGTCTGTTCCAGCCCAATGAGTCAATTTTTTCATTCCAAAACGCCCTTGCCAAGTAAACGATGGAGCCGGTGGGATTCTGTATGTCAGGTTGGTGGTCAAGCTTGATATTAAACCCACTATAGGCAGGGTCACCTCCCTGCTGTGCAGGAAAACGGATCGCGACACCGCTGCTGGCATTGGGGCTGAGCTTAAACTCTGTTCTGAGCACAAAATCTGAGGGTGAAGCATCGCTGACCAGCCAACCTCCGGTATCTCCAGAGCGGGTAAGCATAAGTTCGTCCTCATGCCTGCTGGCTCTGACGCTGCCAAGGGCGGTCCAGCCATCAAGTCCGTCGTCTTTGATCAGGCGCTTCCATTCTTCTGAGACCAAAGGTTGGGAAGCCTCTTCGCCTTGCTGTTCGGTACTGCAGCAGATAAATAAAAAAGGTAAGATAAGAAACAATAAGCTAGATAGGTATCTCATAATGGCATGGGGAATCTTTATAAAGTGGTAAGCAAAAATAAACTTTATTACGGTTGATTTAATCATTACCTACACAGAATTGATGAGGATGTCAAACGTCATTTTTGTCTCCAGTACGGTGGCGATGCCATCGCCTTTCTCACCCATCCTCTTTATAGAAGAGGATGATGATTAGCTTACAAAATCAACTGAAAAATCTTTTAATGAAATACTAAACGGCGGCTATAGCCTGAAAAAAAGCCGACAGTTTCTCTTCATCCAGTTTACCCTGGGTTCTCAGGCCGCTGCACAGGTCAAGCCCAAAAGGCTGTACTTGCTCTATGGCCTGTCTTACGTTGTGTTTGTTGAGTCCGCCAGCCAGGAAGAGGGGGATATCAATGGCCTCCCTGATCTTTCGGCTCAATTCCCAGTTATGTACCCTGCCTGTTCCGCCCAACTCTTTTACGGGAAGTCCGGGATTGCCACTATCCAGCAGCAGGGCATCCACCTGATGTGACAGCCTGATGGCTTCTTCCACCGAATTTTCATCTACCACATGTATCACCTGCACCAGTTTGATGCCGGGCAAAGCCGCCCTGATCTGCTGGTACTTCGCCTCTTTCAGTTCATCCACGATCTGGATAGTAGTGGTATGGACCTTACGATGGTGGGCAATGATATCCTCAGACCGGGTTTCGCTGGTTAGCAGGAAGGTAGATACGCCGGGAGGTACACTTTCAGCGATCTCCCTGATCATCGCATCGGGGATGATACCGGGGCCGCTGGGCATACGCCCCACCAGGCCGAGTGCCGATGCCCCGTAGCTGATGGCCAGGCGAGCTTCTTCAGGACTGCTGATACAGCAGACCTTCACCCGGGGCCGGAATGTTCCTTTCATAAATGGCAGGCTGATGTTTTGAAAAAATCAGTTCTTAAAATAACAGCCCATTCATAACCAAAGCAGGCTGCGATACATAAGCGACTGGCTCAAATTTAGCATTTTTCTGCCTACAGCCACAGGAAAATCCTACTCATAAGAAGGGGGCTTGGGATACCAGCTTACTCTGATAATTTCTAACTGAGCGCTGAGGATAGTAATGAGCGAAGAGACAAAGAATACTTATTTTCCTCTCCTGTCAATGCTGTAAGCGTTGAATTCAATAAAAAATAGCGCAAAAAAGAAACTGAGTACGTAGACCATCTGCGTACCTACCGTTGCCCACTCCTGTTGCAGAGTTTTTCCAAAGATGAGCAAAGACATGAGTATGCCGCCCGAGAAGAGGGCCCAGCGTGTCCAGGCGCCAGCCAGGATGAGCATGCCGATCAGGCCTTCGGCATAAGGCAGGAAGTAGGCAAAGCCGGTCACCAGGCTCTGCGGCAGCCAGGTGTCCTCAAATCCTTTGCTGACACCCTCTACAAAAGCATCCATGTTGGGTAATCTTACAATGCCATGCATGAGCATATTGATGCCCAGGGCAATACGTAAAAGGAGGTAAGCGAGTATTTTATCTTTTTTCCACATATAGCTACATCACACTTAAGTATCTATGTGTAAAAAGTATATGAGCAGAAATGTTAGCTGAAGATGAGCTATTATGAAGCTGGAAGTAGGAAATAACTATTTCCTCATCATTTTGACAGGAAAATTATTTCTTAAAAAGAAAATAAACGGCCAGGATCAAAAAAACAAAAGCTATGGCGTGGTTCAGCCTGAAAGTTTCTGTTTTAAAAACCAGCAGTGTAAAAACTGCAAATACCAGCAACGTGACCACTTCCTGTATCACTTTGAGCTGTACCAGGCTAAAAAGTCCGCCATTTTCTCTGAAGCCAATCTTATTGGCTGGCACCTGAAAAAATATTCAAAGGGGGCAATGATCCAACTGATCAAAACGATCGATATCAGACCCATCTGGTTGAACTATTTCCATTCGGAAAATTTAAGATGGCCGTACCAGGCCGTCACCATAAATAGGTTACTTGAAATGAGAAGTATGATGGTCTGAAGCCCTTTCGTTGATTCCAATCTGTTAGTGTAGTAAGCAGTGTTCTATCCTAATAGAGAAGCTGCAACATCCAGGCAGGATTGTTCACCTGTTGCTACCTAGAATTATTATTAAGAAAGCCGGATGATTTTTTTTTGCATCTTGCGACCCTTATGATACAGATACTATACCTGCTGGATATCATCGGCACTTTTGTTTTTGCCATCAGCGGCTTCATTGCTGCCGGAGAGCGCAGGATGGACCCTTTTGGCGCGGCAGTTATTGCTTTTGTCACGGCAGTAGGTGGCGGCACTATCCGCGATCTGCTCATCGGCAGCCTGCCGGTAGGCTGGATGCTGAACCCGATATACATCTATGTCATTCTTACGGCTATAATTATCACACTTTTTCTGAAAAAATATATCGTCCGCCTAAGCCGTACCATGTTCCTTTTTGATTCAATCGGGATTGGCCTGTTCACTATACTAGGGCTGCAGAAGACCCTGGATGCTGGTTTGTCAGCGCCGGTGGCTATCATGATGGGCACTGTATCGGCGGTGTTTGGCGGGGTAATTCGGGATATCTTTTCCAACAGGGTGCCGCTGATCTTCCGGAATGAGATTTATGCCACTGCCTGCCTCTCAGGAGGCCTGTTCTTTGTACTCCTCTTTCGCCTGGGTGTAGAGGAACTGACAGCTACTTTTATAGCCATGAGTTTTGTCACCTTATTACGAATACTGGCTGTCCGCTTCAAATGGCATCTGCCTATGCTGTCTTAAAATTCAAGCGATATGCTTACGCTACCTCCGTCTTCACGTGACAGATTGATGCAGAGGTCAAATACATAGCCTCAAGCAATTTTGCAGGCCTAGACAATAAAAAAAAGGGCTGCCTCTGAGACATACCCTTTTTCTGTAAACAAATTTTAAGTCCGCGACTATACTACGAGATTTCTTTCGCCTACGCTGGTTTGAAGCCTTTCGGTAGTGCCCAGGGTTTTCAGCATTCGTATGTGTGAGCCTATGGCGCTTCTAAAGGTAGGCTTTACATTGTATTCCAGGTTAAATTCACTGGCAGTACGGCTGACAATGCCTGATATCTTACGGTAATGCACATGACAGATATTGGGAAACAGATGATGCTCTACCTGGTAATTGAGACCGCCCGCAAACCAGTTAAGAACGCGGTTGTCTGGTGAGAAATTTGCCGTAGTTTCCAGCTGGTGAATAGCCCAGGCATTCTCAATATTCCCTTCCTCATTAGGCATAGGCTGATGGGCTCCCTCCACAATATGCGCCATTTGAAAAATAACACTCAGGATGAAACCAGTGGTGAGATGCATCACCAGGAAGCCAATCAATACCTGCCACCAGAGGAGCGGTGTGACCAGGACAGGCAATACCAGCATGAAGAAAAGATAAACCAGCTTGAGTAATACCAGTCGTGTATATTCTTTGTCGAGGCTGGTTCGTTGCTGTTTTACCATGCCCCAGCGGTTATAGTTCAGCATTTTGACGAAATCATTGGTAAGCAACAGCAGAGTCATGAGGCCATACAGGAAGAATACGTAGATATGCTGAAACCTGTGGTATTTACGAAGAGGCGTTTTATCAGAAAGCCTGATCACAGCTTTTGTTCCAATGTCTTCATCCATACCATGAATATTGGTATAGGTATGATGCAGTATGTTGTGCTGAATTTTCCAGACAAGGGCATTGGCGCCGAGCATGTAGATGGTATTTCCCATCAGCTTGTTAATACGCGGATTCTGGGAAAAAGAGCCGTGCAAGGCATCATGCATCACGCTCATACCGATACCTGCCTTGGCAAGCCCCATCAGCACGGCAAAGGGGAGCAGGAGCCAGGCATTCAGGGGTAGGGTTAGAATGAGTAGATAGGAAAGGACATAAGCTCCGATGAGAACCACTGCTTTTGTAATGATCTCCTGATTGCCGTAGCGTGAGATCTGGTTATCCTTAAAATACTGGTTAACTCGTTTTCTCAGGGTAGGGAAAAATTCGGATTGGTCGTTGTTAACAAATTTGATCTGGGCCTTCATAAAAAGAAAGAAAAGAAATAAAATTAAAGAATAAGGATTGAAGCTCGTGCTACATCAGCATTGCACTTCAGTAAGTACTGAAAAAAAGTCTAAAAAAGGCTAATAATCCAGTAAAAAAGTATCAAAATAAGATAGAAGACTGACTATCAGCCTGCTGATTTTATATGAACTTATGCTGACTCTTAACTATTAAACACAAGGCATAGTTCATGCTATCAAACGAAAAGCCAGCGTAATCATAGTATTAGTTTGTCAAGTGTAGGATTTTGTTTATTAAAACGCTGGGCTTACCAGCAGAAATCAGGTAAAAAATCTTCCGTCGGCCTGCCAAATCTACTTTTCCTTAAAACCTGCAAATGATGTCTACAAGCTGATCTACCTCATCCTTTGTATTAAAATAATGGGGAGAAAGTCTGACTGCCCACTCAATTCCTTTTTTTGTAAAATCTATCTGGGCTGAGCTTTTCTGGCTGAGCGAGAAAAATACCTGCTGGCTTTCCAGGTACTGCTTTGTCTGCTCTATGGTTTTGCCTTCTTTACGAAAGCTAAAGATAGCGGCCTGCCTGCTGCCCCGGTCAAAAATTCGCACATCGGAAACAGACGATAGCTGCTCCCTGAGGCTTAGCATCAGGGAGCAGTTATAGCTTTCTATAGATTTAATACCCAGCCGGTTAGCATAAGCAAGGGCTTCCTTCAGGCCGAGCAGCAGGGCATAGGGCACTTCCCAGTATTCAAACCGGCTAGCATCTTCCTGTAGCTGGTACGCTTCGGCATCTGTCCAGTTGGCCCCCCGAAGGTCAAGAAAAAGCGGAGCATATCCCTGGTCCAGCACTTTGTCTGAGACGTACAGGAACCCGCTACCTCTGGGTCCACGGAGAAATTTTCTGCCTGTAGCGCTCAAAAAATCACAGCCGATCTGCTGCACATCTACCTCAATCTGCCCCACCGACTGGCAGGCATCCAGCAGGTAAAGTACGTCTGCCTCACGGCACATCTCACCTACCGCCTTGGCATCCTGAATCAGACCGGAATTGGTAGGAATATGAGTGATGGCTACCAGGCGGGGCTGATGTTGCCGTATATTTTGCCTGAAATGATCCAGGTCCAGATCACCGTTAGGCTGATTCTTTGCCCTTAGAATACGTATTCCAAACCGTTGCTTTAGAGAGAGGAAATGGAGGTAGTTAGACACATAATCGTCATCAGTAGTAAGTATTACATCGCCTGTCCTGAAAGGCACTGATGAGAGTGCTTTGGCATAAGCATCGGTGGCATGACTGGCAAAAGCGATATTGGCGGCTTTAGTATTAAGCAAATGAGCAGCTTCCTCATAAAACGCCTGTATTTCCGCCTGGCGCAGTTCTGCCAATCGGTACCCTCCCATCATTTCTTCTTCCTGTAGGTAAGCAAGGGATTTTTGTACGACAGGACGGGGAGGCAGTGAGGAGCCAGCACTGTTAAAGAAAAGCTTATCGGCACAAGCGGGGGTATCTTTCCTGATTTGTTCTATGTTCATAGCCGTAAATTCGGCTTTGCTGAAACTCAATCAAAACTTTTTCAGCTAAAATAGCAGAATCATTCTTACATGAGCCATACAGAAAAAACACACCTTACCTTTGTTAAAACTAAAGAGGAAAAGTAAAAGGCAGGTTTTTTAAAGATGAAATTGAACAAGAACTAAGAAAATTATGCCCGTAACTTCAGGCCTTCATATCGCTCAGTTGGAAAGAATCCAGGTAAGGTCTCAGGCGCCCGGTGTCTTTAAAGCAATCAATAAACTCAATGCGACTTAGTTTACGGGTATAGCCAATTTCCACATAGTAACGGCCTATGCTGTACAGATAGTAAATATGGTATTTGCTGGCACGTGACACAATGAAGTGCCCGTGGCTCCAGGTATAAGTAGCCTTTCGCGAAAGAGAGAGCTGGGAAAAATGGAGCGGATTCATATCTATGTTTAAATTTTTAGTGCTGATTCGTTAGTACTTTTAACCGAGGTCGGCAAAGTATGTTTATGCTAACCTGAAGGCTGTCAGTGGTTTAAAAACAAGAAAACCCGGCAGGCTAGCCGGGCTTATAACGCATATAACGTACCAAATTCCTATTTTTTTATACTAATATCAAAACGCAGGCTTACAGGCTCAGTTTCAGGAATAGATTGTCGGTTTCTGGTATAGGTGAGCCGGTACACATTGGCTATACCTCCCGAAAAATCCTCAAAAACTTTTTCCAGTTGTACCAGATTGCCAGGGAAAGCAGCAATTCCTCCGTTCAGGCTGAGCGCCTGCAGCACAGCTTTGTCCACACCGCCTTTACCCTCCAGCCCGATGGCAAAAGTACTGATCCTGATCTTTTCTTCTTCGTTTTTAAGCTTTTCTTCCAGGTAAGCTGGTGAGTACTCTACATTAGAATTATTGTCAGTACCGTCAGTGAACACCACCAGGGCCTTACTTTCGGCATCAACTTCGTTAAGCATATTGATTCCCTGGTTCATAGCATCATAAAGGCTGGTAAACCTTCCCTGCGTCAAGCCCTGAATGTAGCTGTTGACATTGGCAACACTGCTCATCAGTGGAATATGATGCACTTCATCGGCAAAATCTACCACACCTACTCTCAGGTTGCTCTTTTCGGCGTAGAGGCGCGTCACAAAATCAGAAGCGAAGGTTTTCACTTTCTCAAAATCCTCACCCAGAGATTCGCTGCGGTCAAGTACGAGCACTACGGCCATGTCTTCTACCCTTTCATACGACATGCGAAACTCCACATCTTCCTTCCAGCCATTGAGTTCATTTCTGAACTCATAAGCACGTATGCCGTCTATCTCATAATTGACGTTGTTGCGGTCAATGATACGAAAGTTGTCAATGACCACCTCGGTAAAGGTAGTACCTGCTGCCTGTCCGCCAAAGGTTTTATCAAAGTCTATCCTGACCGCCTCAGAGGTATTCTCCGCGTCAAAAATAATTTCAGGCTGATCGCCGTCTGGGTTCCAGAAATCCACAAAAAGCTGGAAATTACCCTGGGGCCGGATGTCATCTTCATTGCGATCGCAGGCAGGCAGTAGCAGGCTACCACCGCAGAGCAGGGATGCTAAAATTGTCTTTCTCATGTTGATCTGGTTTTTATTCTACACCTGTTTAATCTTCCGCCCGTTTGGCCGAGGCGGATGTCTCCATTAACGCCGGTAAGGGTTTTTTATGATAAAGAGAAGCAGATCAAAAAAAGGAAGGTGTATCAGAACATGGCGCGGATCATCAAACTACCGGCGTGCACCGCCCGGCTGTCGGCCGACTTTCTGCCCTGGTAGTTGAGCAGCAACTGAAGGCCTTCAAGCAGGTGCTGCTGCCAGTTGAGTGTCCAGCGGGCGTTGCTGCCGCTCCTGAGGCCATCCAGCATTTCGTATGCCAGTGGGGAATTTTCCTGGCCGCTGTAGCTGATCTCTACCATCTCAAGGCTGGCGTTGAGGTTATGGCTCGTGATCTTGCTTAGCCTTACCTCCAAGCCGATGATATGCTGAGAGGAAATCTCAGTCAGGTTTTCTGAAAGTAATGCAGGCAGATTTTTCTTGTCCAGCCGGGTATAGGTCAGTGAAAGTCGGGTGTTCATATCCGGCTGCCAGGCCAGTTCCGGTTGCCAGCGATGGTAGTTAATATTAAAATCACGGTTTCTACCCTGTCCATTTCCTACCTCCAGCTGCTGGGCTTCATGACCTTGCTCAGCCTGGGCATTCACTCCCCAGTGGCGGCTGAGGTTCCAGCGCAGGGAGAGCTGGGCAGCCCGCATATTTCTTTCTTCAAAACCGGCACTGAGCAGCTGCCTCCTACGGCTGCGCCTCAGACCCAACTCTGCGCCATAATGAGTTTGGTTCCTGTTGAAGAAGAGGTTGGAGCGCAGCTTTTCGTTGACAGAAAGCAGTCCTTCTTCATCTGAGCCGGCCAGGGGCAGCAGTCGGGTGGCCAGTTCTTCATTACTTACTCTTTTGGTAACCTGCCACGAACTGATGGCAGAGAGGCGTGTCAGCCACTGCTGCCAGCGGGTGGCTTTTTTCCAATTGGCAGGCGCCTGCAGCCTGAGCTGCCAGTGGAGACTGTTGGTATAGGCCAGCACAAAGTCAGTAGTAGGCACAAAGACGCGAATATAATTACGCTCGTCAAAGTAGCGGGCCTCATAAAATTCGTCCAGCTCCTCTACCCCGTTCTGATTATCGTCCCGCCAGGTGTAAGCGCCCTCTCCTACCGGCACCTGCACGTATACAAACTCGCGCCTGGGTTCCCTGCCATTGGCCAGGCTGTAATGCAGATCGCTATGCATGGCCCCATGCAGCATTCGCCCCGACCAGTTGAGCTGTCCCATCAGAGAGTTAATAGCATCTGCGCCCTCGCCGAGTGCTGACTTATGATCGAGCAGCTGATCGTTTTGAAAGGTGAGTTTTCGATAAGCCGTCTGCAAGCTGAACTGATGACTTTTGGATATATCAAGGTCAGCACTGGCGGTGAAGGTATGTGCCAGGTCGCTGCTGAGCATCTGCCCGAGGTAAGGTGCAAAGTCTCTGCGCCGACTGTAATCCAGCCTGAAGCGATGATCCAGGCTGTCACTATTGCGCAGGTAAAAGAGATGCTCTTCAAAATTCATCAATGAAAGCGTAACTGAATCTGTGTCCTTCTTCTGTACCTGGTTCTTATCCATCCGAAAAGTATAACCAGGCACCAAGCGACTCCCGGGCAGATGCGCATCCAGGCTGAGGCGATTCCAGGTTGAAGTATTTTCCTGGCGAGAGGATCTCAGCAGGAAAAGGTCACCTCCCACCTGAAAGGGCCCGACCTTCTTGCTGAGTTCTGCCCTGTGCTGCATGCCTGCCATCTGCTTGCCATACCGCCTTCCACTCCATTGGTAGGAGAAGCGGTTCAGGTAGTTTTTCTCAAGTTGAGCCGCAGCTGTCAGTATTTGATCATCATAGCGGATGGTGTCTGCCAGCTGGGCAGGAAGAACCGTCCAGTCGCGCTCAAATTCAATAGTACGGTAAGGGTCTGCCTCCCTGAAATGCCGGCTACGGTACTCATAGCCCAGGCTGCTGCCCCAGTGGTAAGCCGATTTGCCCAGCTTACGTTTGTTATTTTCATAAATCAGCAATACCGCCTGTCCCTGGTCATCCCTCGCATCAAGCTCAGAAAAGAGGTTCAGGTCGTTCTCAGAGACAGCTACCTCGGCCCGAAGCTTATCATGCTTACTGAGCCTGTTTTCTGCGCCCAGGGTAAAGAGCTGATGGCTTACTGGTGCCTGCAGCGGTCGGACTGGCGCATAATTTCCCCTTTTCATCCCCTCCAGAGGTGCCACCCAGGCATACACCCGTGTATTGACTGCTGAAGAAGACAGTACATAATCTCCCTTACCTTCACCCACATAATTGAAATCAAGCTGATAAGCCCCCTTCTGCCCGGCAAAGACATATACTTCGTAGCTTTCTCCGTTGACCACGGTATCCTTCTGATCATAAAAGACCTGGTAGAGATTGCCCACTCCCGGCACATCAGCGCGGCGGTTGGTCTGTAAGCGCGGCTTGGCTGCCTCCTGCTCTGCCAGGCGAACGGTAGACACATATGCCTGTTCCGGACTGTCACCCGCTTCGCTGAGCTGCCATTTGTCATCATCACTCAGGCTGAAGCCCAGCGTCTGCCTGGGATTATCTTTCTCCCGGTAGTAGTGGGCATAGACCGATAGCTTCTCAAAGTCGTGCCGGGCGGCAGCGGTCATGATACTTCTGCTATAAGAGCGGTCGGCATATTCAAAGTCAACAACAAGCCGGGAGAAGCGGGTGATGAGCACCCGGCTGGTAAAGGTAATTTCCGATAAATTGTAGTCAATCACGTAGTCATTGTCAAAGCCTCGCTCCAGCAACTGCCCATCCAGGTATACTTTTTCGCTATTGGCAATAATGTAGAAGGCATCCTGCAGGCTGTTGCCGCTCAGCAGCTGGTTTTGCGGTGATTTGAGCTGGTAAGGCCCTAGTACGCCTTCCTGTACGCTAAGTTGTACCGAGCTGAATTTACCTTCAGCCAGGGCAAAGCCGCCCGAGAAGCTGCTACTGCCTCTCTTTCCATAATTTCGCTTTGTCTTGAGTAAAGCCCCCTGCACGTTCCGCCGGTATCGAAGAAAATAAGGACCCTCTGCAGGGATATTCAGCTGGTTACCCGCACGCGCATTGCCGCTTAGCACCTGGGCCGACTGCTGCAGTATGACATCTCCGGCGGTGAGCGAGAAGTGGTCATTGAATAGCTCTATGTATACATTGTCAAAATCCTGCAGCTGCTGGGTATTGCCATCGGGTTGTACCGGGATGTTCTGGTCGGTAATGGCTGCCCTGATGCTGAGGTCTTCTGATAATTCTCCCTGCATCTGCAGGTTCAGCGCAGAATTGACAAACACATCCTGGCGGTTACCTACACTCAGACCTCGGCTGAGGGAACCACTTTTTTGCAGCCGGGGTGTACTGAAAAGTTCTTCCCTCACGCCTAAGCCAGTAAGAGAAGTCTCTTTTATGCTAAAAAGGGAAGTGGAATCATAAAGCTCCAGGCTTTTGTGCTGGTAGCCGGCTGCCAGGGAGAAAGGCAGGCGGCGGTAGCATACTTCCCAACGGTCTTTTGGGTCTATAGGTACAGACAGATGCAGGTAACCGCTGTTGTAATCGTAGGAGTAAGCATCCTCTTCAAGAAACTGACCGTTTTTGCTGACTCGGAGGGAAGAGGGTACCAGGGATAAGCTGTCCAGGAAAACAGAGTCAGTGCTAAGTTGAATTTCACGGCAAAGTTCGTCGGGCTTCGTCTGGGCCCGGGCAGGCCCTGCGGAGTGCAGTAGAGTGTATACAATAAGAATTACAACAGCCCGAAAATAAATCATTCCTGTGGTGTGAGCGCTTTGCCATTCAGTACCAGGGGCAGCTCAATGAAGAAGGTAGTGCCTCTGCCTAAAATGGTGTCAAAAGCGATCCTGCCCCCGGCATGCTCAATGCCCCGCTTGGTGATTGCAAGTCCTATGCCCGAACCTGCATATTTGGTACTGAAGTTAGGCAAAAATACCTTATGCTGTATCTCTTTGGCAATGCCTGTACCATTATCAGCAATTTTGAGGATCAGTTTATTGCCGCCAATGCGCTGCAGGCTGATTTCTATCCTGGGCTCACGGTCGGGGGGGATAGACTGCCGGGCGTTGATCAGCAGGTTGCTGATGATGCGACCCATCAGCTGCTGATCGCTGACAATATGGTACTCTCCTTCCTCAATGCTCAGCCTGATGGTCTCCTTACCATCTTCGTACAAACCAACTACCTTGCGCAGCAGAACGGAGAACTCAAAGAACTCGCTCTTGGGAGTAGGCATTTTGGCAAAGTTGGAAAAAGAGTTAGCGATGTCACTCAGCGTTTCTATCTGGTGTAGAAGATTTTCAAAGGGCTTGCTGACCAGTACCACATCGTCGGCATTCATCCCGGTCTTATAGTCTACCTCCAGCTTTCTCCTGAGATGCTGTAGGCTGAGCTTCATAGGTGTCAGCGGATTTTTGATCTCATGCGCTACCTGCTGGGCCATCTCCCGCCAGGCTGATTCTTTTTCGCTACGGGCCAGAGCCGCCTTGCTGGCCTCCAGCTTCACCAGCATTTTGTTGTATTCGCCTATCATCAGGCCTATTTCGTCGTTGGTATCCCAGGAAAGTGGCTCGTTATAGTCAGCCAGCGAGGTTCTTCTGATTTTATGGGTAATGTACTGTAAGGGGTAGGTTAGCAGCACGGAGGCCAGATAAGAAATGATGAGAAAGACGATGAATACAAAGGTAAAAATATTCATGATATTGGTCATCACTTTAATGATCTGCTGCTCCAACTCGCTACGAGATTCAAAAAATGGCAGGCTGAGCATCGCCATCAACTGACCTGTGTTGGGTGACTTCAGCCCGATGTAGGAAGACTTATATGACAACGTACCTACCGATTCATCTAATACTAACCTGTTGTTGTCCTGCTCGCGAATGTTGGCCATAGCCAGGGGGTTGATGTAAGGCGAAAGCAGGCTGTCTTCATAAATAAGCGGCTGGCTGGTAGCAATCAATTTTCCTTCAGCATTAAAGATGTTGGCATCAGTTTCTGCATACCTGGCCACCTGGGAGAGAGTACTGTTTAACACCTCTTCACTGATAGCTCCTTTCTGATAATTATCTAATACATCCAGTATATTTCCGCCAATCTGCTGTGCCTTGCGTAGGTATTGCTCGTCTACTTCTTCGCTGTAAGATCGGCTGATGACGCTGAGGGTGGTAATGCTTACTGCCAGCAAGGGCATAAAAAAGGCAGCATTCAGGTAGAGTTGTATCTTGGTTGAAAAATTAAGGCTCTCATCTTTGAAAGCAAAATAGATGGCATAGGCGCCCATCATTAGCAGCAGGGCAAAAATCAGCAGCAGGAAAAGGAAAGAAAAGTTAGAAATTACATTAATCAGTGCATACTGCTCAGAAGCAATGACTATGTACTCGTCAGGTTTACCTTTGATGATCAGGTAACTGAATCCTCCCCGGTCAATTACCTTATCGTTGTCTACTTTTTCATCAAATTCATACCCTTTGAGCTTACGAAATGCCACCTCATCGCCCGAGCTATAGGTCAGATTACCGGAGGCATTGAATATGGCATAGTCATAATCATTGCTGGGATAAGATTCCAGGTAGCGCCGGTCAATGAGCAACTCCGGATACACACGGTTAGGAATAAAGCGCTTCAGGCTCATATCAATGATGATATAGCCGATGGTGGTATTGTAGTCCTCAAGTTCCAGCAGTGTCAGGTAGCGCTTCGGGGCTCCTTTGGCATAGCGCTGGTCGGTTGACTGGTTGATAAAAAAGATATCGGCGTATTCTGTAGAAAATCGTGGGTCTTTGGTAATTTCTACAAACTGCTCATAATCAGGCAGATTTCTGTTATCTATGGCTTTACCTCTACTGTTAAAAAGATGAATACTTACATCATAGCGGTCAAAATAATTGCTCAGATAGATACGGTTGATCTTCTGCCGGATGGCATCTTTGGAAGAAAGCGTATTGTAGAGGCGGTACTTGATAAACTTATCCTCGCTGATCTTATCGGTAATCTCGTTGAGCAGGTATTCACCCAGCACATCATTATCTACCAGTAACTGGTTGGCAAACTTCTGCTTATTATCCAGCACGTCGACTTTCTTGATGTCATAGGCGGCCATAGCACCGGTAATAGCACTTACAAGGGCACTGGCAAAGAGGTAAAGAAAAGTAACATAGCTGACCCTTGTCAGGTACCTGGGCAGACTAAAAGCATGAAGCAGCCCGAGGTAAAGAAAGCTGATCAGGATGATAGAAACTGGCGGTACATCCCAGAGCAGATTCATCCCCAGCGTTAAAAATAGTACGATCAGCAGCAGCCATCTCAGCGAAAGATGGCTCTCATCACTGAGCTTAATAAAGATCCTGAAGACAATATGCGAAAAAAGGAAATAACTGACGGTATTGATCACAAAAATGACCAGGCTGATAATCTTGAGAGCTGGAAAACGCAGATTTTCTGTGATATCCAGCGTCCACTGCGAATTAAAGTAGATGGTCTTGACGATATAGTAGTGAGCATACAGCGCCATGATACCGCTCAGCAGCAAAACTATAGCAAACAGGCTTTTCTGCTTTTTCCCCGCAACAACGATCTTGTGGTAGAGTTCAGTTTTGGCATAGTACTTAAAAAGGTAAATGCAAATGACGGACAGGCAGAGGGAATTCAGCAGCAGGTCACCCAATGAAGGATTGACATTGGATGAAGCGTAGAACCTTCCGTCAAACAACTTCAGGGGCATGATGCTGTGTGGGAAGTCAAAATAAAGCATCACAAACCTGACACCCAACAGGCTCAGTATGACTAAGAGTATTGATGCACCAAACTGTTTCCTTTCCAGCTTTCGGTGAACTGATTCAAAGATATTATATATGATCAGCGCGATAGCCAGGGTAATCATAAAACTGAGCAGCGCCTGGAAAGAACGAGCTGTACGATGCTCACGGTAGCCACGTTGGGGTGAACTCAGAGCTACTTCAAAGAGAGGTACATCCTGGTAGCTGACGATACGATCAGCTTCTGAAAAATCGCTGATCTCCCTGACATCTATAGTCTCCTGGGGGAAGATGTCCTGGTTATAACCTGAACTAATGTATTTGTTGTCTATTTTATGATCCCTGAAGATGGGAAGTAGCAAAAAATATTCAAGTTTCTGCTTACTGCTGCTGACTGTATCACGCAGCACTATATAATTACTGCCGTTGATGCTTTTGTATCGGTAAGTATAATCTCCTTCCAGGCTGCTGTAGGTAGGTACCTGCCGGTAATCAGACCAGTAAATACGTTTATCCTCAGCAAAAATATAGTATGAATAAGGTGACTTTCGGTAAAGCTGATCAAATTGGAGTTGATCAGCCTCTTTGATCATTTCCCTTACCTCTTCAGCTTCGTCTTCCATGTCTTCCATGGCGGCTTCTACATCGCTGGCAATGTCTCTGAAGTACTGCTCTTCACTGCGAAAGCCATTGATAAAAAAAACTCTGAGTACCAGCGCAAACAGCAAAAGCACCAGGGCCACAAAAAGGGACAGGTTCTTGATTTTAAATCTATAATTATAAGAATATGCCAGTTTCATCGGCTTAAAGATTGGCAAAGAGCATACCTTCCAACTGCTTTAAATTTTTGCAATACAAATTAAACTCGCAGAAATCAATAGTATTGCGGCGCCACAGGACGGAGCTCTATTTCTTCTTCACAAGATCAAAACCTTTTCCCTGCCTACTCTAATTCCAGCAAAAGATAAATGATTACGGCTACCTTTTGCTGGTTTCTTCCTCAGCGTATTTTTCATCATAACTTACACCACCAAAACCATGCAGGTAAAGCGTCCTGGAATAGCGAAAGATTACTGGTAGAAGCAAAATGACAATGGCGGGAACAGCCGTGATGTATACCCACAATTCAGGATCGCCAAATACATTGTAGAGGATAAAGGCGGTGCTTAGCAGAACTCCCATGGTGAGAGCATAACTAACGTACATGGCACCAAAGAAAAAGCCAGGCTCCCGTTCAAAGATAAGCTGGCAATGCGGACATATTTTGTTGGTTTCAGTGAACTTATGAGGCTTCTCCAACAGGCTATACCTAAAAAGACCTCCTTTTCTGCAACGGGGGCATTTATGATTCAGAATAGCGGACGCGACTGATTTTTCTTGCATGTTTACTGCTTTTCTTATACCACAAATAGGCCAGCAAACCTATAAGCAGATAAGGGGTGACAAAAAGATAAAGAATACCCAGGTTGAGACCGGAGCCAATAGTAGTCTCTCCATGACTTACGTTATTTTCTATGGTAGCCCTGCACATGGCGCACTGAGCCAGCAAATCGTTAAGACCTACTGTTAAAAAGAGTACGGCTGCTACTAATACCTTTTTCATATGCCTGAATTTAAAGAAGCTGTATATCACCTACAACAGTGATCAGATGAAAAAATGTTCATTATTGATAATACGGACTGATCATCAGGTAAACGATGACACCCGAGACCGATACATAGAGCCAGATGGGATAAGCGAATCTTACTACCTTCCTATGACGCTCAATTTTATTAGCCAGTGCATAATAGAGTGCAAGCAGTACAAATGGCAGAACAATAGCTGCCAATACAATATGAGAAAGCAGAATAACCAGATATACAATTCTTTGACTGCCAATTGCAGCAGATTCACTGGCTTCAAGCAGACCATTTCCGTTGATATCTCCAAATACGGTTGATTCGCTGGTAGAGTGGTAAATTACATAGGAAATCAGAAAAAGCCCTCCCAAAACAAAAGCAGCCATCATACTGTTTCTATGCTGTTTAATTTTTTTCTGTTTAATATAAACTAGTCCGGCTATCAGTGCCAGAGAAGTAGCCGAATTAATGACAGCATTAAAATGAGGCAGCCACTTGACCCAATCTCCACCAAGGTCTAATTTCGTTGGCATAAACAAAAGGACAGCCACCAGTAAAGGAACTACCAATGAGAGTACCCAAATCAATTTCAGGTAGGATTTTTCTTTATTTGCTGCTTTGATCATGATGGTTAAGCATCTAGGAGATACAATAAAATTTTCATCTCAAGAATCAGGCGGTCTGCTTCCTCCGGACTATTTCCCTCATAATATCCCCTGATTCTCCTAAACTCATCGGTTAATACCAATGTTACTTTTGCACTTTCTTCTCTAGATAAAACAAAGCCACAGCTACTAAGTTCCTGTAAGCTATCCCTGCTACCATATAAAAAAAACCACTTATCTGTACGCCGATTGTATCTTTCGGCCATTTGTTTAAGACTAGCGGGATCTCTTCCTATGGTCAGCATTTTGAAATTCTCTTCGTCACTAAACACATCCTGTAGCCTGGCCATTTCTTCCATCACTAGCTGACAATCTTCATCACAAACTTCTGGGAGGATATAGGTTACCGTAAGCTGATTGTCCAGGAATTGCTGATCAATATCTTCTCCTGCCAGACTCGTCAGGGAGAATTCAGGCACCTGATGTACACCTGTATCACTTTCACAATAAGCCAGAGAATCTATTCCCTGTGTGTAGTAAACCGGCACTTCGTACTGATTCTGACCGAAGTTTTTAAGAAAAAGCCAAATAAAAACCGGTACCGCCAATGTGAATAGCAGGATACCGGCCTTAAGTATGAATTTCATACGAGGTTTTTATTTGTACAAATAGTTAACCATTTGTACAAGGTTTTTGATATGCTTAGAACTTAAGTTCAGAGATAGAAGCCCCTTCAGCCAACAAGGCAATAATTAGCCAGATGACAAAAACAATAGGAATAAGGATAGACCAGATCAGGGTCTTTACCTCTCCTTTAAGGTGCATGAATTCTGCAACTATATAAAATGCTTTTACAATTGTAAGAGCTATAAAGGTAAAATAAAGAAGTGGACCTCTGGGAAGCACTAACGCGAAGGCAAATTCAACGGCTGTAATAATGGCCATTATCAGGGCGATTTTCCAGAGTTTCCTGATTTTACTCTTATCAGCTGGTTGATAAGCTACTGAGCTTGTTTCATCTAATTGTCCCATATTACAACTATTTTAAATCAAGTAGAAAAAAGTAAAAACAAATACCCACACCAGGTCAACAAAGTGCCAGTACAAACCAACCTTTTCAACCATTTCATAATGGCCTCTTCTTTCAAGTACACCAACTGCCGCCTGGTAAAAGATAATAATATTCAGTACAACACCACTCAATACATGGAAGCCATGAAAACCAGTAATAAAAAAGAAGAGAGAAGCAAATAAAGGAGGACCGTATTGGTTTTGCATCAGGTTGGCACCAAAAATTACTGAACCGTCTGGTAAAAGACCTCCACCATCAGTACCATGTATAAAGTGAGACCATTCCCATGCCTGGCAACTTAGGAAGGTAATACCACCTATAATAGTCCAAAGCATCCATTTTACTACCTGCTTTCTGTCCATCCGATGACCAGCTTCAACAGCAAGTACCATGGTTACACTACTCAGAATTAGGATAAAGGTCATCAGACCTACGAATACCAGAGGAAGATTTACACCATGTAGCAGGGGAACTGCTTCAAAAACCTTCTCAGGTATGGGCCAGTAACTTTGTGAAAACACAAAATCTGCCGGATCTCCTGTATAAGCCGGATAGGAATACCTGATCATCCCGTAGGAAATAAGTAGGGCAGAAAAGGTAAAAGCATCGGAAAGCAGGAAAAACCACATCATAAGTTTTCCATAGCTGGCTTTCAGCGGAGATACGCCACCGTTCCAGATGCTCTTTTGCTTGACCTTATCTACGCGTGTTGTAGTTGTAGCCATTTGTATTTTTCAATTAATGATTGAGGAGCAAAAATATGAATAAATAGAGCCAAAGTCCATCTAAAAAGTGCCAATATGTTGCACACATTTCCATCTGGTCCATGCTTTTGGAGTGTATTTTAAAACGAAAAGCATTTGCCAAAACCACCAGCATAAATATTACGCCACTCACCAAGTGAAGCCCATGCAGGCCGGTCAATACATAAATAAAAGAACCTGATGGGTTACCTCCGGCAAAATAAACATCTATTGCAACCAGATCCTGCCATGACATAAACTGTCCTACCAGAAAAGCAATTCCAAGTATGCTGGTAATGACCATCCCTATGCGAAGCGATGTCAGGTTATCTTTTTTAGCTGATAGGTATGACCAGTGCATACTTATGCTACTGAGCAAAATAATACCGGAAGTTATCCAGAGGCGATCCGGCAGATTGAACACCAGCCAGTTACCTTCTGCCTGCCTGACGATGTAGGCACTGGTAAGCGCCGCAAATATCATGACAACGCTCACAATGAAAAGCCACAGCGCAAACTTCTTAGGATGCATTGAAAGCGTTTGCTTTGGCTCTTCTATATAAGTAAGGTTAATATTGCTGTAATCTAGTTTTTGTGCCATCTTACTATAATTTATCCAGTAGAAAAGCAATTTGTACTACCGGAAGATAAATAAACGATCCAAACATGATCCGTAGAGCAGAGTTGCGCGAACAATCATGCATTAATCTGAAAGTCTGAAAAAGAAATAAAGTACCGCATACAGTTGCTACTATGGCTGAATCAATTCCTGTAATGCCAAATTTGAGTGGGAGTAACCCTAAAGGGATCAGGAACAAGGCGTAGGTCATAATCTGTATGGCTGTTTTGAGATCTTTTCCACCTCCAGAAGGTAATAACTTAAAACCTGCTTTCTTATAATCCTCATCCGCTACCCAGGCAATCGCCCAAAAATGCGGAAACTGCCAAATGAATTGGATACCAAAAAGGATGAGTGCTTCATGACCAATTGTTCCTGTGGCAGCAACCCAACCCAGCAGTGGAGGAAGAGCTCCTGGAAAAGCACCTACCAGTACAGCAATTGGTCCTACCCTTTTGAGAGGAGTATAAATGAAGCTATACGCTACCAATGATAGAAATGAAAGTATGGTGGTCAGCGTGTTAGTAAAATTCAGCAGAAGCCAGAAACCAAGCACTGCTGTGAAGAAAGCAAAAATAGCCGCCTCTTGTATGCTCACTTTTGCTGTAGGTAATGGTCTGTTTTTGGTCCTGTTCATCAGCTTATCCAGATCTTTTTCAATGATCTGGTTGATGGTGATGGAGGCACCAGATACTAAAAAACCGGCTAGGCTCAAGATAGCCAGTTTTACAAAATCTATGGGGCCCTGGCTAGCGAGCATGTAGCCAAAAGCAGAAGAAAAAGCGACCAGAAATGAAAGCCTAAATTTCATAAGTGCTACATAGCACTTGATCTTCTCGCTTAATCCTAAGTTTTCTTTAGTTTCAATGTATTTGGTAGCTTGCATTGTCTCTTTTTCCCTTTATTTGAAAAGCTTTGTTTTTTTGAATGCTATATACTTTGAGTAGCATTAAAAACTGTATGCCAAAAGCAAGCGCTGCCAGTGAAAGGTGTATAGGTTGGGCAAACTTTGGTATGGCAAAATAACCCATAACAGCACCACTTACTATTTCAAGTACAATTACTGTAAGTAATACCAAACTATTCAAGATTAAGTTTCCACCTCTCCGGAAATTATTGGCAAGCAGATAAACCAGGTAAATATGCCCACTTAGTACCAGTAAAGAATATGAACGGTGTATGTAATAGATGAGCCCCAGATTATTTATCCACTCAGAACGATTACTTTCTCCCAAAGCATCTGATACTGTATCTACTGACTCTCTCACCTGGGTGCCCATAACAATTTGTATGATAGTAAGAATCAGCAAGCCAGTAATGACCCAGAGCACTTTTCTATGACCTTGACCAGCCAGCTTGTAAGTAGTATATTCATATTTGCTTGCTCTTTTCCATAAGTAAGTAAGTAAAGCAACTATTACTAATGCCAACAACATATGGACAGTGATCATCCAGGGAAGTAAATTGGTTGATACTACAATAGACCCTATCCAGCCTTGGATGCCTACTGCTATTAAAGTAATGAGCGAAAAAGTAACTAGTTTATTATCACTTTTGAAATGCCTGAGGGAGGCTAAAAAGGTTGCGAGAATCAGCAAACCAACGATAGCACCAAATAATCTGTTAAGATATTCTGTCCAGGTTTTTACCGCATTGAAATCTTCTTCAACAAGTATACTTTTATCCTGCCTGATCTGCTCAGCTAAATTTGGAAAACCTATAAAATCCAGATAAGCAGTAAAACGTTCATTTTTTTGAGCCCGCTGTGCTGCGTAAATCTCTTTGTAATCAGTAGGAAGTTGATCCGCCTCTGTGGGAGGCACCCAGCTACCAAAACACTTGGGCCAGTCGGGACAACCCATACCTGAACCTGTGCTTCTAACTATGCCTCCTATTAGGATAAGGATATAAACGGAGGCTAAGGTGATTAGACTTAGCCTCCTGAAGAATGTTATATTATGCGTTTGCCTCATTGGCTTTTTTCTCCTCTTGCGCTTCCTCCAGCTCAGCAGGGATCATTTCATTCTCATGAGGAAGGTTGGATTCTTTAGTTTCTGAGAAAGGGACATGCTGAGGGATGTAATCCTCCAAAGCCCCTGGTTTACTGTAATCGTAAGGCCATCTGTAAACCTTGGGAATTTCACCAGGCCAGTTTCCATGACCGGGGAAGCGTGGTGTTGTCCATTCAAGAGTATTAGATTTCCAGGGGTTGAGAGGGGCAAGTCTGCCTCTAAATATGCTGTATAAGAAATTGTAAGCAAATATGATCTGTGCTGCAAAAGTGATGATAGCAGCAATACTGATAAACATATTGAGGTCAGCAAATGAACCGAAGATATCAAAAGTAGTAAATGAGTAATATCTTCTCGGGAATCCAGCAATACCAATATAGTGCATAGGGAAGAACACCAAATAAATACCTACAAAAGTAAGCCAGAAATGTATGTAACCCAGTTGTTTATCCATCATACGACCATACATCTTAGGAAACCAATGGTATACACCTGCCATCAGACCAAAGAAAGAGGCACTACCCATTACTAAGTGAAAGTGAGCTACTACGAAATATGTATCATGAAGCTGTATATCAATAGCTGAGTTACCCAAGAAAATACCTGTCAATCCACCTGAAATGAAAACTGATACCAAGCCGATTGAAAAGAGCATCGCAGGCGTAAATACTATATTTCCTTTCCATAATGTGGTAAGATAATTAAATACCTTAACTGCTGAGGGCACTGCGATGATAAGTGTCAGAAACATAAATATGGATCCCAGGAAAGGGTTAAGACCTGATACAAACATGTGATGTGCCCACACTACAAATGAAAGTATGGTAATACCCAGCATTGAACCTATCATAGCACGGTAACCAAAGATGGGCTTACGAGAGTTTGTTGCCACTACTTCGGATGTTATACCGAGCGCAGGAAGAAGTACAATATACACCTCAGGGTGTCCCAGGAACCAGAACAAATGCTGGTAAAGGATAGGGCTACCACCCACGTTGGGTAATGCTTCTCCACCAATGTAGATATCAGCCAGATAAAAACTTGTACCGAAGCTTCTGTCAAACACCAGGAGCAGGGCAGCAGCAAACAAAACAGGGAACGAAAGCAGACCAATTACTGCGGTCAGGAAGAAAGCCCAAATGGTAAGTGGAAGCTTTGAGAAGGACATTCCTTTAGTCCTCATATTAATAACCGTGGAGATGTAGTTGATACCACCCATCAGTGATGAGGCAATAAAGAAAACCATCGCTACCAGCCAGAACGTCATACCAGCTTGTGAGCCTTGAATGGCTTGTGGCAAAGCACTGAGGGGAGGATACACTACCCATCCACCAGCAGCCGGGCCTGTTTCCAGAAACAGTGAAGCAAACATGATCACACTGGCAATAAAAAACAACCAGTAGGAGAGCATGTTCATGAAACCTGAAGCCATGTCTCGGGCACCTATCTGTAGAGGAATAAGAAAATTACTGAAAGTACCACTTAGTCCCGCAGTAAGAACAAAGAATACCATGATGGTACCATGCATGGTTACCAAAGCCAGGTAAAATTCTGCGTCAAGAGATCCGGAAGACGTAATCCAGTCTCCCAGTAAAGGTCGCAAGAATTCCAACTTCATATCAGGAAAACCTAGTTGTAGCCTGAATATGATTGAAAGCAAACCTCCGATAAACGCCCAAATGATTCCCGTAAACAGGAATTGCTTGGCGATCATCTTATGGTCAGTACTGAAAATATACTTCGTTATGAAGTTGTCTTGATGGTGATGGTCTTCATCATGACCATGCACATCATGCGCTAGAGCTTCGTTGCTGGTATTTGCAGTCGCCATAAAAACTTGATTTGTTTCTGTTTTACTTAATCTGAATGTTTTCTATACCCGCAGTGATCATGGCCAGTTCCTTCATATCGTTAGGAACTTTAGCCAGATAATCAGGATTTTTTTGCAGCCAGGGCTCTTGTGAGGCGTACCATTGAGCATATTCTTCTGGTTCTACTACTTCAACAAGTTTTCTCATAGAGAAGTGACCTCTTCCGCATATTTCTGTACAGAAAATATAATAGTTGAACTCTGGGTCTTCCAGTTGCTCTCTCATTTCTGCAGTAGTTTTGTTAGCTACAAACCAGAAACGAGTAGGCATGCCAGGCACAGCATCCTGCTTCAAACGGAATTCAGGAATAAAGACACTGTGAAGTACATCTCTGGCCCTGATCTTGAAAAGAATAGGTTGACCTTTGGGAATGACTAATTTGTTAGTTGTCTGAAAATCGTCAAAAGCTGAACGATCAGTAAAGTCCACACCAAATGAATTGACTGGATCGGTAAGACGGTAATCTGTATCACCTAAAAGCTTATCCTGTCCCGGATAGCGAAATTCCCAACCAAATTGATATCCGAGGATTTCAACAACCTCAGCATTCTCAGGTGCCTTTGAAGTAATTTCTGTCCAAGCTTTCCATCCAGAAAATACCAGTATAGAGAGCACGATAGCAGGTATTACAGTCCAGACTACTTCAAGTTTGCTATTGTCAGGGTAAAATAAAGCACGCTTCTTTTCACTGTACTGGTATCTGTATGCAAAGTAGAAAAGGAGAATATGAGTGATGATGAAAACTATACCTGTTACAATCATAGTTATCCAGAATAACCTGTCGGTTACGATACCATGATCTGAAGCAATCGGAATGGTATAAGTTTCAAACTCAACAACTGAGTACCAAGTCATCAGTCCCCCGAAAATAAGGAGGAATAATAACATAAGCAGTCCGTTAACTTTATTGCCGCTTGATACTACTTTTTTATCAGTACCTCTGGCAACATTTACCAGGCGAACAATCCTAAGGATGGTAAAGATGATGGCAACAAAAATGATGATGCCTATGCCAATGATCAATTCAAACATATGAAGCTCAATTTAATGGATCAGGTATGATGGTGAATACTTTCCTGCAACATAGGGTGGTTCTTTGCTACCAACGGGGCTTTAGACAGGTTGTTTAATACAACATAGGCAAAAGCAGCAAGATATAGCATGGTAGAACCTATCTCAATAAGTCCAAATCCTCCATTTTCCTTTAAAATTCCAGGGGTAATCATTAAGTAGAAGTTTAACCACTGCCCCAACATTACAACTATACAGACCAGTTTAAGGAAAACGGTGTGACGCTTGGAATCTCTTGACATTAAAACTAAGAAGGGAAAGAAGAAGTTCAGAATCAAAGTGATAAAGAAGAAGGGAGAGTAGTAATCACTACTTAGTCTTTCCAAATAGTAAATTGATTCTTCAGGAATGTTAGCGTAGTAAATCAGCAGGAACTGGCTGAACCATATGTAAGCCCAGAAAATACTGAAAGCAAATACAAATTTACCCAGGTCATGCAAGTGCTCAGAACTCACAATATTTATGTAACCATTCTCCCTCAACAATACTGTAATAAGTGTGATTGCTGCCAGTCCTGATACAAACCAGCTGGCAAAGTTGTACCAGCCATACATGGTGCTGAACCAGTGGGTATCTATGGAAAGCGTCCAGTCCCAGGCAGAGGTGGAAGAAGTGATAGCAAAGAATACTATAAATATAGTTGAATACTTTACGAGTTTATGGTAATGCAGCACACCACCATTCAGGTCTTCAGCCAGTGATTCTTTTCTGATAAGTCGGTACATAAAATACCAAACCCCAAAATATACCACCAGCCTGGCAATGAAGAATGGATAGTTGAGATACGCCTGTTTACCAGCTATGATGTAGTCATAACGGGGATCACTTTCATCAAATAGATAGTCATGTGTCCAGTGGAAGATGCTATGCCCTCCCAATAAGAAAACAACCAGCATCAGTACACCAGCATAGGGTAGCCATGCACCAAATGCTTCAGGAATCCTTTTGATCGCAGCAGACCAGCCAGCCTGAGCTGCATATTGAATGGCTACGAAAAACAGGCCTATAATTCCCAGGCCGGTAAAGTATACGTTATTAATCCAAAGGTTTGAAAATAGCCTTTGGTACCAGTGAAATTCATGCCCCTCACCATGTGCAGCGGCTTCAGCCCCATGTCCACCGCTGAAAAGAGCCAGCACTACACATCCAATCACCAGTAACGCCAACCCAATTCCGCCTGTTATAAATATTTTCTTCTTCAGGCTGCTGTTAAAGTCAAATCTTTCTTCTGTCATCTTTCTATATTTGACGTTTTTTATTACGGTTGATTTTGAAGCTGCTGTACGTAGCGAACAATTTTCCAGCGATCAGCAATATCCATTTGCGATCCGTGGGCATTCATTCGTCCTCTCCCCCAGGTGATGGTATGGAAGATATGTCCTTCAGTCATTTCGGCATATCTCCCTACATTATAGGCAGGAACACCTTTATAAACTTTGCCCACAGGACCATCACCTTTGCCGGCTCCACCATGACAGGGATAGCAAAACTGTGTATACAATGCCTGACCTTCCTCTAAAACAGCATCTGTAGAATCTAGAGGGTTTTTGAGTACCCTGGCAGCTAATTCTATACTGTCTGCAGGTATTCGGTAGGGAAGAAAATCACCAGAATTTCTTCTGACCGTATTAGCAGCAGGTACTCTCATGGTCATACCATGAGGGTTAATAGGATTGGAATTATAGAACTCTCCCACTCCATCTTCCAAAGAGCTTAACCATGCACCCTGTTCAGTATCAGTGATCTGGGTCAGTGGTTCATAAGGAGTGGAATGATACATTTGAGGAGCATATTCCAAACCCGGAAAATCTCCATCAGCAGCACATGCTGTATGCAGCACAATGATAACGAACAGATATATAAGTTTTTTAAACATCTTACTTGGATTTACATGCTTTTCTCATTCACCTCTAGCGCACCGTGCTCTTTCAGTAGCTGCTCTATACTTTTCTGCTCTACCTTATTGTTGGAAAGACTTATGGCCATGACATGCTTATCATCAGTAGCTCTTAGATCAAAAACCTTGGCTTTACCGTAAGGTCTCAGGTCACTTACTACCAGAAAGGTAATGACCATACCGAATGATGCAAGTAACACTGTGAGTTCAAATGTTACCGGAAAGAAGGTCGGCAGGGAAGTATAATTTTTTCCTCCAATGATCATGGGCCAATCTATACCCATCATATAATACTGCATCAACAGAGCAAGGGAAGTTCCCAGCATTCCAAACATGAAGGCAGCAACGGGAAGCCTTGATCTTTTGTATCCCAGGGCATGACCGAGACCATGCACCGGATAAGGCGTATAACATTCATGGATTTTGATACCAGCTTCTCTGACTTTTTTAACCGCGCTCAGCAGGACATCATCATCAACAAACACGCCTACCAGATATTTATTTTTTTTCATTTTTGTATTATGCTTCTTTAGGAGTTGGTTTCATCACACTCTGGCTTTCTAGCGGTTCTTTAATACCGCTTTTTTCAGATGAAGACTTCAGAATAGCCTTTACTTCTGCCATATTGATTACCGGGAAGAATTTAGCAAACATAAAGAACAGGGTAAAGAAAAGTCCGAAAGTAAACATGTATACACCCACGTCATAAAGAGTAGGCGTAAACATAGCCCAACTGGAAGGTAGGTAATCTCTGTGCAATGAAGTAACAATAATTACAAATCGTTCAAACCACATACCGATGTTCACTACTATAGAGAGTACGAATGTAGCTACAATATTTGTTCTGATCTTCTTGAACCAGAATAACTGAGGAGAAATCACGTTGCAGGTCATCATGATCCAGTATGCCCACCAGTAGGGACCGGTAGCCCGGTTAAAGAAAGCATATTGCTCATATTCAACCCCAGAATACCAAGCCATGAAAAGCTCTGTAAGATAAGCTACTCCAACAATTGAGCCGGTAACAATGATGATAATGTTCATCAGCTCAATATGATTGATGGTGATGTAATCTTCCAGTTTGTACACTCTTCTGGTGATGATCATCAGCGTTAGTACCATGGCAAAACCAGAGAAAATCGCACCGGCAACGAAGTATGGAGGAAAGATGGTGGTATGCCATCCTGGTATCACGGAGGTGGCAAAGTCAAAGGATACAATAGTATGTACTGAAAGTACCAGTGGAGTTGCCACACCAGCCAGGATAAGCGAAACTGCTTCGTACCTTTCCCAGGCTTTAGCTGAACCTGTCCATCCCAGGCTAAGAGCACCGTACACGGTTTTGGAAATAATTCCTTTTGCTCTGTCTCTGATTGTGGCAAAGTCAGGAACAAGACCTATGTACCAGAATACCAGCGACACAGAGAAATAAGTACTAATGGCAAATACGTCCCACAACAGAGGTGAGTTAAAGTTTACCCACAGAGAACCAAAGGTATTAGGCAAAGGCAGTGCCCAGTAGAATCCTAGCCAGGGCCTTCCCATGTGTACTACCGGGAAGAGGGCAGCACAGATAACTGCAAAGATTGTCATCGCTTCTGCGGCACGGTTAATAGAGGTTCTCCATTTCTGGCGGAAAAGAAGTAGTACAGCAGAAATAAGCGTTCCGGCATGACCTATACCTACCCACCATACGAAGTTGGTAATATCCCATGCCCAGCCTACTGTTTTGTTCAAGCCCCACATGCCTATTCCTTCCCACAGGGTATAGAATAAAGCTATAGCACCTATGGTCAATAAGCCTAGAGAAGTGGCCAGCGCCAGCAGCCAGGGAATGGTAGGCTTGCCTTCTACATGGCGACAAACATCTTCTGTTACATCATGTATAGTTTTACCACCTGTTACTAGTGGCTTACGAACTGAGGAAGTAATATCCATAATAATTTTTATTTATATGGCTTTATGCATTAGGGGTCTCTTCATCTTTATTTCTAATTTTAGTCAGATACCAGATATTCGGGCTGGTATTGATCTCATGGAGAACTCGGTAAGCACGCCCTTCCATTTCTTCTGCCAGCATTTGGGAAACGCGGCTTTCAGGATCATTAAGATCACCAAAAGTGATGGCATTGGTAGGACAGGACTCTGCACAGGCGGTGTTGATTTCACCATCCAAAGGTCTGCGTCCTTCTTTTTTGGCTTCTAGTTTACCATGCTGGATTCTCTGTACACAGAAGGTACATTTTTCCATAACTCCACGTGCTCTGACAGTCACGTCTGGATTAAGTACCATTTTGCCCAGGTCATTGTTCATAGGCGTGTTGACACTGGCAAATTTTTCGTTGTCATGGTATTTAAACCAGTTAAACCTTCTTACTTTGTATGGACAGTTGTTGGCACAATAACGAGTTCCGATACACCTGTTATAGGTCATCTGGTTAAGACCTTCTGAGCTGTGGGTTGTTGCCACAACCGGACATACAGTCTCGCAGGGAGCATTGTTACACTGCTGGCAGAGCATAGGCTGGAAGGTCACTTCAGGATTCTCTGAAGCTTTTTCCATACCTCTCCAGTCTTCTACCTCATCACTGCTATAGTAACGGTCAATACGCAGCCAGTGCATCTCACGACGATTGATCACTTCCTGACGACCTACTACAGGTACATTATTTTCCACCTGACAGGCGACCGCGCAGGCATTACAGCCGATACAGCTGTTCAGGTCAATGATCATATGCCAGTGGTGGTTGGGATATTTGTGCCCCTTCCAGAGAGAGATAGTTTCCGGATCTTTAGGACCTTCTGAAGTCGCAATTTTCACTTCATAACGACCGGCTTTGGGGTCACGCTGGTATTGGGTAAGCAGCGCATCCTGTATGATGGTTTCTCTGCCCATGAAAGTCTCATGTGTCTGAGTCTGGGCAATCTGGTAAGTCTCATCTAATACTTCCAGGCTAACGTTAGCATGGCTGTAAACGAAGTTATTTCCCACTTTGCTAGCCAGTGGATAAGCATTTACACCTATACCATCCGCAACTTTACCGGCAACTGTGCGGCCATAACCTACAGCTATACCCACCGTACCTTTTGCTTGTCCGGGCTGCACCATTACGGGTAGCACCACTGATTGCTCTCCCACTGTCAGCCTGGCCAGTTGTGTCTTACCATCATTGAAACTTAAGCCCAGACTTTCTGCCATCGAAGGTGCTACCAGCAAGTAATTATCCCAGCAGGCTTTGGTAATAGGATCAGGCATCTCCTGAAGCCAGGGGTTATTCGCGTGGCGACCATTTCCGACAGTGACTTTCTGATAAATGACCAGTTCAAGATCTCCGGCGTTGCTATAGTTCTGTCTGATGGCGCTGGCAGCAGCATTGACATCTACGTTGATGCTTCTAACAGAGGCAGCTGTGGCATTTACACCAGGCGAAGGAACGGATTCATCAAAATCTATAGCTCCATCGTAAAGTACCAGATCAAAGAAACGATCAAAATCAGATTCTGCGTTCTGCGCTGTAAAGAGGGTGTTTCTCCAGTTTTCTTTCAGGAAACTGTAATAGTCTGTTTCCTGGTTACCTGCCCAGGTAAGAAAAGATGACTGTGCCTGCCGGGTGTTAAATATAGGAGTAATGGCAGGCTGGGCAAGGCTGAATTTAGCGCGCTGGGGTTCGGCATCATTCCATGACTCAAGATAATGATGATTTGGTGCGATCAAACTACAAAGGGCAGCCGTTTCATCAGGTCTGTCACTGGTACTGATTTTCACCTTCACTTTTTCAAGCGCTGAAGCCAGAGTATTGCCTCCAAAGAAATCATATACCGGATTACAGTCATAGAAAATAACAGCATCGTAACGTCCTGCAGCTGCATCGTTTACAAATTGAGCCATCTCACTGGCATTACCTTTTCTGTAGTAAGAAGGACGATTGAGGTCAAGGGTATTACCATAGTTACCAAGCATTTCATTGATAGCTATGATCATGCTCTGAACTGCTGTATCATTTGAACCAGCTATTACAAGAGATTTCCCTCTATTAGCCCAGAGGTAATTTGCTGCATCCTGCAGATGCGCTACTTCCTCCATTTCACCGACACCTGAAACTGCCGGCCTGCCAGCTTTACCTGCCAGCATATTATAAAGCATGGCAATGACTTTACCTTCTTCAGAGGGTTTGATAGCAGTGCGGTAATCAGCATTGGCACCTGTAAGAGAAAGATTAGCCTCAAACTGATAATGACGAGACATCACCTGCTTACGCTGACTTACTTTACGTGTTTGAGCATACTGCCTGGCAAAGGTGATGGGGGCGATCCATGAAGCCAGAAAATCAGCACTGAAACTTACAATCGCATCAGCTTTGCTGAAGTCATAAGTAGGAATAACGCGACTTCCGGTTGCCTGCTGATGTGCATCCAGCAATCCTTCGGCAGCCTGAGGGTCGTACATAATATGCGTCATCCCCGGATAAGCCTGCGTCAGGGTATTAATGGCCGCCTGGGTAGAGGGACTCATGACAGTATAGCTTACCAGTGCGGTACGGCTACTGTTTCTCAGCGCACTCGTTACCTCAGCATCCAGGTCGTCCCAGGTAGTAGGCTCCCCAGCAATCAGGGGCCCCAGGTATCTTTGCTTGTCATATAAAGAGAGGACAGAAGCTTCTACCTGAGGACTGGTACTACCCAGGCTCACACTTGACCTTTCATTACCTCTTACTTTGATCGGACGTCCTTCACGTGTCTTAACCACAATACTACAGTAGTCTCCGCCTTCCAGGTAAGTAGAAGCATAGTAATTAGGTATAGATGGATCAACATCAACCGGTTTCACAACATAGGGTATGGCTTTACGAATAGGAGCCTCGCAGGCTGCAAGGGTAGCTGCACTGATACCAAAACCCATCATCTTAAGAAAGTCTCTACGAGAACTTCCCGCTGACGAATCATTCCCATTACGCTTATTCTCATCTATAGGGAGGTACTCAGGAAACTCTCTTTCAGCGTTTTTAACAAACTCGGGATCATTCTTGAGTTGCTCCAGACCTTTCCAATATATTTTTTTATTCGCCATCTTTATCTAATTGAATAAATGCTAAACGTGAAATGAATAAAGAGAGGTATTAATAGTGACACTTGGAACACTCAAGACCACCAATGCTTTCCACCCTGAGAGGTTCGGTCTGATTGGCAGCTTCATGGAGTTCAAGCAGCTTGTCATAATACTCGTTGTCTTCAGCATTGACCTGGGTTTCACGGTGACAGTTAATACACCACCCCATGGTAAGTTTTGAATACTGATATACCACTTCCATTTCCTCAATAGGGCCATGGCAGGTCTGGCATTCTATTCCTCCCACATTCACGTGTTGCGCATGATTAAAATAAGCCAGATCAGGCAGGTTATGAATTCTGACCCATTCAATAGGCTTCTTGTTGTTTCCGTAAGTTTGTGTATCGGGGTCAAAATCAATTGCAGCATATATCTTCTGAATTTCGGGTGATTCTGTTTTAATCTGCTGATGGCAGTTCATACAGATATTGGCTGAGGGAATATTGGCCGATTTGCCTTTCATCACACCGGTGTGGCAATACTGACACTGGACTTCATACTGCCCCGCATGCAGTGCGTGTGAGAAAGCTATGGGCTGCTTGGGCTGGTATCCCTGTTGGATACCCACTGAATACAAGCCGTCAATCACCAGTTTAATAGCAATTGACATAAAGAGAAAGGTTGAGATCCCGATAAACGATCTGCTCTTCACCAGTTTTCCTACTTTAACACCCTGGTCAAGTATCTCCTTATCTTCCTCATCCAGGTCATCGCGCTGCTTCAGGAAGCGAGTAAGAACAGAGATAATCAGTACCAGTACCAGAAGGATCAGCACCAGAATCAACAGCAAGCCTACCAATATGATGGTAAGATACTGTGAAGGGATGCCACCCTCTCCGTCAGCTGCCGCTGCAGGAGCCCCATCTGCCGGAGCAGCTACATCAGCGGTTTGTGCGGGGGCTGCTGATTCAGCTTTGATGTAAGCAATGATGGAGGTAACTTCCTCTTCCGAATAGTCAAAGGAAGGCATGAGTGTCTTGTTATACTCATTGTACAGGTTAACTGCATAATCATCACCACTCTGAATTACCTTCTGTGAATTTTGGATAAAAGAGATAAGCCAAGGAAGAGACTGCCTCTCATGAACGTTTTTGAGAGCAGGCCCAACCACCACTTCGTTGATGGCATGACATACCGTACAATTATTATTAAAAAGCGACTCTCCTGCGCTGATCACTTCAGGATCAGATGGTATCCCATCTGCAGAGGCAGCAGGAGCATCTGCTTCGGCAGCTGCCGTATCTGCGGCAGCATCGTCTTGCGCAAACGAGCTACCATAACCAAATAATAAGGTGAGACAGATAATGGAGGATAAGAAACGAAGCGAGCAGTGCCTGCTAATTTGCCAGTCTAATCTATTTTTCAACATTATTTCCCGTGATTTTTAACACCCACAAAAGTAATATGCGATACTATGATTTCAAACATATTTTTCTATAATTGGTACATGCTTTGATTGAACCTTAATCACTCCACAATAATTTGAAAATCAGACACTTAGTTCATCATTTAAGAGAGCGATACATCAATTTAGAATAAGTATAAATAATTGACCAAAGGAACTGCTAGACAGCATCCAGAAGGAAAAGATTTGGTTGGTTTTGCCTGCTCTGACTGCAAGAAAAATGAATGCACGGACAGCTTATAAGAAAGCACAATAATACCCTTCTTTAGCTTAGTCAGACATACAATATCAACGACCTTTTAATTGGATAGTAAAAAAAAACCCGGATGAAACCGGGTTTTTTTGGAATGAGGTCGCGAGCGGATTTGAACCGCTGTAGGAGGTTTTGCAGACCTCTGCCTAACCGCTCGGCCACGCGACCTTGTTAGAGTGTGCAAATCTAGTAAACTTGCCGACTTATTCCAAAATAAAAAAGGAAAGAGGAAAAAATCCCCCTTTCCTTTATCTAAAATAATCTATTAGTCTTCAGAAGACTCGTCCTCGCTCTCATTATTGGCGCTTTTCTTTTGTGCTTCCTTCTTGTCCATTTTCTGCTGAGCTGCCTTCTGCTGCTCTTCCTGCATCTGCTCTTTCAGGCTGGATAAGGCTTCAAGATCACCGAGAGTAGAACGGTCGCCTTCTCCTCCTCCACTTCCAGAAGCTTTCTTCTTGGGCTGAGGCTTTTTCTTCTTGCCACCTGTCATGTCAGGAGGCGTGGCAGTTGCTTTCTCTTCAGTTTCGCTATAGACATTGATGTGCGAAAGCACAATTCTACGGTCATCTTTCGAGAATTCTACTACTTTAAAATCTAACGTTTCTCCGAGTTCAGGCTCAGAACCATCCTCTTTTTTGAGATGCTTATGGCTGGCAAAGCCTTCAATACCATAAGGCAGTTCTACCAGGGCACCTTTGTCAACTTTATTGATCAGGGTACCTTTATGCACTGAGCCTACCGGGAAAATATCCTCAAAGGTATCCCAGGGATTCTCCTCCAGTTGCTTATGCCCCAGCGCCAGGCGACGGTTATCCACATCCAGTTCAAGAACCTGTACTTCCAGTTCTTCTCCTACTTTGGTAAACTCAGAAGGATGCTTCACTTTTTTGGTCCATGACAGGTCTGACACGTGCACCAGGCCGTCGATGCCTTCTTCAAGTTCTATAAAAAGACCAAAATTGGTCAGGTTACGTACGATGCCTTTATGACGGGTACCGATGGCATACTTGGTAAGCAGGTCTTGCTTGGTCCAGGGGTCTTCAGTAAGCTGCTTGATACCCAGCGACATCTTACGGTCATCGCGATCCAGGGTAAGCACGACGGCTTCCAGTTCATCGCCGATGCTGATAAAGTCCTGAGGGTTGCGCAGGTGCTGTGACCATGACATTTCAGAAACGTGAATAAGACCCTCAACGCCTGGCATGATCTCTAGGAACGCACCATAGTCAGCTACGTTAACAATCTTACCTTTTACCTTAGAGCCCACCTGAATTTCTTCTGATAATGAATCCCAAGGATGAGGTGTTAACTGTTTCATACCCAGAGATATACGTCTCTTCTCATCATCAAAATCAAGCACTACGATGTTGACTTTCTGGTCTAGTTCAAGCACTTCTTCAGGGTGGTTGATCCTACCCCACGAAATATCAGTAATATGGAGCAGGCCATCTACGCCACCCAGGTCAATAAATACACCGAAGTTGGTCATATTCTTGATCACACCTTCGAGTACCTGACCTTTTTCAAGGTTGTTAAGGATCTTAGCCTTCTGCTCTTCCAGGTCTTTCTCGATCAGGACTTTGTGCGATACCACTACGTTGTCATTGGCAGCATTGATCTTGACGACCTTCACTTCCATCTTCTTACCTACAAAAACATCAAAGTCGCGGATAGGCTTCACATCAATCTGTGAGCCGGGAAGGAAAGCCTCTACGCCATAAATATCGCAGATCAGACCGCCTTTGGTACGACGTTTCACGGTACCTTCTATCACCTGGTCGTGCTCAAGCGCACCTTCTATTCTTTCCCAGGCTTTTACGATCTTAGCTTTCTTACGAGACAGGATCAACTGCCCCTGAGCATCTTCCTGCTCTTCTACGTATACTTCTACTTCATCACCCACCTTCAGGTCGGGCATGTCGCGAAATTCAGAAGCTGATATCAAACCGTCAGACTTAAAGCCGATGTTCAAAATCACATCCCTGTCGTTGATACCTACTACGGTACCTTTTACTACTTCATTTTCGTTTACCTGGGTCAGTGTGTCATCGTACATAGAAGCCATGTTGGCTCTTTCTTCTGCTGTGTACTCTTCACCAAAACCTCTCTGATCGGCCTGATCCCAATCAAAACCTTCTTTTGTCTTTTGTTCAGCCATACTAATTAGATTTGCTCTGCTTACACACCGGCTCACGAGCGATCGACCCGGCGGTTTTAGTTAAACATGTCATTAATGGGCAAAAGCGCCCTTAAATTTTTTGCAAAATTACGAATTTCCTGCTGTGTAACAACACTATACCAATTAAATAGATTAAAGTTTGGCATAAAAACGAAAAAGCGCGAGAGCCTGAGTTTCTGCGCTTTACGAGAATTTGGTTTTATCTCTTTCTGGCCGCCTTGAACTCCGAGCCTTCCTTCCACTCGGGGAAATTCCGCTCATTGCTCAGTTTGTACCCAATATTGAAGAGCAGCTTTGCATCATTTACCATGCCTTCAAAATTCCACTCTTCGGGTACATATTCATCAGAAGGCTGGTGGTAATTCTGCTGTACCCAAGCCAGGTTACGGTCTTTGGTCCATTCTCTTCCCTTTTCAGCATGCTCTGATTCTCCACTGGCGTAGAGAGCTGGCACTCCTACCCTGGCAAAGTTGAAATGGTCAGAACGAAAGAAATAGCCTTTCTCAGGCTGAGGGTCGGGCTGAATATAGCGCCCCTGTTCCTGTGCGGCAGCCTCGGCATATTCATCCAGTTCAGACTGACCGTAGCCCACCACGGTAAGGTCTTTCATAGGCCCCAGAAACCAGATGCCATCCATATTAATGTTAGCTACCGTATTGTCAAGCGGGTAGATAGGATGATTGGTATAGTATTCCGAACCCAGCAGCCCCTGCTCCTCGGCAGTAACGGCCAGAAAGACTAGGGAACGTTCCGGTGCTTTTTCCATGCTGGCAAAGGCTTCGGCAATTTCCAGCAGTACAGCAGTTCCACTGGCATTATCCAGGGCTCCGTTATAGACAGAATCTCCATCTACCGCTTCATTGATACCAATATGATCCCAGTGGGCGGTATAGATGATGTATTCATCAGGATATTCGCTACCCTCCCTGATGGCTATGACATTGCTGGAAGTAGAAAATTCATAGCTGGCGTTCAGCATCAGTGAAGCAGTGATTCCGAGTGGTACAGGCTTGAAACCTGGCTTACGGGCCATTCCCAGGTAGTTGGCGTCCATGCCTGCCAGGGCAAAAATATCTTTAGCTACCTCGGTGGTCACCCAGCCTTCAAAAGCACAGCGGTCTTCATTGTTGTTTTCAGGCCGCAGGTAGAGGGCCTTACCCGTCCAGCTGCTACGAACCACACCCCAGGGGTAACCAGCCGGAGCTGTATTATGCACAATAATTATTCCTTCGGCGCCCTGCCTGGCAGCTTCCTCATACTTGTAGGTCCAGCGGCCGTAGTAGGTCATGGTATTGCCCTTAAAAAAGGTAGTATCCTCGCTGCCGAAGCCCGGGTCATTGACCAGCACCACGGCCGTTTTTCCTGTCATATCTATTCCCTCATAATCATTCCATCCATATTCAGGAGCCACTATGCCAAAACCGCAAAAAACCAGTTCTGACTCATTAACCTCCACACTTTCACTTACCCTTCGCGTCAGGGCCACAAAGTCCTCCCGGTACTCCAGGGACATGGTTTGCTCCTGTCCGCTGATGGTGAGTGGGCCTACCGGGCTGGCATTGATAGACACCAAAGGCACTTCCTGCAGGTAAGAGTCTCCGTTTCCGGGTTGTAAACCCATTTCACGAAAAGCATTTTCAAGATAAGCCACCGTCTTTTCCTCTCCGGGAGATGAAGGCAGGCGACCTTCAAATTCATCGGAGGCCAGGGTAAGGATGTGTTGCCTGAGCTGTTCGGTGCTAATACGCTGAGATACGTCAAAGCTGTCACTTTCAATGGCTGTCTGGCAGCCGCTTATGATCAGCAGAAAGAAAAACCACCACAAAAAGCTGCTGCTTCCGGTCTTGTCAAATGTAGAGCTTATTCTTAAAATCATGGAAATAGCCTATAAAGAATAAAATAAGTTAAATTTAATGTATTGTCCTGATTATCAGATATTACACAGGCAATGTTTAAAGTAAAGTTTAAGTGGAATATTAGTCCAAGTTCACGGGATTTGCAACACCATCAGAAATTTACCCTTGTCTTGATCATGAAAAATAGTCGCCCCATCATATTACTGCTGTTGATAGTACTGATCACTTCTTTTGCCGGTGTTGACGCACACCCTAGTCGCTCGCCCCACCATGAACCTCCACCGAGTAATGAACCTGATAAGCTGCAGGAGGGTAGCTATGTAATAATTGGTGTTTTTGAATACCAGAAAAATGCCCAGCGTTTTTCTGCCAAAGCCAAGGCCTTTGGCCTGAATGTCACCTATAAATTTCATGAGCCAAAAGGCTTCTTTTACGTCTACGTATACAAAGGAGATAAAAAAGAAGATGCCGTAGCCCAGTGCCTGGAGCTTCGCAGTATGGAAGTTTTTGAAGATGCCTGGGTACTCAACGTGAGCCAGCAGGAAAACGACCTGGATATACAGGCAACGGAAACCATGAAGAGCACTGGTCTTCAGCCTACAGGCCAGGGGGTGAAAGGAACAGCGCAGACACCGACTGAAACCGCTGAGATAGAAAGTTATAAGATGGTGTTCAGGGTTACCAATAAGGATGATGGCAGAACAGTAGCTGCAGATTTACAAGTGGTTGATGGCGACCAAGCCAGCCTGATTGCTGACCTGGACCGGCAGACAGAGTGGAAGATCAAAAAAGACGAGGTGCCTCAGGATACAGTACAGCTCATTGCAGAAGCTATTGGTTACCGCAAAAAGCAATTAGACCTGAGTTTTCCGCCTGCTGACAGTAACAGTAGCAGCTATACATCCTTCAGCAACGATACGCTTTATGTGGATATAGAAATGGACAAACTGCAGCCGGGTGATATACAGGTGATGTATAATACCTACTTTTACGGCAACTCCTCCGTGATGCGGGAACATTCCCGCTATGAACTTGAAGAACTTTACAAATACCTACAGAGAGAAGAAAACATCAGGATACGCCTTCATGGTCATACCAATGGTAATTCACGAGGTAAAACCTATTTATTTAAGGAAGAAGCCAAGAACTATTTTGATGTGATGCGCACCAGGGAGTTTACCAAAAGAGGAGTCAGTTCACGTAAGCTCTCATTTTACCGCGCCGAGACCATCAAAAGCTACCTGCTAAGTAAGGGAATTGCCGCCGACAGAATAGAAACTATCGGCTGGGGAGGCAAAAAGCTGCTATATGAAATTGACTCGCCCCAGGCCAAAAATAACATCAGGGTAGAAATAGAAGTATTGCCAGAATTAGAGACAAAATCAGCGAAATAAGTATTAAGATCAGAAGGGGAAGCGCAGCAATTTTGTATTTCACTTAACCAAAAAAAATTTAGGTATTTATATTTGAGCCAAGGTAAAATTCTGGGAAAAGCTCACGAAAATCTCATGGCTAAATTAAATACAAAAAAAATCTTATCCTCATTCCGGAGAACTTAGGGAACCCTTCTCTTTTATTTTGTATTTTGAAATTGATTTGATACAGTTGCTGACTGCTCAAATCTTATCAGCCCGATTCAGTTGGCTGATTTGAGATTTACGTCAACATTTTCTAAAGTTTTTAAGAATCATGTCTTCATCAACCCTAAGAAAGACTACTAAACCGCCTCATCAACCTCTTTATTCCAAACATTTTGATGCCTACTGGAAAGATGGCGTGGTAGTTTGTAATTACCATAAAGACCGCGATATCACACTGGAAGATGCCAAAGAGATCGTCAGGCTCCGTATGAAACACTTTGGCCATGAACCCTATCCGGGCATGGTGCTCAGCACTCCTATTATGAACGTTGATAAAGCAGGAAGAGAGTATTTGTTTACCCACGGCCTTGACAGGATCAGTGCTATGGGTATTGTTGAATCTGACCATATCTGCAGAATCATGCTCACCGCTTATCTGACTATTTTCAAGACTGCTATTCCTATCAAGATTTTCAGACAGGAAGAAGAGGCCAGAAACTGGCTCAAGCAGTTTGTCAAGTAAATTTATCTGAAAAGAACAGGCATCGTTTCAGCTAAATTGATTTGATTTGCTGTAAAATTCAGAGCCGTTTCATACTACTTTATCTTTTGAAAGCACGATCTAACAGCAGTTTGCTGCTGCTCCATACGCCAGAAAATGTACTGGCCGTCAATGCCTTTGCCGCTGAGCAGGTACAGGCTCTTTACGGAAAATACCATACTCATTTTGCCAAGGACGAACTGCCTTCCTATACGATCTGGATAGGCCGGGAAGAAGAGCTGCATGTGTTTGTGCAGCACATCCCCCAGCTTGCCTGGGATATGCTAGAGTATGCAGAAGAACCCCTGGAGCTTATTTTTCCTCAGAAAAAATACTATCCTCCTTTTGAAGACCCTTACCCTGGCCTCAGTCTGCGGCTGGTCACTCAGCCTAAGCTGCAGCAAGTTGTCAGGCAGCATGGCCCTCTGATTACCTTCCGGCTGAAATCGTCGGCTGCCCCATTGCTTAAAGGACAAACCGATCATACGGTAGATTGCCGGGAGGCTGGCAGCCCGCATGATAAGGTCAAAACCATGAAACTTTTTGCTGACGAAAGCTTCACTTTTATGCGCTAGCAGGATTGATTAAATTGCATGTCAACAGGTTTTCTGTAACCTTTGTAGTGCCAGGTCATTTTTTTGCTTTCAGGATCAGCTATTTTGTGCTTTTATGATGAATTTCAAATCTACCCTTGAGAAAAATCCGGTTTTTAAACTCATAGCCGATGCTGCTGCCTCTCTTCAGCTGCCAGCTTATGTAGTGGGAGGGTATGTAAGAGACCTGATACTCAAACGCGCCTCCAAAGACATAGACGTGGTCTGCCTGGGCAACGGTATCAGCCTGGCCAAAGAGGTAGCCCGAAGGATAGAGCAACAGGAGAACGTGCGCACCCAGGTAAGCGTGTTCAAAAACTTTGGTACCGCCATGCTGCATTTTCGGGATATAGAGCTGGAATTTGTAGGAGCACGCAAAGAATCTTACCGCTCTACATCCCGTAAGCCAGAGGTCAGCGAAGGCAGCCTGCAGGATGATCAGAACCGCCGCGACTTTACCATCAATGCCCTGGCTATCAGCCTCCAACATGAGGATTACGGGCAACTCATAGATCCTTTTGAAGGAGTGAAGGATCTGAAGCGCAAACAGATCCGTACGCCTCTTGACCCCGAAATCACCTTTTCTGATGACCCCCTGCGTATGATGCGGGCCGTACGCTTTGCTTCTCAGCTGGGTTTTGACATTACGCCTCAAACCTTTGACGCTATTATCAGCCATGCCGAAAGGATCAAAATTGTATCCCAGGAGCGTATCAGTGATGAGCTTAATAAAATCATTCTCTCTCCCACTCCAAGCTATGGCTTTAAGCTGCTGTACCATGCTAAACTCCTGGAGATTATCTTTCCCGAACTGGTAGCCCTGCAGGGGGTAGAAACGGTAGAAGGCCGCTCCCATAAAGATAATTTTTACCATACCCTGCAGGTGCTGGATAATGTGGCAGAAGTTTCTGATAACCTCTGGCTCCGCTGGGCGGCTATTCTGCATGATATTGCCAAACCTGCCACCAAGCGCTATGACAAACAGGTAGGCTGGACTTTCCATGGGCATGAGGATAAAGGCGCCCGTATGGTGCCTCCTATATTTCGCAGGTTTAAGCTGCCGCTAGACCACAAGATGAAGTATGTACAGAAACTGGTGCGCCTGCACCTGCGGCCTATCGCACTGGTTAAAGATGAGGTGACTGACTCGGCCATTCGCCGCCTGCTCTATGAAGCGGGCGATGACGTAGATGACCTGATGAAACTCTGCCGGGCTGATATTACCTCCAAAAACTACAGTAAAAAACTGCGCTATCTCAGTAATTTTGATAAAGTAGCCGCCAAAATGGTGGAAGTAGAGGAAAAAGACCAGATGCGTAATTTCCAGCCGCCCGTCAGTGGTGAAGATATTATGAAAACCTTCGGGCTGAGGCCTTCCAGGGTGGTGGGGGACATCAAGAATGAGATACGCGAGGCTATCCTGGATGGAAAAATCAGTAATTCCAGAGGCGAGGCTTATCAATACATGCTGGAGATAGCCCGGCAGAAAGGTCTGCGTCCTATTGATCAGGCTTAGTTTTCCAGCTTGAAAAATCACGGGTCTTCTCCGTCTCTTTCTCGTTCATGATGCTGGATTTGATTCCCGTCAACAGGCTGTGCCACCAGTAATGAAACATAGCTTTAGCACCGTCTCTTTCATAATCAATCTTCCCGATGCGCATAAAGGCTCCTTTAGGATTGCTGGCCTTTAGTACAAAGGCATTGGCAATAAAGGAGCCCAGCTTTTCGTCAAAGCCCACGCGTCCTCTCTGTTTATCCAGCATCAGTATGCTCAAATCATTGTACCTGAAGCGCAAGACGCCATTACTACGGTAGCGGTTCCCGGTAAAAGCAAACTTCAGGCTTTCCGAGGTACCCTCTTTGATGTGAACAAAAGCTACCGGCTCCAGGATGCGGTTGAAGGCGGTAAGGTCCATCGGGCCCAGGTTTCCCGATGCCGAAAACTGAAGAGAGTCATCAGCCAGCGGAAACTGGAAACTTAGACGTAAATCTCCCTCTCCCATCACTTCGGTGATTATGTCCATACTCATGTAAAGGCTGTCTTTCCAGAGCCGACGGTCATTGGTAAGATGGCGCAGGTTTGCATTGATATTCTCAAAGGTGATGACCCCGTCTTCCTCTCCTTCTGCAGCCCGCTCTGCGTAGCTGATATAACCATCCTGTATGCGTAGTCTCTTTATATTCATTTCCTGCTTCATTTGCAGCAGCATCTCCTGGTGAAGAGGCCTTACCCTTGTGCCACCAGCAGCTTTACGCTTATCATGATAGGCTTTCAGCATGGGTTCGTTTACCAGCACATCTTCCACATCCAGGTATTTCTGCCGCAACAGCTTCCTGAAATTAACCCCTCTCAGGCTGACGCTCTCCACCTCGGTATTTACAATAGTTCTGGACTCATCGCATTTTTCCAGTACTTCCGTTTGGCCCTGTTGAGGCAATAGCCGCAGGTCTTCCACGTCCATGGCAGCGTCGCCGCTAGAAAGGCTGATCCTGCCGAAACTGACCTGGTAGCAACCATCATCCACATCAAAATTATAACCGGGGATCTCAGCCTGTATATCATGGCAGAAAAATAGTCCTTCATTACCAGGGTTTAGCTGCCTGATCTCTCTCTCGTAAGCGGCCTGATCCAGATGGAAGCGGCTTAGCTCGGCTTCTAACTCAGGTAGTTCCAGCATCAGCTGTTTGCTATCTCTGTTCAAAACCCGTAATATACCCTGCTCATAACCCAGTCGGCTTAGGTTGATACTTTTCAGGTATGGCGAAATGTAATGATGCAATGAGGCAGGATAGTCTTTAAGTTGCTGCTTACCAGAAGGATTTACATACAGCTGTAATACCGGCGATTTCAGACCTATCTGCTGCACCTGTAGTTCTCCGTACAGAAAAGCCTTACGAAAATCCAGGCCTCTTATATCCAGCTGGCTGCTTTGCAGGCTAAAGGTAGGCCGGGTTCCCGGTGAAGGTATCAGCTCAAAATTACCGGCAGAAACATAAGAATCACTACCCATGACCCGCAGCTCAGTGGCACGAAGCCACTGTTTCTTTTCAGGATGGGTAAACTGTAAATGTGAGGCTTTGATATCAAGATCCACCTCCTCAGCATACAGCATTTTGTGCATATGCCTGTACTCTTGACCGTCAATCCTGATATCTCTGGCCTGCAGATTGATTTCACGCAGGCGGGCATAGAGGCTGGTGTCGGCCGCTACCTTGCGCAAAAGGCTGACTTTTCCCTTGTTTATCTGTAGTGAACTGATTTCTATCTGCCTGAGCCGCTCATTGAGCAGGCGGTTCAGGTCGGGCTGCAGAGACTCCCAGGAAAGAGAAGCCTCTGAATCATCATCACCATGCCTGTCCAATTGCTCCATTTCCAAAGCTGCTTTGCTGGCAATCAGCCTGCCCACGTATAGTTCCTGCTTTTTGATAAGCCGGTAGGGATCTATATCGTCTATCTTGATCTTTTGGCAACTGAGCTGGTATCTGAGCATATCAGCAGACGGCAACCCGGTGGTGATGGTCTGTAGTTTTGCTATATCCAGCTGGCTTTCCAGGGCATCGTAGCGAAACTGAGCAGCCTTCAGCCCACGTATAAGCTGATCCTGAGGCGCATCCAGGAAATGCCACTGCCAGCTATCGGCCTTCACAAGCAGGTTATGAGCATAAAAGGGCCGGATACGGTTCATCCTGCTGCCAGCGTCCAGCCGGAAATTATACATCTGGAGCGAAAGCCGTTCAGCCTGAAAGAGGGTATCATAAGCTCCCTCGCTTACACTTTTTATCAATGTGCTGGCATCCTGCATTTGGATATGCTGCACTGCCAGGCTTTCGAGATAGTCTGAGAGCTGCGGATAAAGATTGGTGATATCAAAAGATACAGCTGACTTCCGGGCAAGTTTCTGGTAGTTCAGCAGCAGCTCCGGTGCGTAAATACTGAGCCGGTCAGCCTGGGCTTCCTGCTCACGGTACCAGCGCCTGATATCTATACCATCAAGCCGCACGTAAGGAAGATGCATGCGCTCCAGCCAGAGATCAGTGGCAGGAGGCCGCCCGGGTGTAGCCTCAAAATACAGATTGCGTAAATAAACCTCCTGTGCCAGCGTATTCATGCGGGCATCCTCAATAAATAATGAACCGCCCTCTCCCCTCTTACCCGGTAACCTGAAGCGACTGTTCCTCAAAAAAATATCCACATCAGCCGCCCTTACCGCTACCCTGCCGTCGTCCGATCTCCAGAGAGAATCGTCGGGCAGATGGTCTATACGGATGTTGTTGATATAAGCATAAAATGTATCAATCTGAGTGATCTCAGTATAGCCGCTCATATCAGGCTTAGCTTTCATGATGCTGAGCTGCCCGCTATCTAGCTGTATCCTGCCAGCGGCCAGCCACTGCAACCAGGCGGCAGAATCACCTGGCACAATGACAGGTGCAAAATTGAGGCGGGCATGGCTCCAGTCATGCAGTAGCGTTCTGATTGTCTCATCCGTAGTGGTATCACCAGGTAGTTGTACGGCATGCTGCCCCGATGCCTGCCGTCCGATGGACTCAGCGGCAAAATTGACGATCCTGAAATCAGGACTTTGCAGGTAGATACTGTCCAGGGCAGCAGCCTGCCATTGACTCAGGGTGCTGAGCTGCACACCATACATTCCCAGAAAAGGGAGGTCAAGAAAATAAGCCACAGGTTTTTGTGGAGGCTGCTGCAGGAGTTGCTCCGGGGAGTCTGTGCCAGGTCTGAGGCTCAGGCTGTCAAATCGCATGTCAGCCAGGTAAGAACTTTGCCGTTCCATGTGCATCTCCAGCTGCCGGGTGGCAAGCTTATGCTTCCGGTCAGGGAGCAAAACCTCCAAGTGATTTAAAGAAAAAACCAGGCTGTCAGCCGGAAAAAGTTCGGGAAGGCTATCTGTTACGCTGAGCGTATCAAGCCTGAATCCAGCCAGTTGGGCCTCCATACTGCCTATCTGCAGGAGCGGAATGCTATCACTCTTTTCTTTGATGCTTAGCCTGGTCTCTGTAAACTGTAGCCTTTTCAGAGCGGCTTCTTTGAGGAATGGCGGTAAATAGCCGTATAGACTATCGGCATGCAGAGATGAGAGGTGAAATACCCTACCCTGGCTTAAGGTATCGCGTCGGTTTAGTACAACGTCAATCTCCCCCTGTCTGAAAAGCAGCTCATCAGCCCTCAGCAGGCTATCGTGATACAATTGCTCTACGTTCAACCCACGCAGCTGAAGTTCAGGCAGTCGTATGCTGATGCTCAGCGAGCTGCTGTCTTTTTTTTCCAGAGGATACATCTCAGCGCCGAGAAGAAAGAGTGACTGCCCTGCTGTGGAGAAGCCCAGGGTATCTGCCCTGAAAAGGTAAGAACTGTCAGGAAGTAGCCAATGGTAGTTTCCCAGGGTAAAACTAAGGTTTTCAGAAAAGAAAAGCCGCTGCTCCTCTTGGTTATGGAGCCTGTCAATGCTAAAGTCATCCAGGCGAATGCTGATTTCCTGCGCATGAAACTTATTATGCAGAAAACTGGCATCGGACTTTTTGCGCTGCTCGAGTACAAACAGCGTAGCCTGCCTGACCTCCACCCTATCTACCGAAAATGAGCGTAGATACTGCCTTACTGATGCAGATATACGTGCCGAAATTTTCCGGAGCACCTCCTCGGCACGGCTGCTATCGGTAGGTTTATGTATCTGCATCAGTTGTATTTCCGGCCCGATCAGTGCTACCTCTTTGAGTTGTAGTCTTTGGTTCCTGAAAAAATCCTCCAGACCCAGGCCATTCACCTGCACTTCAGGCACCATCAGCTTGAGATGATCTGCGTTCGGCCTGTCCTCCAGGTACAAAGAAAGCTGCAATCCGGTAAGGGAAAAACTGCCATTGATCAGGTTGAAGCTGAGATTGTCAAAGTCCAGTTCGGGTCGTCTTTCTTCCTCGTAAGTAGAGCCGTACTGGCGAAAGCCTAAGAGAATGGATTCTTTGAAGATCTCATTGCCAAAAAAGAAAAAAGCAGCCTGAAGCAGCAGTAAGATACCAATCAGGGTACCTGCTATGCCTATAAACCAGCGAGAAAGTTTTCTTTTTTTCATATGCTGAAATACCCCGTCTGTCTTTTTCTATTTTCTGGCTGAAAGAGCTAAGTAAGCCGTAAACATACGCAATTTTCACGCTGATTTTTGCTAGCTGCTTTACTGCTTTTTTACAGGATGCCAGGTAGTTTTCAGCCAAGCTGATGTTATGGCATGATCGGCATGCACAATATCTTCTGCTCAGGAACAAGCATCAGCCGGTGGGATTGCAAAAGTATAATAGAAAAAAGGAGACGAATTTTAGCCCTGGCGGGTCTAAGCAAGCGGCACCAGGGCTTAGAAAAAGGTAGAAAGTTCAAATTTCTCCCGGCGGGAATCAAGGAGGCGGCCATGCTCGCATTTGAGGACCGGGGCGGGGTAATGCCTGATAAATTCATGGTTGTGGGTAGCCATCAGCACCGCCGTACCGCTTCGGTTGATCTCTTTGAATAGCTCCAGGATACCCAGGGAAACCTGGGGATCAAGGTTACCGGTAGGCTCATCAGCTACTAACAAAAGAGGCTCATTGAGCAAAGCCCGGCCAATCACTACCCGCTGCTGCTCTCCACCGGAAAGCTGATGGGGCATTTTATTACCTGAGGAGCCTAGCCCCACCCGCATCAGTACTTCCGAAAGGCGTTTTTTCATTTTAGAGCGTTCTTTCCAGCCGGTGGCTTTCATGACGAACAACAGGTTTTCATCTATGGTACGGTCGGCAAAAAGCTGAAAATCCTGGAAGATGATGCCCAGGCGGCGACGCAGGAAGGGTACATCTTTGGGTGTGATACTTTTGATATTGTAGCCGGCCACCTCAATTTCGCCCAATTTGAGAGGCAGATCGGCATAGAGGGTACGCAACAATGAGCTTTTGCCGCTGCCGGTGCGGCCTACCAGGTAGAGAAATTCACCTTTTTCAACGCTAAAGTCTACGTCTTCCAGCACGACCTGGTGTTCCTGAAAGATACAGGCATTTCTTACATTTACTACGGGCCTGTTGTCAAAATACTGCTGTGCCTCTGCCATAGCTTTTTCTAAATTTCCAGCTTCTGTAACTTGCCAAAAGGCAATTCTTCAATGAGCGCTTTAAGTGCTTCTTCTTTTCCTTCCAGGCCAAATTTTTCCAGCTTTTTGATCTCCCTGTCTGCCCTGAAGTAGGCAACGAGCACAAAGTTATCGTCTCTGAGCTGAATATAGTCAGGTATTTTGGCCTTTCCTTTTACTTTGATAATGTACATGGGGTTCAGAGGCATACTTGCTTGATAAATCTATGATCATCTTAGCGCAAAAGAGCAGTTGTAATGTTACAGGTTAAAGGCTACACGCTACAGCTTATAACCTTTAACCTGCCACTTTTAACTACTGATTACCCTTACGATGGTCAGCCAGGAACTGCTCCAGCCCTTTGTCAGTCAGCGGGTGGTTGAGCAGGCTCGTGATGACTTTGAGCGGACAGGTGACCACATCGGCACCTACCTCGGCACACTGGATCAGGTGCATGGTATGGCGGATAGAAGCAGCCAGTACCTCGGTACCAAAAGCGTAGTTCTGGTAAATATCCACGATCTGCTCAATGAGAGCCACACCATCGGTAGCTACATCATCCAGCCGGCCGATGAAGGGCGACACATAAGCAGCCCCTGCTTTGGCGGCCAGTATAGCCTGCCCGGCGGTAAATATCAGCGTACAGTTAACCCTGATTCCTTCGGCGCTAAGGGCTTTGATCGCCTTGACACCATCGCGTATCATAGGCACTTTGACCACAATTTTGTCATCAATCTTGGCCAGTTCATAGCCTTCCTTCATGATCTCGTCAAAGCTGGTAGCGATCACTTCGGCGCTTACATTGTCATCTACAATGTTGCAAATGTCTTTATAGCGCTGGATGATATTTTCGTGGCCCGTCACCCCTTCTTTGGCCATAAGCGAAGGGTTGGTAGTAACGCCATCCAGTACGCCCAGGTCATAGGCTTCTCTGATTTCGTCTAAGTTGGCAGTGTCAATAAAGAATTGCATGAATTTAATTTAATTAGTTAGACAGTTTAATTTGCAGGTCACTGTTTTATAAATGATTGAAAAACAAATACTTACAGGTACATAAATTTTGAAAAAGCTTTGTAAAAACAAAAAGTCCTAATCAGATAAGAAGAAGTACAGACTTAAAATTCAACATGCTTTTCTAAGCGATCAATACGCGCTAAATTTATTTTTTTTCTGTACTGTAGATTTTAATGAACGCATCAAGATTTTGACTCAGATCTTCCACTGCATTTTCTACCCGCTGAGCCCCTTCTCTGAAGAAATTTACCTGAGCTTTCAGAAGATTTACGCTCTTACGTAATTTATTAAGTTCTTCGTTCATAAAGATGCATGGCTTGAGGCGAAAGAAAAAACAGCAAAGCAATCAGTTCAAAAATGAGTTTAAAGATAAGGGAGTTTTGATTAGAAAAAAACCGGCCCGAACAGGAAGGGGGAGAAAAAAAGAAACGGGTATCACACCGCTACGACCACCTACCCTTGCTCTATTCCTAGCCTGGGGGAGTTCAGCAGGAGCTGGTTGTACCCGTTTGAATGCAAATGTATAAGGAATATGATTGATTCCAAAATTTACATGAGAAGAACCAAAAATTTAAAATAAATAGTTTCCATAGCGCCCTTTTATTTCCACAAAAAAAGGGACACCACTGGCATCCCTCTTTTCCATGCAAACAACCTATTACTTACAAAAGTCTTTATTGAGGTGCCTGAAACAACCTAAAGGCGATTCCATCATAATTTCCGGCAAACTCTCCGGGTGCGCCATCTGCTAATGGAATGAGAAAAGAACCATCTCCATCAGTAGTAAAATTGCCCAGCGAGACACCATCGCGGATCACCTCTACTTCAAGTCCTGAAATAGGATTATAGATGATGCCCACGTTCTGATCGAGGATCCCGCTTTTATCCAGGTCAAAGAAGGTAGCCTGCGCTTCACTTGCTGAAACTGTGGTATATTCCAGGAATACTGGTGCCTCTACTCTTTCCAGAATCAGGTCTGATTCTTCCTTACAAGATGACATCAATACGATGATGAGACTTAGGGCCAGGGTGATTTTAAATATGTTTTTCATTGTCAGATTCTTTTTTGATTGAAACTAGAAATTACTCTACCCACCACAACTCGGTCTTCATATCGTCAGGACCACCATTCAATGCCGCACCTGCTTCTACGTTGGCTCCGTTGAGCGAGTATTCGGTGGCCGGGTACTCCAGGCGGGTGGGCAGCACGCCATCGTTTTCAAACTTGGCGCGGGGGTCTGCCGCTGGCATTACCGGGAAGCCCGTTCTGCGGTATTCCGTCCAGGCTTCTATACCTTGCCCGAAAAGGGCGATCCACTTCTGTGTCATAATGTTTTCTTTAGAGGCCGGGCCAGCCATATCGAGGTAGCCAGCGGGCATTTCCAGTCCGTACTGATCAAAGGCAGCTTCTACACCGGCTTCATAAAAGGCTTGGGCGTCGCCGCTAATGTCGCCTTCCAGGGCCGCCTCCGCCTTGACAAACATCAGTTCGGCATAGCTCATCAGTACCGCAGGAGCCGTGGCAGTAGCGAACACATCCTGGTTGATGACGGCGCTTACACCATTGAAAGTAGTGGCGATTTCTCCCGGTAAGCCACTGGGATGTCCGGTGATTTCAGCACCAGCTGTGGGAGGAGCGGCAAAAACTTCCAGTCTCGGATCATCCATAGCTTTCAGCTTGTCGACCAGGGTGCTGTTGATATTCCAGTCGGTGCGGCCCTGCTGCACCAGGATGTCGTTCCAGGGGTTGTTGGTAGGCACCGCACCGTAGGCCAGTTGAGCGATGTCATCATTGCTTTCCATCATGGGGTAGGTGGCCGGGTCGCTGATCATGGCCTGCATGGCAGCAGCGGATGAAGCCACCTTATGTGCCTGCCGGTTGAGCAGCTTGAAGCGAAGGGAATTAAAAAATTTCTTCCACATCATAATATCTCCATCAAAAAGAATATCACCCCGTACACGTGGTCCGTCTATGCTAAGCAGTGAGTTGGCACGCTCCAGGTCGGCAATGATGCCTGCATAAACTTCCTCCTGAGTAGAATAAGCAGGTGAACTGATGGCTTCAGCCGCTGTACCGGCTAATGCCTGCTCGTAGGGAATGGCACCCCACACATCGGTCAGCAGTGAAAACCCCCAGGCCTTCATGCCCAATCCTATACCTTCATAATTAGAATGAGGATCGTCTGATTCAGCACTGGATAAAGTCTGCACTTTATGGAAATTGATCAGCGCATCCGCATAGAAAACCTCCCAGTTGGTAATGTTGACCGATGGCTGTACGTTGTAGTTGTCGCCCTCATTTTCGTAAATGTTGCGCGTCAGGTAACCAATCCATGACATGGCATGATCAAAATTGAGCCGCTGGTTACGGGCTTTGTTGCCCCAATAATTATCTATGGATGTTTGTAAGGCATAAGGCAGAATAAACTGAGGAGACACTTTGACCGGCGCATTAGGATTGGTGTTGATCTCCTCAAAGTCCTCATCGCAGGCGGTGGAGGCCAGCAGGAAAACGCCTGCCAGCATCAGAGTCTTTATGTTGAATAGGAAATGTTTCATCTTAGGTAGTTTTAGAATTTCAGGTTGACATTAAAACCTACTGAGCGGGTGCTGGGCAGCTGTCCGTAGTTGTAGCCCAGGTTGGCGCTGCTGATCTCAGGGTCGAGGTGGCGGTTGTTGCTGTGGAAGATGGCCAGGTTACGACCGATCACAGAAACACGGGCCGACTGGAAGAAAATATTGTCAAACCACTTGGTAGGGAGCTGGTAGCTGATAGAGGCCTCTCTGAGCTTGACATAGCTGCCGTCAAACACAGCGGCTTCGTGGTACTGGCGGCCGCTGTAATAGCGCATGAAGGTACGGGTGGATACGACCACATCATTGGGTACATACTGAGGAGCTTCGGCTGTTCCTACATTCTTTACGCCTATACCAATGGTTCCTTCCTCACGACCGGCGGCACTTTCTTCCGATACTCCGTTCTGTCGCATCAGGCTGGTACCCATATCGTAGATATCCCCGCCCTGCTTGATGTCTATCAGGGCGCTCACCGAAAGACCTTTGTAGCTCAGGGTATTGGAAATACCACCAATCCAGTCAGGCTGAATATTGCCTATCACATGCTGACCGGGCAGGGTAGCCGGGAATCCGTTATTGAAAATAATATCTCCCTCATCGGTACGGGCAAACTTGCGTCCGTAAAGGTTGCCATAGGCCTCTCCTACCCTGGCTTCCAGGGAAGCACCACGTATGCTCCAGAGAGTCAGTGACTCCAGGTCGTCGGCCAGTTCAACTACCTCATTGCGGTTGCGGGCAAAGTTAATACTGGCATCCCAGCTCAGGCCACTTGGCAGTTGGAAGATGGTACCGCTCAGCATGACTTCAACACCTTTATTGGTAATTTCACCGGCGTTGAGCACCCGGCTGGTATAGCCGGAGGCGCGGGAAATATCCACCGCCAGGATCTGGTCGCGGGTTGACTGGCTGTAGTAGGTCACATCCAAACCAAGTCGCCCGTTGAGGAAACGGATATCCGCTCCTAATTCAATGCCGGTAGTGATCTCAGGACGAAGGTTTGCATTGGCGATTTCGTTATTTTCACCAAACATAGGTACTGCACCATCCCAAAGCCCTTGCGGGCGGTACACCTGCTGCAGCATGTAGGGGTCGGCATCATTACCCACCTCAGCCCAGCTTCCGCGTATTTTAGCAAAAGACAGGAAGTTGCTGTTCATGTCAAACATATCGGTAATGACCGCGCTCAGTGAGACTGAAGGGTAAAAGAAGGAATTGTTGCCACTGGGCAGGGTGCTCGACCAGTCGTTACGGGCGGTCAAATCCAGGAAGAGATAGTTTTTAAAGCCAAATTGAGTAGAAGCAAACAGGCTGTTCACCACAGACTCTTCAATCCGGCTTTCGTTGATGTTAGGGTTAGCATTGTTACCCAGGTTATACACCCCGTCTACCGTCAGGTCAACTACTTCCGCATAATTGCGCTTATAATAATTGTTCCGTCTAACCCCACCAAACTGGCCGACCACTGTGAAGTCGCCGAAAGTTCTGTCCAATGACAGGATCGCATCGGTGTTGGTCTCCTGGCGGCGAAGAATCTCTTCAGAGTAGCTACCACCCCGGAAGGCAAAGCGGGTACGGGCATAGCGCAATACGTCAATGCGTGTATCTGTCCAGATATCTGTACCAGAGCGTACCATCAGGTTGAGCCAGTCGTTGAATTCGTAATTGAGGCTGACATTGCCCAGAAAACGATCTTTTTCGTTGGGTGTCACCATCGTCTGCTGCCAGAAGTAAGGATTGGTGAAGTAGGTATGCTGCCAGTTAGGCGGCTCATCATTGCCTTCCGGCTGAATATGCACATCTTCGTAAGCCTTGTAATTTTCCAGCTTGTCAAAATCATTCTGGCGGTGGTGCCAAATAAAGGTGCTGGCACTGAGGAAGTTACGATTATCCGCTCCTGACTTGATATATTCACCCATAGCGGTCACCTTCAGCTTATCTGTGAAATTATAGGTAGAGTTGAGGCGGAAGTTATTGCGGTAGTAGTCTGTGTTATGCGCGATACCTTTCTGATCAATACGACCGATGGCAAGGCGGAAAGAGCCATTCTCATTGCCGGCGCTCAGAGCTACGTTCCCGTTGAGGGTCTGCCCGGTTTCCCACCACTGCTCCCAGTTATCGGGATTGGGTACCAGCGGGGCAGTCTCGGTACCTGACCACCAGTGGCGAATTTCACGGCCATCCATAGGCGAGCCCCAGCTTTCGTCTGTTCCCATGGTACCTTTTACACCATCTACAGTTCCGCTCCAGCCATCAGCATACCAGGAGTAGCCTGAGCCTCCTCCATAAATATTCTGGAACCTGGGCTTGACAAGAGGCCTGTCAAAAGTCGTGGAAAAATTCACATCTACGCCTATGCCATCGGTTCCTTTGCCGGTTTTAGTAGTGATCAGGATGACCCCATTGGCCGCACGAGAGCCATAAAGTGCGGCTGCGTTGGGGCCTTTCAGGATGCTCATCTCCGCAATGTTGTTCGGATCAATCTCAGAAATACCACCGCCAAAACGCTGGTTATCAGTTCTCTCACCGGGCGTTGCGTTGGAGGTCTGCTGCATAGGTACGCCATCAATAACCACCAGGGGCTGGTTATTACCGGCTACAGAGGAGAACCCGCGAATGACAAACTCAGGTGAGCCACCGGGCGAGCTGTTGCCCGACACCTGCAGACCAGCCACGCGGCCTGAGAGGTTGTTGACCACACTCTGGGTAGGCACTTCGGCGATCTGCTCGCCTCCTATGCTCTGTACCGAGTAGCCGAGCGCCTTTTTCTCTCTTTCCAGACCAAAGGCCGTGACGACTACTTCGGAGAGTTGTTCTACGTTGGCTGACATTTTGAGGTCAACGACTGAACGGTTGCCAATGTCTACTTCGGTGGTTTTAAGCCCGATAAAGGAAAAAACCAGGGTTTTGGCCTCATCCGAAACATTGAGCACGTACTTTCCATCAATGTCAGTGATGGTTCCGGTAGTAGTTCCTTTGACGACCACATTGACCCCCGGCAGGGAAGAACCGTCCTCAACAGCAGTGACCTGCCCGGAAATTTTGCGGTCCTGAGCAAACATGTGGCCGGGAACAAGGAAAAAGGTAAGCAGCAGCAGGCTAAGTAGTTTCAGCCCACTGCTGGGTGGAGCATTGTAGTTGTTCGACATAGCTTGTAGTTTTTAGATATTTAGTAGCAGGCAGTAAAAGCGGATGGACTAGCGCATGAATATAAATGCTCAGTACGATCTACGGCTTTTAACAGCTATTTCAACAAAACTAAAACAATGTCTTATATTTTTCAAAATATTATTTTGATGTTTATGCTAATTGCAAAACATTAAAATGTACAAATGTGTTACTGGCAAAATTTAAGGTTATAAATCAGGAATGGTTTTGAAATATTTTCAAAGAAAGCTCAGCTTTGACAGAAGAATGACAAGAGTTTAGCTATGATTTTTATCAACTTATTTTGAAAAAAATTTAAAATCAAAATAAACACAAGATAAAAAAGCATTTATTCAGAATAAATTACCTGAGATGAATCAGCTTTTTTGTAAATTAATCTGATTAGCAGAAGGTCAGATTTCGGAATAAAATACCCGCTTTACTCTTTCACTAATACCAGTAAGCACCTCGTAAGGAATGGTGCCCATAGCCTCAGCCAGCACACGCACCGGCTGCTCATCTCCGAAGATCACCACTTCGTCACCTTCCTTTACTTCCAGGCCGGTTACGTCTATCATGCTCATATCCATGCAGATATTTCCAATGGTAGGAGCGGTCTGCCCGTTGACATACACTTTCAGCCGGCCATTGCCCAGTCGCCGGTCCAGCCCATCGGCATAGCCAATGGCTATGGTGGCAATCGTAGAAGGACGGCTTACTTTTCCTTTCCGGTTGTAACCCACGCTTTCCCCGGGCTGTAAAAGCTTGATCTGGGAGATCACCGTGCTCAACCGGCTGATAGGGCGAAGCGCCGCCTGTCCTTCTGCCGAAGGATCTACGCCATAAAGCCCAATTCCCAGCCTCACCATATCCATCTGGTACTCAGGAAAACGACTGATACCGGCACTGTTGAGCATATGCCGCAAGGGTCGGTAAGAAAGCGTTTCACAGATTTGCTCATACATCTGCTGATAAAGGGCTGCCTGCTGATGGGTGAAGGCATCTTCGGCAGGGTCTTCTGAAGCTACCAGGTGGGTAAAGACCGCAGAAACTCTGAGCTGTGGATTTAGCCTGAGTAAAGAAAGCAGTTCGGACAGCTGATCGGGCTGAAACCCCAGGCGGTGCATGCCGGTATCCATTTTAAGCTGAATAGCGGGCAACTGTGCCTGATCGGCAAAAAAGGAAATGAAGGTCCGCAACAGCGGAAGGCTGTAAATTTCAGGTTCCAGCTGGTACTTCTGCAGCAGCTCAAAGCTGTCGGGCGAAGGATTGAGCACCAGTATAGGCGTCCGTATACCGTGCTCACGCAACATTATCCCCTCATCTACATAGGCTACTGCCAGGTAATTTACCCGGTGAAACTGCAACAGGCTGGCAATCTCAAAAGCTGCTCCCCCGTAAGAAAAGGCCTTGACCATCACCATGAGGCGGGTGTTTTCCTGCAGCCGGCTTCTGAAGTAGTTGAGGTTATCGGTAAGCGCATCCAGCCTTATTTCCAGCGTGGTGCTGTGGATTTTCTGCTGCAGCCGCTGCACGATGCGTTCAAAGCCAAAGCGCCTGGCCCCCTTGATAAGGATATTTTCCTGATGAAAATCCTCCGTTTGCAACTCATCCAAGAAGGCAGCCGTGTCGGGATAAAAACGCAGCTCCCAGCCTGATAGGTCAAAAAGCGGAGCCTGTCGGCTGATCTGCTCTCCTATCCCCAGGATGCGGTCCAGGGGATAGGTTTGTAAAAGAGATACCACGTCTGCATAGGTTCTGGCTTCCGTTTCTCCGGTCTGCAGCAGGTCTGAGAGGATCAGGGTCATGCGCTGCCGCCGGGGCTGCCGGGCCAGCTGGTCCAGGGCGATTTTCAGGCCGGCCAGGTCATTGCTGTAACTATCGTCCAGCAGGTAGCAGCCGTTGATTCCCTGCTTAAGCTCAAGGCGCATGCGTACCTGCCGAATGAGCAGCAGGCCCCGCTGAATTTCCTCTGCCGACCAGCCCAGGTGCAGCAGCAGTATGATGCAGTGACAGATATTTTCTAAGGAAGCCTCGTCGCTGTAGCCAAAACTGAAGCTCAGCTCCTCCTGCCAGCGCAGGTGGATAAGTACCTGGGTGGAAGATTTTTTCTCAAAATGTACACGTACAGAGGCATTCTCCTTATCTGACCAGCTGAGCAGCCGCTGCGCCTCAAAGCGCTCCTCCAGCACCTCCCTGAGTTCGGGGTAATCTTTTCTGTAAATGATCTTTTGGCAGGAAGAGAAAAGATGTGCCTTTTCAGCGGCTTTCTGCCGCCTGTCAGTAAAACCTTCATCATGAGCAGGCCCCAGATTAGTAAAGATCCCCAGCGTAGGCTGAATGACCTGCTGCAGCCGCTGCATCTCGCCCGGCAGGGAGATACCTGCTTCAATAACAGCTATGTTGTGAGAGGCACCCATCTGCCAGACCGAAAGTGGCACGCCCAGCTGTGAATTATAGCTTTTGGGACTTTTTACCACTGTAAGCTGCTGCGCCAGCAACTGACTGAGCCATTCCTTAACAATGGTCTTTCCATTGCTGCCGCTGATGCCGATGACAGGATAGCTGAACTGCGCCCGACGTGCCGCCGCCACTTGTTGCAGGGCCAGCAGGCTGTTTTTTACCCGGCATATATTAGCCAGGGGCAAAGAAATTCGTGGCGCTTCTTCTACTATAAACTGTCGGCAGCCTTGATCGTAGAGTTCCTGCAGGTAGTGATGCCCGTCGTGCCTTTCTCCCCTGATGGCAAAAAAGAGGGAATGCTGCCCGGGCACTGCCTGCCGGCTGTCGGTCAGCAGGAAATTCACAGGAGCCTCAGGCGCAGAAAGTTGCAGAATTTCTCCTCCGCAATGCAGAGTTATTTCGCTGAAGCTGAACATCCTCAGTGCAGTTTATGTCCGTTGGGTACCGGCTTATCAGGAATCGCCAGTACGATGCCCCCCTGCCCGTCGTCAAAGCCGGTCACCAGCACCTCCGATATAAATGGGCCGATCTGCCGGGGCGCCAGGTTGCACACACAGACTACCTGCCTGCCGGGAAGCTTGTCTGGTGCATAATGAGTCGTAATCTGTGCACTGGATTTTTTTTCTCCCAGTTCACCCAGGTCTATCCAGAGTTTGATGGCAGGCTTACGTGCCTCAGGAAAAGCCTCCGCCCTGAGGACAGTACCTACCCTGATATCAAGCTGCAGGAAGTCTTCTATGCTGATGCTATTTTCCATGTTGGTAATTTTCTCGGAACTGCTTGCGGCTGCGGGCTTTCTGGATTTCTCTTTCCAGCACCAGCTGGGCCAGCTGGGCTGCCGGTTTGTTTGTCTCCAGGGCTTTGCAGAAAGCCTCCTCTCCCACATCTATGCGATACATGAGATTGAGCAGGTATTCATAGTCATGCTCAAGCCAGTAGGCGATCTTCTCTTCAATTTCTAACAGCAGATGACGGTAGGCATCCTCATAACTGCTTGTATCTTTTAGCGTAAACTTTTCTCTAAGATGCTTTTCCACCAGCTGCGCTCCGTCCGCTAGCAGGCTGATTTCTTGATTGTTATCAGACATAGATTCAGATTTGAAGGGAAAACTGAGCTTTTCTACCCCGACCTAAACTTAGCACCCAACTGATACACATCCAATAACTTGGGATGATTTGTTAATTTGGTGATTTGGTGATTAACTTTTTTGTAGGAAAACAACGTTTTTGGTGTATGAGGCCACAGTTTAGGATTTAAGCGATTCAGCATAAACTGCAAAGCATAGCATGTCAGCAGGAAAAATTAATTTTTTGGCGACCTCTTTTTTAACCGAACCTAAAGTTATATACAGTACCTTGCAAAACATAGTACTTTGTTGTAGATTAGCTTAAAATCTAAAGCCTATGGACTACCAAAGAAAAATTCTGGGCATTCTCTTTATCCTTGCCGGTGCACTTTTTATTCTTTTTATGAGTTTTGCCTCTGCGTTGGTATATACCTTACCCTTTGATCAGGAAATGGCTACCATACCTGATTTTGTGAGGCTCATCGGGCTTGCAGGCAGCCTCAGCCTCATCCTCTTCCTGGGCCTGCCTTCACTTGTCACGGGCATAGCGCTCCTTCTGCATAAAAGATGGGCTGAGCAACTGATACTTCCGCTGGGCTGCTTTTATCTGCTCTTTTTCCCGATGGGAACAGCCGTAGGCATCTACAGCCTGGTGGTTTATTTCGGAAGAAGAAAAGAAAAGCAGTCCGTTACCCACGAGCCATAAAAGCTGTACGATAGCGTACAAAGCTGTCCATCTTCGTACAATTCAGGAAGCATAACATTTATGCAAATAACTGAAGATCAACACATTAACACTGTGGCATACAATCTGAAATGATTAGAAATGAAAATTATATACCATAAATCCCTACCGTATGAAACCTATCGCCTTCTTTGCCGCACTTACTTTTATTTGCCTCAGCCTGGTGCTGACGGTAGAAGCTTTCAGCCAGGACCAGGAACCTTACCTGGTAAAGAATTTCAGCGTTAATGCACCCGCTATACTTGAGGTCAAAACTTCAGGAGGTAGTATCAGTGTAGAGAGAGGAAACAGTGATGAGGTGGAGGTGAGAATGTTTGTTAAGAAAAACGGTATCAGATGGTTTAGTAGCGATGATGATATCGCTGAGGAACTGGAAGAATACGAAATAGACATCAGGCAGGAAGGCAACACAGTAATGGCCATTGCCAGGCGTGAAAACAGAGGCTGGAGCAGTAACCCTTTAAGCATCTCATTTGCAGTGAGCACCCCTACCCAGACCTCCGCCAAACTGAATACCAGCGGCGGCTCTATCAGGATGAAAGGTCTGGAAGGCGAGCATGACGTCAGGACTTCAGGCGGCAGTCTTAACTTTGATGACATCACCGGTTATACACAGGCCCGTACCAGCGGCGGTAGCATCAATGTAGATCATTATGCAGGAGTACTTGACGCCCGCACCAGCGGAGGCTCCATCACTGCCCGTAGTTCAGAGGGTGAAATTGCACTCCATACCTCAGGCGGCAGCATCCGTCTTGATGAAGTGAGCGGAAGTATTGATGCTCATACCAGCGGGGGTAGTATCAGGGCAAATGTTAAGGAACTGGGCGAATACCTTACCCTCAGAACCAGCGGGGGCAGCGTGTCGGCAGTCATCCCTAAAAATCAAGGTTTAGACCTTGACCTTTCCGGCAATCGTGTCAACACCCGTCTGGAGAATTTTAGCGGCGAATCCGAGAAAAATCACATAGAAGGCAGCATGAACGGCGGTGGTGTGGCAGTGACGATGAAAACTTCAGGCGGTTCGGTAACCCTGGACTATCACAACAGATAAAGAACATAATTTCCCTCAAATAAACTGAATGCAAAATGCCCGCTCCCATGAGCGGGTTTTTTTTTACCTGCCTGCTCATTGTACTTTACGGTTATCCCGATCAGCAGAAAATTTTAATATACTGCGGCTCGTTGGGAGACAGACAGTAGAAAAATCAGAAAATCCAGTACGACAGGTAGACGAGGGGTACCAATGTGTGCGTCATAATTGAAATTTCTTTCAACATTCAGCCGCTGAATCCTATAAATGTAATGATAAGGATAAAAGTAGCTAAAAGCCCCTGCCCGGGCAGCCTATCTTTATTATGTATAACCTGTCAATAAAATAATGATAAAATTATGTTGATACCTCTACGAGCTCACACCCTGAGGAAAAGGAATTTTTACATGAAAGCCTGCCTTGCATTGTGTATTGGCAGCTTTTGGCTTTCATCTTGCAGAAGTCACGTCATGCCCTGCCCTTCCTTTTCTCATCTCAGTAAAGAAAGTGCCTATGAACTGGGAAAAGGTTCACAGGTAAAATTTGACAAAAAAGGCAGAGTTAAGAAATAGGTTTAAGTTCACTATATTGCTCAAAGCAGCTGTGAATTATCAGAAGCGTACGATCATCTTACACCGATACCACAAAGTTTTTGCCCTTCTCGGGCTGTTTATCTTGTGCCTGGCCGCATACCCGGAAGAACTACGCGCACAAGGAAAGCCTCCCAGTGTAAAGGTGACGCCTAACCTTAAGGTGAAGAAGAAAAAAGAGGCGCCTGCCCCTCCTCGTCCTTCCAAAGGCAATAAAGTAAAAGCCGACTACAAAAGACCACCTTCCCGCGCCAACTCTGGAGAGGTAAAAGACCGTTATACCCGCCCTCAGACTTATAGTAAAAGACAAAAAAAGTACAAAGACACCTATGAGCGCCCCGCCTCTCAGAGAGTCAACTTCAACGTAGGTCCTGATGATACCGGCGCTATGCCTTCTCCTGAAAAGGAGGAAGGAGGCGAACTCCGCCGTCCGGGCCTGCTGATGCGCCTGTTACACCGCAACTCACCCACTTTGTACGGCGGCAGAATGCGTTACCGCAAGATACAACAGCCAGAAGGCACCGAGGTACAGGGAAACCTGCGCCGGCTCAAGCCAGCCATAGCAGAAAAAAGGGAACGCAGACAGCAGCAGAAAATGGCAGAAAAAGTGAGCGGCAGCCGGGTACCCACCCCGAAAAGACAGGAAAGAATAGAGTCGCGGCAGTCAAACGATCTGCAGACTGCCGGAATGTACAAAATCAAAAAGGGAAAAGACCAGGCAGAGGCTTATACTACTTACAAAGGCAGCATCAGGGTACCTACGCCCAAGGCCAGAACCCGGCATTTTAAGAAGCTTTCAGCCAAAGTCCATCAGTACGACGGCGACCTTCGTTATCGTAAACCGGGTAAAGACATGCATCCCAGCGTCTTTTACCTGAAGGGCAAGCGAAAAGATTTTGACGATAAAGAACAATACCGTAAGAAAAGGTTGTTTATTCTCAACATCTTCAAAGGTAAAGACGTACCCAAACACCTGAAGGAGAAAGAACGTAAGCCTAGGTACGATAAAGACGAAAGCGAAATCTGGTACTACTGATTATGATTAACTGGAAAAAACTTGAAACCCCTACTGAACTACAGGCACTCATAGAAGCCTCCAAAACCCGACCTGTCATTATTTTTAAGCACAGCACTCGCTGCAGCATCAGCAGCATGGCCCTGAGCCGACTGGAAAGAGACTGGAAAGAGGATGAGCAGGCGACTCCTTATTTTGTAGACCTGGTGAGGCACAGGGATGTCTCCAATGCCGTAGCTGAGACCTTCAACATACGCCATGAATCTCCCCAGCTACTCCTGATCAAAGACGGCCAATGCATTTATGATACTTCACACATGGGCATCTCTTACCGGGAATTGCAGCAACAGCTGGCCTAAGGCCGTATCTTTCAGAAATTAAAAGAAACATCTTGCTTAATGTCCGGGTTTAAGCTTAAGGCCACCGGGCAGGTGAGCGCAGCATCTTTGAGCATCTGCAGCTGTTCCGGGCTGGCATTGGTACTCTCCAGACGAAAAGCGATTCTGATCTTGGCTATTTTTCTTGGATCATTGGCCATCACTTTGGTGATATCTGCCTCCAGGCCTTCCAGGGTGAGGCTGTTTTTTTGCGCCCTGATCCCCATAATGGTCATCATACAGCTGGCCAGGGAGGCACAGACCAAGTCGGTAGGTGAAAAGGCCTCGCCCTTGCCATTATTATCCGTAGGCGCATCGGTGATGAGTTGCCTGCCGGATTTGAGATGGGTAGCTTCGGTGCGTAATTCTCCGAGGTAGATAGACTTTATCGTAAGCATATTCGTATTATATTTATATTTGCCTTTTGGCAGTTTTTGATTACATTTAGTCCTATGGGTGTGGAAATTAATAAAAAATATATACGCTTCATATCAGCTGTAGCGTCTTTTATCTTATTAGCTGCCATGCCAGCGCTGGCACAGCAGTCGGATACCTATGAATACAGCAGAGAGTTCATCTGGGGTATCAACAAAAACACCAATTCCGGGCTGATTGGAGGGGGCGCGGTAAAATTTGCCCGCGCCATTGGTGATGATCAGTTTCAGACCTTCGGCCTTGAGATTGTCAACGTGAAGCATCCCCGGGAACTACGTCGTGTTTCCCGCACCAGTGGCAATACCTTCATCCTCGGCAAAACCAACTATCTTTTTTCTATCAGGCCGCAGTACGGCAGGGAGTGGATCGTCTTCAAAAAAGCACCTCAGCAGGGAGTTCAGGTGAATGCCATCCTGGCAGGAGGCCCTACCCTGGGTGTAGTGATGCCTTATTACGTCCAGTACGCAGTTTCTTCAACCAGCACCATTACCATTCCTTACACGACGAATCCGCCCTATAATGAACCCAACCGTATCATAGGTTCAGGCCCTTTTTTCCGTGGACTCAGCGAATCCAGCTTTGCCATCGGAGCTAATATTAAAGCATCTCTGGCCTTTGAGTTTGGTACCTTCAAAAATGATGTGACTGGTTTTGAGGCCGGTTTCATGCTGGAGGCTTTCCCTTCAGCCATTGAAATTGTGCCCTCTGCCAACAGCCGCAACATTTACCCTTCGGCTTTTATCATGCTGTTCTACGGGAGCCGTAAGTAATAAGAAGGCCTTGAGTTTATTACCCAGTCTATTTCTTACTGCCAGACATTTGCTCACGAATCATCTATGTCATTACTTTGTTGATCTATTGAAACAAGGAAATCAGCCTCTATAAGATATGATTGAATTACCAGTGATACCCGAAGAAGCTACCCAGAAGACCCGCAAGCCCAACTGGCTGCGTGTCAAACTCCCGGTAGGTAAAGAATACGCCCGAGTACGCAAACTGGTGGATCAGTATAAGCTGCATACCATCTGCGAAAGCGGCAACTGCCCTAATATGGGCGAATGCTGGGGCAGAGGTACTGCCACCTTTATGATATTGGGTAACGTATGTACCCGCAGCTGTACTTTCTGTGCCGTGGCTACCGGTCGTCCACCCGAATACGATGCAGATGAACCTAAGCGCGTAGCCGAAGCCATCAGGCTGATGGGTGTCAAACATGCCGTGATTACCTCCGTCAACCGGGATGAACTGAAAGACCGGGGCGCCGAGATCTGGTACCAGACGGTGGTGGAAGTTAAGAAAGAATCGCCCGAAACTACCATAGAAACCCTGATTCCTGATGTGAAAGGCAACTGGGAGGCGCTCTACCGGATGATTGACGGCGGACAGGAAGTCGTTTCGCATAATATGGAAACTGTAGAAAGCCTGTACCGCCGGGTACGGCCGCAGGCTAAGTATGACCGCAGTCTGGAAGAACTACGCCGCATTAAAGAATATGGCAAAAGAAGCAAATCAGGCATTATGCTTGGACTGGGCGAAACCGCCGATCAGGTATACAAAGCTATGGACGACCTGGCAGCCGTAGGTCTGGACGTGCTTACTCTCGGTCAGTACCTACAGCCTACTAAGATGCATATAGAGGTAGCTGAGTTCATACATCCTGATACCTTTGAGCTATATAAAGAGGAAGGCTTGAAGAGAGGATTGAAATATGTGGAATCTGGTCCGCTGGTACGTTCATCCTATCATGCCGAAAAACATGTAAACGTCTGAATTTTTTCAGAAAAGCTAGATGAAACTGCATATTCTACCAGGATTATGCAGTTTTTTTATGAAAAAATCAATAAAAAAAAGGATAAGCTGGTTTAGCTTCCTAAGTAAATATTAATCATGGCATCTACCCTGTTCAGAAAAGCAGAAATTTCTTATCCCTCTGCTCGTATCAGCCTTAAGTTTAGCGTGGCCTGTATTATTACTTTTCATTTCTTTGGGGCGCTGGGCATGCTCTACCCTCCTACCCGGCCCTATTTTGAGGCAGCTACCCCCCTTAACCTGCTGATCACCAATGTGCTGTTGTTTAACTTTCACCGCGATTGGAACCTGCCCTTTTTAATTTTCTGCCTCATCAGTTTTCTTACTGGCTTCCTGGTAGAAGTGGCAGGCGTACAGACAGGCTTGATTTTCGGGGAATACAGCTATGGACCTGCTTTGGGTCTGAAGCTGTGGGAAGTTCCGCTGCTGATTGGACTCAACTGGCTTATGCTGGTTTATATCACCGGCTACCTCTCCGGCCGACTTTTTAAAAATAAATTACTGGCTGCCATGGGAGGTACCACACTGATGGTCATGCTTGATTATGTCATAGAGCCGGTAGCCATGAAATACAACTTCTGGTACTGGGAACAGGAGGTCATTCCAATACAAAATTACCTGGGCTGGTTTGTAACCGCCCTTTTTCTGCACTTAATTTACCAGTTTTTACCCTTCAACAAACGTAATATATTGGCAAAATATGTTATTATTGTTCAATTAGCCTTCTTTATCTCTCTACATTTGTTTAACTAATTAAATTTTTTCAACATATTTGTTTAACAAAAGTTAAGATGAAATGAATATTTTGATAAATATGGGCTACTTTTTGATTGGCTTCTTAGGCATGGAGTTATTTTCATGGTTTGTCCATAAATATATCATGCACAAGTGGTTGTGGAGCATTCATAAGACGCACCATACGCACACCAAGGGTTTTCTGGAATTGAACGACGTTTTCTCTCTGATCTTTGGCAGCACGGCCGTCGTTCTGATACTTTTGGGCGTAGAACAGTTTGATCTTCGTTTCTGGATAGGTTGCGGAATTACTGCCTATGGTTTTACATATTTTATACTGCATGATATTATGATTCACCGCAGGCTCAAAAAGCCACGCAGACCATCTCATTGGTACATTGACGGTATTACCCAGGCGCACAGGGATCACCATAAAAACCCTGAAAGAGACTATGCAGTATCCTTCGGGCTGCTACTGGTACCTCGAAAGTACTTCAGAAAAAAAGCTAAAAATTAGTCCATAATCAGATTCTACTCAAAACAAGAAAATAGTGAGCACCTATTCAATCAAAGATTTAGAGCAACTTTCCGGTATCAAAGCACATACGCTGAGGATATGGGAGCAGCGATACCATTTCATCATTCCCAAACGTACAGAGACCAACATCCGCTACTACGATGATGAAGATCTTAAACTGGTGCTCAACATTGCCCTGCTCAAAGACAATGGCTATAAAATTTCTAAGATAGCCACGATGGATGAGCATGAGATGTCGCGTGAAGTGCTCAGGCTCACTGAAAAGAACCTCCGCTACCCTGACCAGATTCATGCCCTTACCCTGGCTATGATTGATCTGGATGAAGACCGTTTTGAGAAGATCATGGCGACCAATATCCTCAAACTGGGCTTTGAGAGTACCATGATTAATGTGATTTATCCCTTTCTTTCCAAAATAGGCGTGCTCTGGCAAACCGGAGCCATCAACCCGGCACAGGAGCATTTTATCTCTAACCTGATACGGCAAAAGCTGATTGTAGCCATAGACGGGCAGTTTGTTTCTGCCAGCGAAAGCCACAACAAGTACCTGCTTTACCTGCCCGAAGGGGAGCTTCATGAACTTACCCTGCTCTTTCTCTGCTATATCATCAGGGCCAGGCGCAACAAAGTGGTGTATTTTGGGCAAAATCTGCCTTTTGAAGACCTTAAATCCATCCATGAAATTCATAAACCTGATTACATCCTGACGATTATCACGGCCAGCCCCGCTGCCAGCCAGGTACAGGCTTATGTCACCAAATTAGCTAATACCTTTAAGGATACCCGTATCCTGCTCAGTGGCTACCAGGTGATCGGGCAGGAACTGAAAGTACAGAACAATGTATCTATCTTCACCCGGATTGATGAAATCATCCATTTTGTAGAGGAGAAAAATTTACAAAGTACCTGAGAAGCTTTACGTTAGCAGTAGGCGCTGACAGATTTACCTGTGAATGAACCCGGCATTTTAGCCGGGTTTTTCGTTGATTATCAAAAGCTTTATTATGCTCGGTTTAATAAAAATATAGAGCATTAATCACAGGGCTGACCGGTTTCACGGCGACCG
>JBKHDR010000009.1:0-69248 GCA_046541235.1 Cyclobacteriaceae bacterium | reverse complement strand
ACGCCTCCTATGATTTTGTTAGAATGGGATAAACTTAGCTTTGCCATAGTTTTGTGGTTTTATACAACTATTTCATAGCGACAACTTCTTTTTGATAATTGGCATACACAGAGGTAATGCCTTCTCTCAACCCGATCTGATGCTTCCAGCCGTGGCTGTGGAGTTTGCTTACATCCATCAGTTTACGGGGAGTACCATCGGGCTTGGAGGTATCAAAACGTAGTTCCCCTTCAAATCCGACGATCTCTTTGATCAGCATCGCAAGGTCTTTGATGGCAATGTCTTCACCCGTTCCGATGTTGACCAGCTCAGGTTCATTGTAATGATCCATCAGGTAAACGCAGGCTTCAGCCAGGTCGTCTACGTGTAGGAATTCCCGCTTGGGACTGCCTGTGCCCCAGATTTCCACATACTCAGCTGTACTTTCCTTCGCCTCATGAAACTTACGGATGAGGGCAGGAAGCACGTGCGAATTATTCAGGTCATAATTGTCGTTGGGGCCATACAGATTGGTAGGCATCACCGAAATGTAATTGCAGCCGTACTGTGAGCGATAAGCCTCACACATCTTGATACCTGCAATCTTAGCAATGGCATAAGGCTCATTGGTAGGTTCCAATTCTCCGGTCAGCAGGTAATCTTCCCTGAGCGGCTGAGGGGCCATCTTGGGATAAATACAGGAAGAACCCAGGAACTGCAGCTTTTTCACGCCATTGAGATAACTCTGATGGATGACGTTGTTCTGTATCATCAGGTTTTCGTAAAGGAACTGGCCGCGATATACATTGTTGGCATGGATGCCGCCTACTTTGGCAGCTGCCAGGAATACGTAATCGGGCTTTTCAGTGGCAAAAAACTCTGTCACCGCCTGCTGGTTCCTCAGATCAAGCTCCTTTGAAGTGCGCAGCACAAAATTGCCGAAGCCTTTGTTCTGCAGATTACGCAGAATAGCAGAGCCGACCATCCCACGATGGCCGGCAATATAGATTTTAGCGTCTTTTTCCATCATTATTATTCGTGATAGCTAAAGACTTTATGCCCGCCCTTCATCAGGAACTTGTCGCGTTTGAAGAGGGCCACATCAGACTGTACCATGTCTTTTACCAGGCTTTCCAGCGTAAAGTCCAGCTTCCAGCCCAGTTTTTCCTTGGCCTTGGTAGGGTCGCCGATCAGCAGGTCTACCTCGGTAGGACGGTAGTACTCAGGGTCTACCTTGATTACTTCCTTACCAATCTCAACCTGATAGTCAGGGTGGCTGCAGCTAACCACTCTGCCTACCTCATTTTGTCCTTCGCCCTCAAAAGCCAGCTCAATACCCAGCTCGGCAAATGACATACGCACAAAGTCGCGTACTGTGGTAGTGATACCAGTAGCAATTACATAGTCCTCAGGTTCGTCCTGCTGCAGGATGAGCCACATGGCTTTCACATAATCTTTGGCATGTCCCCAGTCGCGCTTGGCATCCATATTACCCAGAAAGCAAGTATCCTGCATTCCTAGGGCGATGCGTGCGGCAGCACGGGTAATTTTACGGGTTACAAAAGTTTCCCCACGGATAGGAGATTCGTGGTTGAACAGAATACCATTGACAGCAAACATATTGTATGCCTCCCGGTAATTGACCGTGATCCAGAAGCCGTACATTTTGGCTACGGCGTAGGGAGAACGAGGGTAGAAAGGTGTCTTTTCGCTCTGGGGTACTTCCTGCACCAGGCCGTAAAGCTCAGAGGTAGAGGCCTGGTAGATTTTAGTCTTCTCCTGCAGGCCAAGGATGCGTACCGCCTCCAGGATTCTCAGCGTACCCAGTCCGTCTACATTGGCAGTATATTCCGGCTCGTCAAAGCTCACTTTTACATGCGACATAGCACCCAGGTTGTAGATCTCGTCGGGCTGTACTTCCTGTACGATGCGGATGATGTTGGTAGAGTCAGTAAGGTCTCCGTAGTGGAGCTTGAATTTCAGGTCTTTTTCGTGGGGATCCTGGTAGAGGTGATCAATACGATCGGTGTTGAAGAGGGAAGTACGGCGCTTGATACCGTGTACTTCATACCCTTTTTTAAGAAGAAATTCGGCTAAGTAGGCACCGTCCTGGCCGGTGACACCCGTAATTAAGGCCTTTTTCATGATAGATTGATTAAACTTATGCGAATTCGTTATATCCTTTTTCCTTGATATCGTTTAGAAACTGCTTTACCATCTGCTCCTTGTCTTTTTCGCAGATCATCAGCGCGCCATTATCGTAGACAACGATGTAGTTGTCAAGTCCCTGCACTGCGGCTATCTGGCCCTCAGGTATTTTGATAAAGCAGTTTTTGCTGTCGTAGGCAAGTACCGTGCCCTGCAGGCTGTTGCCGGCTTCATCTTTTTCCTGTTCACTGTCAATGGATTTCCAGGTACCCAGGTCGGTCCAGCCGAAGTCGGCAGGAATGACATGAACGTTGTTTGCCTTCTCCATAATTCCGTAGTCCAGCGAAATATTCATGCAGGCCTCATACGCTTTGCTGATAAAATCTTTTTCTTTTTCAGAATAATAGATTTTTTCTCCCTTTTCAAAAATCTCATTCACCTCGGGCAGGTGTTGCGTAAAAGCTTTACGAATAGCCGGAATACTCCATACAAAAATGCCGGAGTTCCATACAAAATTACCGGCCTGCAGGAAACGCTCTGCCGTAGCCTGATCCGGTTTTTCTTTGAAAGCTGCTACTTTATAGACTTCATCCTCTCCCTGTGCCTTGTCAAATTCTATGTAGCCGTAGCCGGTATCAGGGCGAGTAGGCGTGATGCCAAAAGTCAGCAGCACATCTCCCTGACCGGCTTTGTCCAGGGCCTTGAGCGAGATTCTTTTGAACTCCTGCTGGTTGACGATGAGGTGGTCAGCAGGCGACACTAGCAGGCGGGCATCGGGGTTCTTCTGCGCCATCTTGTGGAAGGCATAAGCCACACAGGGAGCAGTATTGCGCAGCTGCGGCTCAAGCAGTATCTGCTCATCACCCATATCGGGCAGTTGCTCCTTAATGAGCCTGTAATAATCTTCGTTGGAGATGATATAAATCTGATCGGCAGGGCATATGTCCAGCAGGCGGTCATAAGTAAGTTGCAGCAGCGAACGGCCTACACCCAGTACATCGTGAAACTGTTTGGGAAAGTCTTTACGGCTTACTGGCCAGAGGCGGGTACCGACTCCTCCTGCCATGATGAGAGCGAAGTTATCTTTATTGTTTTGCACTCAGTAAATATTTTTTTGACTTATAAACTTAAATATAGGCAAATACATAAAGTTTAAAAACCTTATTTTTTATTACACAGGCTCTATGGCCGAAAGGACCAGGAAGCTCCCGTTTTTTAGTACCTCTTTGTTATAAACAAAAGTATCAGGCCCGGTGCCCTGCAGTACCTTACCACCGGCGCATTCTACCACGGCCTGACCGGCGGCGGTATCCCATTCCATGGTAGGGCCATGCCGGTAATAGATATCGGCCTTACCCTCGGCTACCATGCAGAACTTGAGCGAGCTGCCTTTGGAGATGCTTTCTGTCACCCCGTATTTTTGCAACAGTACTTCCTCCTCTTCAGAGGCATGGCTGCTGCTGCGTACTGCTACCAGTTTGTCCTTTTTCTCATTTACCCTGATTGGTACGGGGTTTTTAGGGATTTCCTGCTTGTAGGCGCCCGCTGCCATATCATCGGCGTAGCCTGCTTTGGCTGCCAGGTACAATTCTTCCGTCACAGGAGTGTAGATCACACCTGCTACCGGCTTACCATCATGAATCAGGGCGATATTGACAGTAAACTGACCGTTGCGCTTGATAAACTCCTTAGTGCCATCCAGGGGGTCAACCAGCCAGAAATACTTCCAATTTTTGCGGCTTTCGTAGGGAATATCTTTGCCTTCTTCAGAAATTACGGGAATATTTGGATATTTACTGCTGAGCCGGTCCATGATGATATGATGAGATGCCTTATCGGCAGTGGTGAGCGGCGAATCATCCGCCTTGAAATCCACAATTTTTGAGAAGTCAGCATGGTGATAAATATTCAGTATCTCTTTTCCAGCCTCTATGGCAATGTCTCCCAGGATGGCAAGTTGGATTTTTTCAGGCATAGTTTTGTTTAATAAATGATAAAACGATGTTCCGTTCTTGAGCAGTTAAGCAAGCTCGGGTGAGGGTCTCAGGAGTAGATTGGTACAGTAAAAGTAAAAAATATAAATTGCCGCTGTTCGGCACACGCAAATAAAGACAATTAGAACCTAAAGTCAATGGAAAGCAAAGCGAGAATCAGGATTGCGGTCAATGGAGGAGAGTTTGAAATAGAAGGAAGTGAAGATTTTGTAAATTCTTACTCTGACACGATCATGAGCTTTGCCAAAATACTCAAAGAAGCTCCCTCTTCTCTCAAAGCCGAGCAGGAAGCGGCCAAAGGGGGCAAGCAGATCAGCATTTTTGAGCAGCCTGAGCCTATCCCCCGCGACCAGAACGGTAAGCTAACCGCAGCCTCCTTTGGCGAACTTTACTACAAAGCCCCCAAAAGCATCAGCAAAACCGATATTGTCTTGCTCGCCAGCTATTTCATACAATCCAAGAATGAAGAGGGTACTTTTACAACACAGGAAGTAAATAAGCTACTACGCGAACATGGCATTGACCTGACTAATACATCTCACTTCAATAAGCTCAACCAGGACTATAAAAAAGTCTTCAAAATGCGCCAGGGCCGCTATAAGGTAAGCGAAGAAGGGGTAGAGCACCTCAAGACGATCCTCCGCTAATCATTTTTCCCTCAGAATGTAATCCGCCGCTTCCGCCAGGTTTTTTACGATGCACCGAGCCTTTGTTTCCTGCTGCTTATCACTGATCAGGATAGAAGGAATGCCCAGCTTATGCGCAGGGATAATGTCCCTCTCCTTGTCGCCTACCATCCAGGAGGCAGCCACATCTACATCAAACTTTGCAATCGCTTTCTCAAACATCAGGCTGCCCGGTTTGCGCGTCAGCGACTCCGTGACTACAGGGTGATGGGGCGCATAGTAAATACCATCTATCACATGGGCAGTCTGTTCGTGCATATAATCATGACAGGCCTGCATATCCTCACGGGTATAGATGCCTTTGGCAATGCCGGACTGATTGGTTACAATGACCAGCAGGTAAGCGGCCTTCTTCAATCTGGCAAGCGCTTCTGGCACGCCAGGTAATATTTCAAAGTGCGACAAATCATAGGCATAATCTACGCGGTCGCGATTGATTACCCCGTCACGATCCAGAAAAATACATTTATTTTTCATGAGTAAAGCTTCAGTCATAAATCAGGCTGCTAAGTAAAGAAGAAAGCTTTGGGATGGCAAAAATCTTTCTTCCTGAAAAAATAAAGCCGATTTTAGCGTAAACTTCCAAACTTGTCTAATTTTGGAGCTTTTGTACCAATACCCCGACTTTAGCTGTGAGCAGTTGCCTGGTTGTCATTCCTACGTATAATGAAAGTGAAAATATCAGTGCCATCCTGGAGAGCATTCTCAACCAGCAGGTACTTTTTGATATTTTGATTGTGGATGATAGCTCCCCTGATGGTACGGCTGATCTCGTAAAAGAAATGCAGCTGAAGTTCCCTGATCGTATCCACCTGATGCAGCGTAAGGAGAAGAACGGCCTGGGCCCGGCCTACATTGCCGGTTTCAAGCGGGCGCTGGCCATGAATTACCAGTACATTTTTGAAATGGATGCGGATTTTTCCCATAATCCCGACGATCTGGTGCGGCTGTATTATGCCTGTGCCCACGAGGGCTACGATATGGCCATCGGCTCCCGCTACGTGAGCGGCGTCAACGTGGTCAACTGGCCCATGAGCCGGGTGCTGATCTCCTATTTTGCCAGCATTTATATTCAGATGATTACCAGCATGCCGATCAGAGATGCCACGGCGGGTTTTAAATGCTATAAAAGGCAGGTGCTGCAGACGATCAATTTGGACAGAATCCGCTTCGTAGGTTACGCCTTTCAGATTGAAATGAAATTTACTGCCTGGATGTACGATTTCAAGATCAAAGAAGTACCTATCATCTTTACCAATCGCGTGCGGGGTACTTCCAAAATGTCGTCGGGGATCTTCTGGGAGGCCTTTACCGGGGTAATACGCATGAAGATTCGCAGCTTTTTCCGCAAATATCACCGTTAGTCAAAGCGGATAGCCCGAATAGGCTGTATGCGCATGATGATGGCCGTGGGTATGTTAAGTACCAGGGCCACAATGCCGAAGGTAAGCAGGTTGAGCAAAATGATAGCCGTCACATCCCAGTAAATAGGTACATAGTCCATGTAATAGTTTTCCGGGTCAAGGGGAATGATCCTGAAAAAATACTGTAGTGCGCCGAAGCCGATGCCAATGAGGTTGCCGAAGAACATACCTTTCAGGATGAGCAGCATACCGTTGTAAGTAAAAATCTTCCTGATCTGCCGGTTGCGAGCGCCCAGGGCTTTGAGCACACCTATCATCTGGGTGCGTTCCATGATGAGGATGAGCAGTATGCTAACAATGTTGAAACAGGCCACAAAGAGAATAAGCACCAGGAAAATAACCACATTATTGTTGATCAGCTCCAGCCATTCAAAGATCTGTACATATTTGTCGCCAATTTTTTCCACATAAAGCTCATAGTCCAGCTCATTCTGCAGCACTTCTTCCGCCCGGGCTACCTGGTCATAATCTTTAAGGTAAATTTCAAAGCCGCCTACCAGCGAGTCAGGCCACTGGTTGATGCGCTGTACCAGGCCAATATCGCCGATCACTACCTGCTCATCAAATTCTTCTATCCCTGTATTGTATATACCTCGGATGTGCAGCTTCCTCACCCGGTACTGAGGTGGATTAACAAAAAGCATACGCACATCATCGCCCACTTCCAACTGCAGGGTATTAGCAATATGCTTACTGATAAGAATGTCGGTAGAATAATCGCCTGAAGCGTTAGACGCATTACCCTGGAAGCGGATGAAATTCCCCTCCAGCAGGTTATCGCTGAAGCGTAGCGAATCAAAATTCTGGCCTACACCTTTGATAAAGGCCCCGTAAACTTCATCATCAGTCTGCAGCAGCCCGGCAGTATGTCCAAAAACCTGTACATGGTCTATGAAATCGTATTGTTCGGGATTTTGCAGGACAGGATTGTTGACAGAAACTGGTTCTTCCTGCAGTGAATTGTCCAGCGAGTACTTGGTGACCTGTATGTGACCGCTGAAGTTGAAAATCTTGTTGGTGATTACCCGCTGAAAGCCGCCCAGTATCAGAAAAGAAATGAGCATGGTAGCCAGGCCAAGGGCAATACTGGCAATGGCTATCTTGTTAATAGTAGCGGAAAAGGACTTACCCTCAGCCTTGTTGATTTTCCTGGATATAAAAAGAGGAAGGTTCAATTCCGCGTTACCTGGTTTTGCTTACACATGGGAGTAGGTTGCCTGCGTTTGCTACTTTTCAAAAAGTATTCATACATTTATGCCCGCCGGTTTTTCTGGTGCAAATAAAACAAAATATGCGTCCTATCACACTAATATGCCTGTTAATTCTTTCCCTGGCCAGCTCATGTCAGTCACAAATTGCCGGAGGAGAAAAGATCATCACTCCGGCGGCCTGGCAGACCGAAGAATATTTGCCGCTGCTGCAGGGAAAGCAGGTAGCTGCGGTAGTTAACAATACCTCCCGCATTGGTAATACGCACCTGGTGGATTCACTCCTGGCACGGGGAGTCAATATCAAAACTATTTTCTCGCCTGAACATGGCTTCAGAGGAGATGCTGCCGCCGGAGAGACAGTCCAGAATTCAGTAGATACCAAGACAGGTATTCCTATCATCTCGCTTTACGGCAAAAACAAAAAGCCCCTACCCGAACAGCTCGAGGATATAGACCTGGTCATTTTTGATATACAGGATGTAGGCGCTCGCTTTTATACCTACATCAGTACCATGCACTATGTGATGGAGGCCTGTGCCGAGCAGGGTAAGCAGGTGGTGGTGCTTGACCGCCCCAACCCCAACGGCTACTACGTTGACGGACCCGTGCTGGACATGAAGCTGCAGTCATTCGTAGGGATGCATCCTATTCCTATCGTACACGGGCTGACGGTAGGCGAACTGGCCCTGATGATCAATGGAGAAGGCTGGCTTAATGATGGCCTCCAATGTGAGCTCACGGTGGTGGAAGTGAAGAACTATAACCATGCTGATTTCTACAGCCTGCCGGTTCCGCCCTCTCCTAACCTGCCCAATGACAAAGCCATCAACCTCTACCCTTCCATCTGCCTCTTTGAGGGTACGGTGATCAGCCTGGGCCGGGGTACACCTTTCCCTTTCCAGGTGCTGGGATACCCTGATCCTTCTTTTACTGAGCCGGTAGGGGTGGAAGTACAGGTGCAGGATACTTTCAGCTTTGTACCTCAGGATATCCCCGGCGTAGCCATGAACCCCAAGCATGAAGGCGAGCGCTGCTACGGACTAGACCTGAGAGATAGTGAGCACCTTTCCAATTTTTCGCTTAAGTACCTGACCAGCTTCTACAGTAAAGCCCGTAACCTGGGCATCAGCAATGAAGATTATTTCAGAGAAGACTTCTTTGACCTGCTGGCCGGTACCCAGGAACTGAGAGAGCAGCTTATGTCAGGTGTATCTGCAGAGGTGATCCGTCATAGCTGGGCCGAAGAACTAAGCAAATACAAGAGAATGCGAAAAAAATACCTGCTTTACGAAGATTTTGAGTAAGGCAGCAAACATTTGAACTACTAAGCCTTTTTTCATAGGTATGAAAAACGACCTTCGCATCATTTTTATGGGTACGCCTGAATTTGCCGTACCCTCCCTTCAGAGACTTATTGACAATGGCTACAAGGTAGTGGCTGTGGTAACGGCACCCGACAAGCCAAGAGGCAGAGGACAGAAAGTGATTGCCTCCCCGGTAAAAGAATGCGCGCTGGACAATAATATCCCCGTATTGCAGCCTACCAATCTTAAGTCAGACGATTTTGTGGACGAACTCCGCAGTTACCGGGCTAACCTGCAGGTTGTGGTAGCCTTCAGGATGCTGCCTGAAGTAGTATGGAGCATGCCCGAGATCGGCACCTTTAACCTGCATGCCTCTTACCTGCCTCAGTACCGGGGCGCAGCCCCTATCAATTGGGCCATCATCAACGGAGAAAAAGAAACAGGTATCACCACCTTTATGCTGCAGCATGAAATTGATACCGGTAACATCATTTTCCAGGAAAAAGAACCCATTCATCCGGATGAAACTGCCGGTTCCCTTTATGAAAGGCTGATGCATAAAGGCAGCCTGCTGGTACTCAAAACCGTACAGGCCATTGCCAAGGGAGACTATAAGCTCCAACCGCAGCAGGCAGCCGCCGACGATCTTAAGAGCGCACCCAAAATAAAGCGCGAAACCTGTAAAATTGACTGGAATCAGCCTGCCGCGCAGGTGAGCAATTTTGTAAGAGGTCTGGCTCCCTACCCCGCCGCCTGGACTACCCTGGACACCCGCAGCGGTGAAAAGGTTTGTAAAATTTACTCAGTAGCAGATTTAGGTGAGAAAAACCCCAACCTGGCGCCCGGGCAATACATCACTGACAATAGTAACTTTATCCATATACAGACCGCCGACCACCTCATGGCTATAGAAGAAATGCAGATAGAGGGCCGCAAAAGAATGAGTGTAGGCGAATTTTTACGAGGCAATACTTTATGATCAGATCCATCATCGCCGCCAAGTCCGATAATAATGTCATTGGTAAGGATAATGACCTGGTGTGGCATATGCCTGCCGACCTGAAATTCTTTAAAAATACCACCAAAGGCCACTGGGTGATCATGGGGCGCAAGACCTTTGAATCTATGAACGGCCCTTTGCCCAACAGAACGCACATCATCATCACCCGCAAGCCTGACTACCAGGCAGAGGGCTGTTATGTGGTCAGCAGCATAGAAGCAGCTTTTGAGCTGGCCTCCCGGCAAAATCTTGACAAGGTCTTTATCCTTGGTGGTGCCGAAATCTACCGGCAGACGATGGACAAAGCCGAGCAGATGTATATCACCGAAATCAAATCTACTTTTGAGGGCGACAGCTTTTTTCCAGACATTGACAGCACTTACTGGCAGGAAGTAAGCCGCGAAGAGCATCCGGCAGATGAAAAAAATCCCTACCCCTACGCCTTTGTAGAATACAGAAAGCGTACTGCTCAATAAAGCGATTCCAGGGCTTCGCCCAGTTCCTGCTCCATTTCATCAAATCGTGCCACTGCCTTGGTCAGCAGTTGGTTTACTATTGCCTTTATTTCCTCGTCTCCGCTCACTTCCGTCTCCGGCACCTTGTAAGTCTGCTCTATCAGTCCCCTTTCCAGTTTGATCAGGTACTTATTGTTCCAGGCAAAGATGGTGATCTTACAATCCTGGTGAGGTACTTCTCCAACTACACGCATTTTTTGTACTTTTTTTGATTTTCTGCTATTTCTTACATTTCTCAAAAGTAAAAATTATCTCCTTAAACCCCTTCTTTTTTTCGGTTTCTCGCTCAGTATGATCCTTTCAGATCAAATAAATCTTCATTAAGTCTCATTTTATTTTGCACTATTTAAATAAATATTTTAAAATTGTATATAAATTACATGTGAATGAAATACGCTGTAAAAGCAAAATTAAATTTTTCCAGGCTTTGTCTACTTCTGCTGGTTTCGCTGGTGCAGGTGAGCGGACGACAGGCAGCCAGCCCTGATTCTGAAGCGAGCTTCTTCCTCTCACCTGTGGAAGAAAGCGAAGAGGGAGATACCATCAGCCCACTGGCTCAGCCTGAATTTGTGCTGTTGGACCTGCAGAACAGGCTCCGAAGTACGCCCAGCCTGGCACTTTACCTACCACAAGACCTGCGGCTGCTGGAACTTGAACTGCGTGACTTTACAGGAAAGACCATAGACCTTCAGCGTAGGGAGGAAATTACAGCAGGGTTCTACCACTTTGAACTGCCCCTGGCCTCTACTACACGTCCCTATCACCTTCAACTCAGGGCTGACGGACAGCACCTGAAAGCATATAAGATAACCTCAAGCAAAGATGAAAATACTGATAGCCGAGGACGATGAAGTTCTGCTGAACCTGATCGCTCATAGAATGAGACGTATTCCCGGAGCCAAAATCGCTACTGCTCCTAACGGCAAGCTGGCCGGACAGATAGCCGCCTCTATGCAGCCTGACATTGTCATCACCGAGATGATCATGCCTCTGGTGAGCGGGCCTGAACTTATTGCTCACCTCAGGAACGAGCTGCAGTCTGATGCTTATATACTGGCCGTCTCTTCTATAGAAAAAACCCACGCCAGGGTAGAAGCTTTGTCGGTAGGTGCTGACGATTTTTCTTCTAAACCCCTGGACCTGGATGAGCTGATCAGCCGTATTGAGTCCTCCGGACGGGTGGCACGGGCCTCTTAAACAATCAAAGATTCAAACAACCTCTGTATCCTCATGAAAAAACTGATAAGCTTTTTTAGTCTTTTATTCCTGCCCCTGTTCAGCCTCTTTGCCCAGTCCTCTTCAGACAAGCTCTACCTCCATGCGCAAGAATCGGCCAGCGAAGGCAAATATGAGCAGGCCCGCGCCAGCCTTGATAGCCTGCTGGATGAGTATGGCGATAATTACGACGCGCTCTTTATGATGGCGCTGATCCAGTCCTGGGATGAGCAGTACCAGGAGGCTCTCCATATCCTGCATTATCTTGACAGGCATTTTGCACCCACAGCAGATGTAAAAGAAGCCAAAGCCAGGGTATATTTCTGGTATGGTGATCAAGCGCAGGCTCTCAAGGCAGTTGAAGATGGCTTAAACTACTTTCCGGATAACCTGGAGCTCCGTTTTATCATGGCGCAGGTGCTTATTTCCGATAAGAAGTACAAAGAATCAGTAGCCATACTGGAAGAGATACTGGCTTTCAATGAGGGACACGAGGGAGCCCGGATGCTACTGGACCAGGTAAGAACACTGTCTCTGGAGAATGCCATCAGCCTGGAGTACACCCATGCCCGTTTTACTAACTCCTTCAGCCCCTGGCACCTAACCAGCATCTCTTACCGTCGCAACCTGCCTTCTGGCCCTATCATCGGCAGGCTTCAGCATGCGCAGATGTTTGACCGGCAGGGTGTACAGGCAGAAGTAGATGCTTACCCTACGCTTGGAAAAAGTACCTATGCCTTCCTGAATGTTGGTGTCTCCGACAACAGCATTTTTCCGGCCTTCCGCTGGGGCGCCGAACTCTACCGTATCTTACCACAAAGCTGGGAAGTATCAGCCGGTATGAGAGGTCTTTATTTTGAGCTGGTTCCTGTACATGTTTACACGGCCCAGCTGGGCAGGTATCTTGACCGCTACTGGTTCTCCCTGCGCGGCTTTGCCACCACTATAGAAGACAAAAGAAAGCTGACAGGCCTGCTCAGCATGCGCCATTACCTGAAAAATGACGACCATTTTATGAGCCTTTACCTGGGAAGCGGCGCTACGCCCCTCAAGGTCAGCAACATAGCGGAAGTGCAGCGTCTCTCTGCCAACTGGATCGGTTTTGACTACCAGCACCCCCTACAGGAAAGACGCTGGCTGCTGCGGGGCTCAGTGGAATTTCAGCAGGAAGAATACGAGGAAATCAGAACTACCGAGCGCTTCAGCACCACTCTCCATTTGCAAAGGAGATTTTAACCTAACTGACATGGTTATTACAGAATACATACAGCCCTTGCTCAGCCTGCCAGACTCAGAAGTAGCCTGCTATCTGGCTTTCGCCCTGCTGCTGGTACTCCTCAGCCTGGGGCTGATTATCACGCTTTACCTGCATCGGGCCCACTCCCTATCAAGAGAACAGAAGTACCGCGAGCTGCGCTTCAGGTACCAGTATTTTATCTACGATGCCCTGGTGGAAGGGCAGGCAGGCGGCAGCCAGGACACCGCCCAGCAGCGTATCATCGCCCGCTTCAGGGACGAAGAACTCACCTCTCCGCTCAGGAAGCAGGTAATGATAGACCTGATGATTGAACTGAAGAAAAGCTTTACCGGCAAAGCCTCCTGGCAGTTTATTGAACTTTACTACAGCCTGGGGCTGGTAAACTTTTCAAAAGCCAAACTGAAAAAGAGAAGCTGGCAGGCCAAAGCCAGCGGCCTGCGTGAGCTGAGCGAGATGAATTGTACCGATGCTGAGATTAACGCCCTGATCATCAGGTGGCAAAAGCATAAGAACGCCTGTATGGCCGAAGAAGCCAGGATAGCAGCTATCAGAATGCATACTTTTGCTTCACTGAGCTTTCTTGACCAGCACCGGGAAATACTGCTGCCTATACAGCAGCTGCGCCTGCAGCATTATCTTACATCTTTACCCAAAGAACAGTTGCCCGATTTTACCCGCTGGCTTTCTTCCACCAACGAGAGCGTCGTACTGTTCTCTCTTCATATGATCGTCAAGTTAGAGCAGACTACCTCTTACGAAAAAATAACCAGCCTCTTCCGGCATCCTTCTCATCAGGTAAAGATGGAAGCCATAGAAGCGGTAAAGCATCTTAACATCAGCACTGCCACAGGCAAACTCTTTGATATTTTTGACTACAACGATGAGGTATTAAAAGTGGCTGCCCTAGAGGCTATTGGCAAACTGGGCAGTACGTTTCATGCCAGCCTGCTGCAACCTCTGGCCGTACATGCTGCCCCTCCTGTCAGAACCTCTGCCGCCAGGGCCATCCAGGATATAAAAGAACGCTGCGGTACGGAGAGCAAACAGAGGCAGACAATAGCCTGAATCCCAACTCCTAATCAAATCACATGAGCCTTATCACGATGAAAGATCTCATCATACAAGTCATTACCTTCATAGCCGAGCATCTCATATTTGTTTATGCTATCAGCCTGGCCATTTTCTGTACACTGCTGGCGCTCATCTCGCTCAGGGAGACGCGCACTTATATGAAACGCAGCCGCTTTGATGACAACCAGGCGCTGCTCAACTCAACGCTTACGCCTTCCATCTCGCTGATCGTACCCATGTACAACGAGGGAAAATCCATCATTGACAGCGTACGCTCCCTGCTTTCGCTGCGCTACAGCCGCTACGATGTGATTGTGGTCAACGATGGCAGCACCGATCATTCGCTGAGAACCCTGATTGAGCACTTCCAGCTTATACCGGTAGCCTTCCCCCTGGAAAGCCGACTGAACACCCGGCAGGTACGCTCCGTCTACCGCTCGCGCAACAAGGCTTTCGGCAAACTGATCGTAGTGGACAAGGAAAATGGAGGCAAATCTGATGCGCTCAATGCCGGGTTAAATATCTCCACCAGCGCACTGGTGGCCTGCATGGATGCTGACTCCATCATCGCTCCCGATGCCCTGCTTACCATGGTGAAGCCTTTCCTGAATAACAAGGAAAAAGTGATCGCCACCGGTGGTGTGGTCCGTATTGCCAACTCCTGCGAGGTAGAAGACGGCAGCCTGGTCAGGGTGAAGCTACCCGGTAATTTGCTGGCTCGCTTCCAGGCGCTGGAATACCTGCGGGTATTTCTGCTGAGCCGCATTGCCTGGAGTAAATTCAATGGCCTGCTGATCGTATCGGGTGCCTTTGGCCTGCTGGATAAGGAAATAGCCATCCGCTGCGGCGGTTATGCCACCAATACCGTGGGTGAAGACATGGAACTCATTGTGCGCATGCGCAGGTACATGCATTCACTCAGGAAGAAACACAAAGTATTTTATATTCCCGACCCCCTCTGCTGGACAGAAGCCCCCTCCAGTGTGGCCGTACTTTCGCGTCAGCGCAACCGCTGGGCCAGGGGCACCGGGGAAACCCTCTTCCGCCACCGCCGGATTTTTCTCAACCCCCGCTTTGGAGTGATGGGCATGCTGAGTTTTCCCTACTGGCTGATATTTGAATACATGGCGCCCTTTATTGAAATCATTGGTATTGCTTACTTTCTGGCGCTTGCTGTTATGGGCAAGTTGAACCTGGTGTACTTCTTCTCTCTGCTGGGGGCGCTTTATTCCTTTGCCGTTTTCAGCTCTGTGCTGGCGCTAATTGCCGAGGAATTTTCTTACCACAAATACAAGCTGAAATCGGATATGAGCAAGCTCATCGTGACAGCCCTGCTGGAGCCCATACTCTATCATCCTATTATCATGCTAAGTACACTGAAAGGAAATATTGACCTGCTGTTTGGCAAGAAGAGCTGGGGCAATATGCAGAAGCGCGGCTTTGACCAGAAGCAGCAGAAAATGGATAAAATGTCGGCCTGAGCAGAAGCATACTCATAAAAAAGAAAAGGGAAAGCAATGATGCCTTCCCTTTTTTGATTTTAGATAACTGAATTTAGAAACGCTCGGTCATAGCGAAGAAGAAGTTGCCCTCTACTTCGGCAGTTTCATCTGCGTCAGAGCCATGAATAGCATTGGCTTCAATAGATTTGGCAAACTTCTTACGGATGGTACCTTCAGCGGCTTCGGCCGGGTTGGTAGCACCGATCAGCTTACGGAAGTCGGCCACGGCATTTTCCTTCTCCAGGATCATGGCGATGATAGGGCCTGATGACATATAAGCCGTCAGGTCTTTGTAGAAAGGACGCTGCTTGTGTACTTCGTAAAACTTACCCGCCATTTTTTCACTCAACTCGGTCATCTTCATAGCTACGATGCGAAAACCAGCTTCCTGTATCATCTTGATGATAGCACCTGCGTTACCCGCTTCCATGGCGTCGGGCTTGATCATGGTAAAAGTTCTTTTTCCTGCCATTGTCTTTAAATTTTAAGGATTTCTGCGAAATTTTTTGCAAAGCTACAAGTTTATTTCATACCGGCCACCATTTCGCGCAAAAGAGAAGCAGGGACTTCTGCTTTACACCAAAAGCTTTAAATTGCGCCCTGCCTGCAGCCGGTGACAGTCTTTGACTCATGGGCAGCTTGTTTAACTTTTAAATGCAGTTACAGCCTTCGTTGTTTTTTCAGCCATAGCGTAAAAGCCCAGGCTGATGTGTTGAGGCAGCTCTTTCCAATGAAAGCAGTCCTCAAAACCACTTATTAATTTCTGACTTAACCTATGCAAAGAAGAAAATTCATCGGAAGCCTGGCAGCTTCCGCTTCCGCCTTATCTGTATTTAGACCTTCACAAGCCCGAGCCGCCCCTTCAGCTATGGAAAAAATCATTCCTCCTCGCCTTAAACCGGGAGACACTATCGGGCTGGTGACACCGGCCACTTACCTGACCGAGGAACAGCTACAGAAGGCCATCTTATCACTGGAAAAACTCGGCTTCAGGGTGCGCTATTCGCCCAATATGCTGGTACGCAAGGGTTACCTGGCCGGTACCGATGAGCAGCGGGCCGAAGACATCAACCAGATGTTTGCTGATAAAGAAATCGCCGGTATCATGTGCGGCAGAGGGGGCTACGGCAGCGGAAGAATTCTTCCCTACCTTGATTACGAACTGATCAGGAACAACCCTAAGGTATTTATCGGCTTCAGCGATATCACTGCCATGCTCTATGCCATTTACGGCAAAGCGGGATTAGTCTGCTTCCACGGACCTGTGGGCACTTCAGATTACAGCGACATTACCACCGAGTATTTTCGTAAGCTGCTGATGGACCCGCCGGCGCAGATAGTATATACCAATGAAGGTGTGAAACCTGATATAGAGCTGAAAATGAATGAAGCAGGCCTGGAAGTAGAAGTGGAAACCCTCCCGCAGATGGTTACCCTCTCTCCGGGTGTAGCCGAAGGCGAATTGATAGGCGGTAACCTCTCGCTTATGAGCATGCTCTCCGGCACCGACTATGACCTGGACATGCGGGGAAAAATCGTTTTTATAGAAGATGTAGGCGAAGCGCCTTACCGCATAGACCGCATGCTGACGCAGCTGATGCTGGCCAAAGACAAACTGCCCGCTGCTGCCGGGGTGCTGCTGGGTGTTTTCAGCGATAGTGATACTGACGACCTGGACCGCTCGCTCTCCCTGGCGCAGGTGCTGCAGGACAGGCTGGCCGGACTGGGCGTTCCTGTATTGTACGGTCTTTCTTTCGGACATATTTCGCAGAACATGACCCTCCCCTTTGGCCTAAGGGCAAGGCTGGATGCCGATAACAAAAAATTAGTGCTGCTGGAAAAGCCTGTAGCCTGAGCTTTGTCAATTTTTGTATAATTTTGCAAAAACATTGACCTTTCTATCCGGCAATCTGTACAAGTATGTATACTTGAACCCAGAGGATATGGGTAGTTTAAATAACATGAACATTTATGAAAGTCATACTACACACCTTTGACCTCAAGATCAGAGACCGCTTCAAGATAGCTCACCAGGAGCGTGACTCGCAGGAAACCCTGATTGTGGAACTGCAGGACACAGATGCCCGTGGTAATACGGTGAGCGGATTTGGCGAAACTACCGCTAATCCTTACTATGGCTTCACGGTAGAAAAAATGCAGGCTGAGATAGAAGCTTTGCGTGAGCACATAGAAAATTTCAGCATCACAGATCAGTCCGAGGCCAGCAGCCTGGCCGGTAAGCCCGAAGCTTTCTGGCAACATCTTTTCCCGCACCTCAAGCAGAGCTCTTTCACCCTTTGTGCACTGGATATGGCTGCTCATGACCTCTTTGGCAAAAAACTGGGCAAACCTCTTTACCAGATCTGGGACCTGGACCCGAAAAAAGCACCCGCTTCTAATTATACGATTGGCATTGATACCATTGAGAAAATGGTACAGAAAATGAAAGCCATGCCCTGGCCCTTGTATAAGATCAAGCTGGGCACAAATGAAGACATTGAAATTGTCAAAGCCCTGCGTCAGCATACGGATGCCACCTTCCGGGTAGATGCCAACTGTGCCTGGGGCGTGGATGAAACCATCAGAAATTCAGAAGCGCTGAAAGAACTGGGAGTAGAATTTATTGAGCAGCCCTTGCCAGGTAATGATTTTGAAGGCATGAAAGAAGTATACAAACGCTCAGCCCTGCCCCTGATTGCCGACGAAAGCTGCATACTCGAAACGGATGTGGCCCGCTGCTACGGACATTTCCACGGTGTAAATGTGAAGCTCACCAAGTGCGGCGGCCTGACTCCAGCCCTGCGCATGATCAACGAAGCCCGTAAGCTCAACATGAAAGTGATGGTAGGTTGTATGACCGAATCCAGCGTGGGTATATCGGCCATTGCTCACCTGGCGCCCCTGCTGGATTATGTAGATATGGATGGGGCTCTGCTGCTGGCTGAGGATGTGGCTACCGGCGTAAAGGTAAAGCCTGATGGGGTAGACTATGCCCAGGAGAACGGCACCGGCGCCCGCCTGATTGCCGCTAATGAACTAGAGAAGGTTTAACTTATCAAGGAACTGGCAGCTAGCAAGAGCTGCCTGTTCCGGATTATTCACATTATGCCTCAAACCCATTCCCTGCCCGGCAGAACGGTCATTACCGAAGGTAAAGAGCGCCTTTACTTCAGCGGCACGTCCTACCTGGGTATCAACCATCAGCCTGAATACCAGCAACTGCTGATGGAGGGCATACAGCAATACGGCGGTAATTATTCCAGTTCGCGCTCTTCCAATCTACAGCTAGCCATTTATGAAGAAGCAGAAACCTTTATGGCTCAGTGGCTGGGAACCCAGTCTGTCCTTACTTTCTCCTCCGGCTTCCAGGCAGGTCAGGCGCTGATGAATGCTCTGCCGAGGGATGCCCACTATATTTTTGCGCCCAAAACCCATCCCGCTGTGTGGCAGACAGACCAGCAGGTATGGCAGGGAGATTTTCCCTCCTGGGTGCTTTCACTGCCTGCGCAACTGGCAAATAGCAAAGCGGAAGAGACGATTATAGTAGCCAATTCGCTGGATCCGCTTTTCGCTGAGAAGTACCGTTTTGATTGGCTGGCTGACCTGCCGAAGGCTAAGCGCATCCATGTGATTATTGATGATTCACACGGCCTGGGCGTGTTAGGAGATCGCGGAGAAGGTATCATCAGCCAGCTTACCAAGCATGCGCCCGCTCATGTGCAGTTGACTATAGCAGGCTCTATCGGTAAGGCTTTGGGCATACCCGGTGGCGTAGTGGCTGGCACTGACGCACTGATCAAGCAGCTCAGGAAGAGTCCATTTTTTACAGCGGCTTCGCCTGTCGCACCTGCCTATCTTCATGCTTTCTTACGAGTGCAAAATCTTTATCAGCAGACACGGAAGCAACTCAGGGATAGGGCGAGGCGGTTTCAGCAGGCGGTGAGCGATACGCAGCTCTTCAATTATTTTGATGATTATCCTGTTTTCTATACGCCTCATCATGAGCTCAACGAGGTGCTGAAAAGTGACTTTGTACTTTCCAGCTTTCCTTATCCTGACCCGGATAGTGAACCGGTGACCAGGGTGGTACTGAATGCTCTGCATACGGAAGAGGATATTGAGAAGCTTACATTTGCCATAAAAGACTATGCGGATGAGCTAAATGCTTATCAGAAAAGAAAATTATAACGATTTAATGATCCGCCCTGCCAATTGAGGTAAATGAAACTCAAAAAGCAGCCACTTCCTGAGAGAAATTATAGCTACACATTCAGCCAGTAGGTAAGCTTGACCACCAGGGCCCGATTCTTCACCGCAAAATTATTGGTACGGTCAAAGAAGTCATAGATATAATTATCGGTATAGACAATAAACAGATCCGATACCGGCTGGAATCGCCACTGGAAGCGGCTGTTGACGTTGATGTTTTCAAACTGGCTATTGTACTGCACAAAGGTGGTGAAGAAGACGCTCTTGGAGAAAGTCAGGTCCATGCGCGGTCCGATCAGGAAGATATCGGCACTGGTATAAGGCTCATCCAGTTTGATGCGGCTGTAGGTCATGTCCAGCGAGAAAAGTCCATAAGGCTGCGCCCGGTAGCTGAGCGTACCGTTGAAGAAATTGAGCGAACCATCATAATACTGCCCCTGGATGGTGTTCAGGTCGTAGAAAAAAGCCTTGCGTCTATCAGATCGATATTCAATGCTTAGGGAATTCATTTGAAAATCCTCACCAGCTTCAAAAGCCAGTCCCTCCCGGCTGGGGGTAAAAGGGGCGAAAAGATAGACATAATCGTTTAGAAACGAAGCAGTAAAGCTACTGGTATTAGTAAATGTAAACTCGTAAAACAAAGCAAAATTGGCATCAGTGATGCCCAGGTCTTCATTCCACCAAAGCTGCTGTATAACACCCGGCCCATGGCTGACAATCTTCTCTGATTTGGGAAAAAAGCGATAGGCCACCGAGGGGTTAATTCGGTTAAAATCCGTGCGAGGTACAAAACCCACCTCAGCATTAAAATTTTCTCCCACCATCTGGTGCTGCCAGCCAATATCCAGGCGTAGCGTACTGAAGTTGAGCACAGCGCCATGGGAGTAAGTATTGTCCAGTTGCTCAGGATCAATGGTACGATGGTAATAAAATTTTCCCGTCCAGGTATTATCAGCTGAAGCCAGGTTATAATCCAGGCCTATCAGGCGGTTGTAATTTCCCGAGCGCAGGGTAAAATCATCGTTCAGGGTATCTGTCAGCGACTGTTTATTGATGAAGATGGCCGATATATTGGAGCGTTCAAACATTCTCCGCTGTACAGCGCCTACTGTGTAGTTGAGGCTGGGCAGGTTGATACTTTCGTCTTCGCCGGTCTGCATGTTGAGCAGGCCTACCCTCCAGTTACGGTTGATGCTACCACTGAGGCGTGCTCCGAAGCGAATGGGATTCTGCACATTCTGACCGGTGGTGGAGTCAATGGCCACGCCAATGCGGCGGGAGAAAAAGGGCCGGGCGTTTTCCAGGCCAAAGTTGGCGAAGAGGTCGGCATTTTCCAGGAAAAACTGCCGCCTTTCGGGAAAGAAAATTTCAAAACGGTCCAGGTTGGTCACCTGCTGGTCTACCTCTACCTGTGAGAAGTCAGGATTTACCGTCAGGTCCAGGTTGAGGGAAGAGGTCACGGCTACTTTGGCATCACCACCTGCGCTGAAGTTACGGTTGGCAGGTTTGCCTTCTATGAAATCACGGCTGCCACCCCCGGCTACATAGGGAATCAGTGAGATATTAGGGCCTGCCTTCTTCAGCGGCTTATCCCACATCAGTTTGCCGGTATAGGCCAGGCTGTAAAGGCGAAAGTTACGTGGTACCCGGCTCCAGGTGGAGCGTTCGTTGGAATGACTATCAAGGCGGTAAAACTGCAGGCGCCACTGATCAGATTCTTCTTTATAACGAATACTTTTGAATGGAATGGCAGCTTCGGCTGTCCAGTAGCCCGGATAGATTTTGGCGGCTGAGTACCATTTGTTGTCCCAGGAAAGGTCGTAGTCTTCTGAGGTGAAGCCCCCATTGGCGACCAGTCCTTCTCTCTGAACCCCGTAAGGGTTGATGCCAAAAACTACTGCATTCGTCTGGTCTTGAAAAGTATCAAAGATGAATGTGATCATGTCATTGCCCGCTCCCCGAAAATCACGACGAAGAGAAGGGGTTACATAATATATATCGCCATCTTGCGAGGTGCTGTAGCATTTGGCAAAAATATAGATAAACTGATCGTCGTAGGCCATCCGGATCTCCGAGCGGGCTACCGCCAGAGAGGTATCCATCGGAAAATTTTGCCAGAAGTTTTGCGCAACATCTGCCTTCTGCCATATTTCTTCATCCATTATACCATCCAGCCTGATAGCCTCGGAGGTTTCACTGATCTTCAGGCAGGGGCGGTTTTCCATTTCCTGAGAAAAAGCTAAAGTATTGATATACAGAAAAATTAACAGGAGAAGCGAGTAAAATTTGAGCATCCGGCAGGAGGAGATAAGGTTTGACAATATATTTTTTGGTAAAGCAGCATTACGAACATACGAACGATTTACAAATAATACCACTCCGGAATATTATCTCTGTGAAAAGATATAGGCATTTGTTAAAAGATTGATTTAATTCCCGGTAAATATCTGCTAAATTTGCAGCCAAATTGTAAAAAAGTGTTTGTTCTCTTTTCAGTTTCCTTTCTGGCCTTACTTATCTGGAAAAACAGTACTTTTTTTGGCAATTATTCAGCGTTCACAAAACCGTAAATATTACACATACATGCCCAGAGATCACAGTATCAAGTCAGTGCTTATCATCGGCAGCGGTCCTATTGTCATCGGACAGGCCTGCGAATTTGACTATTCGGGTTCACAGGCCGCCCGTTCACTGCGGGAAGAAGGCATAGAGGTTACCCTGATCAACTCTAACCCCGCCACCATCATGACCGACCCGGTCACCGCTGACCACATCTATCTCAGGCCGCTGGAGAAGAAGTACATCATTGAGATACTGGAAAAACATAAGATAGATGCCGTGCTGCCTACCATGGGGGGACAGACAGCCCTGAACCTCGCCATTGACTGCGAAAAGGCCGGCATCTGGAAAAAGTATAATGTGCGCCTGATTGGGGTGGATATCAACGCCATAGAGACGACCGAAGACCGGGAGAAATTCCGCCTCAAAATGAAAGAGCTGAACGTCAACGTCTGCGAAGGTAACATTGCTACCTCTTTCCTTCAGGGCAAAGAGATTGCCCAGCGGATTGGCTTCCCGCTGGTCATCCGTCCTTCTTACACCCTGGGTGGTTCGGGAGGTGGTTTTGTACAGCATCCCGAGGAGTTTGATAAGGCGCTCAACCATGGCCTGCATGCCTCGCCCATCCACGAAGTACTGATTGAGCAGAGCATACTGGGCTGGAAGGAGTACGAACTTGAGTTATTGCGCGATAACATCGGTAACATCATTATTATCTGCTCCATTGAGAATTTTGACCCTATGGGCGTGCATACCGGCGACTCTATTACGGTAGCCCCGGCCATGACCCTGCCCGATACTGTCTACCAGCATATGCGCGACCTGGCCAAAAAGATGATGGACGGTATAGGCCAGTTTGCCGGAGGCTGTAATGTGCAGTTTGCCGTTAACCCGGAAGATGACTCTATTGTAGGCATTGAAATTAACCCTCGGGTATCGCGCTCTTCGGCACTCGCTTCCAAAGCTACCGGCTATCCCATTGCCAAAGTCGCCGCCAAGCTGGCTATTGGCTATAACCTGGATGAGCTTAAAAACCAGATCACAGGTAATACCTCTGCCTTTTTTGAGCCTGCTATTGACTATGTGATTGTAAAAATTCCTCGCTGGAACTTTGAGAAATTTGTGGGCGCCGACCATCGCCTGGGCCTGCAGATGAAGTCAGTAGGCGAAGTGATGGGCATAGGACGCAATTTCCAGGAAGCCCTGCAGAAGGCCTGCCAGTCGCTGGAGATCAAGCGTAACGGCCTGGGCGCTGATGGCAAGGAATTTACCGATCAGAAGCTGATCCTGGAACGACTGGAACATCCTACGGGCGACCGCCTCTTTCGTATTTACGACGCCTTCAAGATGGGCATCTCCTTCTCCACCATCCAGAAACTGACCAAAATAGACAAGTGGTTCCTGCAGCAGATTGAAGACCTGATAGAACTGGAGAAAGAAATCAGCCAGTACAGCCTGGATACCATCCCCAAAGCGCTGATGATGACCGCCAAGCAGAAGGGCTATGCCGACCGGCAGATTGCTCACCTGCTGCGCTGCCTGGAAAGTGAGGTACACGAAAAGCGCAAATCTATGGGCATCAAACGGGTATACAAACTGGTAGATACCTGTGCAGCTGAGTTCGAGGCCAATACACCTTACTACTATTCTACTTTCCAGGAGGAAAATGAGTCGCAGCGGTCCGACAGGAAGAAAATCCTGGTACTGGGTTCCGGCCCTAACCGTATCGGGCAGGGTATTGAGTTTGACTACAGCTGCGTTCACGGGGTGCTGGCTGCCAAAGAATGCGGTTACGAGACCATCATGATCAACTGCAACCCCGAGACCGTTTCTACCGACTTTGACGTAGCCGATAAGCTCTACTTTGAGCCGGTATTCTGGGAGCATATCTACGACATCATACAGCATGAGCAGCCCGAAGGCGTGATTGTGCAGTTAGGCGGACAAACAGCCCTCAAGCTGGCCGAAAAACTGGATCGCTACGGGATAAAAATCATAGGGACCCCTTTTGAAGCACTGGACCTGGCCGAAGACCGCGGCCGCTTCTCTACCCTGCTGAAGGATAATAATATCCCCTACCCTAACTTTGGCACCATTACCGATGCTGAGTCGGCCCTGGAGCTTTCCAAAGAGATAGGATTTCCGCTGCTGGTGCGTCCCTCTTACGTACTGGGTGGGCAGAGCATGAAGATCGTCATCAATGAAAAGGAGCTGGAAGAACATGTGGTGGAGATTCTTAAAGAAATGCCCGGCAACCAGATCCTGCTGGACCACTTCCTGGAGGGAGCCATAGAGGCGGAGGCCGATGCCATCTGTGACGGAGAAGATGTACACATCATCGGGATCATGCAGCATATTGAGCCGGCGGGTATCCACTCCGGCGACTCTTACGCCGTGCTGCCTCCCTACAACCTGGGCGACTTTGTGATGCAGCAGATAGAGATGTACACCAGAAGGCTGGCCGTAGCCCTGGGTACCAAAGGGCTGATCAATATTCAGTACGTGATCAAGGGAGATACCGTGTATGTGATAGAGGCCAATCCGCGCGCTTCGCGTACGGTGCCTTTCATCTGCAAAGCCTACCAGGAGCCTTATGTAAATTATGCGACCAAGATCATGCTGGGCGAAAAGAAGGTGAAGGACTTTAAGTTCAATCCTGTGAAGAAGGGCTATGCCATCAAGGTGCCGGTATTTTCATTCAACAAGTTCCCTAATGTAAACAAGGAACTGGGTCCGGAGATGAAATCTACCGGGGAAGCCATCTACTTTATTGATGACCTGATGGATGATTATTTCCTCAAAATTTACGGTGAGCGCAATCTTTATCTGAGTAGGTAAATTTCAAGACCCTTCTGAAAAAAATCTTCCGGTACGACCTATCTCCGGAAGATTTTTTATTTTAGCCTCAATCCCATCTGGTAACATACACTTTTTCCTTGTTTATCCCGACTGATACCCTGGAGGTGAATGTGGAAAACAAGTGGAAACTTAAAACTTACTCCCAGGGTTAAAATGTAGTACATCGTGTTCTAAACTCTCTTGTTATGCTTTTGAAATTTCTTTTATTCCTGTTCTTTATATACCTCCTTTTCAGAGTCATCAACTTCTTCTTTAAGGTGGCCTCAGCCGTATCTGGTGCCAAAAAGCAGCAAGAAGCTTTTCGCAATGCCCGCGGCCGGGGAGGTTTTGGGCCCAACAGCCGGCAGCAGCAGAAGCGCCGACCTACCAATGGCAATGTGGATATTGACTACGTGCCCGAAGACCAGCAAAATGGTAAAGAACGCAGCTTTCGCGATTTCAAAGGCGGCGAGTACGTAGATTATGAAGAACTTAAATAATGGCAAAGACGCTCACTACCCCCGGAGAAAAAAAGCAGCAGGTACCCCGCACTTTTGTCTATGAGGAGATTGACGGTATTCCTGTGTATTATCAGGGCTACAAAAAAGCCCTTGCCAACCACCAACCCGCTGAAAGCATTATGGGCAGTAGTGAATTACAAGCGACTTTGACGTCGATCATCTTAGAATACCTGTACACCAACTTAGACAAACGCTCTTACCGCATCGTCACCGGTGAGGCAGGTCTGCATCTGGAGGGAAAAACCAATCTTTCGGCAGATATTGCCATTTACGATAAGGAGATTTTAAAAGGCCGTAAGCTCCAGAAGAAATATTTTGACATCCCGCCCCTGGTCAATATTGAAGTGGATACCCAGGCCGATCTACAGGATTTTCCGGCAGGAACAGATTATTATCACCTCAAAACCCAGAAACTGCTGGATTTTGGCGTGCAGCAGGTGATCTGGTTCTTTACCCCTTCCCGCAAAATGATGGTAGCCCAATCCGGGCAAGCCTGGCTCACCACCGACTGGGACGAGCCGGTAAAGCTTTTAGAAAAGTATACCTTCTCCCTGCAGGCCCTGCTACAGCAAGAGGATATTCAACTGGATTAAGACTTTACTTTTTCGCGACGAATAGCCCGCTCCTTTAGGCTGGTCTTGTGCTGCTTGTACCACAAATTCAAGATCACGCCTACTACTGCCAGCAACATACCGGCATAAGCAAATACCGTATAGGTTTCATCAAAAAAGAGATAGCCGAAGATCAGCGCATACACAATGCCCAGGTAACGGATAATGCTCACTTTTGAGAGTTCTTCCAGCTGTATGGATTTAGTCATGAAATACTGCGCAAACTGCGTAAACAAGCCAATAGAGATCAGGATCACCCAGTCCCAGCCCTGGGGAGCCACCCAGTTGAAAGCCGAATATAAACCTGTGATCGGGGTAGTGATGAGCGGAAAGTAGAATACAATGACCAGCGGATGCTCCTGCGTATTCATTTTTCGGATGAAATTCTGCGCCAGGCCTGAGAAAAAAGTCGCCACGATGCCAATTACAAAGTAGAGCGTAGCCACCCGGGCATCAAAACCCTGCACCAGTACCACACCGCCAAAAGCCAGCAGAAAAAACAGCCACTGCAGCTTAAAGACTTTTTCACCGATGATGAAAATGCCCAGCAAAGTAGTAAAGATGGGGGCCAGAAAGCCAATGGTGACCGCGCTGGCCAGGGGAATATTTTGTAGAGTCTCGTAATATAGGATCAGCGCCACGGCACCACACAGCCCCCTGAGCAGCAGGATTTTCCGATTGTTGCCCCACACCGACACCTTCTGCTGCCGGAGCATCATATAACTGAGCACAAAAGAAATCAGCGAACGGAAGAAAACCACCTGGGTGGAAGGAATGTGAGGTAACAACTTCACCATCAGGCTCATACAGGAAAAGAAAAAGACTGATACGACCATGTACCAGACGCCGCGAGAAAAAATCATCAGCCGATTTTTGAGAAAGACTACAGAAAACAGAACGGCAGTACCCCGCTATTGTTGGCGCTGCCGTTCAGCTTGAGAGCATAAAACAACTCTATTTTCTGTACTTATTTTCTACCTCCTGTGCTTTCTCCTGCAGCTCTTTGTACCATTCGCGGCCATATTTGCTTATCAGGGCCTCTTTGACAAATTTATAGATGGGCATGCTCAGCTTCTGCCCCAGTGTACAGGCCGGGTTGCAGATATGCCAGCGATGGTAGTTGAGCGCGTCGTAGTGATCGTATTTGGTGATGCGGATGGGATACAGGTGGCAGGAGATAGGTTTACGGAAGGTCGTCCGGCCGGCTTTGTAGGCATTTTCTATCCCACACTGCAGTTTACCGTCGGCAGCGCGTACCGCATAGGCGCATTCCCGGCCTTTGATCACGGGAGTGGAATATTCCCCATCCGGGTCTTTGCCGTACTTGCCCTGTTTTTCTATTTCCCGCCTGCCTTCTTCAGACAGAAAATCCTCAATGTCCACATAGATCATCTCCAGTATTTCCAGTTCCTCATCTTCCAGGGGGGCACCATACTCACCTTCTTCGCAGCAGGCGCCTTTACATTTTTCAAGGTCGCAGACGAACTGGTTTTCTACTATATCGTCGCTGATAACAGCATTTCCTACAGTGATCATATGTTTAGTTTTGATGGCGAGATGTGTAAAAACAATAAAGTCTGAATGTTTACAATATGTTTAAAGTTCCAACTCACCCAAACCTCCTATTGAAGATGTCTCATACTATTGACAACTTTTAACTCTGCAAACTTCACTCACTTTTCCGCCACCGGCTCAGCCGCTGCCTTCTCTTTCTCAAAGCCCGGTCCGCGCACAAACATGCCCGGCATAGCCCCGGTATGCTCGCCATGCGACAGTACCTGCGTACCATTGACAAACACATGCTCCACCCCCACCGCATATTGATGGGGCTCCTCAAATGTAGCCTGGTCGGCAATCGTCTGAGGATCAAAAACCACCACATCGGCATAGTAGCCCGGCGACAACAAGCCTCTCTCTTTAATTTTCAACTTCTGGGCAGAAAGATTAGAAAGCCGATAAACAGCTTCTTCCAGGGAAATGACCTGCTCTTCCCGCACATATTTACCCAGCAGGCGGGCAAAATTTCCATAGGTGCGGGGATGGGTGCTGCTCTCCAGGTTTTTGCCCTCTGCCGCAACGGAGCGGGCATCTGAGCCGAAGGTCATGTAAGGGAGCTGTATCTGTCTCTTCACATTGTCCTCATTCATCAGGAAATAGACCGCCTGTATGTCTGAGCCATTGCGCACGATGAGCTCAGTGATGGTCTCAGGAGCATCCGTTCCCCACATCTTACTCACATCGGCTACCGTTTTGCCGGTAAGGTAGTTGAGTGAATCCTGCTCAAATCCTACCAGCAGGATGTTGGCCGGGTCTCCGGCTGCGATCAGGAAATTTTCCCAATCCTTGGAAGCCGACTTCATTTCCTGTTTCACCCTGGCGCGGATGGCCGGGTCCTGCAGACGGCTGATCCACTCCTTGGTTCCGCCTTCCTGCACCCAGGGCGGCATGGTAGCATCCAGGCCGGTAGAGGCCGCCACGTAGTTGTACATATTGGTAGTCACTTTTTGCCCCAGCGTATTGACAGAATCTATCATCTGCAGCACCACGTCCAGCTTGTGCCAGTTGTTGCGGCCTGCTGCCTTGAGGTGGTAGATTTCCGCGTCTATGCCCGCTTCCCGGCCGATGGTAATCAATTCGTTGACTGCCTCTACAAAAGCATCGCCCTCGCTGCGCAGGTGGGAGATGTACATGCCATCGTATTCAGCGGCCACTTGTGCCAATGCAATCAGTTCGTCGGTTTTGGCATAAAAAGCCGGGGCATAGATCAGCGAAGTACCCAGACCCAAAGCGCCCTCTTCCATAGCCTGCCGAACCAGTGCCTGCATACGTGCCAGTTCATCAGCATCGGGTGCACGATCTTCGTAGCCCAGCTCGTGTACCCGGATGGTAGTAGCTCCTACAAAAGAAGCTACATTGGTCGCTATGCCTTTTTCTTCCATGTATTCAAGGGCTTCGCCAAAGCCAGTCCAGTGGATGTTATCACTTTCTGCTTTTCTCTCTGCAGTCACCGGGCCCAGGGAGGAGCCCTCTCCGAATACTTCCAGGGTGACACCCTGCTTGAGGTTGCTCATGGAGCGTCCGTCTTCCAGCAGCGGATGCGCTGCCCAGCTCAGCATATTGATAAAACCAGGACTAATGGCCAGCCCTTTTGCATCAATGACAGTATCAGCCTCAAAATCTGCCAGTTCTCCTACGACGGCGATCTTTTTCCCGTTTATTGCTACACTGCCTTTGTAAGGTGCTCCCCCGCTGCCATCGTAAATGATACCATTGGTAATGACCAGGTCGTAGGTTTGTTTTTCCTGTGAAGCCTTGCAGGCAAAAAGCAGTGCCAGCAGGATGATGTAAAATATTTTGTAGTACATATTTACTGATTTGCCACTAATGTAAAGCCTTATGTCCGGTAATAAAAGGGCGACGACAGCGTAGAAAGATAGGGCTATAAGAATTTTTTGCCTTTATTTACTGATCAACTTAACCAATTACTAAATGCGACATTTTTTTATTTCTTGTTTGTTTATGCTTCTCATCTCTTCTTATTCATGGGCGCAGGAGCAGGCCATCACTTCAGAAATCACACAAAACGAAGTAGAAGCCCACATCCGCTTTCTGGCCGCCGATGCGCTGAAGGGAAGAGATACCGGTACGCCCGAACTCAAGATTGCCGCCAGTTACCTCGCGGCTCAGTTTCAGAGCTATGGCGTACAGACTGTAGAGGGTGCTGATGGATATTTTCAGGATGTACCCCTGACGAAGCAGAAACCTCCTCAGCAGGCCAGCCTGAGTTACAACGGACAGGAACTGCAACTGGCCGAAGACCTGCTGGTGATGCAGGGAGGAAACACACAGATCAGCGGAAAAACCGTTTATGTTAATTTCGGTACAGAAGAAGATCTGGAAGGTATAAATATCAGCGGCAAGATCGTTATTGCCAAAGCCGGGCTGCCCGGTGAAACCAACCCGCAAGCTTTTCTGGCAGCAGGTGCCGACAAACTCCAACGTGTGAAAGCCGGGGGTGGCAAAGGGCTGGTAGAACTTTATAAATCTACCCAGGTTCCCTGGGCCCTGCTGGTGCGCTACCTGAACAGCGAACGTCTTTCTCTGGGAAGTACCACTAAAGAAGAAGAGAGCCTGCCCTACCTTTGGTTGAATGACCCAGCCAACGAACATGTCGATAGCTTTCAGCAATCCAGCAAAAATGTGACAGTAAACATAGAGGGTAAAAGCGACGAAACCATCATTTCTCAGAATGTGATCGGCAAGATAGAGGGCACTGATCCAACTCTCAAAAACGAATACCTGCTGCTCACTGCTCATTATGACCATGTGGGTGTGGAAGAAGGAAAAAACCTGGAAGATTCCATTTACAATGGGGCCCGTGATAATGGCATCGGCCTAGCCTCTCTGTTGAGTGCTGCCCGTTACCTGGGGCAGCATCCCCCCAAAAGGTCGGTAATCTTACTGGCTGTTACGGCAGAAGAAAAAGGCCTGCTGGGAAGCCAGTGGTATGCAGAGAACCCGCTTGTACCTATGGAGCAGGTCATCTTCAACCTGAATACCGATGGGGCCGGTTACAACGATACTAGCCGTATTACCATTATCGGGATGGGGCGTACCTCGACTGATGAAGCCTATAGCGAAGCAGCCCAAGCGGTAGGCCTGTCTGCGGAGCCCGATCCCGCACCTGAGCAGAACCTTTTTGACCGTTCTGATAATGTCAACTTCGCCCAGCGGGGGGTGCCGGCTGTTACTTTTTCTCCCGGCTTTACCGCTTTTGATCAGGAAATCATGAAGTATTACCACCAGCTGGCTGACGAAGCTGAATCGCTCAGTTTTAGCTACCTGGAAAAGCTCTGCGAAGCTTATGTACTGGCTGCGCAAAAGATTGCGAACGCGGAACAGCCACCCACCTGGAAAGCTGGCGACAAATACGAGCCTGCCGCGAAGGAGTTGTATGGGAGGTAGGTTGATTTGTTGATGGGTGGATGCGTTGATTTGAACTGACGGCTAATTCAAATCATTTACGGCTAATCATATAGTCATAGACCATCTTTGAAACAGTAGCCAGCGTTTCTACCCCGGCAGCTTCATCAGGCAGGTTTTTGGAGAGTAGTACCAGCACATACTGACGGCCGTCGGGCAGGAAGACAATGCCCGTATCGTGGTGCAGGCCGGTGATCCAGCCGGTCTTGTGTGCCACCTTCACCTCTTCAGGCAGCTGCGCCGGAATCATCTCATTAAACTGCTGGTCCAGCAGGATGTCGATCATCTCCTGGCTGGCCTCTTCACTGGCGGCTTCACCCCGGGCGATGGCTTCAAACATGAGCATCAGGTCATAGGCGGTGGTGGTGTTGCTGAGGCCGGCCCGGTAGGCTTTGGTATCTTCCACTCCGCGCAGCACCATGATGTCATTGGCGCCCATATCACGTAGGGTCTGGGTCACATTCTGTGCGCCTACCAGTTCTATTACTATATTGGTAGCCAGGTTGCTGCTGGCAATGATCATGTTATACGATAGGTCACGGATGCTTTGGAGCTGCCCGACCTGCTCATAAAGTAGGCCGTAAGAGTCATCCTCCGGGCTGAGAGAGTAGAGGCTGCTATCCACAATACTTTTGAATTCATTTCTGACGATGAGCGAATCGTCTAATGAGAATTTTCCGGCCTCGGCCTGTTTGTAGACTTCCAGCAGCACCGGCGTCTTCATGGTGCTGGCGGCATGAAAGCTTTCGCTGGCATTGATCAGCAGTTCTTCCTGCGGCTCCTGCAGGTTTTTAAAAGCAATGGCAAAATCTCCTTCGGTCCGGACAAATGCTGCCTGGATGTCTGCCTGCAGTTGGCTCAGGGTTAGGGCTTCCTCCTGCTGCGGGGTGGTGCAGGCAGTGAGAATCATCAGCCAGACAAAAGCTGTTTTCAGAAGTTTCATAGGCTTGGTATAGGTTCTGCAAGGCAATATGGCCTTTAATGTTGAAAAAATCACCCTTGAGCAGGATCAAAAAAGAAATCCCGCCTACCGGCAGGACCTCAAAACCTAAACTACCTAAATTAAAATTCTTACTCCTGTGGGTTCAGCATTTTGCCGGCAAAAAGAATGGCACCGCTCTGCTTTTCGTGGATCAGGTAAATGAAGGAACGGTCTATCCTGACTACCGGCGGATCTTTGGGTCCGGCCGAGGTCCGCCCAATTTCTACCGCAGTAGCTGCCGCCGCCTCAGTACCGCTTTCGTTGACCTCAATGAATGACTGGTGTATTACCTTACTGATCTGTAAGGCAGACCCGATGTCTTCCTGGAAAAAATGGCTGAAATCGGCTCCCGGACCAAAGGGTCTTTCCATTCCCAGGGCCATCAGGCTGGGCTTCAACTCCGTTTTAAACTCTGACTTGAACCTGGGCATATAAAATTCTGTGTTCATGGTATCTGCCTGGCTGCTCCACTGGCTGAAAGATTCTGCGTCCAGTTCGGCCAGCACATCATCCGTCGTAAAACCGGGATGAGGCAGCAGTATGCTCATCTTAAATTGTCCGTTGCCGTAGGGCAGCTCAACAAGCCGGAATTTATTATGATGGTAAGAGCGGAATTTGATGCCAGCAGAAAACATGGTGGGTACCTGTACGCTGCTGCCTGCTTCGGGGTAAAAAGCTTCGGCTTTAGTTTTATCCTTGTCAAATTTGTACTGCCAGTCGGCTTTAAAGTAAATGGCATTGATCAGGTACATGACTGCATCGGGCGAGATGCCTTCCAGCAGGTTTTTGATCTTACCATTGGTCTTTTGTTCTACCCAGCCGTTGATGGTGTTCCTGACTGCCTCTGTATTGCCAAAATCCAGCCCCTCGATGCGGCCGTTGTAGTGCTTCTCAATGAGCTGCGCAAACTCATCCTCTAATGTCAGCGAATTGGTGAACCAGATGGAATTGGCGATAGAAAGGGCCACTTTCCTATCCATGCTGAGCAGCAGGTCGGTGAGGTCTTCTACGGCCTGGTTGGCTTCGGCATCGCTCAGCTGGCTTACGCCCAGTACAGCTTTCATTTCTTCTTTGGTCTCAGCAGTGGCCCCATTGGCGGTCATATGCAGCGCCATACTGATGCTGAGTGGAGATATGAAGATGTTTTTATCTTCAGAAAGAGCCTCTACCTGCCGGAAAATGTCAAAGGCAAAATTGTTGGATGTCTGCACCAGCTCCTGCTCAGGAACAGATAACTCCCTCAGGTTGGGCGCATTGTTCATACTGCCTATGTTTTCGTCGCTACAGGCAGTCAGCAGGCTTAGCGCCGCCAGTATCAGTGGGAAGATTTGTTTTCTCATGGGTGCTTGTCTTTTTTTGAAAAGACACAACTGATGAGGGATTTGGTTGTAATAAATATTTTTTTTCTAAACTATAGAAGCCATTTTTATCAGGATTATAAATGTTATGCATGCATAACAAATCCAAATTTTTGTATCTTCGCATTTGTTATAAGAGCTAAATAATACTTCAGAGGTTGGTAAGTAAACCACAGCAATACTTAAGTGGTAAGCTCGTTTTCTTAAAAAATAGTATGCTTGCATAACAAATTTGTAAGTAGTTTATTTGTTGTGTAGCATCACTGACTATAAAATTTTATGCTGATTTCATTTAAAGTGAGGTTCAAAAAAAGAGAAAGAGCAAAAAAAAGCCTCTCAGGGTATCCTGAAAGGCTTGATCTCAGATGTGGTGCTGAGTGGGCTCGAACCACCGACTCACGGATTTTCAGTCCGATGCTCTACCAGCTGAGCTACAGCACCGTAATGAGGGTACAAAAGTAGTTAATTTATTCATTGACGCAACAGGTAAACAGAAAATTTTTAAAAAATATGGTGTCACTCATCGCACAGATCGCATTTATTCTGGTACTGGCGGCGGCAGCCTTTGTACTGGTAAGAAGAATCAGCCGGATCAGAAGTAATATCATGCTGGGCCGGAAGGCAGACCGCAGCCAGCACTCGGAGCAACGCTGGAAGAACATGCTGCTCGTAGCCTTTGGCCAGAAAAAAATGTTCAAGAAGCCCATCCCGGCTTTCCTGCACCTGCTCATCTACGTGGGTTTTATCGTGATCAACCTGGAGGTGCTGGAGTTTGTCCTGGATGGTATCTTCGGTACTCACCGGGTCTTTGCCCCGGTCATGGGCCATTTCTACACCATCCCCATCAACATCTTTGAGTTTCTGGCAGTAGCCGTGATTGTATCCTGTGTGGCTTTCCTCTGGCGCAGGTATGTGATGAACATCCGCCGCTTCCACGCACAGGAGCTCACCAAATGGCCTAAGATGGATGCCACTATCATCCTGGTGGTGGAGATCATCCTGATGCTGGCCATCCTGACCATGAATGCTACCGACCAGATCCTGCAGGACCGCCCCGGCACCAATTATCCCGATACCGGGCTACTGTTCTTCAGCTCCTTCCTGATTCCGATCTTCGATGGCTTATCTACCGGCACCCTGGTATTTGTGGAGCGCTTTGCCTGGTGGTTCCACATTATCGGCATTCTGGCTTTTGCCGTTTATGTGACTTACTCCAAGCATCTGCATATTTTCATGGCATTTCCCAATACTTACTACGCCCGTCTGGATACTAAAGGTAAGATGGATAACATGCCTGCCGTGACCAAAGAGGTGCAGATCATGCTGGGTGCCCAGCCTGAGAATGGCGACGGTGCAGAAGAAGAAGTGGGCCGCTTTGGTGCCAAAGACGTCAATGACCTGGAGTGGATCGACATCATGGGGGCCTATGCCTGTACTGAGTGCGGCCGCTGTACAGCCGAGTGCCCAGCCAACCAGACCGGTAAGAAGCTCTCGCCCCGTAAAATTATGATGGATACCCGCGATCGTGCCGAGCAGGTGGGAATCAGCCTGGAAAAAGGCGGCCCCGGGCTGGAAGACGGTAAGTCGCTGCTGGATGATTTCATCAGCCGCGAGGAGATCAATGCCTGTACCTCCTGCAATGCCTGCGTGGAAGCCTGCCCGATTAACATCAACCCGCTGGCCATTATCTACCAGCTGCGCCGCTACGTGGCTATGGAAGAGGCCCAGTCGCCTGCTTCATGGAATGCCATGTTCTCTAACGTAGAAAATAACTTCGCCCCCTGGAAATTTGCGCCCACCGACCGCTTCAACTGGGCGGCTGAGCTGGAAAGCGAAAGCCAGCAGAAAATCAGCGAGCAAAAAGAAGAAAGCAGCAAGTAAACTTTAATTGAAACTGATATGAGCGATATAAAAGATATTAAAATTCCGACTATGGCTGACCTGGCCGCACGTGGCGAGCAGCCCGAAATACTCTTCTGGGTAGGTTGCGCAGGCTCGTACGACGATCGCTACAAGCGTGTGACCAAGGCTTTTGTTAAGATACTGAACAAGGTCGGTGTCAACTTCGCCGTACTGGGTACGGAGGAAAGCTGCACCGGAGACCCGGCCCGTCGTGCGGGTAACGAGTTTCTCTTTCAGATGCAGGCCGCTACCAATATTGAGGTTCTCAATGGCTATGAAATTAAAAAGATTGTGACGGCCTGTCCGCATTGCTTCAATACCATCAAAAATGAGTATCCTGAGCTGGGGGGTAACTATGAAGTGATTCACCATTCCACCTTTTTGCAGCAGCTGATCAACGAAGGCAAGATCAAGCTGCAGGGCGGGGGCAGCTTCAAGGGGAAAAAGATCACTTATCATGACTCCTGCTACCTGGGACGAGCCAACAACATTTATGAAGCGCCTCGCGAGGTGCTGGAAGCCCTGGATGCCGACCTGGTGGAAATGAAGCGCTGCCGTACCAAGGGCTTCTGCTGCGGTGCCGGGGGCGCTCAAATGTTTAAGGATGCCGAACCCGGCCGTAAGGAGGTTAATATTGACCGTACGGAAGAAGCCCTGGCCACCGGCGCTAAAACCATTGCTGTAGCCTGCCCCTTCTGCATGACCATGATGAGCGATGGGGTAAAAAATAAAGAGAAAGAAAAAGAGGTAGAGGTAAAAGACCTGGCAGAGCTGATAGCTGAGAACGAAAACCTGTAGGCTTTTCAGTTATTATGTAAGTTACAAAAGAAAAGCCCCTGTGAAGCACAGGGGCTTTCTCAATTTAAGAATCGGAGGAAAAACCGTCATTAGTCAAGGCTGAAAGTCAGCGGCAACACCATTTTCACGTTGACAGGAACACCTCTCTGCTTCCCTGCATTCCACTTCACTTCCGCTGTACTCGCTTTGATGACTCGGACGGCTTCCTCATCACAACCGCCGCCAATGCCTTTTAATACTTTAATGTCTTTCATAGTGCCGTCGGACTTGATAATAAATTCTATGAATACTTTTCCGCTGATGCTGTTGGCACGTGCAATGGCTGGGTATTCCAGATGGGTTGCCACATATTCATAGAAACTCTGCATACCGCCTACAGGCTCAGGATAATCCTCGACGATCATAAATATCTCCTCAACCGCCTCCTTTTCGGGAGCTTCGTCTACGAAGGTAGTATAGTCATATTCTTCAATAATAGTTGACTCTCTGATTTCAATATCCAGGTTGATATCAAGGTCAGTAATGATGATTTCCTCATCAGGTACCTCCACGATATTGGGCATGTAAACCTGCTGAGGTGGAGGGGGGGGAGGCTGAGTGGTAGGTGGTATCTCCAGAATATCTTCGTACTGATCTATCTTGGCAGAAGCGATTTCCAGCAGCGCTTCGTCTTCATAAGTCTTCCACTCAAAAACAGCAGTGACCATTAACATACTGGTGGCCAGTCCTATGCTGAAGAACAGTTTAGAATGACGGTATACGTCGTATTTGGGATTCTTCTTGAGTTCCATGGCTAAAAAGTTTGGCGGTGATCATTTATTTGACTGCATTATAAATTTCGCCAATACCTTAATAAAAAAACATGAGTTAGCTCAACAGCAAACATGATTAAAATCAGTTTTACATGTCGTAGATAAATCAGCAGGCTTTAATATAAATACGCCGCACAAGCCGCATTAAAACCGGCCGTAAAGTCAGAGATAAGCCTGTAGTGTTTTGAGCAGGGAATCAAAATCAGGCTCGCGAAAATGCCCACTTCCCAACCTCACAATCACCACTTCTTTTGAGGGGATAATGATTACCCGTTGCCCCCCAAAGCCTGAAGCAAAGTAGACGTCAGAGGTGACAGAGGGTAGCAGACGCTTCCCATTTTTGCCAGCGTTGAGCCAGAAGTGCGCTCCGTATTCTCCCAGAAGAGCATGTTCAGCCGCAGTGCGGGTATAAGACACCCAGCCTTCGGGTAACAGGCGCCGCCCTTGCCAGCAGCCATCCTGTAGGTACAGCTGCCCGAATCTGGCCCAGTCGCGGGCAGTAGCCAGCATGTAGGAGGAACCCACAAAATTACCCTGCCAGTCAGTTTCCATCAGGGCAGAAGACATGCCCAGGGGAGTAAACAGGGCTTGATAGGGAAACGAATGATAGTCTTGCCCCAGCAGCAGGCGAAGCCATGAGCTGATCAGGTTGGTAGTGCCACTGGCGTACTGCCAATGACTGCCGGGCTCATGCACCAGTGCCTGTCGACTGATTTGATGGGTCACATCCTCGCTGTCGAACAGCATCTCTGTCACATCACTTCTCCACCAGTATCTCTCCTGCCACTTCAGGCCGCTCTGCATACGCAGCAGATCGTTCATCGTAATCTCTGCTCTTTCGCCAGCCTTGCCGCAGAGCAGTTCGGCTGGTATCTTATCTTCAAGTTTCAGCCGCTGCTGTCCTACCATCAGCCCCACCAGGGCATTGGTCACACTTTTGGCCATAGACCAGCCGGCCAGGGGAGTAGCGGCATTCATACCATGGGCATATTCTTCGGCTATAATTTCTCCCTGCCTGAGCACCAGCAGGGCGTAGGTGTGGCCCACCGTCCGGAACCAGGGGCTAAGTGCCGAAGGTGGAAGCGAAGTGTCTGATACCTTAAGCTCAGAACTTGACACCTTGGGCAGGTACATAGGGTGCGGAGTTACTTCAGATTTACCTGCCAGGGCACATCCCAGCTTTTCACGATATATAGCCCGACGGGTGTGGCGCCCGAAAAGGCTCACTTCCACCCACTTTTCCACATCATTTTTTCTTAGCTTACTCAGGCGAAACAGCCACAGGAAACGTTCGTGCAAAAGTACTTCACGCCATTGCCTGCGGCTTACAAAGTAGCAGGAACACAGATGCTTAGCCAGGTAGCCATTGATAATAGGCGCAAGATAAGCAGGTAATAGTAGCAGAATAAGCAGAAGGAAAGGGAATATCCTAAACATGTAGTTAAAAAATAGGAACATGCTCGCCTGCAAAATATGTTATGCCTCAGAGCATTGGTACACAATTGAACAATCCTTAAATTAAGACAATTAAATTCGTAATTTACAAGCCTAATTTTATCACCATGTATATTCCCTTTGAAGATATGCCGCCCGACGCACGGGTCTGGATCTACCAGGCAAGCCGTGCCCTGAGCCAGGCCGAGATCAACTATACCCATCAGCTGGGCCAGCAGTTTACCAGTGCCTGGGCAGCTCACGCCAAACCGCTGCGGGCTTCTGTCAAGGTTTTTCATAAGCGTTTTCTGGTCATCGCGGTAGATGAATCGTATAACCTGGCGAGCGGCTGCTCTATAGATGCTTCCGTAGCCCTGGTGAAGGAACTGGAGCAGAAGTTTAGCTCTGAGGCTGAGCCATTCTCTTTCTTCGATCGCAGCAAAGTAGCTTTCCTGCATCAGGATGAAATATTTGTTGAACCAACTGCCCGTCTGAAACAGCAGGTAGCTGAAGGGCGGATTACCCCGGAAACACTGACTTTTAACAACCTGGTGAGCAACAAAAAACAGATGGAACAGGAGTGGCTGGTACCCGCCGGAGACACCTGGCTGTCACGCTACTTTAGCAAAGTCTAAGCTATTTGACCTAAGTGCATAATTTTCAGCAACTTAGGCCGTTTTTTGAACACAAGCCGGAACTAAAGCAAGACGTTCATGTTCTGCTATTTAATACCTGATACCTATTACTTATTGTGCTATGAGGAAGACACTCGCTTACCTGCACTTATTCGCCATCGCTCTGCTGCTGCTCTCTGCCTGTAATGCCGGCAAGAGGGCTCTTGTCAAGGGATTTAACAGCTTTGAGGGCGGCGACTATGATGTGGCCATTGATCATTATAAGGTGGCGCTGGATAACGGCTTGGAGCCGGCCTTGTCCAATTATAAGATAGCTGAGGCATACCGCCTGAGCAACCGTCTGCACGAAGCCTTGCCTTATTACGAAGAGGCGCTGGCCATGGGCCTTCCTGATAGTTCGGCTGTGTTCCATCATGCCATGGCCATGAAAGTGAACGGTAATTATGAAGAGGCAAAAGCAGGACTACAGGAGTACCTCAAACTGTCAAAAGACACTGTCCTTGAGTATACCAACTGGGCACAGCAGGAACTGGATAACCTTGACAGGCTCGGCAGCATACTTTCCAAAGATGTGTATTTTGAAATAGAAAACCTGGAGCAGGTTAATACGGAAGGAGCTGAGTATGCACCGGTGCTGCATCGGGGCATGTTCTACTTTACCTCTTCTCGCAATAGTGAAAAAATTTATAAAGCCACCGGCACCGGCTTTACCAATATCTTCAGGGCTCCGGTAGAAGGTGAGACCATCAAAGTGGAAGAAGCCAGTACGCTTGGGGAAGATTTTGCCAATGAAATCATCAATGAAGGTGCTATCACCTTTTCTCCGGATGGCCGCACCATGATCTTTGCCAGAGGTAACAGCGGCAAGCGTAAAGGAACCCGCGATGTCAACCTCTACATCTCCCGCTACCAGCGCGGCAGCTGGACCACCCCCGAAATCATGACCATCAGCGATCCGGACGCCTGGGACTCTACACCGGCCTTCAGCAAAGATGGAAAAACCCTTTATTTTGCCTCCAATCGTCCCGGTGGCTTCGGAGGTATTGACCTTTATTCTGCCCGGGTAGATAGCCGCGGCCGCTGGGGCAGTGTGCGTAATATGGGAGAGACCATCAACACACCTGGCAATGAAATGTTTCCCTACGTGACCGACGACGGTAAACTGTACTTTTCTTCTGATGGACATCCCAGCATGGGTGCCCTGGATATTTTTGTGGCCATACGGAAAGATGGTGCCATTACTATAGAGAATTTAGGCCCGCCCATCAACTCTACCGCTGATGATTTTGGGATGAACTTCACTTCAATTAAGGATGGATATTTTACCTCCAACAGGGCCAGCGGCAAAGGTGACGATGACATCTATGCCTTTGTCAACAACGACCCCAGTCTTAAGACTGTTAATTATTTCCTGGCCGGAGTTACGCTGACGACCGAGGATGAATCGGGAGAAGAAGTGGAACTGGAAGATGTAAAGGTGAGCCTGGCATATCCTGAAGGAGAAACCATCAACAAAGCTAATTCGGGTAGCGATGCTGCTTTTAAATTTGCCATAGAAGGCGGTACCAATTATGAACTGATTGGTGAGAAGGAGGGCTACTTTACTACCCGTGTACCTTTTAGTACGGTCGGTAAAACCATCCCTCAGGAAGACCTGGTAGAAATGGTGACTGATACTACTTTCACTACCGAGCTGGTGCTTAACAAGATCGTGATAGACAAAGCTATTGTACTTGAAAACATCTACTACGAGTACGATGAATCTTTCATTACCGATGCAGCTGCGGTAGAACTGGATAAGCTGGTAAAAATCTTGGAAGATAATCCCCAGATCAACATAGAGCTAAGCTCTCATACGGATGCCCGTGGTGACAATGACTATAACCAAGACCTTTCTCAGCGTCGTGCTGAGTCAGCCGTACAGTACCTGGTTGACAGCGGCATTGACCCGTCGAGGATTTCTGCCAGAGGCTACGGTGAGAGCCAGCTGATCATTGTAAACGCCATGACTGAAGAGCAGCACCAGATCAACCGTAGAACTGAGTTTAAAGTAACCAGTGTAAACGATAGCCAGGCAGATGCCTCAGGATCTGAATAAAATTAAAAAGCATTTTAACAAAGGTTGTTCTGCTATGGCAGGGCAACCTTTTTTTGTTTCAGGCACACCCATAAAATTTGTACCTTTGCCTTCTGAAAATTAAGCATATGAGCGACAGATATAAGCAGCGGGGCGTTTCCGCTTCCAAAGAAGATGTACACCAGGCCATCAGTAAACTGGACAAAGGACTCTTTCCCAAGGCCTTCTGTAAGATCGTACCCGACCTGCTGGCAGGCGATGCTGCTTACTGCAACATCATGCATGCCGACGGCGCAGGCACCAAATCTGCGCTGGCTTATATGTACTGGAAGGAGACCGGCGACCTCACCGTATGGAAGGGCATCGCACAGGATGCTGTGGTGATGAACACCGACGACCTTATCTGTGTAGGCGCACTGGATAACATTCTCCTTTCCTCAACCATCGGGCGCAATAAAAACCTGGTACCCGGCGAAGTCATTTCTGCTATCATCGAGGGTACCGAGGAAGTGCTGGCCATGCTGCGTGAGCATGGCATCGGCATCATCAGTACCGGTGGAGAAACCGCCGATGTGGGTGATTTGGTACGGACTATCATCGTTGATTCTACCGTTACTGCCCGCATGCGCCGTGACCAGGTGGTCACCAATGAGAATATACAGCCCGGCGATGTGATCGTGGGCCTGGCCTCCTTTGGCAAAGCTTCTTATGAAAGCAGTTACAACGGAGGTATGGGTAGCAACGGCCTTACCTCGGCCCGACATGATGTCTTTCATAAGCTGCTGGCACAGCAGTACCCGGAGAGCTTTGACCCTCAGGTTCCTGAAGAATTAGTCTATAGCGGTACACGTTCTCTTACCGAACCTTTTGAAAGTGAAAACGGGGACAAACTAGACATCGGCAAACTGGTCCTTTCTCCCACTCGTACTTATGCGCCTCTGATGAAGCAGGTACTGGATCAGCTACGCCCCCATATCCATGGCCTCATCCACTGCAGCGGAGGTGCGCAGACTAAAGTGCTTCATTTTGTAGACCAGTTGCACATCGTCAAGGATCAGTTGTTCCCCTTACCTCCTCTCTTCTCCATCATACAGCAGGAGAGCGGTACCAGCTGGCAGGAGATGTACCAGGTTTTTAATATGGGCCACCGTATGGAGATTTACCTGCCGGAGGCTTATGCGGCTGATGTCATCAGCATGGCGGCAGATTTTGCGATTGAGGCCAAAGTCATAGGCAGAGTAGAAGCCTCTGAAACAAAAAAGCTCACCATTCAAAGTGAGCAGGGCACATTTTATTACTGATACAATCAGGAAAAAGAGTTGATCAGCCACAGCAAATAGCTGGGTTCTGCTGCTTATTGTACTTCGTAGTCGTGGAAGAACCTGAGAATCTGTCTTTCCATCTCAATCGGCTTCTGCGTACCCAGTAGTATACTCCGGCCGTCTTTCAGGTCTAGTTGCAGTCCGTATTTCCCCCGGACAGTGTAGGCTTTGCCGTGACTGCCATATTTGATCCCCCAACCGCCGTAATCGCTCAGCGCATCATATTCGCGTACATAAGCTTCTTCTATTTCTTCCCAGCGCAGCATGTGGTAACGCAGCTGTAGTGGAAAAAACCGAAAATAAATACCATGCTTGTCAATCCCGGTAAGCAGGTGAGACTTGTATAGGAACAAAGCTAAGAGGAGAAGAACGCTGCCTGCAAACAGCACGGAGGGCCAGGTAAGCAAATTTTCAGCGGTAGTGCTAAGTAGCCACTGGTGGATACTCATGCCGGTAAGCAGCGCAAAAGCAGCAGCAATCAACATCCATATCCATAGCTGCCTTAGCTTTTGCACCTCAATGAAGGGTACAGACGGCACCTGCTGTTTTGTCCGTGAACTGAGATTAATATCCACCATACTGGTGCAAATTTAAAAAATATTTATTGTAATGTATCCTGATCTGAAATCTCATGTATAATTACTTGACTTTTGCTCAGATCTGCAACCGCCGCGCATTTGGTATCTGTAAGAAATATTTTGTTCCGGCTTAATTATTTGGCAAAACTCATATAACTGTCATCTATTCTTTTTCTAACCTTGTGAGTAAGAAACATCGTGAAGATTTTATGATAAGAAGGCTGGTACGATTAGCATTTTTCCGGGTCGTCGCTTATTTTTATTTTCAGCTACTTTCATGTAATATCAGGCTCCATTTAGATAAAAATCACCTATGACCATCAAGATACTTAATGCGCTCATCGTTAACGAAGGCAAGATCAGAGAAGCAGATATACTGATAGAAGATCAGTTTATCAGCAGGGTAGATAACGATCTCAGTTCAGTCAACACTGACCAGACAATAGATGCCCGGGGGCTGCACCTTATGCCCGGGCTGATAGATGACCAGGTACATTTCCGTGAGCCAGGCCTTACCCACAAAGCAGAAATTTTTACTGAATCGCGAGCGGCCGTGGCAGGCGGTATCACTTCCTATATGGAAATGCCCAATACGGTACCCAATGTGCTGACACAGGAATTACTTCAGGACAAATATCAGATAGCTGCTGCCCGTTCTCTGGCCAATTACTCCTTCTTTATGGGAGTTTCTAATGACAACCTGGAGGAGGTACTAAAGACTGATCCCCGGCAGGTATGTGGCATCAAGATCTTTATGGGTTCCTCTACCGGGAATATGCTGGTAGATGACGAGCGAACGCTGCGCAACGTGTTCAAAGAAGCCAACATGCTGATCGCTACTCACTGCGAAGACGAACAAACCATACGGCAGAACATGGAACGCTTCCGTGAAAAATACGGTGAAGAAGTGCCCATAGCTATGCACCCTGAGATCAGGAGTGCCGAAGCCTGCTACCGCTCCTCCTCCCTGGCCGTGGAGTTGGCCAGAGAATACAATACCCAACTGCATATTCTCCATATATCCACCGCCCGCGAAACCAAGTTGTTTAGTAATGACAAGCCCCTGGCTGAAAAGCGGATCACCTCAGAAGCCTGTATTCACCATCTCTGGTTCGACGAGCATGACTATGCAGAAAAAGGCAATCTTATTAAGTGGAACCCCGCCGTCAAGACTGCCGCAGACAAAAAAGCAGTGATGCAGGCGGTCTTAGACGATCGCATAGATGTGATCGCTACAGATCATGCACCGCATACGCTGGAGGAAAAGTCCCAAACGTACTTCAAGGCTCCCTCCGGTGGGCCTCTGGTACAGCATAGCCTCGTTGCCCTGCTGGAAATGCATCATCAGGGCAGTATATCGCTGGAGAAGATCGTGGAGAAAGCCTGTCACAATCCTGCAATCCTGTTTAAGATTGATCGTCGTGGCTATGTCCGGGAGGGGTATTTTGCCGACCTGGTGCTGGTGGATCTGAATGCGCCCTGGGAGGTATCTAAAAGCAATATACTGGCCAAATGCGGCTGGTCTCCCTTTGAGGGGCATACCTTCCGCTCGCAGGTAAAGCATACGCTGGTCTCAGGACATTTAGCTTATTCTCTGGGGCAGTTTGATGATACCCGGCAGGGTATGCGGCTCACTTTTGATCGTTAATTTACTTTCTCTTCTGCCTGGTCTGCAATTTTTTGCGCCCGGCTGTGTTTATGATTTGAACCCTGAGCATCGGCCTGTATGCGCCCAGTGATATCAAAAGTGGAGGTAAATTGATCAAAGCTATCAGTGTATTAGTAGCAGCGGTAAGCGTGATCGCCTACCTAGGTCCGCATGTTTCTCCGGAAATATTCTGGCCGGCAGGCTTCCTTTCTCTGGCTATTCCTGTTTTGCTGCTGTTTAACTTTCTTCTGTTCTGCTATTTTCTGGTAAGGATGAAGCTCTTTCTGCTGCTGCCTCTCTGCGTGCTTATCCTGGGTTATGAATACCTGGACAGCAGCTTTTCTTTTAGCCCTATGCGTACGGAAAAGCCTAGAGATAAGAGTTTTAGCGTGTTGAGCTACAATGTGAGGGTCTTCAACACCTATGCCTACCTGCACAATGAAAATGAGCCCGGCAAAACCATGATTAACTGGCTGGCTGAAAACCATGCAGATATCAATTGCCTGCAGGAATTTTACAATGACGACACTTCACCGGTTTTTAACGTAGTTGAGAAAATGACCGAGCAGCAGGAGCTACACGCCGTAGTAGTGCCTACCCTGGTCAACCGCATTGGCGCACAGTTTGGGTTGGCCATATTCAGTCGGCTTCCTATCATACATTCAGGCGAGATAGTCATTGAAGAACGCAAGCCCTATCAGCATGCCATCTTTGCCGATATTGTTACGCCACATGATACCATCAGGGTATATAACATCCATTTACAATCCATGCACATTGATGAAGAGAAAATTGATGACCTGGATCGTGCAAGCGAGAATTACCTTGATATTGCCCACAAGCTGAGGTTTGGTTTCATGGAGCGGGCCCGGCAGGTTGATAACCTCTTGCTTCATATACAGCAGTCGCCTCATCCCGTACTTGTGTGCGGCGATCTGAACGATATGCCTTACAGCTACAGCTACTTTGCATTAAAAGAACAACTTGCCAATGCCTTTGAAGAAGCCGGTTGTGGTATGGGTTTCAGCTATAATGGGAAGCTTTTTTTCCTGAGGATAGATAATCAGTTCTACAGCCCTGAACTGAAAGCAATAGATTTCCACACCTTGCGTGATGTCCCTTTTTCGGATCATTTTCCCATACGCAGCGTATACAACTGGCAGAAATAATTCCAATAAAAATGAGCCGCTTATTTGGCATTCATCAATCGTATATCTAATTTTGTAGCCCTAAACTGGTGATTGTAGCTCAGTTGGTTAGAGCGCTGGTTTGTGGCACCAGAGGTCGCGGGTTCGAGTCCCGTCTCTCACCCTTCTTGAACCGCTTTGATAATTTCAGAGCGGTTTTTTTATTATCTTTACACTGGCCTTTGGCAGCACCGGATTTTGTACGGCAGCTACAGTATCACTTTATTTACCAGAATAAATCATGATGTCTAACTCCGCATTTATGTCACTTTCTCTCAGAAGCAAGATTCAGGTCCTGTACAGGGAAGGTACGTTTGTGGTAGCCATCAGGTACTACGGCTATAAGATCAACCTGTACCTGCTGCATGATTATTACGTAGAAGTTTTTTATGACCACAAGCATGATCGTATAGAAAAGATCTGCCTGCTGGAGAGTTCGCATTCCCGCATGAAGTTCTATGCTGACCAGATCAGCCTTCCGCAGGACCTGATATAAAAAAAGGGCACAAAGCCCTTTAGATGGTTACATTACCCCAGTTTTCGCCTGAACGTATACGGTTGAGCTGTGTATGGGTAATGTTGAATCGTTTGGCGATCATGCTCAGCCTGGTTTTGTTGCTTTTGAGCAGTCGCTTAATGACCCTCACGTCTGATTCAGTAAGCTTATAACCCGTACTTCTGCTTCTGAGTATTGCCGGGTTTTTGTTGTTATGGGCGGTTAGCTCACATTCAGTCATCCACTTCAGGTTGTAGCGGCTATTGTTCTTTTTGTCGTAATCCATGTGGGCCACATAGCGGTGCTCTTCACTGGGGCGCGAACAAAAAGCCATAGCCACCAAACGGTGAATGTAATGGGTCTGAGATATTTTCTTTCCCAGTCGCACCATAACTGATAGATAACCGTTTACATCTGAACCTTTCATGATCCTGCCGTTGACTTTATCTACGGCAAAGCTTCTGACCCGGCCATGGCTCGATACTTCATAGCGGGCATGGGGCAAATCGGTCTCGAAGTCTATTTCTCGCCAGACTTCATTCCTGTACCTGTCTAAACTCATGACTAATTAAGTTTATGTAAAAAATATGATCTAAAAACATCAAAAGCCAGCTTATAAAAAACTCAGGTCTTTGCAGAGGCCTGAAGCAGCTTCTGATGCAACTGAATAAGCTGTGGTGTTAGAAGTTTTCGCTCGTCATTGACGAGCGTATAATCAGCGTTCCTGGCTCTTTCCTCATCAGTCCACTGCTTCTGCATAATCGCTTCTACCTGCTGGCGAGAACGCTGCGGATCCCTCAGCAGCACGCGGCGGATCCTTACTTCAGCATCAGCGTTGACGTTGATGATACAGTCAAGCTGTTGATAACTGCCTGATTCAAATAGTAAAGCTGCTTCTTTCAGAGTATAAGCATACGCTGCATGCTCCTCCCGCCAACGCTGATAATCTTGGCCCACCCGGGGATGAACCAGTTGATTAAGCTGCTGTCTTTTTGCTTCATCATTAAAAATAGTCTGAGCCAGGTAAGAACGATTGGGTTGTCCCTGAGCATCAAATGATTCTTCACCAAAATAGGAAATCACCTCCTGCTTCAGTTTCTCATCATGTGTCAGAAGCCATTTGCCGCGCGTATCGGCATCATATACAGGCACACCAAAAACACTAAAAATGTTACTGATCAGGCTTTTTCCTGATCCGATACCACCGGTAATACCTACCGAAAAAAAATTATTCTGCATTTATGACTCTCACCTTTACAGGCTGAATGTTGATGTCTCTCGCAAATTCAGGATAAGATTTGATTACCAGAATAATGGTACTGTCTTCTAAACTCAATGTACGTAAATCAGCCACTACTTCAAAATCACTTTCACGAATTGAGTTTATATACTTATCCTGTATCCGGAAAGATACATCCACACGGTTAGGTAATATTTGCAGGCTTGAATCCTCAGGAAAATTGCGCAGAGAAACGACTAATTCTCGGCTTATCTGCTGAAAAGGTGCTGCCCTGAAGCTTACAATAGCCTGGGCAGGCTTTACCTCTACCAGGTCAGAGTCAACATACTCTAAGACTACACTTCCTCTGTAGTTTCCGCCGATTTCTTCTTCCCTTAGGCTGATATACAAAGTGTCATCTACATCCTGCATGATAGTGCGAGGACCCAGGAGAGTAACTTTTCTGGGCGAGATGGAGATAGGTGAGATAAGCTGCACCCCTTCTTCAAGCATGAGCGAAGATGAATCAAGCGCCAGGCCCACCTGCTTTTGAACAGCTTTGTCAAAATCCAGGAAAAGCGTGTCGGTCACTACTTCATTGAGCCTGACTTCTCCTAACTGTTCAGCTATGGATTGTGAAAGTGACTGGCCGGTAATGTAAGGGGTATTATCAGGTTCTTCTATGTTTACTGTTACCGGAGGGGTATCAAAAAGGAGGGTTTTGCGAAGAAGATTCCACCCTCCGCCGCTTACTTCTATCAACACATTTTCGGGCAAGGCACTGAGGGTATAAATGCTATCTTCTTCGTATTCAAATACCAAAGGATATTTAAGCCGGGTTACATAATTCGATTTGTTGAGCGCACTGAAGAACCAGAAAGTAGTAGCAGCCAGTACGCATAAGGTAATTACCTTCAGTTTGTCTTTATTTGAAGGAAAAAAACTAGCGAACTGGCGCAGACTCTCTCTCACATTTACTTTCCGTCTTCTACTCAAAGTAAATCAGGAGGTTTTAGTAGCAGTAGCGTATTTTTTGCTGGCTTCCAGTGAAATTGAGCTTTTCTCAAATTTGATTTTGGCTCCGCGATCTACTTCCAGAACAATGGTATCGTCTTGCAGTTCCACAATTTTACCGTGAACTCCGCCTACGGTTACCACCATATCTCCTTTTTTGATAGCATCTATAAACTTGCGCTGGTCTTTCTGCCTCTTTTGCTGAGGACGGATCATGAAGAAATAAAAAATCAGGGCAATTCCACCGATCAGGATTAAGTTTCCTATCAGGCCGCCCTGCCCGTCGGCGGCCTGAAGTAAAATGGTTGTGTACATATCTGGATTATGAATTAAAAAAACTATTTTCTAACGGGTCCGGCGGTTTCAGCAACTGCCGCTTCCACATTGCTCTTGATAGTAAGACGTGTGATGGTAGGCTGAGTATTGGCCGTAATGCTTACTGTTTTGTTCTGAATACCGGGCTTGTTGGTACTGTTAAATTTCACCAGTATCTCTCCGCTTTCTCCGGGTGCTACCGGCTCACGTGGATAGTTGGGCACTGTACAGCCACAGGTAGCCGTAGCACTCTGTATGACCAGGGGCGCCTCTCCGGTGTTGGTAAATTTGAAGATATGCTCTACCTCCTGCCCTTCTTTGATGGTACCAAAGTCGTAGGAAGTTTCTTCAAAGGAGAAGGCGGGCAATTCCTGGCTGCCTATGCTGGCCTCGGCCTGCTGAGCCACCTGCTTACTCAGGGTGTTAGAAGGCTGGTTTGCCGCAGTAGGAGAAGTCTCCAAACGGGCCACCCTGTCTTCAAGTTCGGCTATCCTTTCTTCAAGCGCTGCATTATTACAGGAAGCGAGCAGGAAGCCCATCATGAGTAATGCCAAAAATCCGAAGTTTGATTTTTTCATCTTGCTGATTTTTTTGAAATAACAATTATTTTACTTTGTGGTACCGGTCTTACATCAAACCGATTTCTTGAAGGTTCAGGTTGTAAAAATGCTATTGTCAATCAAACAAAAGAAGGCATATTTTGCCTTCTCTTCTCTATCTATTTTTTTATCTGTCCAAGCAGGTTATCCACATCATCCAGCAACTGTCTTGCCTTCTCACGTGCCTCATTGATTACCTTTTCACCGTCAGATTTTGCTGCACTATCAGGCAGGCTCTCTTTAGAACGGACTAGATCTGCCAGTAATTCTTCCAGCTTTACTTTATATTTTTCCAGACGGAAGGTGACACGATCGCGTGTGTTTATACCTGTATCGGGTGCATACAAAATTCCCACCAGGGTACCAGCCAGTAGGCCAGAAAAAAACACCAATAAACTACTACCCGTTTTACTCATAACTTCAATATTTATACTAGATGGTAAATTTACATAAAATTAAACAGGACTTACCAAGCCTGATCACGCTAATTAAATTTAATTAGTACACGAACATTACTTACTGATTGTCTATAAGTCCGCGGCCGCTCTTCCGAATCAGGTTCCTGTTCTGCAGGTCCTGCGCGATAACATCCAGCATACCGTTTACAAACTGCTTGCTCTTATGTGTACTGTAATTTTTGGATATATCTATATATTCATTAATCGTCACCTTCACCGGAATACTGCTAAACTGTATCATTTCAGCGATAGCCATTTTGATGATGATGCTGTCAAGCGTGGCGATGCGATCCAGCGCCCAGTTTTTTGCCTTCTCGCTGATGAGCTGTTCATACTCCTGGTCATTTCTGATGGTCAACTTGTAGAGATCAATTAGAAAATCACGGTCTTCTTCCCAGTTGGGTGTCAGGTCTACAATCTCCAGTTCGTCATTCTCTTCAGTCACCGACTTCAGGCTCTTGTTGACCATGCTCTTGATCGACTTACTGTTCTCGGCCCAGTTGATGTCATTTTCCTCAAATACATTGATCACCGGCTCGCTTTTCAGGAGTATCTGGTTAAAGACATAGCGGGTGATAGCCACATCATCTTTTAAGCTACTGCTTTCTTTCGCCTGGTAAGCCTGAAACTCCTCATTGGGCTTTAATAGGTTTTTGTACCACTGCCTGATCTCGGCCCGCTGGTTGTTCCAGTTTAGTTTATGCGCCTCCGCCTCCTGCCTGAGTCGTTCGCTATCTCGTATGGCCTGTATAACCCGGTTGGTATAAAAGTTATGCGATACTTTTTCGTTGCTCAGTAGAGCTACCGAATAAGTCAACTTCTTTCCCTGGTCACGGTGGGATTCTTCTGCCAGCTCTACTAATAATAAAAGCAGCAGGCGGTAATGGTCGGCAATGCGCTCCGTAGAGGCCAGCATCTGGTTGAGCAAAAATTCTTGGTCCTTACGGCACTGGTTCTCATAGCGCTGTATTGCCTCGCCAGCTATCTTCCTGAATTTTTCATCAGCAGTGCTGAGAGGCTTTCCTTCAAAATGATCTTTAAGCAGTTGTACAGTAATTTCTCTCTCCTCAGCCAGTTTGGATCGATCCTGTACCTCCATTGAATTGAGGTCAGGTTCAAAAGCATCGTGTACGTGCTGGAATGCCAGTTCGTAATTAGAACGCTGGCATTGCTTGTAAGCGTACACGTGCTGCATGGCTTTCGCTCTTAATATTTTTCTGTTTAGCATGCTCTATGTTATGATATGCGATTAGCTGACTTGTAACAAACAGCCTCGGCAAAAAATTTACTTTTCTACAAAGTTTAATCGCAGCCTACCACTTTTTCTTCAGCTCGCCCACCTGAGCAATTCTTCTCTCAGCCATCTCCATAGCAATGTGCTGGGCATTTTTCTTTTCATCCTGTGCCTGTTTCAGTACCTGTAGGCATCTGTCAAAAATCCGCTCTGCCTTTTCGTACAGATAAGGCTTATTAAACTCCTTAAAATACTCAGCCGCTACGGCCATGATGCCCCCGGCGTTTACCAGGAAATCAGGTGCATAGACAATTCCTCTGTCCATCAGCATCTGGCCATGTCTTTCTTCCTGGGCCAGCTGGTTATTGGCTCCTCCGGCTATGGCACCGCATTTCAGCCGGGGTATGGTTTCGTCATTCAAAGTAGCTCCCAGGGCACAGGGCGCGTAGATATCTGAATCCACCTCATAGATCTCCTGCTGCCCTACCACCTGTGCACCAAATTCCTGCGCGGCCGCCTTCAGTCGTTCTTCTTCCACGTCGGAAACGAAGACTTTCGCATTTTCTTTAGAAAGGTACTCCAGCAGTTTCATGCCTACTGCTCCCACTCCCTGTACGGCTACCTTTTTACCTGCCAGGTTCTCGCTGCCGAATGCCTGTTTGGCAGCGGCTTTGATCCCCATGTATACCCCATAAGCTGTGATTAAAGATGAAGAACCACCCCCGCCCAGGGTTTCGGGCAGGCCGGTCACGTGCCGGGTTTCCATACGGATGTACTCCAGGTCGCGTGTGTTGATATTTACATCTCCGGCAGTTACATATTTACCCCCAAGGCTATTGATAAATTTACCAAAGCGCCTCAGGTAAGCCTCATTCTTCAGACTTTTGGCATCGCCAATCAGCACCGCCTTTCCGCCCCCTACATTAAGGCCCGAAATGGCCGATTTGTAGGTCATTCCCCGCGAAAGCCGCAGTACATCTACCACCGCCTGCTCATCACTGGTGTAGTGCCACATGCGGGTACCGCCCATAGCCGGCCCCAGCACAGTAGAATGTATACCAATCAATGCCTTCAGGCCTGTTGCTTCATCATAACACTGTACAAGCTGCTCATGCCCGTAGCGGGCCATGATCTCAAATGCATTTACCGATCTGCTCAGGGAACCTTCCGGCAGCTTTTCTACTTCTTTTGCTTCCATTATTTTTGCACGCTGCTTAATATTTGCGGACATTTCAGTTTGAAACCCGCCTTTCAGATACTATTGCTACAAAAGTAGAGTATTTTCAGAAGGATACCAATGTAGCCCGAAGCTGCTTTGATGGTCAGATATTGAAAGCTGGTAAGAACTATTTAGAAGCGTAATCGTTGTACAAAAAGTGAAAGAACTCAGCTACTTAAATAAGTACCTGCTCAAATATAAGTACCGGCTGCTGCTGGGCTTGCTCTTCATCATCATATCCAACGTATTTGCCATTATTCCCGCACAGATTGTCAGGAGAGCTATCAATCTGGTAGAGGAAAATATTGCACTTTTCAGGATATACGAAGGTCTTGAGCTACAGGAACTCATCTACGAAATATTTGCAGATAGCATACTGGTTTATGGTGTGGCCATACTGGTGCTGGCCCTTCTCAAAGGTTTTTTTACCTTCCTGACCCGGCAGACCATCATCGTAGTATCAAGGCTTATAGAATTTGATCTTAAAAACGAGATCTATGAGCATTACCAGTCGCTGCCGACGAGCTTTTACCGCCGCAACAATACGGGCGACCTGATGGCGCGTATCTCTGAAGACGTGACCAAGGTGCGTATGTATCTTGGTCCGGCCATCATGTATGGGCTCAACCTCTTTTCTCTCTTCGTCATCCTGATTCCTTATATGTTTTCTGTCAATGTCCGATTGACGCTCTTTACGCTGATTCCGCTGCCTATCCTTTCGCTAAGTATTTATTATGTCAATAATATTATCAACAGACGTTCTGAAGAAATACAGCGCAGCCTCTCCGGCCTGTCAACCTATGTGCAGGAAGCTTTCTCGGGTATACGCGTGCTTAAGTCCTTTGTACGCGAAGAGGATTCTTCTGCCCGATTTGTAGAAGCCAGTGATGATTATAAAGATAAATCCATAGCCCTGGCTTTTGTCAATGCCCTTTTTATCCCGCTTATTATGGCACTGATCGGCCTGAGTTCGGTACTTACTGTGTACATCGGTGGTGTTGAAGTGATCAGGGGGGCTGTTTCTCCCGGCGTCATTGCCGAGTTTATTATCTATGTCAATATGCTGACCTGGCCGGTGACCTCCCTGGGCTGGATCACCAGCATCATACAGCGTGCGGCGGCTTCCCAGCGGCGCATCAACGAATTTCTTTTCACAGAAAACGACATTATCAATGGTACAGTGAGCCGTGAGATACAGGGAGATGTAAAGCTGCAGCATGTCTCTTTTGTGTACCCCGACTCAGGTATACAGGCCCTTGATGATGTTTCTTTTGAGGTGAAGGCCGGGCAGTCTATCGCCATCGTAGGCACTACCGGCTCTGGCAAGAGCACCATCGCCAACATCATCCCCCGTATGTATGATGTAGAGGAGGGTAAAGTGGAAATTGACGGAATCAATATCAAAGATTATGACCTCGGCTCGCTGCGCAGCCAGATCGGCTATGTGCCCCAGGATGTTTTTCTTTTTTCGGATTCCATACTCAACAACATTGCTTTTGGCACTATCGAGATGGAACAGGAACGCCTGGAAAGCGCCGCCTATAATGCTGACCTGAAAAAGACCATTGACGAATTTCCCGAAGGCTTTGCTACCAAGCTGGGCGAGCGAGGTATTACTCTCTCCGGAGGGCAGAAGCAGCGGGTCTCTATTGCCCGGGCCATTGCCCGTGAGCCTAAGATCATGATCCTGGACGACTGCCTCTCAGCCGTGGATACCAAAACTGAAAATACCATACTGACGAGCCTGAAAGAGATCATGAAGCGCCGTACCACTATCATCATCTCGCATCGTGTGTCTTCAGCCAAGCTGGCTGATAAGATCCTGGTGCTGGACAATGGCAGGGTGGTGGAAGAAGGTACCAATGAGTCGCTACTGGCCAAAAACGGCGTATACAAGACGCTCTACGACAAGCAGATGCAGGCCGACGAAAGCGAAAAGCAGACACAGCACAACATCAGCTGATTTTGTAGTCCTCCCGGCACTTCTTAATATTGTGATCAGGAAACTTTTTGCTGGCTGAGCTTTTTTTGTTGTCAAACATGGCATTTCAGCTTTAGCTGGTTAAGTTACCTTTTCTTAAATCTATTTCTGATTTGGAACAGATTCAAAAAGCACGAAGACAAGGCTTCAACAGTACTTACTGGGGCAGTATCAGGGAAGGCATAAGCTCACTGCTACAGGGGCTCAGGCTTTCTTTCCGCCATCTGCTGGAGGCACGGCAAAGCCGTAAGCCCGTAGGCATAGAGGCAGCCGATTACTTTGAGCAGGCTACCGGCATCGTTACCCTGCAGTACCCGCACGAGACTCTTCCTGTACCCGACAACGGCCGCTACAAACTGCACAATGAGATTGAAGACTGCATCGTATGCGACAAATGCGCCAAGATCTGCCCGGTCAACTGCATAGAAATAGAGGCCGTACGTGCCGTGGAAGAAATCGGCAAAACTTCCGATGGCTCATCCAAGCGGCTTTACCCCGCCAAATTTGACATTGACATGAGCAAGTGCTGCTTTTGTGGCCTTTGCACTACCGTCTGCCCTACCGAATGCCTTACCATGACCAAAGACTATGATTTCAGTGAGTTTGAGATAGAAAAACACACTTTTTCTTTCTCAGAAATGACGCCTCTGGAGATTCTTCAAAAGAAAAAAGAGCTGCAGGAATTCAATGAGCAGAAAGATAAAGCAAAAGCTGAGGCTGCTGCCAGGAAACCTGCGGGAGATGCCTCTGCTACCAGGCCCAAACCATCTGTACCGCCCAAAGCAGCTTTCAAACCCAAGATACCGGCAGCCCGGCCCAAGCCTACCAGTGCTGACCCGCAGGAAACTGCCCGTAAGCTCATGGAAGCCAAAAAGAAAAAGCAGGATGAGCAAAACGATGACAAGCCATGAGCCTCACGCCTGAAATGCTGATCTTTTACGCCTTTGCAGGACTTACCCTGTTAAGCGCACTCATGATCCTGTTTACCAGGAATGTGCTTTACGCAGCTTTTTCCCTGATACTGACCTTTCTGGGTGTAGCAGCGCTTTATGTGTTTGCCGGGGCAGACTTTATAGCCGTTACCCAGATCATCGTATATGTGGGTGGCGTACTGGTGCTGATGATCTTTGGTGTAATGCTTACCAATAAAATTTCGGGCAAGGCAGTAGTCACGGAAGGACAGAACCACCTCTGGGCTGGCCTGATCAGCCTATCGTTTTTTGTATTGCTGCTGTTAGCGATTTTACAGGTCAATTTTGCGGCACTTGGCTGGATACAGGAGGCTAAATCTCAGCCTGTGCTTACTTCCTCCACCGTCAAACCCCTGGGTATATTGCTGATGAGCGATTTTGTATTACCTTTTGAAGCAGTGGCTATTCTGCTTCTCCTTGCTCTCATCGGCGCAGCCTTTATTGCCAAACGCCAGTTGGATTAGCAGCATCTATAGTTTCAACTATCCTAAAAATCCTGCCAGGCGCGGCGGCGCTGCAGCTTCAGGTCGCTCAGCATAGAGGATTTGATATTAACCTGTACGTAATAGGACGTAAACCTGCCAAAAGGTACCCAGTCAAACCTGAGCTCAAAGCAGTCCAGGTCGCGGTACACATTGATGCTGGTCTGGGTGATCTCCTCCCTCTGAAAGTCAAAGCCCGAGCTGAAGCCGATCTTCCACTTGGGTGCCAGGTTAAGGTCACCGGAAAACATGATAGACTGGCGTACCTGCTCATTTTCACCTTCTATGAGGCGCCGCCGGGGGTCATTGGTATAACTCAGGTTGTAGCGCAGGCGCAGGCTCCAGGGGATGTCAAAATCCACATAATCACTGCGGTTTTCATCAATGTACTGCCTTTCTTCCTCGGTTATGTCCGCATTGTCTTCCTCTTCCTGCTTCTCTTTCTTTTTCTTGGGCTGTAGGTTGGTGCTCAGCGCCAGTTGGGCCCGGGTGATGGTCCCGAATCGCGGATCAACGGAGGTCTCTGAGCCGTTCATATCCACGCCCTGCCAGGCATAGCGGTCTACCCGCCTGAAGCGCTGGAATATCTGTCGCCCCGAAGTTCGGCTGTTGACAGTGTCAATGCCATTGGTCACTTCGGGCACATAAGAATAAGGGTCTACTGACATACCTGCGTTGATGCTGATTTTTCTGTCGAGAAAGCTGGTACGTGCCGAGACCGTCATCGGGGCTAGTCTGAAGGAGTCGGCAATCATGTTGTAGCTGCTGCTGATGGAGAGACTCTCGAAAATGGGAATCTTCCGCGTAGGCTTGGCATCCTGGGCGGTGTCCTTTTCGTTACGGACCTTCATTTCCAGCACATTGTTGAGATTAAAACCAATAGAGCCGCTTTTACCCGGAGTAGGCGCACCAAAGATAAAGCCGTCATAACGGGAGATCAGCCTCCGGTTTTCTTCCTCTACCCTTGTTACAGGGTTGATCAGCACTTCATCATCTATGAGCACATCCTGAAAATAACCAAAGCGAGGATCGGAGAAGTCGGGTCTGTAGCTGAGGCTGACGGAAGGTACCACCGTATGCCGTATAGCCTCCACCTTCTTATTTTTAAAGAAATAGGTACCGTACAGGCGGGTCGTAGTACCTACGCTGGCATTCCAGGAGGAGGCGCGGGTAAAGCCAGGGATTTCATTAATTCTTACCCGGTTAATAGCACTGTCATACTGGTAATCCAGCTTTTTGAGATACCACACTTCTTCATAGTTGAGCGAAGGCGACATGGTAAAATACTTCAGTACATTGAAAGAAGTAGAGATCGGAATGGTATGCTCCATCCCTGTCTGGGTACGCCGCAGGATTTCCGGCAGGTTTTCACGGTTGATAGCCAGTACGCTGTCGGCCAGCGGGTCCCGGTCGGCCAGGCGGTTGGAGGGAAGACCTCCTGTCCTGCGATCTGCTTCATTGGTAAACTGGTTCCTCGCTGCCATACGGTAGCCTAAGTTTACCTTACTCAGCCAGCCCGTTCGGGAGCGGACAATATTTTTGAAAGGATAAATCCGGTTCATGTTCAGCGATACCTCGGGCAGGATCACATTGAATACTTCCGTAATCAGGTTCTGATTATGCCTGAAGCTCATCGCCAGGTTAAAGGGTGTCCCCCTGAAAGCGGTACGGTACGTCATGGTAGAGCTCAGCGTCGTCCGCAGGTTGCTTTCCACATTGGTGGTTGGGTTATTCTGGATAAAGGAGCTGGTAGCAATGTTGACAGAAGCAGAAAAATTGCTTGGTCCTCTGGATATGGGTGCGTGCCGGAAACTCAGGCGGAAGTCGTTGGCAGTACGGGCTTCTGCGCCATCCGGGTCAATCTGCTGAAAATTATACTGAAAATTCAGGCCGCCATTGTAAGCATAGCGCTTGCGATAGTCGGAGATGATAGAAAAGCCGTAGCTACCCTTTGAATAGATTTCACCCAGCAGCGTCAGGTTAGCGTACTCGTTAATATCAAAATAATAGCCTCCGTTCTTGAGGAAAAAGCCCCGGCGCTGTTCTTCTCCATAGGTAGGAATGATGATCCCCGAATTCTGCCGCCTCGGCATAGGAAAAATGCCAAAGGGCAGGCCCAGGGGGGTAGGAATATCGGTAAGCACAATATTGAAGGGGCCAGAAACCACCAGCTGCCCGGGCACTACCTTGAGCTTGCGGGATTTGATATAAAAATCAGGCGTCTCTCCCGGCTCACAGTCGCAGGTGGTATACCAACCTTTGCTGATGAACACTTCATCGTTTTCATTTTTCTTGACCTGCTCGCCAAAGACATAACCTTCTGCTTCCTGCGGTTTGGTAAGCACACCCGAAATGTAGGCACGTCGGGTACGAAAATTGTAACGTATTGATTCGGTCTGATACTCCTCTCCGGCATCGGTAAATATGGGTTTACCTACAATTTTGCCGGTAGAGTCAGGAACACCCTCTGCGGTTAGCATGTTATTGACCCAGTCGAGCTCAATATAATCTGCTACCAGCTTAACCTCTCCGTATTCAATCTGGGCGCTTCCGTAGAGAAATATCTTACGGTTAATGACATCAAAGTAAATAGAGTCCTCAGCATTGTAGGCGATGGTGGTTTGAATGTCACTGTCTGCGGCTACCTGAGCTGAGTCAACGGCCTGAACAGCACTATCCTGCAGGTTTTCGGGTAAGGGCACAGGAGGAAGAGTATCTACAGGCAGCGCCTGATCAAGCAGAGAGGGAGAAAGAATACCGACGGTATCCTTAATGAGGGGGAGCTCACCTTCCTGTGCCAGCAAATCTGCCGACAGTAAAAGTAATATATTGAGGAAGAATACGTATTTAAAACAATTGCAGGATAGATACCGTGAAAAGGCGGGAAATACATGTGTGCTACTAAAATGGCTCAGGAAATTTGCTGTCTGAAAAATTTGCAAAAAGTTCGAGTAGCTGTTCAAATTCTTAACAACTGTCAATCCTGCATGTAGTCGCTTGTTATAATTCATGAGCTGATCTGTCGCAACAGCTATTATAATGTATGACCGGCTTTTCAGTTTAGATAAAATGTATGAATTTTGAACAAAGTTATTGTTTGTTTATCTAACAACCGTAGCACCATGAAAAATATTATCTTTATTGCTTGTTTTTCGCTTTTACTACTGGCTGCTACCTTTAATACTACAGGTGTCAAACAGTACAGGGTGAAGAGGATCGTCATTGATGCCGGCCATGGAGGCAAAGATCCTGGCACACATGGGCTGGTTTCTCAGGAAAAAGACATTGTACTAGACATTGCACATCACCTGGGAAGAATTATTAAAGAAAACATGGACGATGTAGAGATTATCTATACCCGGCACGACGATCGCTTCATCGAGCTGGAGCAGCGTGCTGAATTAGCCAACAAAAATGATGCAGATCTTTTCATTTCAATACATGCTAATGCACTCTCCAGGCCGTCTGTGTATGGCACCGAAACCTATGTGATGGGTCCTCACACCATGGACGGCAACCTGGAAGTCGCCAAGCGTGAAAATGCCGTGATCATGATGGAGGAAGATTACAAGGAGCGCTACGAAGGGTTTGACCCCCTGGCACCTGAGTCGCACATACTTTTTTCTCTCTATCAGAGCGCATACCTGAACAATAGTCTGCTTCTGGCAGATAAGATAGAGAGACAATTTAAAGAAAGAGTAGGCCGCCACAGCAGAGGGGTCAAACAAGCGGGGTTCTGGGTACTTTGGCGTACTTCCATGCCCAGCGTGCTGGTAGAAGTAGGCTACCTTACCAACCCGACCGAAGAAAAATATCTTAATGATGAACTGGGCCGGGTCTATATTGCCTCAGGAATTTTCCGGGCCATCAGGGATTATAAGCATGAAATAGAATCCCTGTAGAAAGTTTACCGTTAGCTAGATTTGTAGCCTCCACAAGGAGGCTAACTGATTTCTTTGTGAAACCAGCAAACATCATTAGAGGACATTAATTTTTAATTTGTGAAAATTTCTAAAGAAGTTAAAGTAGCTACTCTTGCCATTATTTCAGGTGTTATTCTCTACTTTGGTATCAGATTCCTAAAAGGAACTGAAGTATTTACCACAAACGATACCTATTTTGTAGTTTATGAAACGGTAGATGGACTAGCCACCTCCAACCCTGTGCTTATCAACGGCTACCCGGTAGGCTATGTGGATAATATCAGAATTATGCAACAGAGGGGAAACCAGCTGCTGGTCTCTCTCAAAATTGACGAGAACATCATAGTAGGTGATTCGGCAAAAGCAATACTCATAAGCAGTGACCTGCTGGGCAGCAAAGCCATAGTGCTTGATGTAGGTAATATTTCACAGCCCAAGCCGGCTGGTGATACGCTGATTGCTGAAAAGGAAGTTGGTATAGCTCAACTGGTACAGGCCAAAACTTTACCTATTGTTGACCAGCTCGACTCTACCATTACCAAGTTTAACTTTCTGCTGTCAGCTCTTGTAAGAGACACCAGCAGTGTGTCTAATACGCTTGAAAATGTGGAACAGACCACTCTGGAGGCAGAGTACCTGATTTCTGAAAACCGCCGGGATATCAATTCAATTGTCGCTAACCTGCGGCAGATTTCCGATGCGCTTTCTGATACCAATGATGGAGTCGGACCGCTGATGAGCAAACTAAACAGACTGACTGATGAACTGAATGAACTGCAGCTACAGGCTACCGTGCAGAAAATTGACAGCACGATGGCAAACCTGCAGGCCATTACGCAAAAAATAGAGCAGCAGGAAGGTACCCTTGGCAAGCTGGCAGGGGATGATTCTCTTTATGTGAATCTCAACCAGACAATTACTGACCTGGATAGCCTGCTGATAGACCTGAGAGAGAACCCCAAACGCTATGTGCGCTTCTCTATCTTTGGAGGTAAAGACTAAGCTGATCATTTTGCCCGGGATTAAAATTTATTTTTATGACTGACAATGAGCTAAAGGCACTGATCTCATTACTGGATGATGAAGACGCAGAAGTGCTCGGACACGTAGAAGAAAAAATTATCTCGTTTGGCGACGCCATCATCCCCCTGCTGGAAGAGCAGTGGGAAAACAGCTTCAACCCCGGCATGCAAAAGCGTATTGAGGATATCATTCATACGCTGCAGCTCGATCTACTAAAGAGAAGACTGGAAAACTGGTACCAATCCGAAAAGCAGGACCTGCTGGAAGGTATGTGGATCATTGCCACCTATCAGTATCCTGACCTTAACCTGCATCAGCTCCAGAAACAGCTGGAACAGATCTATTACGAAGCATGGCTGGAATTCAAACCCGACGTACACCCCTTCGACCAGGTGAAAATCCTGAACAGTGTGATCTTCAGTAAGCTCAAATTCAGCGCCAACACCAGAAACTTCCACGCACCGGCCAACTCCATGATCAACCAGGTGCTTGAAACCAAAAAAGGCAACCCTATTTCCCTCTGCGTGATTTATATGCTGGTAGCCCAGAAGCTCAAGCTGCCTGTGTATGGCGTCAACCTGCCCAGCCTGTTTATTCTTACCTTTAAGTCATTGAGCGCGCAGTTTTACATTAATGCATTTAATCGTGGGCTGATCTTTAGCAAGCACGATATTGATAATTATATCGCGCAGCTCAAACTGCAGCCTAATGATATTTTTTATCAACCCTGCGACAGTGCTGATATTGTCCGCCGCATGTTTCGTAACCTGATAGTTTCTTTTGAGAAGCTACACGAATACGATAAAGCTGAAGAAATCAAAGTTCTTCTATCTCTCATCTCCAACGGTGAGCAGGGGCTGAGTATCTGAACCTCCACCCTACCCTTTCCCTCTGTTGGCGGCTTCCCAGTGTCTGCTCGGTTTAAAACTTATCTGTCAAAATAAAAGCAGGTCTTCCTGCTGGTACAGCCTTGCCGGTATCTTTTCATACTTTACTTCCCTCAATTTTAACTTTTTCAATTTTCTTAGCTGCAATTTTTATAATTTTCAGGCTTAGGGCTAAAGCCTTTTGCACAAAATTTAATTGATACCTATACCTATGAAAAAAAGCCTTTATCTGTTATCTGCCTTTTTATTAAGTCTGCCTGCCTATGCACAGTTGCCAAGTCCGGCTGAATTTCTGGGCTACGAGTTGGGCGAGCGCTTTACTCCTCACTACCGCGTCATTGATTATTATGAAGCTGTGGCAGCGGCCGAACCTAATATCAGCCTGAGCCAGTATGGAGAAACCAATGAGCACCGCCCCCTGGTGCTGGCTTATATTACCGCTCCCGAGAATTTTGACAAGCTTGAGGACATCCGCCGGGCCAACCTGCAGCGGGCAGGCATGGCCGAGGGCACCACTGCCAGCTATGAGGGTATTTCTATCGTATGGCTGAGCTACAACGTACATGGTAATGAGGCTGTCTCTACCGAAGCCGCCCTACAGGTACTGTATGACCTGGCCAATAAAAACAACGCCCAAACCCAGGAATGGCTTAAAAAAACAGTCGTCATCATAGATCCCTGCATCAACCCCGACGGCCGGGAACGCTACGTCAACTGGTACAACCAGAAGGTAGCCCGGATGCCCAACCCTTCACCCGATGCCTGGGAACATGCCGAACCCTGGCCGGGAGGTCGTGCCAACCATTATCTTTTTGACCTCAACCGCGACTGGGCCTGGGCCACACAGAAGGAGAGCCGCGAGCGCCTGCTGATGTATAACCAGTGGCTGCCGCATATCCATGTCGATTTTCACGAGCAGGGGATCAACAGCCCTTACTACTTTGCCCCGGCGGCTGAGCCTTACCATAAGCTCATCACCGGCTGGCAGCGTGACTTCCAGACACAGATTGGTGAAAATAACGCCCGCTACTTTGACGAAGCCGGCTGGCTCTACTTTACCCGTGAACGTTTCGACCTTTTTTACCCGAGCTACGGTGACACCTACCCTACCTACAATGGTGCCATCGGTATGACCTACGAGCAGGGCGGATCCGGTCGCGCCGGGCTGGCTGTGCTGACCCAGGAGGGCGATACCCTGAGCCTCAAAGACCGTATTGATCACCACGTTACTACCAGCCTCTCTACCATAGAGGTGACAGCCATGAATACAGAACAGGTGGTGGAAGAATTTGCCAGCTTTTTTGAAATGGCCCAAAACAATCCTCCTGGTCGCTACAAGTCATTTGTGGTAAAGAAAAGCGAAAATGAAGATAAGTGGCAGGCGCTACAGAAGCTGCTTGACACCCATGAAATTGCCTACAGCTTTAGCACTGGTGGGAATAGCCGTGCCCTTAATGGATTCAGTTACCGGGAAAATAATGAACAAAGCTTCCGCCTTGAAGCCGGTGATATGATCTTATCGGCTTTTCAGCCCAAATCAGTGCTGCTGCAGGTACTTTTCGAGCCTGAAGCCGAACTGGCCGATTCTATTACCTACGACATCACCGCCTGGTCGGCACCTTATGCCTACGACCTGAACGCTTATGCGCTTACCAACCAGGTGAGCCAGGGAGCAGCACCTCAAGCGCAGGAGTTTGAGCCGGTGGCCGTCAAAGAAAACGCCTATGCCTACATCGCTCCCTGGGAGAGTGTGGAGGATGTGCGTTTTCTTTCCAAAGTTTTGCAGGCTGGCGTACGTGCCCGCTATGCCGGCAGCAGCTTCAGCATTGGTGGCCAGGACTTCCCGGCCGGCTCTATTGTTTTGACCAGGGCTAACAATGAGGACATGGGTGATGAATTTGACGAAACGGTAGTCAGTATCGCTAATGAGCTTGAGCAGGAACTGGTACCTGTAATGACAGGCTTTGTGGGCAGAGGTTATGACCTGGGCTCAGGTGAAGTTCATTACATTGAGCCGCCCAAGGTGCTGCTAATCGGTGGGGAGGCTACCTCTTCTTACGCTTTTGGGGAGATCTGGTATTTCTTTGAGCAGAACATTGAATACCCTCTCACTGTGGTAGAATCCGGCAACATGAGCCGTATCAATCTCAACGATTATAATACCCTCATCCTGCCTGACGGACGCTACAGCGATGTATTGGAGGCAGGAACCCTGAATACCTGGATACGCCAGGGAGGTAAGGTCATTGCCCTGGAAGATGCCTTAAATTTCTTTATGGGCAAAGAAGGTTACAGCTTGTCTGAATACAGCAGCGATGAAGAGAAGCAGCGCATGGAAGCTCAGCAAACAGCCACAACTGAGGCCAGCCGCCTGGCTTCTTACGGCAGCCGCGAGCGCCGCAGCATCAGCAACTATATTTCAGGTGGAATTTTCAAACTGCGCATGGATAACACGCATCCGCTGGCTCTCGGTTATCCTGATCATTATTTTACGCTCAAGCGCGGCAACCAGCGCTATGGCTATCTGCAAGATGGCTGGAATGTGGGTACCATTCGTGATCAGAGCGCACTGGTGAGTGGTTTTGCCGGAAAAGGCATACTCGATAAGCTTCCTGAGTCACTGGTATTTGGTGTGGAAGAAAAAGGAAGGGGAGAAGTGATCTACATGGTGGATAACCCTCTTTTCAGGGCATTCTGGTTTAACGGAAAGCTGCTTTTTGGTAATGCGCTGTTTTTAGTAGGGCAAAATTAGAGTAAGATGATATCAATGATTTAAGGTCTAAAATAAGCTGTCTCTGAAGAAATCAGGGGCAGCTTTTTTTTTGTAGCCCAAACGCTTTAATTCTTTCATCACAAAAAACCCGGAGCAGGCTCCGGGTTCAGGTAGTGTAGTAGTAATAAAAGAGAGTCTTGATCAGACGTTCATCAGCGATTCGCGGCGGCGCATTTTGCCAGCCGGGATACCGAACATCATCTTAAAGCGACGGCAGAAGTAAGCAGTATCTTTGTATCCTACTTCTTTACCAATTTCACGTATGCTTTTCTTAGTGGTACGCAGCAGGTTCACAGCTTTTTCCATGCGCTGGTATTCTATATAATCCTGAGGATTGATGCCGGTCAGCATCTTGAAGTATTGCCCCACATAATCTTCAGATACGTTGGCCACGTTTGCCAGCACTTTATTGGAAAGGTCACCACCTATGTGTTCTTTGATATAGGCGAAAATATCGATCAGGCGGGGATCTTTGAAGTAAGTACTATTGGTAGCCAATTGCTCTACAAACATGCGATTCTCCAGGATGTAACGAATGATTTCTATGACCAGACGCTCGGTACTAAGCTTGATGATCCGGTCTTTGCCGGGTGTATCCGACGTATTTTCCCTAAGAATTTCATTGATGATTTCAGGAATCCGCTCATTGTTTTCAATGACAAAAGGAGGAATATCCAGGGAGGCAAAAAAGTTAACGGAATCAAATACTTTGGCTTCAAAATTTATAAAACTGAAGTTTTCTGCTTCCAGCGTCTTCACATCAGTAGTTTCCAGCGACTGAAAATACAGTTCCTTATTATTGATAAAATCATCGTTGGAAAGGCTTACAGGATTGCCGGCGCCATATGTCACTGACACCTGCTTGCCACCGGGGATGAATACGACACTGCCTCCATTCACCACTTCGGCATTGTCAGCACCGTACCTGATCATGCCTCTGTTAAGGATTAGGATAGTATTTTCTACGTCGTAGTAATTCTGAATCTTTACAGGTTGTAAGATTCTTATATTTTTTGACTTAATAAAACGAACACTAAGCGACTCAATAATTTTATTGTAATCTTCCATTCCGTCTGGAGTAAATATATGCAGTGAAAACCTAAAATATTTATATCTAAAAATCTTTTTTCAAATTTAATAAACCCATGTAACTTTCCAAATAAGAAATTATAAAGTTACCGGTAAATGACTATAATTTTTAGATATCCACTGCAAATATTACATCAAAATCACTCTATTGTAAAATGCCTCGAGCAATTACGATCTTTTGTATTTCAGAAGTCCCCTCATAAATCTGCGTGATTTTAGCGTCACGCATCAGCCGCTCTACGTGATACTCCTTCACATAGCCATAGCCACCGTGTACCTGCACTGCTTCCACACTTACTTCCATAGCCACTTCCGAGGCATATAGCTTGGCCATGGCACTGGCATCCGCATAAGGTTTCCCTTGGTCTTTCAGGTCGGCAGCCTGCAGGCAGAGCAGGCGGGCAGCCTCAATCTTTGTCTTCATCTCCGCCAATTTAAACTGAATAGCCTGGTGCTTGCCAATCTCCTGCCCGAAAGCCTTGCGCTCCTTGGCATAGCGAACTGAAAACTCATAAGCACCTGAAGCAATACCCAGTGCCTGCGCAGCAATCCCGATGCGTCCGCCATTGAGCACCGACATGGCAAATTTAAACCCGAAGCCATCTTCACCTATGCGGTTGGCTTTGGGCACCTTCACATCAGAGAACATAAGCGAGTGAGTGTCTGATGCGCGTATGCCCATCTTGTTTTCCTTTTTACCTACTATAAAGCCGTCCCAGTCTTTTTCCACGATCAGCGCATTGATGCCTTTGTGCTTCTTCTCCACATCGCTCTGAGCTATCACAATATAGACTGAGGCACTGTTGCCATTGGTGATCCAGTTCTTGTTACCATTCAGCAGGTAATAATCGCCTTTGTCAATAGCCGTAGTCCGCTGCATGGTCGCATCCGAGCCTGCTTCCGGCTCCGACAAGCAAAAGGCCCCGATGATTTCGCCGCTGGCCAGCCTGGACAAGTACTTCTGCTTCTGCTCCTCGGTACCGTAAGTTTCCAGCCCCCAGCATACCAGGGAGTTATTTACCGACATACATACCGAAGCTGAAGCATCAATTTTGGAAATTTCTTCCATAGCTAACACATAAGATTTGGTGTCCATACCACCGCCTCCGTACTCAGGGCTCACCATCATTCCCATAAAGCCCAATTCCCCCATCTTCCTGATCTGCTCGGCAGGAAATTGCTGCTTTTCGTCACGCTCTATGACGCCGGGCAGCAGTTCGTTATTGGCAAATTCACGGGCAGCTTCCTGTACTGCCAGATGTTCTTCAGTTAGTGCAAAATTCATATCAGTAACTTATTGATGAATGTAAATTTATTATGCATGCAGAGTATATTACGCAATATAAGGCTTGTCGGACATTATTACCAGAAAAACATCAAAATGCCCTTAGCATTCCATAATAAGTAAAAATATGTATACAAGGCTGTAAAAGCATTGAAGCAGACCACAATGCAGCTACTTTGGCCGCTAAATTTTTTACCTTTGAGATTTAGCCTTTCCGGTCTGGCGCTATCCTGACCTGATTGTGAAGAGGCACAAAAGAGATCCCTATGCAAAAAATTATCGCGCACATCAGGTTGATGCGTCCTGCCAATGTGGTGACGGCCATAGCCGACATCCTGGCCGGATTTGCCGCTTCAGGCCTGGCGCTACAGTGGCTGGAAAGTGGCAGTTATGATAATACTCTGCTCTGGCTGGTGCTGGCTACCATTGGCCTTTATGCAGGAGGCGTGGTGTTCAATGATGTATTTGATGCCGAACTGGACCGAACAGAACGGCCGGAGCGGCCCATCCCCAGCGGGGAGGCAACTCTGTTCTCGGCAGCTTTGTTTGGCTCATTACTTTTGGGCATGGGTATACTCTCTGCCTGGCTGGTCTCTGCTGCCAGCCTCATCATTGCTGTACTGGTAGCTGCCTGTGCGCTGCTCTACGATGCCTGGGGCAAGCACCAAAGCTGGTTTGGCCCCATTAACATGGGTATGTGCCGGGGTGGCAACCTGCTGCTGGGTGTCAGCGCCATACCGGCTGCCCTGGCCGATATCTGGTACATCAGCCTGATACCCATCATCTATATTGCGGCCATTACGATGATCAGCCGGGGCGAGGTACACGGAGGAAGCAGCAGTACCCTCCAAGCCGCCGCAGGCTTGTACGCGCTGGTCATCCTGAGTATTTTGGTACTGGCTGTTTTCTTCAACACGGCCTTTTGGCAGGTGCTGCCCTTCCTGGCTTTGCTGGCCTACTTCATCTTTCCGCCACTTCTGAAAGCCATTCGTATGCCGGAGCCTAAGCTGATCGGGCTGTCAGTCAAAGCCGGGGTGCTCTCGCTCATCATCCTGGATGCGGCCCTGGCTACAGCTTTTACCGGCTGGGTTTATGGGCTAATCGTCCTGCTGCTTTTTCCGGTGTCTCGTTTTGTCGCCAAAGCCTTTGCGGTCACCTGAGGCACTTTTCGTGTAGAATGATAGTTATTTTTGGTGTAGAAAATTATCTTGCATACTTGTCTCAAAGTGTAAGCTTAACATATGAAGCCCATTCAGCAATCTTTCAGCGTTCCCTTTCAGTACCAGGTTTTTTTTACAGAGAACCTTTTTGACAGCAGCAATACCATTTTAGCAGACCTTCTCAGAAGTGAGCGATTGCCCAAAGTTTTCTTCGTGCTGGATACCGGGGTCGCTGAGACGCATTCCCAGCTGGTGGAGCAGATTGAGGATTACGCTGAGCAACATAAAGATGTCTTCACCCTCTGCAACGAGCCCCTGCTGGTGCCAGGAGGTGAACAATCCAAGAACGAAACGGCACACCTGCAAAAGATTGTGGAGGCTACCCATCTTTACGGCATTGACCGACACTCTTACATCATCGCTATCGGTGGCGGGGCCGTGCTGGACATGGCAGGCTTTGCGGCAGCAGTTTCGCACCGGGGCATACGCCACATAAGGATACCGACTACGGTTTTGGCGCAGAACGACTCAGGGGTAGGCGTGAAGAACAGCATCAATTACTTTGGAAAAAAAAATTACCTCGGTACTTTCGCACCACCCTTTGCGGTCATCAACGATTTTACTTTCCTGCCCACCCTGGACGACCGAGACTGGCGTTCGGGTATTTCCGAGGCCGTTAAAGTAGCCCTCATCAAGGATGCAGCATTTTTCGAACAGCTGGAAAAAGATGCGGAAGCACTGGCCAAGCGGGAAATGGCCCCTATGCAGCAGCAGATCTACCGCTGCGCTGAAATGCACATGGCTCATATCTCAGGCGGCGATCCTTTTGAAATGGGTTCCTCCCGTCCGCTGGACTTTGGCCACTGGGCCGCGCACAAGCTGGAACAGTTGACCAATTATGAACTGCGTCACGGAGAAGCCGTTGCCATCGGCATTGCCCTGGATACAGCTTACTCTTATCAGAAAGGCATGCTCAGCGAGCATGAAATGCAGCGAGTGATGCAGCTTTTCAAGACGCTGGGCTTCAGCCTCTATGTGCCTGAGCTGGAAAATGAAGAAGTGATCCGCGGCCTGCAGGAGTTTCAGGAACACCTGGGTGGTGAACTCACCATCATGCTGCTGGAGAAAATCGGGAAAGGCGTGGAAGTACACGAAATGCACATAGAACTGATCAGAAAGGCCATTGCGCAACTCAAGGCTTTTGAAAATATAGACCTGGAGGTAAAGTAGTTGGAGGCTGAAAGTTACAGGTTTAATGCTCAGGCTCAGTTGCTTTACTTCAGCGAAGTGACGACTATCTTATAAGGTCTCCGGTCCGCTTTTGCACAAAGTGATAAATTTACGGGCACAAAAATTTTA
>JBKHDR010000008.1:0-70380 GCA_046541235.1 Cyclobacteriaceae bacterium | reverse complement strand
GCTGGCAAATATCTCAAAATTCACTTCTTTTTGCCCCAGATCTATTTTGGGAATGATATTCATGATTTTGTCTTCGCAGGACGACACAGAAAAAAGAAGCGCTAAACACGCCAGGGCGTTTTAAAACGCCCATCTCGTTCATCCTCGTCGGAGACAAGGATGATGAATTTGATTTTTATCCATTCTGTAACAGGACATGTTAAACTAACCGTAATAAAGTCTGTTTAAAAGGTTAAAAAAAATAAAAAAAGTAATATTATCCTCTGTTTAAAACTGACTTGTATCTAAGGCTCGTGTCATTTTTCTTCTTCCTAGCTGCCCACAGTTACGACTGTACGTCTGATGAGTTGTACAATGGTAAGCATAACATTGAGAAAATGGCCATCAGTGGATTTGCCTCAAATTATCAAAAAATGCTAATACAAAGCTGTAAAATTACTTAAGCTTCAGACCATGCTCATGACCAGGCTTGAGATTTTGTCAAGGGCTACGATTTTGTCTGCCGCTTCCAGTTTGATCGCTTCTTTAGGCATGCCAAAAACAACGCAGCTTTTTTCGTCCTGAGCAATTGTCCTGGCGCCTGCTTGTTTCATCTCCAGCAGTCCGCGCGCGCCATCATCGCCCATGCCTGTCATGATGATGCCTATGCTGTTAGCCCCGGCATACTGGGCGGTGGAGCGAAAGAGTACATCCACAGAAGGACGATGCCGGTTGACCAGCGGTCCGTCTTTGATTTCCACGTAATAGCGTGCCCCGCTGCGCTTGAGCAGCATATGCTTATTACCAGGCGCGATCAGCACCCTGCCGGGAATGACAGTATCATTGTTGACCGCTTCTTTGACAGTCACTTTGCAGAGGGTATTAAGCCGGTCGGCAAATGATTTAGTAAAATGCTCAGGCATATGCTGTACGATCACCACGCCCGGGGCATCGTGGGGGAGGCTTTCCAGGAAAACCCTGAGGGCCTCAGTACCACCGGTAGAAGCACCTACTGCAATCACCTTATCCGTAGTCTTGATCATGCTGCGGGAACCGCTGCTGCTTTGGATAACTGCATCGGCAGTGTGTTTGGGCTGTATCTTTTGAGGAGGAGCGGCCACAGCTATTGGCTTCCGGAGTTTTACTCTTTTAACATGGGCCATAGACGCGGCCTGTATGGTGTCGCACAGCTTGATACTGGCTTCTTCTAAAAACTTCTTGGTATTGCCGAGCTGAGGCTTACTCAGTACTTCAACCGCCCCATATTCCAGGGCTTTCAGCGCGGTCTGGGTGCCGTTAGCCGTGAGGCTAGAGATGATGACTACAGGTATGGGGCATTGCGACATCAACGTTTTCAGAAAGGTGATGCCATCCATACGCGGCATTTCCACGTCCAGGGTTATGACATCTGGGACTTCTTTTTTGATCTTGGCGGCGGCAAAAAATGGATCTGAGGCGGTGCCCATTACCTCCAGGCGGGGGTCAGCATTGATAATGCTTTCCAGCGTTTGTCTTACTACTGCTGAATCGTCTATGATCAGTACACGTGTCTTCTTCATGCCATACACTGTTTGGCTACCAAATTAGCCGAGGACTGTATCCGGAAAAAATCATAAACTACCTGCGTGTTACATTAGGAGAATCTCAAAAAAAAAGTCAATACACCCTGTGCTCCACATCTGACAGAAACTCTCTTCACATTTTATCAGCATCTCTCAAAAGTATAGGGTTCATGATTCGTGGCAGGTAATTTTATCAAGGGGTAGGAGACTGTTTTTATTAGCTCCTTATAAATTTTCTTTGTTTCTAAAAATGTCATGACCCTAAGCTTATTATTGACCTGCAGTGACATTTGGTGTTAAGAAAAAGCACTTTAAGGTTATTTTAAAGTACAGCTTTGGTAGATAAAGATTACTCTTTTGCAAGTCTTAAGTATATTTTTTGGTAATGGCTGGAGCTTATCAGGAGAAGCATCAGTCAAGTACATTAAACTATATTAGCCTAAGATACGTATTATTAATGTCTATACAAATATTGTAGCTAAATACAAGAAATATGAGCCAATCTAAGATCATCAGCATTGACAAGCTTGGTTTTCCCTGGAAAACCAGCGATCCTTTCCTTTTTTGTGTCCATCACCAGGATGCTTACCCCAAAGGTGACAAAAACATGGGCCCTCAGGCTTCTCTGGCTGGTAGAAATATCGGTCAGGACTTTGGCGGAAAAGATGGCTGGAGCATGTACCATGGCAGCAAAGTGCCCGGTTTTCCTGCTCACCCTCACAGCGGCTTTGAAACGGTGACCATCGTACGCAAGGGCCTGATTGACCATTCTGATTCACTGGGTGCTGCCGGACGCTTCGGTAATGGCGACGTGCAGTGGATGACTGCCGGTAAGGGCGTACAGCATTCGGAGATGTTTCCCCTGCTCAAAGAGGATGAGGACAACCCGCTGGAGCTTTTCCAGATCTGGCTGAACCTGCCCGGGAAGAAGAAAAAAGCTGCCCCCCACTTTGCCATGCTCTGGGGCGAAACTATCCCTAAGTATGAAGCCAAAGATAATAATGGAAAAAATATTTACGTGGAGGTAATTGCAGGTAAACTCGGCAAGCAACAGGCTCCCGATCCGGCTCCCAACTCCTGGGCGGCTGATCCAGCCAACGAGGTAGCCATCTGGAACATCAAACTGGAAGCCGGCGCACAATGGACGGCCCCCGCTGCCCAGCATCCGGTTAACCGTACATTTTACTTCTATGAGGGCGGCACCATCAAGATGGAGGGGCAGGAAATACAGGTGAAGAAGGCCATCAAAGTACAGGCCGATCAGGAAATTACCATTGAAGCAGGGGCGCAGGATGCCCATATCCTTATGCTGCAGGGCAAACCCATTGATGAACCGGTAGTGCAATATGGTCCTTTCGTTGCCAACACTGAGGGTGAGATCAGGAAGGCGATGCTGGATTTCCAGTCAGACCAGTTTGGCGGCTGGCCCTGGCCTTCGCACGAGCACGTACATCCCCGCGAAAAAGGCCGCTTTGCCAGATTCGCAGATGGCAGTGTGGTTGAAAAGGGTTAATATCAATAAAAAAGTCGCTCGCAGGACACAGATGCGTCTTGCTGAGCGACTTTAGATTTCTAAAAGGGAATGGTTTATAACTCCTTGATACGGATGTTACGCCACTGTACCTGCATGGGGTCCTCTATTTTGGTAGAGTGGACCTGCAATCCGATAAAACCGCTGCTGGTCATATCATCTACCAATTCGGCAGTCTGTATGCCATTAATGAAAGTACGGATGGTGTCTCCTTTGGCCTCCACACGATACTTGTTCCATTCATTGTTTTTAAAAGCTTTGCGGCCTTCTTCATTTTCAGAGAGGTCAGCCAGCCAGCCACGACGCGCCTCATCATAAATGCCTCCGCTGTAAGCGCGCTCCGAAGGGTCAATTTCTACCTGGTAACCATGTACCCGGGGAGACTCCACAGTTTTTTCAACCGTTTCGCCTTCGGCATTCACAAAGGTATAGGTAGTATCATGGTCGTAAGAGTTGCTGCGGATCTGCACGCCAGAGTTCATCCGGGGGTCTACTTTCACTTCATACTCCAGGATAAAGTCATCGTACATTTTGTTGGTTGTCAGGAAGCTGTTGGGCTCTCCCAGTTTGGTCGTACCGGTGACCACGCCATCCTCTACTTCATAGGTAGCCTTTCCATTCAGTTGAGTCCAGCCTTCAGTAGAACTACCTTCTACCAGGCTTACCCACTCCTCCTCATCGGCCGCAGTTTCTGCCACAGGTGTTTCGTTCTCGGTGGTTTCCTGCCCGCTTTCACCAGAAGAGCAGGCGCTCAGGCTGAAGGCAGCCAGGCCCGCCAGCATTACAGATAAACCAAGTCTCATTTTTTTCATGTACATGTTTTGTTGAATAGATTAGGATGATAATATCTACCAAAATGACACAAAACTACTTAAAAAGCAACTCACCTTACTTTTGATGACATTAGCGGAGCAAAAAATCATTTTAGTGGCAGGGGTAATCAGTATTTTACCATGCCTGGTTCAGCCTGTTTTTGTTTAGACTTAACCCAAATTAGCCATCTTAAAAACCTAAAGCAGGGCAGCAGGTTTTAAGCATATATCTTTAACAACAAACCTTGATCCCTATGGAAAATCAACAGACGCAACATTCACAAGACATTGCGCATTGCCCTAAGTGTAACGCCAATGCCGTAGAAAAATGCCAGCGTCCTCAGGCAAATGACTGCCCCAGAGACGAGCACAAATCTTGATTATTATTTCCCGTTAAACACAAAAAGCTGCTTCCTGGTCGGGAAGCAGCTTTTTTTATGTCTTTATTTTTCTAATCGGGCGCTGGCCATTTCGCCTTTATTTTCATCCCTCAGTTTATGTTCTCCTGCCTTCACCTTAAATCTCCTGCCCAGGTACTCCTTACTTTCGGGCTGAGAGATATCTTCCATAAAGTACCAGTCAGCGGTGGCTTCATCAGGTGTCAGGCTCAGCAGCAGGTAACCATGCTCCGAAAGATCCACAAACTTGAGGTGTGGATTGTAAGCCTGGTCCATGAGCTGCTGAGCGATCTGGGTAGCCGAATCTGTCGGGATGCGTTCATTGATGTTACCCGAAGAAATGCTGGGTGTACCAAATTCTACGGCAAAAGCACCTTCAGCTGTCTCAGCATCATAACTGTCGGCTTGAGTAGGCTCAAGAGTCGTCTCAAAGGCCCAGGAGGTATGGGTATCGCCAGAAAGAATGATCACATTTTCCACCTCATTCTCCCGTATCAACTGCGCCATCTGCTGCTGAGCTGCGGGGTAGCCATCCCAGGCATCCAGGTTGACCGGCGAGCGGTACACAATTTCTGTGTTAACAGGTGAAAAGATCACCTGATTACCGATTATTTTCCACCGCGCCTGGCTATTGTTCAAACGCTCAGCCAGCCAGTCAAACTGCTCCTCACCTAATAATGAACGCTCCTCACTTTCATAAGATGGATCCGAAATGCTGTCAAGCTGTGCATCGCGGCCAGCCAGTCTCTCGTCAAGCATCAGCAGTTCGGCTAAATTGCCGAAACTAAATGCACGATAGAGCCTGCCATCGGGCTGCTGGCGGATGGGCATCCACTCAAAATAAGCTTTGACGGCAGCGGCTTTTCGCTCTTCGTAAGGTCCTTCTTCCGGCTGGTGGTTTTGCGCGCCTGTTTTGTAAGCATTGTTGGCAATCTCATGATCATCCCAGATCGTAACTACGGGATGCATCTGGTGCATGCGCATCAGATCTTTATCCAGGCGGTATTGTGCGTAGCGGGTATTATAATCGTCCAGGCTTATGATCTCATGGTCGGGCACATGAAAGCGGCCGGTAGTACTGTCGCCGTACACTTTGGGGCCGTACTCGTAGATGTAATCGCCCAAATGCAGTACTGCATCCAACTCGTCTCTCTCAGCAATTTTTGCAAAAGCGCTGAAGTAACCACCTTCGTAATTGTTGCAGCTCACCACGGCAAACTGAAGTTCATCAGTATCACCTGCCGGTGCCGTTTTGGTACGCCCGGTAATAGAAGGTTTCTCATCTGCCACAAAGCGATAGTAATAATACTGGTCGGGCTGCAGGCCGTCAACTTCCACATTCACGGTAAAATAGGTTGAGGAGTCGGTCTGTACTTCGCCCGACTTCAGTACCTCAGAGAAGCTGGAATCGCTGGCTAGTTCCCAGCTTAGCTGCTGGGTATCTGCCTGGGAGGAAGGCAATACTTTGGTCCAGAGGATGACTGACTCAGCGGTAGGGTCACCTGAGGCGACGCCGTAATAAAAAGGATGAAGACTATCGTCGTAGCTAAGGTTTTCAAATTTTCCGGCTACGGACAATGGCTGCTCTTGCTGAGCCGATTCGTTGCAGCCAAAAAGAAGCAGCAGCGCACTCAGGCAAAGGTTCAGTGTTTTCATAAAGATGTTGGGTTGTATAGGACGCAAAAGTAATAAAGCCGAATGTATCGCAGGTTAAGGGTATGTTAAGCCTTGAGGCTTTCCTTTCATTTTGATCAGGATAAACGTGAAAATTTCCAACTGTGAGCAATGTACATTAACGGACATGGCTTGTTCATAATTGGACAAACCTCAAAACTAAAAACAGCCCTGGAAGGCCAGAATTAACTTTTCCTGTTTTGGTACCGAATTCGCAAAGCCCTTTGCGAAAACAACTTAACCCGATTTATCCAATTATTAAGCCTTTTGCATTAACCCAAACTCAACTAAAGATGGCCAGATTATTTTTTTACCCTTTGTCAGTTTTTTTTATTGCCCTTATCAGTCTTAGTCTACCAGCCCAGGCGCAGCACAACATCAGCGGAAAGATTGTTGACCAGGCTGAGCAGCCAGTGCCTTTTATCAATGTACTGCTGCTCTCAGCCTCAGATTCTTCCCTGGTAAAAGGTACGATTACCGACACCACAGGGCATTTCTCACTGGAAAGAGTAAAGGAGGGAAGCTACCTGCTATCTGCCCAGATGGTTGGCTACGAATCCTATTTTTCTCCGGTGATGGAAGTAAAAAAAGATGCCAGCCTGCCGCCTATCAAAGTCAGCGAATCAACCACCGAGTTGGGCGAAGTAGTGGTAAAAGCTACCAAACCCATGATAGAAGTGACGCCCAATGCCCTGGTACTCAATGTGGAAAGCAGCCCTATCCTGCAGAACGGTACGGCCCAGGAAGTGCTGGCCAAATCTCCCGGAGTCAACGTAGACCAGGACGGCAACATCAGCGTAAAAGGCAAATCCAACGTACTGGTATACCTGGATGGCAAGCCTACTTACCTTTCGGACCGCGATCTTAGCCAGTTGCTGGAAAGTATGCCAGCTGAAAACATCGCCAAAATAGAGATCATGGATAACCCTCCGGCCCGCTATGATGCCCAGGGAAATGCCGGTATCATCAACATTGTCAGGAAAAAGTCGGCTGACCAGGGGCTTAACGGTAACGTGAGCCTGGGTATGGGTTATGGAAAATTTCCCAAACTGAACCCCAGCCTGAACCTGAACTACCGCAACAAAAATTTGAATGTTTACGGCAACTACAGCCACTATTACGCCAGGCGTTTTCAGTTAAACAACATTTTCCGCAATCTTCCTTTCCAGGACAGTGTGACTACTTTCGACCAGCAGTCATATATGGAGCACTGGGTTAACAGTGATAATTTCAGGGGCGGCGCCGACTGGTTTATCAGTCCTAAAAGCACATTGGGCGTACTGCTTACCGGCAACCTCGGCAGTTGGAATGGTGACCGTGAAAACACAACGGTGCTGGGAGGTCTTTATGAAAATCCTTACGATGGACTGACTGCCGATAACATTAGCCGAAATACCTGGCAGAACCTGACCTATAACCTCAACTTCAGCCATGACCTGGGAGGAGGCTCCCGCCTCAGCCTGGATGCCGACTACGCCCGGTGGAACAGGAAAAACAGTCAGGCGGTTGATAATATGTACTTTCGTAACGAAGGGAATGTCACTGAGCCCGACCTGCTGGTCAGAACCCTGACAGAAACCAACATTGACATACTGGCTCTTAAGGCTGACTACAACCGCAAAATTTTTGGTGACTGGGCCCTGGAGTCTGGCCTGAAGTTCAGCCTGGTTAGCACTGACAATGACCTGGATTTCAGTACCTTACAAGAGAATGTCAAGGTCAGGGACAGCCTGCGCAGCAACCGCTTCCAGTACGATGAAAACATCAACGCCGCATACGCTAATGTGAGCAAGAAATTTAACGAAAAATGGCAGCTACAGGCCGGTCTTCGTGCTGAGCATACTGCCTCTAAAGGATATTCGGTAACCCTGGACAGCACCGTGCAGCAGAACTATGTCAACCTCTTTCCCAGTGCCAGTGTATCATATAAAGTAAAAGACAAGCACAGCCTGTCGGCCTCCTACAGCCGTCGGGTAGACCGTCCTAACTACCAGAACCTGAATCCTTTTGAGTACTTCCTGGATCGCTTCACTTTTGAGAGAGGCAACCCCTTCCTCAACCCGCAGTTTACCGATGCCTATGGCATGACTTACGGCTTCCGCAATGCCGCTTTCCTGACCTTGAACTATAATGTAACCCAGGATGCCATCACACAGGTACTACAGCAGGAGTCAGCCGACCAGATCACTTACCAGACCACGGTCAACCTGGACAGGCAGCGCAACTACAGTGCAAACCTGGCCGCCCCCCTGCCTCTGGCCCAGTGGTGGACGCTCAACCTCAACCTGACCGGATTTTATAATACCATTGATTCAGAATTCAGTGAAGGGGGTATGGTGAACAAAAGCCGCTGGAGCTACAGCGCCCGTGCCCAGAATACTTTCTCCCTGCCCGGAGATGTGAAGCTGGAGGTGATGGGTTTTTATAGCTCTCCTCAGCTGTGGGGTATTTTTGAGATACAGGAGCAGTACCAGGTAGACATGGGCATCAGCAAGGCCTTTGGCAAACTCAAAGTGCAGGCCAGTATTGATGATGTCTTTAACATACGCGAAAACCGTGTGGAGATCATGCAGGGAGATATTGATACACAGGTGTTCAATAAGTGGGAGTCCAGGGTTTACCGCCTTAATCTTTCCTATCGCTTTGGCAATGACAAGGTGAAGCAGTCACGCAGAAGAGGTACCGCTTCTGATGAACTGCAACAAAGAGCTAACGACTAAAAATATCCCCCCCCCGTTAAGTCAGGCCCTGCGCAAAAGCGTGGGGCTTTTTTTGATTCATCAGTAAATTTTCAAAAAATGGAAGATTCGGACCTGGTGGTAAATCTCTCCAAAAACTTCAATCCCCGGTAGGAGTTTCCACGTGGATTCAGCTTAGGACTCCAGACGGCTATAGCATACTTCAGAGGATGTACCGCTACGATGCCACCACCTACGCCGCTCTTACCAGGCAGGCCCACCTCGTAGGCAAACTCTCCGGCCTCATCATAGAAGCCGCAGGTCATCATGATGGCGTTGATGCGCTTAGCCTGGCTCTTGCTCAGTATCCTCCTGCCGGAAATGGTATCTTTGCCTTCATTGGCCAGGTGTTTAAAAGTACGAGATAGTTCTACACAGCTCATTTCTACCGAACAGAGGTGAAAATAAAAGTCCAGTACCTCCTCCACATCATTATCAATGTTACCAAAAGCACGTATCAGGTTGATGAGCGCGAAGTTGCGGTAACCTTCAGAAAACTCGGAAGCCACAGTGGTTGGGCTGTAATCAACATCAGAGGTATCGGCCAGTTTGCGGATAAAAGCGAGTATCTCCTTTTTGGGATCATCCAGCTGGGTGATCAGCATATCGCAGATCACCAGGGCACCGGCATTGATAAAAGGATTTCGGGGGATCCCTGACTCGTATTCCAGTTGTACGAGTGAGTTGAAGGGCGTACCGGCAGGTTCTACGCCCACCCTGCGCCAGATTTTCTTACCTATTCGGCCAAAAGCCAGGCTCAGCGAAAGCACCTTGACTATACTCTGTATAGAAAAGCGTTCGTTACAGTCACCTGCGCAAAAGTAACGATTGTCAATGGTATTAAGGCAAATCCCAAATTTTTCAGGATCAACTTTGCCCAGTTCGGGTATGTAGTTGGCTACAGCTCCCTGGTTGGGCTGTTGTCTTATTTCTTCGTAAGTTTCTTCAATCAGTTGTTGTAATTTCATAGAGCGGCTGTTCTATTTTTTTTAAAGTAAAGAATGGAAGAGCCGCTAAAGTTTGAGAGTGCACTCAGATGTGTTGGGGAAAAAGGATGATAAAACACTCCTCTCTCTGTTTACAATAAGTCTGATATTACAGTGACTGGAATTTTACCAAAGAACTAAGTAAGATGATAACTTTAAAACCATGATACGCCAAAAAGAAGCTAAAGCTTCTTCTTCGGATCAGCAAAAATAATCTATTCCTACTCCTCTTTCTTATCCGAGGTATGAAGCTTTCCCTTGATCTCAGCTACCAGCAGATTCTGCTGCCGCAGCCTTCTGCAGAGTATCTTCATAATCTCGCGGGTTACTTCCTGCCGGTCGGCCATGATCTCATAAAAAGCATGCTGATCCAGACGAAGGAGCAAGGAATCTTCCAAAGCACTTACGGAAGCAGAGCGGGGTTCGGCATCCAGTAGCGACAGTTCTCCGAAGAAGTTCCTCTCACGCAGTTCTTCCAGCAGGTGCTCTCCGTCGTGTACCTTCACTTTTCCTTCATAAATGATATACATGCAGGTGCCAATTTCTCCTTTCTTTACGATCTGCTCACCTGCCTTTACCCTCTCTTCCCTCAGAATGGCAGCAATGTCAACCAGCAGGTCTTCAGAAGTTTCAGAAAATATTTTGGTGGTTTTGAGGGCCATCACTTTTTCAATGGCTAATAAATTACTTTTCATGAGGGTGGTTTTTGGAGCAAAATCATGCTCTGTTATAAAAGCAGGCGGCCTTTCGGGGGCAGGTATGAGCTGTAAACGCTCCTGCAAAACCCATTCGGCGGTCTCGGAGACGAGCACATTAGGATGGGTGGCCGCTCTTTCTATGACAGGCTGTAAGCTGCTTAGCCTGAGGTTACCAGCCACATAAATGCTCACCGTCTGCGTCCAGATGTTGACCACTGGTACCTCCTGCCGGTCAATCAGTTTGTAAAGGTAATACAAGATATCCCTCTTCTCATGCGGATAGCGGGCGTTCAAAATTTTGAGCAGCTGGCTTACCGGATAATCTTCCAGCAGGGGAAGCATCACTGAACTGATCTCTTTAGGAATCAGTACATCCAGCACCTCCAGGGCCTTGGCCTTTTTTTCACGCTCACCCATCTGAATGCTTTCCCATACATAGAGCACATCGTTGGCTTCATACAGATAGGAGAGTAAGAACAGCAGCCTTCTTTTGAGGTGGTGAAGCTCCGTTTTGATGGCGTAAAAAAGCAGCCGGTATTCTTCCCATTCCTCTTTTACCGCATAGCTCATCAGCACATCCTGGCAGTTGACAAACCAGCTGGCGTCAGAGAGCTCCGCCTGCAGGGTCTGGAAAACCTTTTCCCGCTCGGCAGCATCCGGCCGGTATCCGCAGATAGTCAGTGAGTTGAGCACCTGGTTTCTCACTTCTATATTCTTGTAGTAGAGGCGGTCTTTGAGGATACTCACGGCTTTCTCACCACCTACTTTGCCACAGATATGCACGAGGCGCCGAAGACGTACCGGGTTATAATCTGTCTTGTTGAATTCATCTTCAAAATGGGTAATTACCCCTTCACCGGCCTCTATCAGGGCTGAAACAGCAACCTCAAATACCTGCGGAGAAGATATAGCCTGCAGCAGGGCAGGGTAAAGTTTAGGATGGTTGATGGTGCCGGAGGCACGTAAAGCAGCCCTGCGCACAGGTAGTACATCGTCGTGTAACAGCCGCAGGAGGGGATGATAAAAATGGCGTATGCCTACTTCTCCCACCACCTGGGCCGCAAAAACTCTTTTATCTGCTGCTTCAGCATAGATGTATTCATTAAGCCGCTGCCCTGCTATGATTACGCCATTGATGCCACCGTAGCAAATCAGTCCGACAAGGGCACCCGTCTGCACCTGTGCTTCCTGGTCGTCAAGCAGGGGGCTGATTTCATCCACCACCTCATCTTCGCCCAGGTAACAGTAGAGTTGTATCGCCTGCTTTTTAATATCAAGGGCTTGTTCATATTTTATCCTTTCCATCAGTTGGGACATCAGGCCTTTCAGCTTCATTCGCCTGATTTGCTTTAGTACTTCTTGTCTTACTTCAGGATAAGGATGTACCAGCAGTTTGCTGAGCAGGCTCACTTTATCTACCGACTGGGTGCGGCAAAGAATATCAAGCGCATAAAGTACTTCTCCCGGATACTGGCTGTTGAGCTTATCCCTTAGCAGGCTGATAGTTTCTGAATCCTCCAGTTGCAGTACTTTGCCTTCCAGAATACGCTTTTTTAATGCTTTTTCAAGCGCAGAAATGTAGGTGCGATTGAGCTTTCTGAGAGAGTAGCCCCAGGCCAGTAACACGATGAGGAGTAAAAAGCTAAAATGATAGAGCGTAAGCCCCTGCAGCAGGCCGAAAAGACTGAGCAGCAAACCACTAACGCCGATGGCCAGGGCTTCTACATTACCAAGTATATCCAGACCGGCCAGTTTGGCCTTCTTCTGCAAAGCCTGTAGCAAAGAAACAAAGGTATTATTGTAAAGTGCCGACCTGAGGGTGTCATTGACCAGCATGATACCAACCCAGATGCCTGCCAGCACTATGGTATTCTCTGACAGCAAACTGCTCATCAGGCTTACCAGTGTAATGCTGGCCAAAGCCAAAGGCAGGGCAAAAAGCGCCAGCCTGATACCAAACCGACGCAGGATGCGGCTGTAAAACATAGTTTTAATAAAAAAAGCCAGCACCTGGCCTGTACCCAGGATGAGCCCCAGGTAAAAAGTGATATCCGTCTGGTTGCTGAATTTCTCATTGACCCTGCTCAGAAAGGCAAACTCAATCAGGAAAAAAGCAATGACTGCCAGAAAGCAACTGAACGAGAGGGCGAAGATAAATTCATTCTTTTTCAGCTTGCTAAAAAAGCTGGTCTTTATCAGCTCATCACCCTCAGCCCATGCAGGTTCCTGCTTATCAATAGTCACTTCTCTTCTTCTCCGGGTGATCAGGGTGAGGAAAATCAGGGCAAAAAGTAGAGCCGCCGCAGAAACCCACAGGAGATTGGCCGTACCAATCCGGGGAGCCAATAGAGAAGCCAGCAGGTAGCCAAGGCCGTTGGCCGGGGTTTCTGCCGAAGTAATCAGCCCGAAAAGCCGTTTGCTCTGCCGTACATCAAAAAGCAGCAGGCTGAGCCGGTTGAAGCCCGCCAGCAGGTAAGAAGACATCACCCTGTGCCACACGATCAGGGCAAAAGCCAGCCAGGCTGCATTAAACTGCATGAGTCCCAGCCTGAAAAGTAGGATCATCAGCAGCAAAACCAGCACCTCGGCCAGCATCAGGCGTTGTTCGGGGGTACGGCTGTTAAGCCTTACATAGATGGCATTGAGCACCAGGTAAAGGACGGCGGTAACGAGGTAAACGTAAGGCAGGCTGCTAACAGGGTACTCGGTAAGGAAAATCGCACTGGCCGTTGTAAAAAACAGGGCCAGGGCCATGGTCTGGAAAAAGGAATAAAGAATAAGCATACTCACTGACCACACTTCTTCCTGGCGCAGATTGAACAGATGCTGTATCTTCTCCGAATAGCCCATAGCTTGCTTATCTTGCCGACAATAGAATTAAAACTAATTGAAAATTGGGGATTATTAAGGTTTAGCGGATACTTTTTATGGGAACTTACAAAAACCCTTTCTTTTCAGGCTGTTCAGTCAGATACATGGCTACGATCATTATTAATGTAAGACAATTCATTATTAATAGGCACTCCTACAACTCTGGCTGAAAGCTTATCGTAAGCAAGGAAATACTTTTCAGCTCTGTGCAAAGAATAATAAAACTCTACAAAAATGCCTACGGCGGTCTTTCCGAGGAGGTATGGATGCTGTCGGTGGTGATGCTCATCAACCGGGCGGGCTCTATGGTGCTGCCCTTTTTAAGTATCTACCTCACCCAGTCTCTGGGTTATGGTATCAAAGAAGCAGGTATATTGCTGGCTGTCTACGGCATGGGCGCCATGGCCGGTTCGCTGGCGGGTGGCTGGCTTTCCGACAGGGTAGGTAACTTCTGGGTACAGTTCCTGAGCCTGACAGCAGGAGGCTTGTTTTTCCTGCTACTCCCTGAAATCACTCGTTTTGAGTTTTTGCTGCCCGCCCTCTTCCTGGCAAGCCTGGTGGTGGAGTGCCTGCGGCCTGCCAACACTGCTTCAGTAGCTTCCTTTTCCAGGCCGGAGAATGTCACCCGCTCTTTTTCGCTCAACCGCATGGCGATCAATCTGGGTTTTTCTATCGGTCCGGCTCTTGGAGGACTACTGGCCAGCCATTCCTACAAGTTGCTGTTTTATGCTGATGGCCTGACGTGTATTTCTGCGGGTATCTTCTTTTTCGTTTATTTCAAGAAGAGAACACCCAGGACCAGAAGGGCAACTGCCTTGCAGCCTCTATCTCAAAAGTCAGGCTCGCCCTACCGGGATGTGCCCTTTGTTGTTTTCGTGCTACTCACCTGCTGCTATGCGGTCATTTTTTTCCAGCTATTCAATACACTCCCTATTTACTACCGGGAGGCACACCAGCTTACCGAGGGCACCATTGGCTTGCTGCTTGGCCTCAATGGTCTGATTGTATTTCTTTTTGAGATGATCCTGGTCAATTATCTTGAGCAAAAGGTAAGTATTCTCAGGATGATCGTGATCGGTACGCTCATCTGCGGTTTTTCCTTTGTGGTACTTAATTTCAGTACAGGTCTGCCTCTGCTGGTGGTGGCTATGATACTGCTGAGCTTTTCGGAGATACTGGCTATGCCGTTTATGGTGACTTACGTCATCAGGCGGGCAGGAGAAGGAAAGCAGGGCGCCTACATCGGTTTTTATTCCCTGGCCTGGGCCAGTGCGTTTATGCTTTCACCTTACCTGGGTACCAGGCTCATTGCCTCAGCCGGTTTTTCTACCCTTTGGTGGCTTTGTGCGGCCTCCAGCCTGCTGGTTGCATTGCTTTATTATTTCAACCTCCGATCTCCCCGGCTGGGCCAGATGAACTACCGCCAGAAACTGATGAAGCTGCTAGCCTTTTTTGCGGCTCCTTCCCGCTAAGATTAGAAAGCTTATATTTGAAAAAATTGTATTACAGGTCCTTCTGTATTTCTTAAAACTTAATACTGAGATGCCAATAATCAGGAAAGCACATAAGGAAGACCGGGAGCCCGTCTGGCAGATCATTCGGGAAGTGATTACCAAAGGTGACACCTATGTATTTGAGCCAGATTCTTCAAGGAAAGACATGCTGGACTACTGGTTTGGTAATGATAAACATACCTTCGTAGCCTTGCTGCAGGAAGAGGTGGTGGGTACGTTTATAATCAAAGACAACCAGCCTGGCCTGGGTTCGCATATCGCTAACGCTTCATTCATGGTGTCAGAAAAAGCCTCCGGACAGGGTATTGGAAGGAAAATGGGAACTTTTGCTTTAGAAGAAGCCAGGCGATTGGGTTACCGGGCCATGCAGTTTAACATGGTGGTCAGCAGCAACTACCGGGCGGTACATCTCTGGCAAAGCCTGGGTTTTGAGATTATCGGCGAGGTACCTGAGGCATTCAGGCATCCTGAAGCTGGCTTGATCAGTGTCTATATCATGCACCGCAGATTATGATCGTACATTTTTTCTGTTATCTTCCCATCCATTCCATTACCAGAAACTTTACTTACAGCCAAATCTATGAAAATTGCGGTTGCCCAATTCCAGCCTAAAGATGGTGATAAAAGCTACAATCTCTCCGTCATTGAAAAGCTGAGCAGGAAAGCCAGCGAACAGGGGGCAAGCATGATCAGCTTTCATGAAATGTGCATCAGTGCGTACACTTTTACCAAAGACCTCAGCCTTGAACAGCTGACCGAACTGGCCGAAGAGGTGCCTTATGGACCTGGTACAAAGGAACTGATCAGGATTTCCGAAAATTGCCAGCTGGCTATCTGCGCAGGTTTGGTAGAGAGAGAAGCAGGCAAATTATACAACACCTACCTCTGTGTGCACCAGGGAAAAATGCTGGCCAAATACCGCAAGCTGCATCCTTTTATCAGTCCTCATCTTTCGGCAGGAAATGAATATGTGGTTTTTGACCTGCTGGGCTGGAAGTGCGGCATCCTGATCTGCTACGATAATAATGTAATTGAGAATGTCAGGGCCACGACATTGCTGGGTGCTGAGCTTATCATTGCACCTCATGTCACTGCCTGTACACCCTCGGCTATGCCGGGCAGAGGCTATGTGGATGACCGTTTCTGGCAAAACAGGGAAAACGATCCGGTTTCTTTAAGACAGGAGTTTGACGGGCCCAAAGGCAGAGGCTGGCTGATGCGCTGGCTGCCGGCCCGGGCTTACGACAATGGCGTCTACTATGCTTATACCAATCCTATCGGCTATGACGGTGAACATCTGAAGAATGGCAACTCCATGATCCTTGATCCTTACGGAGAGGTGCTTTCTGAGATCAGGTCATTTGAAGATGATATTACTGTTGCCAAAATCACCCGCGATAAGCTTACCCTGGCTGGTGGCTATCGCTACCGGAATGCCAGGAGACCTGAGCTGTACCGTGATATCCTTGGGCAGGAACACCAGCCTACTATCAAGCCGGTATGGATGCAACCAGATAAGGCTGCCAAATAAAACAGCCCGGGAAAGTTATCTTCCCCAGGCTGATGAATGCTGGTGTATCTGCCTGATCATAATTAAATCAAAATATGTCAGCCACCTGGATTAAGGCATACCGGCCTGCAGCCCGGGCAGTTCTTCTTTCATCAGTTTATCCAGTGGATCCAGGAGGGCTTTAAGCTCTGCGCTCAGTTCTTCAAAAACCTGGTAAGCACCATCCGTAGGCCGGGCCTCGCCATCTTCAACACTTCGCCTGAGAGAGGCCAGCCGATTGTTAAGCTTGATCGGGAAATTCAGTGGATCCTGGCTGCTCTGGTTGCGTACCTGATAAAGCTCCTCCTCAATGGCGCTCAGCTTATCCATAAAGTCCTGTGCCTTGCTGGCCCTGGCCGCATCGGTGTTTCGTTTGAGCCTTTCAGCCATATCCTTTTTCACCTCCCTGATGCTGATCACTGCTTCGTTAGCCTGGCTGGTCTTGTCACGGATTTTTGAGGCAAGCACAAACTGCTCTTTCAGGTCGGCTTCTGTTACATCTTTCAGGTTAGGGTTCATCAGCACTTTAAAGGGATACTCCTGCACCTGTTCGCCTACTTTCATTCTGATGATGTAATCTCCAATAGGCGCTTTGGGGCCACGCTCAGGCCGGGCACTCCAGATGATCATATCGTCAAAAGTGGTAGCGCCCCGGTAGGTCAGGTCCCAGGTAAAAGTGTTGATGCCTTTGGCCGTAGTGGGTTTGCTTGATCCACCTCTGCGCCACGAAGGCAAGCCGGGATCAGGTTTATTTTCTGTTTCTGTTCCACTAAAGCTGCCGACCAGTTGCCCTTCACTATCCAGTATTTCCATGACTACCGAATCTGCTTCCTCCTTGAGGTAATATTGGAAAATGCCGTCATACACTCCACGGATAGGGTTTGAGGGTTTGAAAAGCACGGCTTCCTGTTCCAGCACGGCAGCGCTTACTTCCCGCAGAGGGTTGATATCATCCAGTATCCAGAAACCTCGTCCGTGACTGCCCAGTACCACATCGTCATTTTTGATTACCAGGTCGCGTATCGGCGTGTCAGGCAGGTTGAGCTGTATGCTCTGCCAGTGATCTCCCTGGTCAAAAGAAACATAGACGCCATGTTCGGTACCAAGAAAAAGCAGCCCCTGGCGAACCGCATCTTCGCGCACGGCCCTGGCAAAATGTCCGGGTTTGATCCCGCTGATGATCTTTTGCCAGCTTTTACCATAGTCGGTAGTACGGTAAACATAAGGCTCCCGGTCGTCTACCTGGTAGCGGTTGGCTGCAATATAAGCGGTACCCGGGCTGTGAGAAGATTCCTCTATGATACTCACCCGGCTGAACTTAGGCAGGTCAGGAGGGGTAATATTCTTCCAGCTTTTGCCACCATTCCTGGTGATATGCACCATGCCATCATCCGAGCCTGCCCAGAGCGTCTCATGGTCATGGTGAGAGGTGGTGAGGGCAAAGACCGTCGCATAGATTTCGGGTCCGTTCATGTCTTTGGTAATGATACCCCCGGTAGGTCCGAGGGTTTCAGGCTCGGCATAGGTCAGGTCCGGACTAATTTTCTCCCAGCTCTGTCCATCGTTGGTGGTTTTCCACACATGCTGAGAGCAGGTATACATGGTATTCTCATCCTGCTTGCTGAATACAATGGGGAAGGTCCACTGCCAGCGTTCGGGCAGATCACTGGAAGGCTGGCCAGAGAAGAAGCGGGGATACACCTGTATGTCCCTGGTCTGTCCGTTGCTGCGGTCATAGCGGGTGAGCAAGGCGCCCTGGCTGCCCGCATAAAAAATATCCGGCTTGCTGGGATGCTGGGTAATGTAACCGCTCTCACCTCCGCCCACTGCATAGTACCAGCCATGATTAGGTCCGCGGGCCATCATGTTGTCCCAACCATCACTGGGCATAGCCAGCGTGCTGTTGTCCTGCTGGGCACCAGCCACGTGGTAGGGCACATCGCTGGTGGCCATTACATGGTAAAACTGGGAGGTAGGGAAATCCTGCTCCGTCCAGCTTTGCCCTCCATTGACGCTCACATTGCCGCCGCCATCATTACCATTGATCATACGCTGGGGGTTGTTTGGGTCAATCCAGAGGTCGTGGTTATCGCTGTGTGGCGAACGTATCTCAGTATCAAAGGTGACACCCCCATCGGTAGATTTGTAAAAGCCTACGTTTAAGCCATATACTACATCTTCATCCCAGGGGTCAGCATAGAGCCTGGAATAGTAGAAGGCACGCTGGCGTAGCTTGCGCTCACTGTTGGTTCTTTTCCAGGTCCAACCGCCATCATCAGAGCGGAAAACGCCTCCTTCATTAGCTTCCACTATGGCCCATACCCTGTCAGGGTTAGCCGGTGAGACAGTAACACCGATTTTACCAAGAGGCCCCTCTGGCATACCTGGGTTTTTGCTCAGATCCACCCAGTTTTCTCCGCCATCTACTGATTTCCAGAGCTTGCAATATTCTCCGCCACCCCACATTTTCCAGGCTTTACGATACACCTGCCAGGTAGTGGCATACAGGATATCAGGATTGGTACGGTCAATGATGAGGTCTACCGCACCGGCTTTGGGGCTTTCGTAAAGCACCTTTCGCCAGCTGTTACCCCCGTCGGTTGATTTGAAAATGCCTCTTTCTTCATTATCTCCGTAAGGATGCCCCAGTGCTGCTACGTAAACGATATCAGGATTGGTAGGATGCACCCTGATCCGGGCTACAGCCTGGGTTTCGGCCAGGCCCAGGTGACGCCAGCTTTTGCCACCATCGGTACTTTTGTAGACACCGTCACCCTGTGTGATGCTGCCCCTGAGTTGTACTTCGCCCATGCCGATGTACACTACATCCGGATTTGTCTCGGCTACGGCCACAGCTCCTACTGAGGAACTGCTTATTTGTCCGTCGGTGACGGGAAACCATTCATTACCACCATCTGTCGTCTTCCAGAGACCCCCTCCGGTAGCACCAAAGTAATATTCCAAAGGGCGGCCCGGAGAACCGGCGACTCCCAGGCTGCGTCCGCCGCGGTTGGGGCCGATATTGCGCCACGACATATTCTGGTAAAATTCAGGGCTGAGCTGTGCCAGGCCATCAAAAGTAAAAAGCAGCAGGGCTGCTGCCAAAAGGATCAAATGCTTTGAGGTCATTGGTTTGTATAGGTGAAACTATTAACTGAGTAAGAGGGGGGTAATATAAATAATAATTCTGATTTGACTGAAAGCAGCCAAAGATATCAGCCTGATTTAGCTGGAAAAGAAAAGAAAATAGGATACATGATTAAAACCAAGACCAGCCCCCTGGATGAGAGGCGGCATTATGTTTATCAATCCACGCTGATAAAAATAATCAGTTGTTTATACTTACTCCGTGCATTCTGAAAAACTGTCATGGCTCAGTCAATCGCATAAGCTTCATGGATACCATCCTGGTACATCCCTCTAAGGTGCAGGCTTTGATTGGTTTTCAGCATACTGATAAAGTTTTGCAGAGATGGGACTACCTTCCCGTTGACAGTCAGGATAATAAATCCAGGGCAGATATTTGCATTCCACCTTAGATTTTCCTGGGGCGGTGTAGCTATCAGTTTTAGTCCTGAAGAAACGCCATACTTCTGCCTTTCTTCCAGATTAAGCTCCCGCAGATATTCATCAACCATCGTTTCCATAGCTTTTCTGTTTTAAGGTTCATTATACAAATGAGCTAAGCACCTTATAAAGGTTTTGAGCCCAGTATTCGGGGCTTTTGCATATTATAATTTAAAAATTAATGTGCTCATTAACAATGACTTATGTCATGATTTTGAAAATATTAAAGATAACAGAAGAAGCAGGGTAGGCTAAACTTATCTACAGATTATTCGGTAGATAAGCTGTTGAAAAACTGTCTTGGTCCAGTAAAGAATTGCCTTGGAGCAGTTGGAAGTATTTTGTCCGTAGCTTACATCTGATGGCTCAAAATAAAGGTGCTCTTTTTTATAGTTTCCCATTTGCTATCATTGAAAGGACAACCTGGTTTTGCCCATTGCAAGCAAAAAAAAAGAGGCAGTGAAAGCTGCCTCTTTAATATGATATGTATCGGGTTCGGATTACATCATGCCGCCCATGCCACCCATTCCGGGAGCACCACCGGGCATGCCAGCACCGCCTTTGTCTTCTTCAGGCTCATCTGCAATCACACACTCAGTGGTAAGCAGCAGAGAAGCGATAGAAGCAGCGTTTTCCAGCGCCAGGCGAGTTACTTTGGTAGGGTCAATCACACCGGCTGCAAACAGGTTCTCATACTGGTCGGTACGAGCATTGTAACCGTAGTCATCTTTTCCTTCGCGTACTTTCTGGATTACTACAGAGCCTTCCTGGCCAGCGTTCTCAACGATCACGCGGAGAGGCGCTTCCAGTGCCAGGCGAATGATGCCCACACCAGTATTCTGATCAGCGTTTTCAGTAGTCAGGTCTTCCAGGGCCGAGATAGCACGTACCAGGGCAACACCACCACCGGCAACCACACCTTCCTGTACGGCAGCACGGGTTGCATGCAGGGCATCGTCTACGCGGTCTTTTTTCTCTTTCATTTCTACTTCAGTAGCAGCACCAATGTAAAGGATAGCTACACCACCAGAAAGCTTGGCAAGACGCTCCTGCAGCTTCTCACGGTCGTAGTCAGAAGTAGTGTTTTCAATCTGCTGTTTGATCTGCTTCACACGAGCCTGAATTTCCTCAGGCTTACCTGCGCCATTAACAATAGTAGTATTGTCTTTGTCGATATTGATCTTCTCAGCAGTACCGAGGTAGTCAAGTGTAGCATTCTCCAGTTTGTAACCTCTTTCTTCTGAGATCACGGTACCGCCAGTCAGGATAGCGATATCCTCCAGCATGGCTTTTCTTCTGTCGCCGAAGCCAGGAGCTTTTACGGCAGCGATTTTTAGAGAACCTCTGATTTTGTTAACTACGAGCGTAGCCAGGGCTTCTCCGTCTACATCTTCAGCGATGATGAGTAGGGGACGGCCAGTCTGAGCCACACCTTCAAGGACAGGAAGCAGTTCTTTCATAGAAGAAATCTTCTTGTCGTATATCAGGATGAAAGGGCTTTCCAGGTTGGCTTCCATTCTCTCAGTGTCGGTCACAAAGTAAGGAGAGAGGTAACCTCTGTCAAACTGCATACCTTCTACGGTCTTTACTTCAGTCTCGGTACCTTTAGCTTCCTCTACGGTGATGACGCCATCTTTACCTACTTTGTCCATCGCCTGGGCAATCATCTGTCCGATTTCCTCGTCATTGTTGGCAGAGATAGAAGCTACCTGAGCAATTTCCTTTGAGGTTTCAATGGTTTTTGACTGCTTTCTCAGTTCGGCCACAATAGCCTCTACTGCTTTGTCAATACCACGCTTCAGGTCCATAGGGTTGGCACCGGCAGCTACGTTTTTGATACCGTTGCTGAAGATAGCCTGAGCCAGTACAGTGGCAGTAGTAGTACCATCACCTGCATCATCAGCAGTTTTAGAAGCGACTTCTTTCACGAGCTGAGCGCCCATGTTTTCAATAGCGTCTTTGAGTTCAATTTCTTTGGCTACAGACACACCGTCTTTGGTAACGGTAGGAGCACCAAATTTTTTGTCGATAACCACATTGCGGCCTTTAGGCCCGAGGGTTACTTTTACAGCATTCGCTAGTTTGTCAACGCCTTTCTTAACTCTGTCTCTGGCGTTGGTGTTGAAATATATTTCTTTAGCCATTTTTTTAAAGTTTAGTTAGTGTGAAATAAAATTAAAGAGTCCCGAAGATATCTGAACCACGCATGATAAGGTACTCTTTACCGTCGAAAGTGATTTCAGTTCCGGCGTATTTGCCATACAGAACTTTATCACCAACTTTTACTGAGAGAGGCTCATCTTTTTTACCAGGGCCAACAGCTACTACAGTTCCCTGCTGTGGTTTTTCTTTGGCAGTATCAGGAATGATAATGCCAGAGGCGGTTCTTTCTTCGGCAGCGGCAGGTTCTACCAGAACTCTGTCCTCGTTAGGTTTGAATGATACTTGTGACATGTTGTTTAAAAATTTGGTTGTAAACTTATCAGTGTTTTTACTGCTTCACTGTACCCCCTCCTTCGCATTTAGCATGCCAAGGCAGATATCATGAAATAGTTCCTCATTTTGACAGACTTTTTCTCTGATTTTGTCATTTTATGGACACTGTCACAAATTCTGTCACTGACATTTTTTCACACTTGCTTAAAAATGGCTGACTTTTTAAATTATGATCTCAATACTTCATTTCAAAAAACACGTGCATATGATCAAATTAGAAGAAGACTGGCTTACTCAGGGCCTGATTGATTTTGAATACAAAAAATATATGCTGCTCGCCTATGTGCAACAGGTCAGGTCACAGTTTAATGAAAAAAGACTCTATCCTTTTCTGTCGGACCTGGTTTTTCATTATAACAACCTGATCCGCATCAAAGAAAAAAAACAGCTGCTTTTTGAGAATTTTCCCAGGCAAATTACCAAAGCAGACTTTGAGAAGCTGAAGCTCAGCTATGAAAATATTGTAAAAGACGATGAACTGATGAGTATCATTGCAGAAGTGATCGGCTTTGCCTTGCCCCGCATGAAAAAGGAGTTAGACACGGGAGCTGAGCTTTACGAGGAAATTGCCCGGCATATCAGCATAGAGCCTATTGGCATAGCGCCGCTGTTTAAGCAGGAGGGTTATCTTTTTATCTGTGAAAATGACAGCAAGCAGACGCGTATTTATAAATATAAAATCACCATTTTTAACCACCATGAAGAGTCATTCAGGGGCATCAGTACTGAATTTGTGGAGGAACAGGAGAGAAATCTGGTGAATACCCTCGAAAAAATGAAGATCACCCTGATTCAGAAGTACCAGGCTATGCCCAATCCAGCTACTTTTGCGGCTTTTTCAAGGCTGAAGTGCCCAATGGAAGAGACTTTACTGCCCATTACCAAGCGGTTGTTGGTGCAGCATATCGGGCAGGCGGCTTAGGAATAAAAAAAGCCGGTTGGGAAACCGGCTTAAAATTTATATTAGATTTTTTATTCCTGCTCAGGATTTTCTTCGTTCAATTCATCTAGTTCCAGGGTAGCGGCAGTATCTGCTTCCCCTCCGGGAACATCTGTGTTCATATTAGGAAGCACGCTTCTATCCTGTGCTCTGTCAATGTTAGGACTGATCACGCCTTCCTGAGTCTGGCCAAGGTCAATCAGCAGGCTGGAGGTAAGCACTAGAAGAATCAGTGCGATGGCAAAAACCCAGGTGAGTTTTTCCAGCAGGTCAGTTGTCCTTTTAACGCCAATCATCTGGCTGGAAGATCCCGCTCCACCAAACTGGGAAGAAAGCCCTCCCTTAGCGTTCTGCGACAGCACTACCAGGACCAATAAAACCGCTACTACGATGGATAAGGAAATTACGAAAGTAAACATTTAATCAGCTTTTATTTGATTGATTTTGTCCGCAAAATACGTCTTTTTCTGAGGATATTTCCAAATTAGTTTTTTATAAATTTCAACCGCTTTCTCTGTTTTGCCCTGGCGGAGGAGAATATCTGCCAGGTTTTCCGAAATAAGGTTGTCATTTGCCTCGGTACTGCTGCTGGAAAGATCCGCATGTTCTCCGGAAGAGGCTGCGTTCTTTTTTATATTCTGCACCAGATCGACATTAGAATTAATAAAGCGATCAATTAGTTCATTTTGTCTTTGCTGATTGACATCCAGTACCGGACTAATACGCTCGTGTGCCAGGTCCTGTAGTAAGATAGAGGAGGGGCTGTTGTCTTCTTTTGCTGTTGTACCTTTTTCAGCCTGATCTGCCGCTGGCTCATCTTCATCCCTGGGCCGTTCGGCCTGTAGTAAATGCTGCTTGTTGCTGTCATCGTTCTGCTCAGCTATTTTTTTTTTACCAGGCTCAGTATCCTGGTCTTCCTGGTCAAATTTGTTCCGGTTACGTCTGAGCTGCTCAAGGTTTTCCTGTAGTTCCTGATATACTTTATCCGAACTGATCACCTGGTCGCTGGAGAAGTCAGGGGACTCCTCTTCGCCCAAAGGCGGCTCATACTTTTCAGGCACTGGTAAATCAGTAGTTACGGCAGGGGCTTCGGGCTGTGCATTGATATTTTCAGGCTCGGAAATGGGAGTCTCTGTACCGGAAGCGGCCAGCGTATTTTTTTCAATGCTCAGAGATTCATAAAAAAGCTTACGTAGCATGTGCCTGTCAGGAGCATAGATAGCCGCATGACTCAGGCTCGCGTAGGCATCGGGTGTCTGCTTGTCGTGGCGGGCCTTCGCCAGCAGGGCATGACCTAACTGAAAATAGGGGTACTCGCTTAAAATATTGTTTAATTCGTCCACCTCCCTATCTGAGATTTCGTTGGGATAGGACATCATGTTGATTAGCGCCTGTTTATTTAAGCCCATTTGATTAGTAGTTTATGGTCTTATGATAGTTTTACCAGTTAGCCACCGAAGCGTTGAAAATGTCAAAGACAATCTGGTCAAATATTTCCACGATCAGTTCATCTTCAATGGATGCCGGGTCCTGTTCAGCATCAAAGTCAGCAAAGAACGAAAAGCTCCGGTCCTGAAAATCGAATTCATCATTGCTCAAATTGATATAAGTGGCCGTTACTGTAATATTGAGCCTCATCAGGCCGGCAACATCGGCTACTTCATCAGGACGGTTTGACGCCCTCGGCGCTACGGGGACAAACTCGTAACTGGTGATGCTTCCTTCGATAAGAAGGTCACCATCATCATCTACCAGTGCCAAATTAGTATTTTGCTGATAATAATCTTTGATCTTTTCCGTAAAAACCTGACTCATGTTAGGTGGTCCTCCTCCTGAGTCATTATAAAAGTTCTGAATAGAAATAGTATTGACCTCAGGGCCAAGTACGGCGCCGGTAAATGAATAGACACAACCCTGCAGCGAAATGAGCAGCGGCAGTGACAAGATGATAACTAGTCTGTTAAGTTTATTCAATCTCATACTGCTTGATCTTGCGGTAGAGTGTTCTTTCGGATATACCCAGGTCGCGTGCTGCATACTTTCTTTTCCTGTCATTTTTTTTCAAAGCTTTAATGATCATTTCCTTCTCCTTCTTTTCCAGCGACAGATCATCTGCTTCTTCTGTTTCGTGCGTAATATCTTCTATGTTGGCCAGTTCATAGGTATCTTCATCTTCGGCGGGTGGAGGGGTTGGCCGAGGCTTGGGGCTGGAATTGGAACTGGTAAGTAAGTATCCTCCTGACATTTCACTGGCTGCTTTGATTCGGTCTTCCTTTTCCTTGAAGTCATTTTCCACCCCGTTAAAGAAATCCTGGTGCTGTTCCAGTATATTAGAACCGTAATTTTCGTTCTGTAGTACCTGATGCACCAGTTTTTTTAGTTCGGTCAAATCATGCCGCATTTCAAAGAGGATCTTGTAAAGCAGGTCTCTCTCCGAAAAACCGTCCTGGTCGGTATCGCGATGGTAAAGAGCCGGCAGGCTTCTCTGGCTTTTGGGCAGATACTCCCTCAGTTTTTCAGCGTTGATCTCACGCTCATAAACTTCCAGGGTAGAAATACGCTCCACCAGGTTTTTTAATTCTCTGATGTTACCCGGGAAGCGGTACTGTAGCAGCACGTCTTTGGCATCAGGGGTAAGGGAGATCGGTTTGGTCCTATATTTTTCCGAATAATCAGCCGCAAACTTTCTGAAAAGCAGGTCTACATCATTGCCTCTTTCTCTCAGTGGAGGGACATGAATAGGCACTGAACTGAGGCGATAATACAGGTCTTCCCTGAATTTCCCCTTTTCCACAGCTTCTATCAGGTTGACGTTAGTGGCTGCCACTACCCGCACATTACTTTTAAGTACTTTGGATGAACCTACTTTTATAAATTCACCATATTCGAGTACCCTCAACAGTCGGGCCTGAGTGCCCAGGGGCATTTCGCCTATCTCATCCAGGAAGATAGTGCCGCCATGGGTGACTTCAAAGTAGCCTTTTCGTGAATCCATGGCGCCGGTAAAGGCACCCTTCTCATGTCCGAATAGCTCTGAATCTATAGTGCCTTCAGGAATCGCTCCGCAGTTGATGGCAATGAACTGCCCATGCTTGCGTGCACTCATATTGTGTATGATCTTTGAGAAAGATTCCTTCCCGCTCCCGCTTTCCCCGGTAATCAGTACCGACATATCGGTGGGAGCCACCTGCACGGCCACCGATACGGCATGGTTAAGGCGGGGAGAATTGCCAATGATCCCGAACCTGAGTTTGATATTTTGTAGTTCTGTTGGTTCCAGCATAAAGCTTTCCTTGTTCTGTTGCATTAGCTGACCGCTTCACCCAGCAGGGTAGCTGCAGTACAGTCATTCACTTTTACTTCTACGTATTGCCCTTTCACAAAATCTTTCCGGGGGAAGACGATGACTTTGTTGGCTGAATTTCTTCCCTGAAGATGGGTTTCAGCACGCTTGGATACTCCTTCTACCAGTACTTTGAAGGTTTTGCCAACATCCCGCTGGTTACGTTCCAGAGAAATCTGCTGCTGTTTCTGGATGATTTCCTGAAGTCTCCTTTTTTTCACCTCCAGCGGAATATCATCTGCATATTTACGGGCTGCCAGGGTACCGGGTCTCTCCGAGTAATAGAACATGTAAGAGAAATCATACTTCACATAATCCATCAGGCTGAGTGTATCCTGATGCTCTTCCTCAGTCTCAGTACAAAATCCAGCGATCATATCTGATGAAATACCGCAGTCTTCACCCAGGATACGGCGAATAGCGTCTACCCGGTTGATGTACCATTCACGGCTGTAGGTCCGGTTCATCATTTCCAGCACCCGGCTGTTGCCGCTCTGGGCTGGCAGGTGAATATATTTGCAGATGTTTTCGTACTTCTGCATAGTATACAGCACTTCATCGGTAATATCCTTGGGATGAGAGGTAGAAAAACGTATTCTGAGGTCAGGGTTTACCTGTGCCACCATCTCCAGGAGCCCGGCAAAATTGATGACCTGGCTCACTTGGCTTTTTTCCAGCCTTTGCTTGTTGTTTACTTCCGGCGCCCATTTATAAGAGTCAACATTCTGCCCCAGCAGAGTAACTTCCCGGTATCCCTGAGCAAACAGTCCTTCTGCTTCTTTTACAACAGAATAAGGGTCACGGCTACGCTCGCGGCCCCTGGTAAAGGGAACCACACAGAAGGAACACATATTGTCACAGCCCCGCATGATGGATATAAAAGCCGTAACGCCGTTGGAATTCAACCTGACAGGGCTAATGTCAGCATAAGTTTCTTCTCTTGAAAGAAAAGTATTGACCGCACGGTTTCCTTCGTCTACCTGCCTGACCAGGTTTGGCAGGTCGCGATAGGCATCAGGGCCTACCACCAGGTCCACGATTTTTTCTTCTTCGAGCAGTTTGTCTTTAAGCCGCTCAGCCATACAACCCAGTACACCGATCAGCAATTCAGGCTTATCCTTTTTGATGGCGTTAAACTGGGCCAGGCGATTCCTGACGGTTTGTTCGGCTTTTTCGCGTATTGAGCAGGTATTGATAAAAATAACATCCGCATGCTGAAAGTCTGCCGTAGTATCAAAACCTTCTTTCTGCATAATAGAACTGACAATTTCGCTGTCTGAAAAATTCATCTGGCAGCCATAGCTTTCCACATACAGTTTGCGGCTTTTGCCACTGTTGGTTTCAGGCGTAGTTTTTAAGACTTCGCAGCTTTTTTCTTTTGCCTGTAGAGGGTTTAGAATATCCAGTTCTCTGATAATTTGATCCATTCGGCACACTAATTTTTAATGAAGTGCAAAGGTATATAAATTTATCTAAATGCTATGACAAAATGGCAGTCATTTTGGTTCTTTAAACATAAAGATAAATGCATCCATCGGGTATTTTAAGGCTTGTTTGCTAAATCAGGCTAATTGATCACAAATGTAATGTGAGAGGGACAGAACATACACCAAGGTAAACAGCTTTGTTGTTACGTTTTTTTGAAAAAAATCCTAGTGCTTATGGGTTATTTATAATTTTTTTCCGATAATTGAGTTATTCTTTATACCAGAAAGGCATTTCATTATTAAATGCCTAAATAAATCTTGCATTTTGTACGTTAACTATTTATAATACAATAATTATTTGTTTACCATTTAAAATATAAGAGGGATGAATTTAAAGCTTACTATCATGAGAACATTCTCAGTTTTCTTCGTTGCTACCTTATTTTCCGCCAATTTTGCTATGGCGCAGGATGAAGTTACTAACGAGCAACTTTACAAATTTGCCATCATTGAAGAAACTAAAACCATTTTCGCCAGTGAGCTTTCTGCTCAGATTACTGAGTTTGTAGAAAAACAGGATACAGAAATCAAAAACCGCTACAATGCACTTGCTGGTGGTGAGGAGCCTGCTAATGATGCGGAAGCCAAGTTCATCCAGATGGTGAACGAAATGAAAACCGAAAGAACTGCCGAGTATTCTGATGCTTACAAATCACTTGTAAAAAGGCTTATGGGCGCCAGCGATTACAAAACTGTGAAAACTGCCATCGCTTCTGACGCCCGGGTAAGAGCTAAGTTTACTGATATGGTAGAAGATATCAGAACTGCTGCCAAAGGTGGTGACGCCAGTGCTTCTACCGGAGAATAGGCATCAGTTACTAATAAAACAGAAAGCCTGTCACACGACAGGCTTTTTTGTTTGTAGTTATTCTGTTAGCTGAGAATTAGTTTAATCGTCAGCTTTCTTAGTGCCATACTCAAATCAAAAAGTTAAAGAACTCAAATTTTTTGTTGAGCAACTCGTACTTGATACCCTTCTGATCCATCCTCTTTAGCAGCGTCTCGTAATCAGCCCGGCTCTGAAATTCTATGCCTACCAGGGCGGGTCCTCTTTCACGACTCGTTTTCTTGGTATATTCAAACAGGGAGATGTCGTCATTGGGTCCCATCACATCTACCACAAATTCTTTGAGGGCGCCGGCACGCTGAGGAAAGCGTATGATAAAATAATGCTTTAGCCCATTGTAGAGCAGTGCCCTTTCTTTGATTTCCTCCATGCGGGTGATGTCGTTGTTTCCGCCGCTTACTATGCAGCATACATTTTTACCCTTTATTTGCTCTTTAAGCAGATCAAGGGCAGCTACTGACATGGCACCTGCGGGCTCTACCACAATGGCTTCTTCATTATAAAGCTGCAATATGGTGTCGCAGATCTTACCTTCTTCTACCGTCAGTACTTCGTCAAATACATGCTGGGCAATCTCAAAATTTAATTTACCCACCCTTTTGACGGCCGCACCATCCACAAATTTGTCTATATAGTCCAGGGTGATGAGTTTACCTGCATCCAGAGAGCGTTTCATGGCAGGAGCGCCAGCCGGTTCCAGCCCAATGATCTTCGTTTGCGGACTTACCTGTTTAAAGTAGCTCCCCACACCCGCAGATAGTCCACCACCACCTATGGGCATCAGCAGGTAATCAATAGGCTGGTCGGCATCCTGCAGAATTTCATAGCCTACCGTACCCTGTCCTTCAATAATTTTTTCATCGTCAAAGGGAGGGATGAACTGGGCCTGCTGCTTCTGGCAGAATTTCATGGCTTCTGCATAGGCGTCGTCAAAAGTATCACCTACTAGTTCAATGCTAACTGAATCACGGCCGAACATCTGAACCTGTTTTACCTTCTGCCGGGGCGTAGGGTTGGGCATAAAAATGTAGCCACGGATGCCCAGGCGGCTACAGGCATAGGCTACTCCCTGTGCATGGTTACCGGCGCTGGCACATACCACCCCATTAATCAGCGAAGCTTCATCCAGGCTGCTGATCTTATTGTAGGCACCCCTGAGTTTATAGGAACGTACTACCTGCAGATCTTCTCTTTTGAGATATATCTCAGCTCCATATTTTTCAGAGAGATTAAAGCTATAAACAAAAGGGGTATGATTAACTACCCCTTTTATTCTCTGTGCGGCATTGATGATGTTCTCTACAGGTATCAGTTTCCTGCCTGTAACTACCGTGTCTTTCATATAAATACTATTCTTTGGGGCGGAGTTTTCTCACCTGAGCACCTGCCTGCCACATTTCAGAATTACGCAGTTCATCCAGCTCTTTTTCCAGCTTCGGGCGATAGTCTGATTTACTGTTGGCCTCAATGGTAATTTTGGCTTCTTTACCGCTTGCTACACTTTCGTAAAGGTCTTCAAAAACAGGGGCTACTGCATCGCGAAACTTCTTCCACCAGTCGAGCGCGCCACGCTGGGCTGTAGTGGAGCAGTTGGCATACATCCAGTCCATGCCGTTTTCGGCAATAAGGGGGTAAAGTGACTGCGTAGCTTCTTCCACCGTTTCGTTGAAGGCTTCGGAAGGGGAGTGGCCTTTCTTGCGGAGCAAATCATACTGGGCTGCAAAGAGTCCCTGTATGGCACCCATCAGGCTGCCGCGTTCGCCAGTCAGGTCGGAGCGTACTTCCTTCTCAAAAGTAGTTTCAAAAAGATAGCCTGAACCTACACCTATACCCAGGGCAATCACTTTTTCGCGAGCTTTGCCGCTGGCATCCTGGAAAACAGCAAAGCTGGAGTTGAGTCCTTCCCCGTTCAGGAAAAGCCTTCTGAGGCTGGTGCCTGAACCTTTGGGCGCTACCAGAATTACATCCACATCGGCGGGAGGCTCAATACCGGTCTGCTCCTTGAAAGTAATGCCAAAACCATGAGAAAAATAGAGGGTCTTGTCAGCGTTCAGGTACTTCTTCAGCGTAGGCCAGAAGGCGATCTGTCCGGCATCAGAAAGCAGAAACTGCAGGATCGTCCCTCTTTCACAGGCTTCTTCCAGTTCAAAGAGGGTTTCTCCGGGCACCCATCCGTCCTGTACAGCTTTTTCCCAGGTCTTGGAATTTTTTCGCTGACCAACGATCACATTGAAGCCATTGTCCTTCAGGTTGAGCGCCTGTCCGGGACCCTGGACCCCATAGCCAAGTACAGCGACAGTTTCGTTTTTAAGGGTTTCCAGTGCTTTTTTCAGAGGGAATTCCTCACGTGTCACCACTTCTTCTTCAACACCGCCGAAATTAATTTTTGCCATTGTAATGTTTGGTTTTGGTTATATGATTAGGTTGTTAATGCTTTCCGTTGAGGTTTTCCTGCACGGAGTGTTCATGAAACTCTTCGTCAGAATACCAGCCTTCGGGCTCCATGTTACGGGCGTATTTGCTGAAGCGGTGCTGGTCTTTGACGATGGCGATACGTCCTGATTTGACGTACTCAACCACCCCGTGAGGCTCCAGCAGATGAAGTGTGGTGCTGATGTCTTCTTCCTTGCCGGTTTTCTCGATCACCAGGTAGTCTTCTGAAGAAAACGCCACCTTGGCCTGGTGCCGGTGCGCAATTTCCATCACCTTCTCACGATCCTGAAAGCTGTTGGTAACTACTTTGTAATACGCGATCTGACCGTAGAAAACCTGGTCATCTTCGTTATGAAAAACTACCAGTACGCCGATGATCTTCCGGATCTGCTGTATCAGCTTCCTGATCTTCATTTCATCGTAATCAATAACGATGGTATAGCGTGAAATGCCTTTGCGCTCGGTTTCTGAAACCGTGAGGCTTTCAATGTTGATCCTCCGGCGAGAAAAGATAATGGTAATCCTGTTGAGCAGGCCGAAGTTATTTTCAGTAAATACAATGATGGTGTAGCGCCTTTTCATCCTTTGATGTTTTTGTAAGATAATTTAGTAAAAGATGATGAGCTATTTCAATCGTATATCATCTACGCCACAGCCCGAAGCAATCATAGGGAAGATATTGGCTTCTTTTTCTACCGTCACTTCCAGCAGGTAAGCCTCCTTAGAGTTCAGCAGGGTCTCCAGTGAACTGTCCAGGTCATCGGCATGACTACAGCGGTGCCCTTTGATACCAAAGCCTTCAGCCACTTTGATAAAATCGGGATTGGTCAGTTCCACAAAGCTATAGCGGGTTTCAAAGAACAGCTCCTGCCACTGACGTACCATGCCGAGATAATTATTATTCAGCACGATGATCTTCACAGGCATACCGGTTTGGGCAATGGTGCCCAGTTCCTGGATAGTCATCTGGAAGCAGCCGTCACCGATCACGGCCACGATTTCCCTGTCGGGTGCCCCCATTTTGGCGCCCAGGGCAGAAGGAAGCGCATAACCCATGGTGCCCAGTCCTCCAGAGGTGAGCCAGCTGTCGGTGCGGCGAAACTTAGAGTAACGGGCCGCTGACATCTGGTGCTGACCTACGTCGGCAACTACTACGGCCTCTCCGGAGGTTTTTTCAGAAAGCCGGCGAATCACTTCACCCATTTTAATTTTTTCTCCGAAAGCCTGGAAGTCATGCTGTATGACATGTTCTTTTTCTTCATCCATAAATTTATCAAACTCGGCCCGCCATTCAGGGTGGCTTTTTTCGTGGACGGCAGGGATCAGTTCCTGCAGGGCTTCTTTGGCATCGGCAATCATGCCTACCGCCGGATTGACGTTTTTACCAATTTCAGCATGGTCAATATCAATATGAATGATTTTGGCCTGCTTGGCGTAGGTATCAAGATTGCCGGTTACTCTATCGTCAAAGCGCATGCCTACGGCAATGATCACATCTGCCTTGTTAGTGAGCTTGTTGGGTCCGTAATTGCCGTGCATACCCAGCATTCCTACATAATTTGGGTGATCTGTCGGGAAGGCAGATAAACCAAGTAAGGTACTGGCTACGGGTATACCGGTTTTTTCAGAAAACTCTCTTATTTCTTTCTCAGCTTTGGAGATCAGAATGCCATGACCCACGAAGATAAAAGGCTTCTTGGCCTGGTTGATCAGGTCGGCTGCCTTACGTATGTCTTTCTCTCGGGGCTTACAGGCAGGCTTGTAGCCCTTGATCTGCTCACGCTTCTGGTATTTGAAAGGCTTGGAAAGGTCGGCAAACTGGGCACACTTGGTGATATCAACCAGAACGGGTCCGGGTCTGCCTGAACGTGCTATGTAGAAAGCTTTGGCAATGATAAAAGGTATCTCGTCAGCGTTGGCAATCTGGTAACACCACTTGGTAATGGGCATGGCCAGGCTCATTACATCTGTCTCCTGGAATGCATCAGTACCCAGGAGTTTTTCGGGTACCTGGCCGGTGATGCAGACAATAGGTACTGAGTCAAGCATGGCATCGGCAATACCGGTAATGAGGTTGGTGGCACCCGGACCGGAGGTGGCAAAGCAGACACCCGGCTTGCCAGCCATCTGCGCATAGCCTTCAGCCGCATGAGTGGCTCCCTGCTCATGTCTGACCAGCACATGGTTGAGGTGCTCACGGTAGTGGAAGAGGGCGTCGTAGATAGGCATAATGGCTCCTCCCGGGTAGCCAAAAATCGTATCCACGCCTTCCTCAATCAGCGAAAGTATGAGTGCTTCTGAGCCGTTGACCATTTTTCCGGTCTTGTCGTGCTTAAGCCGGGGCGATGCTGCTGAAGCTTGCTGCTCTGTAGTGGTAATTAAAGACATGATGTAGAGGATTTATTTGTGAGATTTACATTTGATCGGTAACACATCCTTCGGATGCTGACGAAACATTTTTTATGTATTTATACAAAATGCCACTTTTTACACGGGGATCGGGCTGTTTCCATTGCTTTTGTCTTGAATGCAGCTCCTCTTCACTTAGTTCAACATTCAGCACATTATTGGCTGCATCTATGATTATTTTATCGCCATCTTTCAATAATGCAATGGGGCCGCCTTCAAATGCTTCAGGGGTGATATGGCCTACCACGAAGCCATGCGTGCCTCCGGAGAACCTGCCGTCGGTGATGAGTGCTACTTTTTTGCCCAGCCCGGCTCCCATGATAGCCGAAGTAGGCTTGAGCATTTCGCGCATACCGGGGCCTCCCTTGGGACCTTCGTAGCGAATGACTACGATGTCGCCTGCTTTCACTTCATTGTTAGTAATGGACTTATTGGCTTCATCCTCACTGTCAAACACTTTGGCTGTGCCTTCAAATTTTTCTCCTTCTTTACCAGTGATTTTGGCTACCGAGCCCTGGGGTGCCAGGTTGCCGTAAAGAATCTGAATATGTCCACTGGTTTTGAGAGGGGTGCTTACCGGGTAAATTATTTTCTGTCCGTCGACCAGTCCTTTGGCTTCGGTCAGGTTCTGCTCCAGAGTTTTGCCGGTTACCGTCATGCAGTCGGTATGCAGGTAGCCCTCTTCCATGAGCATTTTCATGACAGCCGGGATACCTCCGGCATTGTGCAAGTCTTCCATCAGGTACCTGCCGCTGGGCTTAAGGTCTGCCAGGTAGGGTGTTTTGTCACTAATGCGCTGAATGTCATCCAGTGTAAGCTTCAGTCCGCTGGCTTTGGCCATGGCGATGAGGTGTAGTACGGCATTGGTAGAGCCGCCCAGTGCCATCACCAGGGTAATGGCATTTTCAAAAGCCTTCATCGTCATGATATCAAGCGGCTTGAGGTCTTCTTTGAGCAGGTGATAAATGGCTGGTCCTAATCTGTGTAGCTCTTCCCGCTTGGATTTGCTGCTGGCCGGGTTAGAGGAACTGAAAGGCAGGCTCATGCCCATTGCTTCAATGGCAGAGGAAAGGGTATTAGCGGTATACATACCTCCGCAGGCTCCGGCGGTAGGGCAGGCATTGCGGATAATGCCTTTGAAATCTTCAGGTGTGATATCACCGCTGATCTTTTTGCCATAGGCTTCAAAAGCGGATACAATATTAAGGTCTTCTCCCTTGTAATGGCCCGGACTAATCGTACCTCCGTAAACAAGTATGCCAGGTCGATTGAGGCGTGCCAGGGCAATCATGGCACCCGGCATGTTTTTGTCGCAGCCAGTAATTGGAATGACGGCATCATACCACTGGGCACGCACTACGGTTTCAATAGAGTCAGCGATCACATCCCGGGAGGGTAGGGAATAGGACATGCCCTGTGTGCCCATAGACATACCATCACTCACGCCTATGGTATGGAAAATCAAGCCAACAAGGTCCTGCGTATTTACAGAAGCTTTCACCTCGGTAGCAAAACCATTGAGATGCATATTGCAGGGATTACCGTCGTAACCGGTACTAACGATGCCTACCTGTGCTTTTTTGAAATCTTCTTCTTTTAAACCTACAGCGTAGAGCATAGCCTGGGCAGCGGGTAAAGACTCATCCTGAGTGATGGTTTTGCTGTATTTATTCAGTACGTTTTCCATTCAGTTGTTTGATGTTTAGCTTGATGTCGAACAAAAAAGCTCCTCTCAGGGGGGTGAGAAGAGCTTTGTTATGTTAATAAAGTTCTACGCTCACCCCGCTGGCTGAATGACTAGCACAATAATGAGTATAGAAGCTATCAGTAAAAACATTTGTATCTGGTTGTATTGAAGTAAACATAAAGAAACTTAGCTACTGTTACAAATTTGATCAGATTTTTTTGTCTATGTTTACCAATTTTATAATCAGGCGTGTACGTTTTTTGAAGACCAGACGAGCTGCGCAATTTTGTCTCCTACCTCTTCGGTAGAATAACTCTTCTCAGCATTGATGTCTTCCGAAACAACGCCTTCTTCCAGGGACTGACGTACTGCCTCCTTGATGGCATTGCTTTCTTCAGTCATGCCAAAGGCATAGTTGAGCAGCATGGCCGCAGAGAGAATTGCGCCCACAGGATTGGCTTTTGACTTGCCAGCCACCTCAGGATAAGAGCCGTGAATAGGTTCAAAAAGCTTTACCTTTTCACCCATGGAAGCAGAAGGGAGCATACCAATGGATCCGGTAATCACAGAAGCTTCATCCGTAAGAATATCTCCGAACATATTTTCGGTAAGAATGACATCAAAGTAACGTGGATTGAGAATGAGCTTCATCGCGGCATTATCAATGTACATATAATCCAGTTTGACATCAGGATGGTCTTTGCAGCAGTCTCTCACGGTTTCACGCCACAGCCTGGAGGTCGCCATCACATTGGCTTTGTCAACCAGCGTCACATGCTTCTTTCTTTTGGTAGCCGCAGCAAAGGCCATGCGGGTGATCCTGACAATTTCGTCCTTAGAATAGATGGAAGTGTCATAGGCCACATCCCCTTTTTCATTTCTACCACGGGGCTCACCAAAGTAGATGCCTCCGGTAAGTTCGCGGAAGACCACAAAATCCACATCTTTGATAATATGCTCTTTGAGGGGAGAAATGTGGCTGATGGCATCGTAGCTCTTGACGGGGCGCACATTGGCAAAAAGCCCCAGCTTTTTTCTCATGGCCAGCAGACCCTGCTCGGGCCTTACCTTGGCATTGGGATCATTGTCATATTTAGGATGACCGATAGCGCCGAAGAGGATAGCATCGGCATCCAGACAAAGCTTTTCGGTTTCTTCCGGAAAAGGATTGCCGGTAGCATCTATCGCAGCAGCACCTACCAATCCTTCTTTAAACTCAAACTCATGACCATAAGCTCTGGCTATTGCTCTCAGTACCTTTAGTGCCTGTTTGGTAACTTCGGGTCCGATGCCGTCGCCGGCTAATACTGTTATCTTTTTCTGCATTTTGCTGTGTAAATATGTATTTATTGATTCTGCTCGTAAGCTATTATTTTATCCTGCTGGCTTATCAGGTAATCGATATCATCGTAACCTTTGGTAAGGCAATATTTTTTGTAATTGTTGATATCAAAGCTTTCCTGCTCGCCCGTTCCTACCACAGTAAGCGTCTGGTCTTCCAGGTCTATGGTAAGTTCCAGTGATGGATTTTCCTCATAGAGCTTAAAGATTTTCTGCAGAAAAGCATCGCTGATCTGCACCGGGAGCAGGCCGTTATTGAGTGCGTTGTTTTTAAAGATATCGGCAAAAAAGCTGGATACCACTACTTTGAAGCCGTAGTCATAGATAGCCCATGCGGCATGTTCGCGGCTGGAGCCGCAGCCAAAGTTTTTGCCTGCTACCAGTATTCTTCCGGCTACATCAGGACGGTTCAGCACAAAGTCTGGAACGGGAGCACCCTGGTCATCGTATCGCCAGTCTCTGAAAAGATTATCACCAAAGCCCTCCCTGGTGGTCGCTTTCAGGAAGCGTGCCGGGATGATCTGGTCGGTATCTATATTCCGGGTAGGAATGGGTACGATGGTAGAAGTGAGTGTCGTGAATTTTTCCATGTAGTAAATTAGTTCTTGGTCATTAGTCACTTGTCATTGATCATCTTTAATGACTTCTGCGGTATTAGTAGTCTTTTCTGTCCCGATTGAATTTAAGTAAGCGTTTAGCCGTGGTCCTAGTTCAGCAATCAATTCTTTTAAAATAATTGTTTCACCATTTGATAAGGGTTTTCTTTGCAGAGCCCTTTTTAACCAGTGTCTTGTCTCAAACAAGGAACCGCGCGCAATACGGATAAAACGCTTATTATCAGCAAAACTTCCTCTGCCACTACCTTCAGTTATGTTTGCCCCGATGCTATCTGCTGATCTGACCAACTGAGAACCGATGGTATTTTTTGCAAGATGATCCCAGTTAATGACAATCATCCAGATTTGATCACATAATTGTTCAGATAAGCGATATACCTTCAGTTCTTCAAATGACAATGATCTTTTCATACATACAGAAATCGGACAAATGACCAGTGACTTATGACATCATATTATACAAGTTCAGTTTCTTCCAGCATTTCTCTTACATCGCTGATGTAGCCGTTGAGGGCAGTAGCGGCCGCTGTCAGCGGACTTGCCAGGAAAGTGCGTGCGCCCGGACCCTGGCGTCCTTCAAAGTTACGGTTAGAAGTAGAAACACAATATTCTCCACGGGGTACCTTGTCCTCGTTCATGCCCAGGCAGGCGGAGCAACCGGGCTGGCGAAGCTCAAAGCCGGCTGCTTCCAGTATCTTGTCCAGGCCCTCTTCACGCGCCTGTTTTTCCACCTGGCGTGAGCCGGGAATGATCATGGCATTTACGTTGGCCGCTTTCTTTTTGCCTCTTACCAGGTCGGCCACCATGCGCAGGTCTTCAATGCGGGCGTTAGTACAACTGCCGATAAATACGTAATTAACGGGCTTGCCCAGCAACTGATCTCCGCCCTGAAGGTCCATATATTCCAGCGACTTGCGGAAAGAATTTCTTTCGTCAGCTTCCACCGTATCATCGGTGGGTATATTGCCACCGATTTTGATGCCCATGCCGGGATTGGTGCCGTAAGTAATCATTGGCTCAATATCGGAGGCATCGTAGTGCAGTTCCATATCAAATTCGGCATCAGGGTCGGAGGGAAGGGTCTTCCAGTAGGCTACCATCCTGTCAAATTCTTCTCCCTGAGGGGCAAATTTTCTACCTCTCATGTATTCAAAGGTAGTCTCATCAGGTGCGATCATTCCGCCACGGGCTCCCATCTCTATGCTCATATTGCAAATGGTCATGCGGGCTTCCATGGACAGGCTGCGGATGGTAGAGCCAGTGTACTCCACAAAATAACCCGTACCTCCGCTGGCTGAAATCTGGGAGATGATGTAAAGGATGATGTCTTTGGAAGTGACGCCTTTGGCCAGCTCCCCATTGATCTCAATCTTCATCCTTTTGGGCCTCGCCTGTAGAATGCATTGAGTTGAAAGTACCTGCTCTACTTCGCTGGTGCCTATGCCGAAGGCGATAGAACCAAAAGCCCCATGCGTGGAGGTGTGGCTGTCGCCGCAGACGATGGTCATACCGGGCTGGGTGATGCCCAGTTCCGGTCCGATCACATGCACGATTCCCTGGAAGGGGTGGCCTAACCCATAAAGTTCGATGCCGTGGTTGGCGCAGTTTTCGGTCAGCTTATCTACCTGTGTCCGGGATAAAGCTTCACGTATAGGCAGGTGCTGGTTCTGCGTAGGTACGTTATGGTCGGCAGTGGCGATGGTCTGCTTGGGTCGGAAGACTTTGATACCACGGCTGTCGAGCCCGGCAAAAGCCTGCGGACTGGTCACTTCATGTATAAAATGCCGGTCTATGTAGAGGATATCCGGCCCGTTTTCTATGCTATTGACAATATGCTTGTCCCAAATCTTATCAAATAATGTTTTTCCGGGCATATAGGTGTAATTATTCTTTACTGTGCCAGTGACATTTAACTAGCAACATCATGTTGTTTTGCTCAATACATTTTTGCCTGAGCGTTCGTTCTCAGGTCAGGGATTTCCTAAGCAGATTTAGAAGGTAATTGTTCCGCCAGTCTGCGCAGGTCATCATCCTGCACCACTTTGAGCTCATCGGCCATACCCAGGAATTTTTCGTAGGCCACTTCCAGCTCGTCTTTGGAGAGATCAATACCCAGGTTTTTCAGGTTATGGTTAAGGGCAGCACGACCTGAACGGGCCGTCAGGATGATAGATGACTTATCCACACCCACTTCAGCGGGGTCAATGATCTCGTAATTTTCGCGGTTTTTGATCACGCCGTCCTGGTGTATACCGGATGAGTGAGCAAAGGCATTTTTGCCTACCACGGCTTTATTGGCCTGTACGGGCATATTCATCAGCTTGGTCACCAATTGGCTGAGAGGGTAGAGCTGACGGGTATCAATATCAGTGCGGAGGTTGAGTTCCGGATGCTTTTTCATCACCATCACACATTCTTCCAGGGAGGTGTTACCGGCGCGTTCGCCTATGCCATTGATGGTACATTCAATCTGGCGGGCACCATTTTGCACGGCAGCGATGGAGTTGGCAACGGCCAGGCCTAGGTCGTTGTGGCAGTGGGTAGAAATGATGGCTTTGTCTATACCTTCCACATTTTCTTTCAAATACCTGATCTTGGCACCGTAATAATCGGGCAGGCAGAAACCGGTAGTATCTGGTATGTTGAGTACAGTTGCCCCGGCTTTAATTACCGCCTCCAGCACACGGGCAAGGTATTCCTTATCGGTACGTCCGGCATCTTCAGCATAAAACTCCACATCTTCCACATACTTTTTGGCATACTTGACAGCTGCCACGGCTCTTTCAAGTACTTTATCACGGTCGGAGCGGAGCTTGGTATAGATGTGCTGATCAGATACGCCAATGCCGGTGTGAATGCGGCCTCTTTTGGCATATTTGAGGGCCTCGCCAGCTGCGTCTATGTCTTTTTCAACAGCACGGGAGAGGGCAGTGATGGTAGGCGCACTGACTGCTTTGGAGATCTCAATGACTGATTTAAAATCACCAGGACTGGAGATTGGGAAACCAGCTTCTATTACGTCTACGCCGAGTCTTTCCAGGGCTTTAGCTATAATTACCTTTTCTTCTGTATTAAGCTGACATCCCGGTACCTGTTCTCCGTCTCTTAAAGTTGTATCGAAAATATAGACTTTGTCGACCATATTTACTTTTTTTAAGTTAATGATTGTTTGTGCTGAAAAATAGAACTTTGAATCTGGCTAAAAAAGTCAAAATAAACTATTTTTACAATGTCTGATAATACGAAATTAATCATAATCCTCCAAATCAGGCCAAAAATCAGGGTTTTTCTCTAATTTATCTACGATGCCTAAAAAGAAATCTGATGATCTTTTTCAACTGATCAGGAGTCTTTCGCCCAGTGAGAAGCGCTATTTCAAATTAAAAATGCAGGTAAACGGTGAAGAACAGAAGAGTCTTTTGCTTTTTGATGCCATGGATGCGCAGCCTGTACCTGATGAGGCGGCCATCCTGCAGGCTCATTCCAACATCAAGCCTGAACAAATATCTAACCTGAAAGCGCATCTCTACGAAAGGCTGCTGCATGCCATGCGTTCTTTTCATCTCAAAAAAAATCGCGATATCAGCACCAGGGAATACATAGACCATGCACAGATTCTTTTTGACCGGGGCCTCTATGAGCAATGTAACCGGATACTACAGAAGGCCCGCCGCCTGGCGCATAAAAACGATAACCTGGAACTGATGCTGGAAATACTGAAGATGGAAAAGCAGGTGGTAGCCCAGGGAGTGGGCAACGAAAATCCTGAAAAGGTAAATGCTATCATTGAAGAGGTAAATGACGTCAATACCCGCATCTACAATATTAACAGGCTTTCCAATATACTAGTTAAGCTCAACAATCTCTACATCAAAACCGGCTTCGTACGCAAGGAGCAATATATGGAGGAGCTTAAAGACTTCGTCAACCGTAACCTGCCCGTTTTTGAGGAGGAAAGTTTTTCATTCAATGAAAAGCTTAACCTGTATAATGTTTATGTGGCTTATTACCTCTTTATCCAGGATTTTGAAAACGCCTATCATTTCGCGCGTAAATGGGTACAGCTATTTGATGATGCGCCCGAATTCATTCCTCTCAAAAGCATCATGTATATCAGGGGCATACATAGCCTGCTTATTGCACAGAACAAGCTGATGAAGTACCGGGAATTCGTACAGACTACCCAAAAGCTCAAGGATGTTTACCTGATCCGGGGTATTGAACTGAACGAGAATATTCGCACTATGCTTTTCAAGTACATCACCATTCATGAGATCAACCGCTACTTTCTTACCGGCGATTTCAGCGGGGGTATCTCCCTGGTGCGCAAGATTGAGCGTGACCTGGATCATTTTGTGGACAAGCTGGGGAAGCATTCTACCATCATTTTTTATTACAAAATCGCCTGTATGTATGTGGGAGATGGTAACCACAAAATGGCTGTCTTTTGGTTGCAGAAAATTATCAACGAACAGCAGGTAGACCTGCGCGAGGATGTGCACTGCTTTGCCCGTATCCTCAACCTGATCAGCCACTTTGAGCTGGGCAATACCGATGTGATTGACTACTATATCAAATCTACCTACCGTTTCCTGCTCAAGCGGGGTGACCTGAGCCAGTACCAGGAATACATTCTGAAATTTCTAAAAAACCTGGGAGACGACACCAGCGCTCATCAGCTCAATGCTCTTTTTGAAAACCTCTTGCAGCAGTTGCTTACCCTGACGGATAATCCTTATGAGAGCCGTTCGTTCAGCTACTTTGATATTATCTCCTGGCTGGAGAGTAAGCTGCAGAAAAAAGCCGTACAGCAGGTGATCCAGGAAAAAGCCCGCCGTAAAATCAGTGAAGATGAGGCAAGTGCAGTTGTTTAAAAAAAAAAGCCCGGACCACTGGCCCGGGCAGCTCCAAATCCGGGTTAATTTTTTTCAGAAGGTAAAGCCAAAATTGATGGAAAACCTTCTCATAAGTCTTTCTTCCACTACATTGATATTACTGGTGCCCATACTGGAGCGCCATGGCTCCCAGCTGGCATAGTTGTATTCAAGCTCAGTTTTTTGCTCCCGGTAGCCAAAGCCCAGCGTAAGAGCGCTTTCTCTCAGATTGAATTGCAAGCCAAGACCAGCCTGCAGCATATGGCCTGCCTGTGCTTTCTCGTAAAAGACACCTGAGCTTTCATCAGGATTCCACATCAGGCCCCAACCGGCTCCTGCGTAGTAGTAAGGCGTCAGCCTGCTTTTCATGAGTTGCCCCCTGATGCTGGCAAAAACAGGAGAAATTGTAATATCTCCGTAACTGTCAACCCCCACACCCAGGCCCGGCATCAGGAAGCGAGAGAGTGCATAGCCATTTACAGTCTGCAGTGAAATATTGGAGTAGTGGTCACCAGCCAGTCTCTGGCCCCTCAGCAGATGAATCTCGGTATGGTTAAAAAAACCATGATTTTTCTGATAGTATGCATGCTTTCTTTCAGGAGACACATAGTTTCCAAAGTAAATGCCTCTGACCTTAGAAACGTCTATATTTTCTCTTTTCAGCGAACTGATTTCCAGCGTGTAAAATCCTTCAAAAAGCGACTCTATTGTCTTTCCCTTCAGGATTTTACCATCTTTGAGAACAACCGTGACCTCTTGCTGCGCCTCTGCCAGCAGGCTCAGGCTAAGCATCAGACCAGTAAAAATTAAAAATTTTTTCATGAGGCTCCCGGTAAGGCGATCTTACTGAGCAGCTTGATATCCTTAGGATTGCTGTAGTCGTACTGGTACAGGCCATCGTTACCAATCATCATCAGCACGCCCCCCAGGGGGATGACATCATAAGCGTGGATATCGGAGATGTGCATCAGTTGCTTCTGGTCAATTTTGCTCACGTCGCTGGCGTCAAAAGCTTTAAGTCCAAATTCTCCCTCACAGATGAAAAGGGTGCCATTATCTATGCCAAGCCCGTGCGGGTGCTGCATGGCAAAGGTATGCAGAAGTTGAGGATTAGTAGGGTCTTCCACGTCGATGACTTCCAGTTGGTTGCTGAATCCTCTGCATTCAGTTCCGCCGCGCAGGGTGACATATGCCAGGTTACCTTCTACTACCACGGGGTCACAGCTGGTGATGTGTTCGTAAGTAGAGAGGTGTACCGGGTTTTCAGGATTGCTGTTGTCATAGATGTGCATACCGCTTTGTGCACCTATAAAAAGTTTGTCCTGGTAAGGGAAAATGGTTTCAATCATAAAACCTATAAAGATATCCTGCTCAGATTTGACCGGATTTTCAGCCTGTGAAATATCAAAAACCTGCATGCTGTAATCATCAATAGAATAGAGATGGTTGCCGGTGATGGTGAAGCGGGCCATGGAGCCTCCTACACCTATCTGCTGGTTGAGAGAGGCAGAATTGGTATTGACCGTGGCAGTTTCCATCCGGGCAAAATTGACAACATCCGCATCATTTCTAAAGAAAACACCTCCCTGGAAGCCAAAAACACCGTCCATGATAGGATCAGCTTCTCCCTCTATAATTTCCACTTCTTCCGTCTCTACCCATTCAGTGATGATCTGCCCTTCCTGGTAAAATCCGTTGGTATAAGAACGGTAGAGGTCAAAAACGTCTTCCACTCGGTTGACCAGCTGGATTTTTTCTACCTGGCTGATGTCAAACACCACCATATCTACATAGCTATCTGCATAGAGCAGGTTACCTTTGGCAGCCATGTCGTAGTTACCGGGTATGTTGATAAAGTGGCGCGGCACGGGTCGGCTGGGGTCGGTATTGTCAATGACATGTATTCCTTTGCCGGGTTCGTTGATGTAGAGAAAACCATTGAGGTAGTAAATCTTGCCCGCACTAACGATGGGTTGGGGAGGCGTTACATCCACGGCAGCACGTATTTCTTCTGTGGTCGTGTATACCGGTTTCATGTATCGGTAAGTTTTGGTGGTTTCCACCTTATCGGTACATTGGCTGAGTAGCAGCATATACGCCAGTGCTCCCAGGTTGAATAGGAGATAGTACAAAATCTTCCTTTTCTGTTCTGTTTTGAGTCGTAAAGGTTCCATGGCAGTGAGTTTGGTGTATTTTAGCAGACACCTGTTTTTGCAAAAGCGTTGTAGAGACAGGTGAAAAAAGTAAAATTTTTGTAAGTTAACCCATTAGGCCGATTGCCGGACCTGGCACTTGTGCATTGGTATACAATATACCCACTTTTTTCACAAACAATACTTTAAAGCATGAAGTATCATCCACTAGCTCATACAGATTTTCAGATTTCAGAAATTGCCTTCGGTGCCTGGGCCATCGTAGGCGGCTTCAACTGGGGGCATCAGGATGAAAAAGACTCCCTGGAAGCGCTCAGAGCTGCATACGAGTCGGGTATCAACTTTTTTGATACGGCAGAACTTTACGGAAGTGGTGCCTCAGAAAACCTGATCTGCAAAGCACTGGGCGATGTTATGGATAAGATCATTGTAGCCACCAAAATCAAACCTCAGGATTTTGCCTATGAGCAGGTAAAAAAAGCTACCGAAGAAAGGCTCAAAGCCCTGAAAACCGATACTATTGACCTGATGCAGCTTCACTGGCCTAATCATAACGTATCGTTAGCAGAAACTTTAGGCGCACTGGAGGACCTTAAGAAAGAGGGAAAGATACGGGCTTTTGGTGTGTCCAATTTTGGTGCAAAAGACCTGAAGGAGGCTTTTTCACTAACCAATCAACTCGTAAGCAATCAATTGCCTTACAACCTGCTCTGGCGGGCTATAGAATTTGAAATTTTGCCCGAATGCCGCTCGGCTGATCTGTCTGTATTATGCTATTCGCCACTTATGCAGGGACTGCTTACCGGCAAGTTTACCAGCCCGGATGAAGTACCTGAAGACAGAGCCCGAACCCGCCATTTTTCTTCGGACAGACCCCAAACCCGGCATGGGGAGGCTGGGGCAGAAGCGGCTACTTTTGAAGCCATTGCCCGGCTCAGGAAGATAGCAGCCGAGGCAGGGATGCCGATGGGGCAGATGAGCCTCTCCTGGCTGCTGGCGCAGCAGGGGGTGGGTTCGGTAATCGTGGGAGGGCGCAATGCACAGCAGGTAAAATCAAATGTCCAGGCCGCCGAATTGAAGCTCAGCGATGAACTGCTTAGTGCTTTGGATGAAGCTACCCGGCCGCTGAAAGATCAGCTTGGCCCAAATCCTGATCTCTGGCAGGGAGAATCCAGGTACCGCTGATAGATAGTAATCTCAGTAACAAAAAAAAAGCCGCTCGTAAGCGGCTTTTCATCTATTAAATTACACCTGTTTAAAGTAGTTTGTAACCCAAAGTAAGCTGTATCAGGCGGTTGCGCATATCGGTGGAGAAAGTCTCATTAGTGCCAGGAATGGTAACGCTTTCTCCAAGCGCACTCAGGTTGTTCTCGTACCTCAGGTCTACCGTGAATTTGGAGATGTCCAGTCCTACGCCGATCTGGTAGCCCACATTGGCCTGATTATAATCCTGAATGACTTCTTCCAGGGCCCCGCCTGACCTGATATCATCACTCAAAATAAAGCTGAAAACGGGGCCTAGATTTACCCTGAACAGCGGGCCAATCTTGGCACCCAGCATAACGGGTACATCAATTTTATTGTAAGTCAGTTCCTGTACAGATTCTACACTTTGAGCGGAGATACTGGGCGGAATCACGATGCTGCCACTGGCCGAGGTAAACATGGCCTCGGGCTGTACATAAAAGCCCAGTACCGATACACGGGCAAACAAACCAGCATGAAAACCTACTTCAGAATCTCCTGAGGTTATGGCATTTACATCATCTACGACACGAATCTTGGAACTACTTAAACCAATTTTAGGCCCGATGGTGAAAAGCTGCGCCTGTGCTGTAAAGGCAATGAAGGTTATTGCTGTGACAATGAGTGTACGTTTCATAAAAAATAACGTTTGGTTAATGATGAACCTTGAGCGTCAAAAATCATACCCTAAAGAAAGGAAAAAGCGAGGCCTCTCCGCCACGATGTTGTCTTCAATGGGATAAGCGACATCAAACTTGAGATAGTAGCCTAGCAATACGGTACGGACGCCCGCCCCGTAACTCTGCAGCCAGGGATTCTTAAAATTCTGTATTTCAGCCCGGAATGGACCATCCACGATGACCTCGGTGTTCAGGCTGTTGCGCTCATTAAAGGGGCTGGCACCTGTCCAGGATGAACCTACGTCATAGAATCCGGCAAACTCAAGATTGCGGAAGAAGTTGGAGGCAATGGGGCCACGGTAGAAAAAACGAACAATAGGCAGGCGCAACTCAGCCGAGAAAGTCATCACATCAGTACCCTGTAGTTTGTTGAAATTAAAACCTCTCAGGTCAACAAATTCAGTAAAAAGGATATTGCTATTGTCCACGTCACGAGTAATGGCGAGCGGGTCATTTTCTTCAGGGCTGTCAACCCTGTTAAACAGCCAGTTGTTCAAACCACCCAGCAGGTAACTCTGGGCGTTTCTGCCAAAGAAGTTTCCGTAGAACAGGCGGGAGGCAAAGGTGATGTCGCGCCATAGCTTCTGGTAATGCCTTACATCCACCTCAATGTTGCTGAAACTGAGGTCGGCATCGTTCATGCCCTGGTGGTGGGTGAAGAAGGCTCTCGCCTTGGTGCCTTGAAAGTTTTTGAAGCCCGTTACCAGGGTGTTATCAAAAACAAAGCCTGCTCTGATACCACTGAAATGATTTGAGCTCTGGCTCTCCGAACCGGGGACGGCAGTTACCTGCGAGAGGTCAATAAAATTGGTATTGGTATAAAAGGGCGACATCTCAAAGCGTGAGGTGATATTGAAAGGCAAGGCCGCACCAAATTCAAACACGTTTTTGGTGTACTTCTGTACAGTACGGTCGCCGTCTTCCAGGAAGTAGCCATTTCTTTCATAGCGGGCACGGTAATCTATGCGGTTTTTGATATACTCGTATTCGGCAAAGACATTACCGCTGCGCAGGTCAACATACTGCACGATTCCGCCGTAGAAGCGATGGTTTTCCAGCAGGTCGTTCATTTGTACCTGTACGTGGAAGCCAAAGTCACGTAAGGGGTCCACCGTCAGTGAGGTGACGATATTATCAGCGCTGAAGCGGGTTTCGTAGGGAATAGGGCCGGTAATGCGGGTCTCTCGCTGCAACTTACGGTAGCGCGACAGGAACGAATTCTGAGCGACAGGATCCGTTTTTTCCTCTTCAAAGTTAAAATTGTCTGGCGAAAGGTCTTCCTGGGCCACCGTTTCCTCCGGTAGGCTGAACTCGTAATTTTCAGTATCTATAATTTCCTCTCCAGCATCGGTCAGGGGGGGGGCTTCGCTGTCAAAATCATAGTCATCCGTATTGATGAGCGTATCTTCCAGTACCGGCGAAGGCTCTTCTAAGAGCAGCTCCTGATCAAGGCTGTCAACTACCATGGAATCAGGCAGTACGTTGACTACATCATCTGTGAGCGGCCGGGGGAGCGTATCATTTGTATTCAGGCTGGATGGAGGAGGATTTTCCTCCTTTCTTTTTTTATTATTTGCGATACGTTCTGAAATAATCTTGGCCTGTATGGCTTCCTGACGAATCGTTTTGGGAGTGAAGATAGACTGTTCGGTATCAAAGTTTGGTTCCAGATGCACATAATCCTCTTCATCGGAAAGCATCACGTAAGCCAGGGAATTTTTACTAAAATCAATGTCATAATCCTGTATACTCAGGGCAAAATTGGTCACCTGGTTAAAGAGACTGTCTTCCAGCTCATACTTGTAGACATTATAGATTCCGCGCTGGTCGCTGAGATAAAAGATGGTTTTCTCGTCTTTTGGAATAGGCTTAATGTCTGTGCTAATAGTGTTGGTCACACGCGTCAGCAGCGAATCTGTTGGCTCTCCGCTGTAGATAAAGATATTGAAATTATCGTCAATCTCTTTGCTTAGCTCCAGCTCACGGGGGGGAATAGCTTGGTAGTAAAGGGAGTCTTCGGGCCGGTTACTGCTGAATACGATCTTATCAGTACCCGGAATGAAGCTGGGATAAAGGTCGTCGTAAATATCATTGGTTATTCTGGAAAAGGTATTGCGGTTAGGGTTGTACAGATAAATATCATTCTGTCCGTTCAGGTCGGCGCTCATTACCGCAAGTCGTCCGTTATCATTAAAATCAAAGCCTTTCACCTGGTTAAAACGGGTGAGGGTAATGCGTCGGGTATCTTTAGAGGCCATATTATACAGCCAGAGATAATTCTTACCTCTTTCATGGCCTATAATGCCAAGTGTCTGGTTGTTGTTCCAACTCAGCAGAGGCACATCCGAGTCAAAAGGTTGGTCTATCACCTTGTAGCCGGCTTTGTGAACAGTTTTCGTTTTACCGGTTTTCAGGTTTCTGATCATCACATGGTAGCGTCCCTTCAGGTTTTCAGAGTAAGCTACAAAGTTACCATCAGGACTGAAGACGACTTCCCTGTAGTTATAATCACGGCGGTTATTTTTGCGGATGCGCTCATCTTCATCAGGAAAAACGTAGTTTTCATTTACCTGAGCGGCCATCTCACTGTAGTATGACTGCCACTGCCTTAGAAATATGCGGTAAGGAATGCCCAGTGTATTGACGATACTGCTTTCCTCGTTGCGAATGATGCGGGTCAGGTTAAGGATATTAGAGATGCTGCTGCGCCCGTAGCGTACGGCTATGAAATTCCATACTGACTGACCTGCCAGTGCGGCTTCGTCTCCGGTGAGCTTATTAAGCCTGAGTCCTTTTTTGTTGTCTACAAACTGCTCACGCATAAAGTCGTCCATTTCTATGCTCCAGCCATCGGCGATGTAGCGGGCGGCGCCCTGTATAAACCAGGAGGGCAGGCTGAGCAGGTAGGCACTTTGAAACATATCCGTCAGGCTGCCGCCAAACATCATGTCATTGATGAGCATTTCAGAGATCTTGCGTACCAGCTCCTGTTCAAAGTCAATCATATTACCGGGGTAGGCAGTTTCCACCTGAGACTTTACGAAGTCGGTCTGACCGCCCACGGTATACTTGGCACCCCCCACGCCAACATTACTCTGTAGCAGGTCTTTATTAGAATTATAGAGAAAAATCTTAGTCTTGGAGTAGGGGGCGTAGCCTATGATGTCGGTGATGCGCTCAAATTCCTTTTCCAGAAATTTGGCAGCTATGAGGGCATTATCCTCTCCTCCTTCGTAAAAGTAGACATCAAAATTATCGGAGCTGTAGTAACGCCAGTTAAAATTCTTGTACTGCACCCTGTTTTTCCCGAACTGCTCCCGGTTAATCTGCGCATATCCTGAAAGGGTGCTTACCAGCATCAGGCTTGCTAGAAAAAGAATTCTTACTATGCTCATCTATTTTTTCTATACAGAATGATATTTATGATAAAATCTTTTGACATCTACGGCATCATCCAGTGATTTTTCTCGCATTAGATGCGATGAGAACTGTCGGGCAAAATAAGGAGCCAGCGAAACTCCCTTAGTGCCTAAACCATTGAAAATAGCTAATGGTTTTTGTACCGGATGCAGGCCGATAAAGGGTTTGCGATCCTGCGTGGCGGGGCGCACACCTGCTATATGACCACTCACAGTATAACGAAATTTACAAAACTTACGCATTTTTTCTTCCAGATAATTTCTTCCTTGCTGCGTGGGTGTGAAAGTCAGGTCATGATGGTTGTAGGTGGAGCCTACCTTGTACTGCCCATCAGCCGGTAAAATAAAAATGCCCCGGTTAAACACCACCTCAAAATCCCTTTCCGGCCTGATCGTAAGTACCTCTCCCTTGACCAGCTGGAAGGGAAGCCACGAAAAGAAAGGCTGGGAAGAAGCATCAGGCCCGTCGCAGAAAATGATCTTTTCAGCCCTGATGTCGTCGTATTCAACAGATGAGTCGTGTATTTTGAGTCTGGCGGCTTCAAATTGCCTTTCTTCATACACATCCTGCTCCTGCAACCATCTTCGGATACCTGCAATATAAGCTGGTAGGTCAAGATAACCGCTCTGCTTTAGCAGCAGCCCTCCGTAGGAGTTGCTGATCATTTCATCATAATGCGGTTTAACGTGCACTTTTTCAACGAATTCACTAAAGGCATTATTGTCAGCTTTGGCCAGCCAGTCGTTCTGTTCTTCCATAGAAACAAATGGGCGGTATATGGGCTTAGGATGAAGAAAGCGGGTACCGCTGATATTTTCGGCATGCCGATAATATCGCTGCAAATAGGGAAATAGCTCATCTGCCAGCCAGGTTTTGACCATCTGCCGACCCGTAATGGGGTTGTAGAGACCGGCAGCGGCCCAGGAAGCCGTATGTTGCTTGTTCATATCAAGCACTTTTATTTTTGCTCCGGCTTCTATCAAATGGGTCGCCAGTGCGCTTCCGGCCACACCCTGCCCGATGAGCAGATAGTCTATCTTCATGAATTGCGGTCGTCTGTTTATTAATTCTGTCAGATTATTTACAAATTTGCGAATGATGCTGACAATTAATACAAAAGAAATAGTCAGGTCAAATTTTTGTTTTTTTCACAACAACTAAAAAACTGAGTGAAACATATTCCCAATTTTTTGACGATCTGCAACCTGCTAAGTGGTTGTATTGGAATCGTGATGGTAAGTAATGGCCAGCTTGAAATAGCGGCTTACCTTATCTGGCTGGCGGCTATCTTTGATTTTTTTGATGGGTTCAGCGCCAGGGCGCTCAAGTCTTACTCCAGAATTGGAGGTGAACTGGATTCGCTGGCCGATATGGTTACTTTTGGCGTGCTGCCCTCTTACATCGTCTATGCCCTACTGTCAGTCAACCTGCCGACTGATTTGCACTGGCTGGCTTATGGTGCCTTCCTGATTGCTGCCTTTTCAGCCCTTAGACTCGCCATTTTTAACGTAGATACCCGGCAGACGAGCAGTTTTATCGGGCTGCCTACACCTGCCAATGCCTTGCTGATCAGTTCTTTGCCCCTGAGCCAGGTAAATATTTTAGACGAACTGTTAGGCAATCCCTACATTTTGTTGGGCCTGGTGGTGTTGCTATCGTACTTGTTGGTAGCTGAGATTGAGCTGATGGCTTTTAAGTTTAAAAATTACAGCTGGGCTGATAACCAGCTAAAGTATATTTTTATGATCGTTTCGCTTCTCCTTGTGCTGCTGCTCAACACTTTTGCCATTCCGCTGGTCATCATATTGTATATTTTACTCTCGCTGGCAAAAAAATCCATGTCAGGCAGGGGGGCTAAGTCCTGATGATTGCTATTTTTGCAGCATCATTTCACAGCATAACCTAACTTATCATGCAATTTATTGCCAAGATCAACATCATGCCCAAAAAAGAAATACTGGACCCTCAGGGCAAAGCCGTTCGCCTCGGGCTGGGCAACCTGGGCCTGCAACATATTCACGACGTCCGCATCGGCAAGCATATCACGCTTGAGATTGAGGCCAGTGACGAAAAGGAGGCCTCCCAGAAGGTGGAACTGGCCTGCCAGAAACTGCTGGCCAACATCATCATGGAAAACTATGAATATGAGCTGGAAACCCTCAGTTAAGCATAATATTCCGGGCTTCCTATCGTATTATTAGATAACCTCTTGTGAAGCTGATGCTATTTGCCATGCGTATCCTATACGCTATTCTGCTCCTTTTCCTGCTCCCCTTCGGTGGAAGCCATCTGCTGGCGCAGTCATCAGTACTGGCCTCCGGCAATTGGTACAGGCTGGCAGTCACAGAAAAAGGTATCTACAGCATCAGCGGCAGCTTTCTGCAGGAACAAGGGATTGATCTGAACACCATCAAGCCTGATCGCCTGGGGATTTTCGGTTTTGGCGGGGGCATGTTGCCTCAATCACTGAGCGAGCCAAGATTTAATGACCTCCCTCAGCTGGCTGTATGGGTAACGGGGGCAGATGATGGGCGCTTTGACCCGCAGGACCAGCTCATTTTTTATGCCCCGGGACCTCACCTGGAGAGCTACCAGCTGCAGGATGACGGTAGCTACGCTTTTCGCTTTCAGAAAAACCTCTATGCCGATACAGCTTTTTTCTTCCTTTCTACCTCTACTGAAAACGCAGCACGCATAGCCACTGCTGAAGCAGCATCCGCCAGCTTCCCCCTGACAGAAACTTATGACGACTATCATTATCATGAAATTGATGAAAGCAATATCCTGGCGCCTGGTTCGGGCCGGGAGTGGTACGGAGAGGTTTTTTACAACGGAGACCAACAGCAGTACGAACTGCCTTTGCAGAACCTGCTTACCACAAGTCCGGTAGAACTTAGAGTTGATGTATTGGGCAGAACCACACAGCCCTCTCGCTTCTCGCTCAGCCTGGCCGGACAGCCCCTGGGTGAAATAGAGGTAGACCCTATCCTTGGAGGGCGCTATACCGAAGCTGGCAAAGAGGCTGGTGGAAATTTTAGCGCAAATTTAAACTCTTCATCCGCTGCTACGCCCTTACAGATCACCTACCAGGCCTCGGGCGGGAGAGGGCATGCGCACCTGAACCGATTTTTACTTAGCTTCAAGCGTAAACTTATCCACCAGCAGGGTTTTACCTTTTTCCGCAATGTTGAAAGCTTTACTGCTGGAGGAGGCCGCTATCGCATTCAATCAGAAGATGCGCAGGCCATTGTTTGGGAGGTGACTAATCCATTTCAAAGCAAAATACAGGAGGCAGCAGTTTATCAAAACGGAAGCTGGCAATTTACAGCAGCTAGTGAAGGACGTTTGCAAGAATTTGTCATCTTTTCACCTCATGAACTGGCGCCCCCTGAATGGCTGGGCAGACAGCCCAATCAGGACATTAAATCAGGTAGTGTGCCTGAACTGCTCATCGTGACACATCCAAGCCTGCTGAATGAGGCTGAGGAGCTAGCGAACCTGAGGCGCAACCAGAACCAGCTGGAAGTCAAAGTAGTCACTACCGGGCAGATTTATAATGAATTTTCATCCGGCAGGCAGGACATCACCGCGATCCGGAATTATGTGAAGTGGCTGTACGACCAGCAGCCGGGCCGGTTGAAGTACTTGCTGCTTTTTGGTAAAGGCTCTTATGATTACAAAGATCAGCTCAGTGAAAATTACAACCTGGTACCCACTTACCAGAGCCGCAATTCCGTCCATCCCATCTACAGCTATCCGTCAGATGATTACTATGGCTTCCTGGAAGAGGGAGAAGGCGAGTGGGAGGAAAGTTACAGTGGTGATCATACGCTGGACATCGGCGTAGGAAGATTGCCGGTTAAAAATGTGGAGGAAGCAAGGGCAGTCGTAGCCAAACTGCGCTATTATGAAGAAAATCCTGCTACCCTGGGAGACTGGCGTACCCGCCTGGCTTTTCTGGCAGATGATGGCGATAACAACCGCTACCAGCGTGACTCAGAGTTGCTTACTGATGAGATTGCGGCAGAATTCGGGCAGTTCAGCAGCCAGAAGGTGTACCTGGATGCTTACCCGCAGCAGCGCCTGCCCAACCAGCAGCTGGCCCCCGAGGCTAATGAAGCCATTGAAGATTTGATCCGTAAGGGAGCGCTGATTGTCAATTATATGGGACATGGGAATGAATTGCGCCTTGCTGATGAAAACATCCTCAATGTGGGCATGATTGAGCGATGGGAGAACCTGGATCGTCTGCCTTTCTTCGTGACGGCTACCTGCGAGTTTGGTCGCCATGACGACCCTGCTCGTATTTCAGGGGCTGAGCGACTGATCCTCAATCCTGAGGGAGGCGCAGTAGGGCTGGTAACCACTGCCCGGCCGGTATTTTCCAATACCAACTTTTTGCTCAGCCAGGCCCTCTACCGCCATATTTTTACCCGTGAAAACGGCGATTATCTTACGCTGGGAGAGATTTTCCGCCGAACCAAAAATGCAGCACTGAGCGGCAGAGATAACCGTAACTTCATTTTGCTGGCAGACCCTTCCATGCGCCTGGCTTTCCCGCGGCAGCAGGTGAGCATTGACAGCGTCTTTAATGTAAGCAGAGCGAACCGGATACCTGAAGATACCCTCAGGGCACTTTCCACCATCAGGGTGTACGGAAGTATCGTCAACCCGACTGACAGTTCGCTGGATACTTCCTTTGGCGGAGAAGTGGTGCTGACGCTCCATGATAAAGCGCTGCAGCAGCAGACTCGGGGAGACGAAAGCAGCCGTATGCAGTTCAGCCAGTCCGAAAATGTACTTCACAGGGGGAGGGCAAGCGTGGTGGAAGGTCGTTTTTCTATGGAATTTGTCGTTCCCAAAAATATTATCTACCAGCCCGGGCAGGCGCGAATCAGTATGTATGCTTTGCACAAAGAAGAGGGGAGAGATGCGGCCGGTCTGGCTTCCGGCCTGCAAATCGGGGGCAGTCAGCCCGGCATAGCAGCCGACCAGACACCACCCCGTATCCGTCTTTTTCTGGACGATGAGAGTTTTGTGAGCGGTAACATCACCGGCGAAGAGACGCTACTCTTGGCACAATTATGGGACGAGCAGGGCATCAACCTGAGCCAGCAACAGGCCGGGCAGCAATTACTGGCCACTTTACGTCGTCGGGGGGATGCTGATTCTGAGAGAAAAATAATTCTTAACGATTTCTTCACAAGTGCATTGGACAGTTATCAGGAGGGAAATATCAGCTATCCGCTTGAAAACCTGGAAGAAGGCAGCTATACCTTACAGTTGGAAGCCTGGGACACACATAATAATAGAGGAACAGCTGCCGTTGACTTTGAGGTGCGCACCTCTGAGTCGCTGGTGCTGCAAAGTTTTTATAATTATCCTAATCCTTTTGCACAATCTACTACCTTTGTGATGGATCACAACCAGGCAGGGGAGGCGCTGGCAGTAGACTTATTTATCTACAATAGCCAGGGAAAGCTGCTGTCACAGATTCATAAGGAATTTGCGCAAAGCTCGGGTCAGCTTGAATTACTGGAACTTAACCTGCTCAATTATGACCGGCACGAGCTCGCAGAGGGCATTTACCTGGCAAAAGTAGTCGTAAAAAGGCTTGCCGATGGGCGGGAAGCGGAAAGAAGCCTTAAATTTATCGTTAATAATTAATATATTTAGCTAAAGAAATCCACAGCCATTCATGTTCAGATCAATCAAAGCCCTGCTATTTACTGTCGTCTGTCTGCTGACGACGGTATCGGCCATTGCTCAATCTATTACTAGCCCAAGTGGGATCATCGGCGCTTCAGGTGAGCGGGTTATCACTACCGGCGTGCCTTTTCTCTCTATCACCCCGGATGCCCGTTCGGGTGGTATGGGCGATGCAGGGGTGGCTATTTCTCCTGATGCCAATGCTACCTACTGGAACCCGGCCAAACTTGCCTTTCTGGAAACCGAGTTGGGTGTGGCTGGCTCATTTACCCCCTGGCTGGCCAAGGTGGTCAACGATATGTCAATTTCTTACCTCTCAGGATACAAAAAGCTGAACGAGGACCAGGCACTGGCACTTTCTATGACTTATTTTGACCTGGGTGACATTCAGCTCACTGATAACCAGGGTAACCTGCTCAACCTGGTGAGCCCTCGTGAGTTTTCACTGGCGGCTACTTATTCCCTGAAGTTTTCCCAGAATTTTAGTGGTGGTCTGAACCTGAAGTTTATCCATTCTAATTTGTTTGCCGGTACTACCTCAGGCAGTGGTGCGGGCGACGGACGTCCTGGTATCAGTGCCGGGGCGGATGTGAGTGTATTTTATACCAAAGATGCTGTGATCGGCGGCAAGGAAAGCAATTTCTCCCTGGGAGCGGTGATCTCTAACATCGGGCCTAAAATCTCTTACCTGGATGAGGATCAGGCGGATTTTCTGCCTACCAACCTGCGCCTGGGGGGGGCTTATACCACCAGCCTGGATCCTTTTAATACCTTGACTTTTGCGCTGGATGTCAATAAGCTGATGGTGCCTACGCCAGATACAACTAGAAATTTGGGTGATATAGGGTTGCTTTCCGGTATGTTTGGCTCTTTTGCCGATGCGCCGGATGGGTTTTCTGAAGAACTCAGGGAGTTTACCATTTCAGCCGGTCTGGAGTACTGGTATAATAACCTATTTGCCGTACGCGGAGGCTATTATTATGAAGCACAGGACAAAGGCGACCGTCGCTACTTTACTGCCGGCATTGGCCTGCGTTACCAGGTATTTGGTGTAGATTTCGCTTATTTGGTGCCCCAGGGAGTCCGGAATGATTTAGGTATTGCTTCCAATCCCCTTGCCGAAACCCTGAGAGTCACCATACAGTTCAACCTGGACCAGGACTTGGAAGAAGTGCCTGAGAGGTAAAATTTTTGCTTAGAAGCTAAAGAAGCCTTCTTCCTTCTGCTCCACTTCGGAGATTTGGCAGAAGGCTTTTTGCTTTTTACCCTCACAAATCTGAGGGATTCATAATTTCTTCCCCTCATACCTCTGTGCCCCCAGAGAGCTTTCCCCGGGGCTTGTCGGGGGACAAGCCAGGGAATCAGACCACCTTGCAGATAACCTTACAAATCTGCCGGCCCTTTAGGCTCCACCAGCACTACTTCTTCCTTTTCTACAATGACCTGCCCGGGCAGCAGGTTTTTAGACTTACGAACAAATTTGCGCGGCGTCACGCTGACCGGGCAAAGGCTGTCGGTTTTTCTTTTGGAATAAAAAGCGGCCAGCTGAGCGGCTCTTTCTATCACAATTTTGGGTACCTGCCTGCCTGCCTGGTATTTGATGAGCACATGCGAGCCGGATACGTCTTTGGCATGCAGCCAGAGGTCTTCCTTATAGCTGAACTCCCGCAGCATGTCGTCGTTATCGCGGGCGCTTTTGCCCACCAGCACCTGGAAGCCCTGGATGGTGAAACTCTTAAAGGGTACGCTTTCGGTTTTTTCTTCCAGTTGCCGCTGTAGCTCATGTTCTTTGGCATATTGCCTTATGCTACGGATGTTGTCAGAATTTTCAAGGAACTCCAGGTGCTCATAAAGCCTCAGCAACTGGGCTTCTTTGTTGTCAATATTCTGCCTGAGCTGTTCAATTTCAATCTTCTGCCGTTTGGCCTTGCGATAGAGTTGCTCTGCCTGCTTCTGCGGGCTGATGTTGGGCTTCAGCTTGATCTCAATGGGGGAGTTGGTATAAAAATTATGCAGCACCATTTTACGCTCACCGGGTGAGAACTGGTGCATGTTGGCCATAATGATGTCGGCCAGTTGGCTGTAGCCTGTGCCGCTCTGTAGTTCCTCCAGCTTTTCGTGGTTTTTCTGGATATAGTTTTCGGTCTGGCTGATTTTTTTGCTAATCATCCTGATCAGTAGGCCCTTTTCCTGGTGCAGGTGCAGGTCGCGCACGTAGCGTTGGAAGTAGTGATTCAGGGCAGTAAGGGGCTCCTCGTGTTGTTCCTGTATCTTTCCCAGGGGGAGTAGCGAGAGCTCCAGGTCGCCGTTTACCTCGGTGATATAATATTTTTCTGCTTTATTCAGTGTTTCCAGCAGTTCGTTGAGCATCTGCCACTTTTCCTGTTCGGAAGCAGATTCATAGCCCTGTTCTTCTAAGTACTGGGGCGGGAGAGGCCCCAGGGTGGGATACATTTTGTTGGGCCGGGTCTTATGCCTGAGAAAATTCTCATAGCTATGGTCAATCTCCCTGGGCAGCTCATCAATGTTTAAAGCCTGATCTTTGACTATCTGATGCTTGAATAGCTCCTCCACCTTCTTTTCTGCCAGCCAGAGGAGGTTGGCATGACGGCCATGCATTTTGAACAGGAACTGGTAATAGGCAGCCCGTTCATCACCTTCCATGATAATGCAGAAACTCCTTTCATTTTCAAGTTGCCTCACCTCCTTTACTTTTTTATCTATGGCATCCTGGAAAAGGTCTACACTGTTCCGCTTGGAACGGTGAAACTCCCCGGGAAAATGCAGGCAGCTGAAGCGGCTGTCGAGCAAAGCTTTGATATAAAACTCTTCATGGGGCGGCTCATCGGAGGCAAAGCCCATGATCAGTTCGTCTTTGTTTTGGCTGAAGCAGCTCAGCAGCAGTTTACCCTGTAGCTCCTGGTGAAGTCGGACACTGAGTTGTCGTAAAAAGTAGTAGTTGTTGTGCAAAATGAATTCTGTTAAACGGCGTAAAGGTCTGAAAAATAATGCGGTTAAACGGTATTTTCCTGGATGATACGGATCATCTGCCTGAGCGGGTCTTTTTCGGTGCTGAGATTGATCCAATGTATGTCTTTCTCTTTCCTGAACCAGGTCATCTGTCTTTTGGCATACCTCCGGCTGTTGCGTTTCAGCAGTCGGATAGCTTCCTCCAGCTCATATTTTTCCTCCAGGTAAGGGAAGAATTCCTGGTAACCCACTGTCTGTAGGGCATTCAGCTGGCGGTAAGGATAAAGGCTTCGGACTTCCTCTAGCAGTCCTTCTTCCATCATCTGATCTACTCTCAGGTTAATTCTTTGGTACAATTCTTCCCGCTCCCGGTACAGACCTATTTTGAGGATATCAAAAGGCCGGTCTGCTTTTGGGCGGCTACTCCGGAAAGAAGAATAGGGTTTCCCACTGCTCAGGCAGACTTCCAGCGCCCTCAGTACACGGCGGGGATTTTGTATGTCGGCTTCGGCAAAGTAAGCCGGATCCAGCCGTTGCAGCTCTTGCTGCAGGCCGGACAGTCCTTCGTATTCCAGTCGCAGCTGCAATTGCTGCCGCAATGTTTCATCAGCCTCAGGCATATCGTCTATGCCTTCGCAGAGGGTTCTGAGGTACAGGCCTGAGCCTCCTGTGGCAATGGCAAAGCGGTTTTGCTCAAAGATACTCCTGGCCGCCTGCAGGGCATCAACTTCAAACTGACTGATGTCGTAGGCTTGTTCAATGCTCAGAAAACCCAGCAGGTGATGGGTGATGCCAGAAAGTTCTTCTTCTTTGGGCCGGGCAGTCCCTATCTGCATCTCCCGGTAAAACTGCCGGGAATCGGCCGAGATGATCTCGGTAGACAAATGACGGGCCAGCGCAACCGACAGGCTGGTTTTACCTGCGGCGGTAGGTCCGGCGATGATGATGAGTACGGGTTTTGGCATATCTCTCTGATGCAAAGCTAAGCTTTTGTGAAAAGTTTCTTTATTTACATAAATTCGGGCGGTAAATTTTTTAAGCTATGGACAAGCAAAGAGCAGATTGGGAACAGTTTCTGGAGTCGCTGAAGCATTCACCCCTCTTGTCGGTAAGTGTGGATAATAGCGGGACGATCACTTTCTGCAACCAGGCGATGCTGGAAGCTAGCGGTGAGATGGAGGAAGAGCTGCTGGGCAAAAATCTTTTTGAAGAATTTGAGCCACTAGCCGGTGACAGGCTGGATATGGCTACTTTTATGCAGATGACTGCCAAGGGCAGTATCCGGGAAAACCTCAAAGCCTTTGTCAAAACCCGTCATGACAAAGTGATCAGCATCAGGCTGGTGAGCATCATTTTTCATGACCAGGCCGGTAAGCTGCAGGGCATCACCCTGCTGGCCGAAGACATTGGCGAGCAGATGCGAAACAAACAGGCGCAGGAACTGCACAACAGCATTGTACGGCATACAATTCAAAGTCCGGACCTGGTATCCTTTTTTAGCAGTGTCCACCGGGAATTGAAGAAAATGCTCAAAGTGGACAATTTTTTTGTCGCACTTTACCGGAATGAGGGCAAGCTGATCTTTCCCTACATGGTAGACAAGCAGCGGAAGGGAGAGGTGCTTGCCCATGATATGAAAGTAGAAATGGAGTTGGTAGAGCATGTTCTTTCCGTAGAGGAAGCCTTATACCTGCACCAGGAAGAACTGCTGGACCTGGCTGATTCAGGTGTGATACCGCATTTTTCAGAACTGCCCAGGGTTTGGCTGGGTGTGCCGCTTCGTACCAAAGACAGGAAGCTCGGCCTAATGGTGCTGGAGCATTTTGGGAAGCAGCCCCTGCTTCATATCATGGATATGAACCTGCTGAACTTTATCTCCGGGCAGGTCGCCCTAACTGTAGAGCGTAAGCTCAACGAGGAGCTTATTAATGAACAAAGCAGCCGCATGCAGGCCATTTTTGAAAGCTCCACACACATGGTGTGGTCAATAGACCGGGAGATGAAACTTACCTCATTCAATCAGAATTTTCAGGTGCTGATGCAGGCTCACTACGGTGTACAGCCCCTCACTGGTGAGGTCTTTTATAAAGAAGGCCACCAGATCAATGCTGAATATCTTAAAGACTGGCAGGAAAAATACAAAAAAAGCCTGAGGGGGCTTTCTTCAGAATTTGAAATTGCGCTATCTGACGCAAATGGGCAGCGCTTGTGGTACCAGGTATTTATCAATCCTATTTATCGTGAAGATGGCAGCATCAGAGAGGTAGCCGGCATAGCCCATGACATCAGCATCAGGAAAAGGTCTGAAATGGCCCTGCTGGAGAGCGAAGAGAAATTCAGAAACATCTTTGAATCCTTTCAGGATATTTACTTCCGTTGCCGACTGGATGGAATCATCAATATGATCAGCCCCTCGGTCAAGGAACTGGCGGGTTACGAAACCTATGAAGTGCTGGGCAACGACATTACCAACTATTACCTTTATGGCGTACGCACCAAAAACCTGATCAGGCGGCTGGTAAAGCATAAAAGTGTGCGCAACTTTGAGGCTACCATCGTAAAGGCGGATGGCGAATTGCTTCAGTGCATCTGCAATGTCAGGCTGATCTCCAATTTTTCGGATCGTCCTCTGGAGATTGAGGGGGTAGCCAGAGACATTACTCAGCTGAAAAAAACCAATGAAGAATTACAGAAGGCCAAAGAAGTAGCGGAAAAGTCACTTCAGGTAAAGGACGCCTTCCTGGCTAATATGAGCCACGAGATACGTACACCTATGAACGGCATCATCAGCATGATAGATATGCTGGCCGAGACTTCTATGGACAAAGAGCAGGCTGACTATGTGATGACCATCAAAAAGTCGTCGGAAACCCTGCTCAACATCCTGAACGACATCCTGGACCTGTCTAAGATTGAGGCGGGTAAGATGAAGCTTTATCCGACGGAGGTATCACCCCGGAATGCCCTGGCAAAGGTACAGGCGCTTTTCTCTCAGCAGGCTTTCAACAAAAATATCAGCTTCAGCCTGCAGGTTGATGATGATGTGCCCGCATTCCTGCGGATTGATGAAACCCGCTTTCTACAGATACTTACCAACCTGACATCCAATGCACTAAAGTTTACTGATGAGGGTGGAAGAGTGCTTATCCGTATGCAGGCTGTAAATGCTGCCCGCAAAACCGTATGGGGCCAGAGACAGGAATTTAAGGTAAGTGTCAGCGATACGGGTATAGGCATCAGCCAGGAAGAGCAGAAGCATCTTTTTCAGAATTTCAGGCAGGTAGACAGCACCTCATCCAAAAGGTACAAAGGCACTGGTCTGGGCCTGGCCATTTCCCGACAGCTGACCCGCCTGATGAAAGGCGATATCGGGCTTGAATCTGAGCCGGGAAAGGGGAGTGTCTTCTGGTTTACTTTGCTTGCTGAACCTATTTACCGCAAAAGTGAAGTACAAGCCCTACCGCCAGAAGAAGATTTTGAAGGGCTGCTGCGAGAGCTGAAGCCCAGGGTGCTGCTGGTAGACGACAATGAAGTCAATCGCAAAGTATCCGGGCAGATACTGACCAAGGCACATTGTGAGGTGGTATTTGCAGAAAGTGGCCCTGATGCCATTGCCAGGGCAAAAGCGCAAAACTTTGACCTCATCCTGATGGATATACAGATGCCGGGTATGGATGGCCTGGAGGCTACCCGGCAAATCAGGGCCCTGAATCTTCCGAAGCTGCCCCCGATTGTAGCCATGACAGCCTATTCCATGCAGGGAGATAAGGAGAAATTTCTGGAAGCAGGCATGGACGATTATGTAGCCAAACCTATACGGCCCAGGGTGCTCATTACTAAAGTGAAGCACATACTGGAAAGTAAGGCAGAAGCAGAAAAAGCTGAAACTATGGCAGAGATGCCACAGGTATCCAGAGTGATAGATTTTGATGTGCTGAATGAATTGGAAAAATACGGCGGGCAGCAGCTGATCATTGACTCATTAAAGGAATTTGAAGAAGAAGCCGCTGAGCTGATAAATAGCTGCCTTGATTCTGTCAATATTGGAAATTATGAAGATATTTTAAGTAAATTGCACACACTTAAGGGAAACGCCAGTACCCTGGGTGTTCAAAAACTGGCCGATCAAACCCGCAGCATTGAAGCCATACTCAGGTCAGGGCCTTATCCCGGCCTGTATGACGACCTGCTGGCACTTGATCGAATTTTTTCTGAGTTTCAGTCCGAATTTGAAAGTTTTTTAAACCAATAACTCATGGATAACACTAAAAAAGTACTAGTAGCCGAAGACAGCTCAGTCATTCAGAACCTGACCAGAAAGGTGCTGATGCAATTTAGAAACTATGAAGTGGATGCCGTCAAAAACGGCGAGGAAGTGCTGAAAGCAGTACAGGAAAATGATTATGACATTATCCTGATGGATATTGGCATGCCCAAAGTAGACGGCATGGAATGCTCCCGCCAGATCAGGGCTATGGACCAGCCTAAAAAGTCGCAGGTACCCATCGTGGCGATTACCGGCAATGCCCGAAACTATTCAGATGAAGAATTTAAAAATGTAGGCATCAACGAATACATTCCCAAACCTATCAACTTTGATCACCTGGTGAATGTAGTCAGAAAGTATACGAGCTGAGCAATTTATGGAGGTAAAATATACCAAGCATTTTCTCAATAAACTGGAAGATCTTTTTGCTGAGTCGGACTATGTGCTGCGTTATGAAAAGGGCAACTTTAAGTCCGGCTACTGCATTCTCAGAGATACACGCATCGCCATTATCAACAAGTACTATCCCTTGGAGGGTAAGATCAACTGTCTGGTGGATATCATCAAGCTCATTGAGCTGGATGTGGAGCAGATGTCTGACAAAAACAGAAAATTCTTGTTAGAAATACTGGAAACCCCCTCTACGATTTGAAAATTACTTTCTTAGGCACCGGCACATCCCAGGGCGTACCTGTCATCAACTGTCAGTGCGAAGTATGCAGTTCTCTTGACTTTCGTGACAAAAGGCTACGCTCTTCTGTACATATCCAGACACAGGGTAAAAGTTTTGTCATAGATTCCGGACCCGATTTCAGGCAGCAGGTGCTGAGCAACAACATCCGCCGACTGGATGCGCTGATTTTTACCCATCAGCACAAAGACCATATTGCCGGTATGGATGATGTACGGGGTTTTAATTTTTCTCAGAACAAATCCATGCCGCTCTATGCCACTGCGCCCGTACTGGAGCAACTCAGGCAGGAGTTCAGTTATGTTTTCTCGGCCAACCGCTACCCAGGGGTGCCCAGGGTTGAAACTTATGAAATAGAAAATGAACCCTTTGAGGCAGAGGGTGTCGTGTTCACGCCGGTAGAGGTTTTGCACCATAAATTACCTGTTTTCGGCTATCGTGTGGGCGATTTTACTTACATCACCGATGCTAAATACATTGCTGAAGAAGAAAAGGATAAAATCAGGGGTACCAAAGTACTGGTGATCAATGCCCTGCAGAAGAGAGAGCACCTTTCTCACTTTACTCTACAGGAAGCCCTTGCCCTGGTAGAGGAACTTCAGCCTGAGCAGGCTTATTTTACCCACATCAGTCATCACCTGGGTCTGCACCGGGAGGTGAGCCGTGAACTGCCCGAAAATGTGGCCCTGGCTTACGACGGTCTGAGCCTGGAACTTTAAACACCTTAACGGTTCACTGGAACGGAAACCGGCAAGCCTGTTTTCCACCCTTGCTGCTGAGTTTTTATAGACTGTTTTTGGCTGCTAAATAATATTTTTTTAGCTTTTTTTCGCCCGGAAAAACAGGCTGATTTACCTGATTTTCAGCGCTTAGCAGGCTGCGAACTAAGTTTAAACCTTAACTGTTGCATCTCGGGATGTACTTGCATTAAGTATCAAAAATCTACATTTTAGGCGCTCAATTGAGCTTTCAGGCATAAGCTTTTTTTTACGAAAGATATTTTATGGCAAATAATCAAAACAGCAATTATACCGAAGAAAGTATCCGCTCGCTTGACTGGCGTGAGCACATCCGCCTGAGGCCGGGTATGTATATTGGTAAACTCGGTGACGGATCATCATTTGACGATGGTATCTACGTGCTGGTTAAGGAGGTGATTGACAACAGCATTGACGAACACGTGATGGGCTTCGGCAAAAATATTGACATCACCGTAACCGACCGCAGGGTAGAAGTCCGCGACTATGGCCGGGGCATTCCGCTGGGCAAGGTGGTAGACTGTGTGTCCAAAATTAACACCGGAGGCAAGTACGATTCCAAGGCATTCCAGAAGTCTGTAGGTTTGAACGGTGTGGGTACCAAGGCGGTTAATGCACTGTCAACTTACTTCAAGGTGCAGTCATTCCGCGATGGGGAGACCAAACTAGCTGAATTCAACAGAGGTTTGTTAAAAAATGACGCTAAAGTTGTCAAAAGCAATGAAAAAAATGGTACCCTGACCGTTTTTGAGCCGGACGACGAAGTATTTAAGCATTACCATTTCCGCCCGCAGTTTCTTGAAAACCAGATCTGGAATTATGTCTACCTCAATTCTGGCCTGACCATCACCTTCAACGGGCAGAAGTACCATTCGGAGAACGGTCTGCTGGACCTGCTTTCCAACAAAACCTCAGAAGACAACCTGCGCTACCCGATCATCCACCTCAAGGGAGAGGATATTGAAGTAGCTATGTCGCATACCAACCAGTACGGCGAGGAGTATTACTCTTTCGTCAATGGTCAGTATACCACCCAGGGAGGTACCCACCTGGCTGCCTTCCGCGAAGCAGTAGTGAAGACCATCCGGGAGTTTTATAATAAAAACTTTGATGCCGCCGATGTAAGGGCTTCCATCATCGCTGCTGTATCAGTCAGGGTGCAGGAGCCGGTTTTTGAGTCGCAGACCAAGACCAAACTGGGTTCGCAGAACGTGGCTCCCGATGGCCCCACCATGCGTTCTTTCATCAACGACTTTATCAAAAAAGCGCTGGACGACTACCTGCACCGCCACCAGGAGATAGCCAATGCCCTGCTCAAGCGCATTCAGCAATCGGAGCGGGAGCGTAAGGAGATTGCCGGTATCAAGAAGCTGGCCAACGAAAGAGCCAAGAAAGCCAACCTGCACAATAAAAAGCTCCGCGACTGCCGCATCCATTATGATGATAAGAAAAACGAGAAAGCAGATGACTCCATGATCTTCATCACTGAAGGGGATTCGGCCTCCGGCTCCATCACCAAGTCAAGGGACGTACAATCCCAGGCGGTGTTCAGCCTCAGGGGTAAGCCGCTCAACTGTTTTTCCCTCACAAAAAAAGTAGTTTACGAAAATGAGGAGTTTAACCTGCTGCAGCATGCGCTCAACATAGAAGATGGGATGGAAGGCCTGCGCTACCGTAAGATCATCATCGCCACCGATGCCGACGTAGACGGTATGCACATCCGCCTGCTGATGCTGACTTTCTTTTTGCAGTTTTTTCCCGACCTGGTGCGCAACGGGCATGTTTACATTCTGGAGACGCCCCTTTTCCGGGTGAGGAACAAGAAAGAAACCATTTACTGCTACTCTGAGGAGGAGAAGCGCCGGGCGGTAGAAAAGCTCGGCAGCAAGCCTGAAATCACCCGCTTCAAAGGTTTAGGTGAAATCTCACCTGACGAATTCAGCGGGTTTATCGGGGAGGATATCCGCCTGCAGCCCATTATCCTGGACGATAAAGTGAGCATCAAAAAGCTGCTGACCTTCTACATGGGAAAAAACACGCCCGACCGTCAGAACTTTATCATTGACCACCTCAAGATTGAAAAAGACCTGATAGCCGAGGAGGTGTAAACAGACAAGCCTGACGTTTCCTGCATCTTAAAAAGACCTACTGAAGAAACAAACAGAATAAGCACCCACCAGAATGAGTGATAAGGAAAGAGAAGATGATATTTTGCATCCCAGCGAGATGGTAGAAGGCATGTACGAGAACTGGTTTCTTGAGTACGCCTCTTACGTCATCCTGGAAAGGGCCGTGCCTGCCATACAGGACGGCCTGAAGCCGGTGCAGCGGCGTATCCTGCACGCCATGAAGGAGATGGATGACGGCCGCTTCAACAAAGTAGCCAACATCATCGGTAGTACCATGCAGTACCATCCTCACGGCGACGCCTCCATTGGTGAGGCCATCATCGGCCTGGGACAGAAGGAACTGCTGATAGATACCCAGGGTAACTGGGGCGACCTGCGTACCGGTGACAATGCTGCGGCTCCGAGATACATTGAAGCCCGGCTGTCTAAATTTGCCCTGGATGTGGTTTTCAATCCGCAGACCACGGAGTGGCAATTGTCGTACGACGGGCGTAAGAAGGAGCCGGTCACTTTTCCGGTCAAATTTCCCCTCTTGCTCGCCCAGGGTGTGGAAGGTATTGCGGTAGGACTTTCTACCCGTGTTTTGCCCCATAACTTCTGCGAACTGCTACAGGCTTCCATTGACCTGCTGAAGGGCAAAAAAGTAAACCTGCTGCCCGATTTTCCCAACGGCGGCATGGCTGACTTTAGCGATTACAACGAAGGTCGGCGAGGCGGAAAGGTGCGTGTCAGAGCCAGCATTGAAGAATATGACAAGAAGACGCTGGTGATCAAAGATGTACCGCATGGCACCACCACCAATTCGCTGATTGATTCTATCATCAAAGCCAATGACAAGGGAAAGATCAAGATCAAGAAGGTGGTAGACAACACGGCTAAGGACGTAGAAATCCTGGTCTACCTGGCGCCCGGTCAGTCGCCTGAAATTACCAAAGATGCACTTTATGCTTTCACTGATTGCGAGGTTTCTATTTCGCCCAACACCTGCGTCATCGTTGATGATAAGCCCCAGTTTCTGGGCGTCAACGAATTGCTGCAGATCAATACCGATCAGACGGTAGACCTGCTCAAGCGTGAACTGGAGATCAGGCATGCCGAACTGCTGGAGAAAATTCTTTTCTCCTCGCTTGAGAAAATCTTCATAGAAAACCGCATTTACCGGGATATTGAAGAAGCTGAAACCTGGGAAGAGGTACTGGCTCGTATTGACAAGGGGCTGGAGCCTTTCAAAAAGGATTTCTATCGCACCATTACCCAAGAAGACCTGGTGCGCCTGACTGAGATCAAGATCAAGCGTATTTCTAAATTTGACAGTTTCAAGGCAGACGAACTAATGAAACGCCTGCAGGAAGAACTCAAGCAGGTGGAGTATGACCTGGAGCATATCCGCGATTTTGCCATCAAGTACTTTAAAGGCTTACTTGACAAATACGGTAAAGGCCGGGAGCGCAAGACCCTGATCAAGAACTTTGACGTGATCACTGCCAATGTGGTGGCTGCCAACAACCAGAAGTTGTATGTTAACCGCGAGGATGGCTTTATTGGCTACGGGCTCAAGAAAGATGAGTTTGTGACCGAATGTTCGGATATAGATGACATCATCGTCTTTCGCCGGGATGGTAAATGCCTGGTGACCCGCATAGCCGATAAGGTGTTTGTGGGTAAAGACATCATCCATGCGGAAGTATTTCGTAAAAATGACGAACGCCGGGTGTACAATATGATCTACCTGGACGGCAAATCGGGCCGGTCTATGGTAAAGCGTTTCCAGGTGCTGGCCGTCACCCGCGACAAAGAATACGATCTCACCAAAGGCACAGAAGGCTCAAAGGTGCACTACTTCTCGGCTAATCCCAATGCGGAGGCTGAGGTAGTGAGGGTGTTTCTCTCCGGCCGTTCTAAAGCCAAGATTAAGGAATTTGATTTTGATTTTGCCACGCTGGATATCAAGGGAAGAAATGCCAATGGTAACATCCTGACGAGGTACCCCATTCGCAAGGTGGTCAAAACTGCAGAGGGCGAATCTACCATGGGTGGGCTGGATATTTGGTACGACTCTGTTATTGGTGTGCTGAATACAGAAGAAAGAGGACGTTACCTGGGTAATTTTGAAGGAGAAGACCAGCTGCTGGCAATCTACAAAGACGGCTGCTATGAACTTAAATCTTATGAACTTACCAATAAGTTTGATCCCGACCATACCATTTTACTGGAGAAGTACATAGCGCAGAGACCAATCACGGCGGTGTACTATGATGGTAATTCCAAAAATTACCTGGTAAAGCGCTTCATGATAGAGACCAGCTCTACGGATCGTAAATTCTGCTTCATCACCGACGCCCGTTCTTCCAAACTTTTGCTGGCTACTACTGCCAAACAGCCTCAGGTTGAGCTGAAGTATAAAGAAAACGGACAGAATAAGGTAGAAAAGCAGATCCTGGACCTGGACGTGCTGGTAGATGTGAAAGGCTGGAAAGCTTTGGGTAATCAACTGACTGCCTACAAGGTAAAAGACATCAGCCTGATAGATGATCAGCCCTCTTTACCGCTCGCTCCTGACGGCAAAAAAAAAGCCGTAAAAAAGAAGGAGTCGGATGATGCCCTGGAATCAGGCGCAGAAGTAGTCTGGGATATGAATAAAGAAGAGCCCAAACTTAAAGGTAAATCCTCCAGAGAGCAGCTGGATATATTCAAGGAATAGTACTTTTTTAAATATTGATAGAAAAGGAGCGAGATGACATATTTTGCTCCTTTTTCATTTATACAGTCCCAAATTATTGGTGTGCGGCATTTTTAGTTTTTCACTGCCTGAGGTTGACTCTTGACATACCTCGTAGTGCTTAAAAGCTATGTAAAGGTAAATCCATCAGCAGTCTATGCTATAGTTTGTTTTCCTGCAGGTCCTTAGCTAAGCTGGCTTTCTTGAACTTTTTGTTGCGTATCAGGTATTTTACATCGTGAATGTTGTCAATCATAAGTTGTGTATGGTAGTAGTTGATATGCTCAAGAATCCCAAAGCCATAGGTGATCAGTCCGAGTATGAGTGTTTCTGTAGGTAGTTGCCAACTCAACAGAAAGACCTGAATGACTAAAACCAGGGGAGCAAGCAAAATCAGCCTCAGGTTGATCTTTTTGCTAGTAAGGAAAAAGGCAATTTCCCGGCTCTCATCTACTTCTCTGCCCTTAAGTCGCCAAAGCTTGAGTTTCCAGTAATGCTGTCCCTGGTACAGGATATAGGCCATGATAATCAGGCCGTAAAGCGGAAAAACCAGCTTCAGAAACGAATAGATATAAATCAGGTAAACGGCGATCCCCACCATCAGGAAAATGTTGAATTTTTCCGTAGGGTAATACCACGACAAACGCTTGATGAGCCTGTTTTTGATCATCTCTGGACTTATTACGTTTCAAATCATTGCCAAAACTGACAAAGAATACATTTCGCTTTCAGATTTTAAATCACAAAGTACACTAAATCATCCATCATTTCTTTTTGATGGTAATATTTTAAAAGGATAGCAGAACAGATCAGTAATTCTCTCTTAGTCAGTCTACTCCCGACCTTTGTCCCATAAGTGCCATGCTCAAAGACCATCTCAACTTCCTCACCGACGGGATAAATATGTGATTTGGGTCGTCCTTCTCTCCGTATCTTGTAATTTCTGCCTTCCTCACTGATATTGAGGCCCTGGCAGAACAAACGAGCCTTTAGCAAAAGTAAGTCTCCCTGCCTGATCTTAATTTTGGTGTTCAGGAAATTTGTCTGTAAGTCGTAGGTCTTTTCATCGGTCAGAATTTTGGTACGCTACTGATTAAAGTTAAGCTGGATTTCTGCCAGTACCACGGAGTCACTGTTGATGAGCAATACAGGGGAATCATGCCTGATTGAAGCCGGGGCAAAATTCACCATGCCCATCATAGAAAAGCACAACAGAAAGTATTTTTCCAGTTTTCATGATAATTTGTGTTTTGGAAACCCGTTGCCTTCAGGCACTGGAGGAAAAA
>JBKHDR010000007.1:0-72851 GCA_046541235.1 Cyclobacteriaceae bacterium | reverse complement strand
AACCTTTTACCAGTTCCACAAATTGACGTTCAGCACCTCCTGCTTTCAAAGTATGATTTACCAGTAATATTTTCATAAAACCTAAAGTGGGTAGTTGAAGTATCTTAAATACTCCGCGCAATAATTATTGAGAAACTTTTTTTCTTCTTCAGTAAAAAATTCCTCCCATTTTCCTGATTCACCATCCGCAATGTGGTTCCGGTGCAATTGGTTATCATAGTAAAGCTTTACGTCCTGAGGAATTTCCTGCAATTTACTTTTTACTTTGTCAATAGATGTGTTTCTGATAATCTTTTCAATTGATTCTTCATTAAGCTCAATTCCTAAAACCTCAGATACTGATTTAATTACATTTCTACGATCATGCATCAGCTCATGATAGCTGTATATATGTATGTAAGGTGTCTTGGCATATAGCAAAGAATTATTAATCATATAGCGTATCCTCTGGCTCTCAACCCATTCTTGAATGTTGGTCAACCAGCCTTTTTGAATTGAAGAGACAAGTACATCTCTGATATCCCGATGAGTAAAAAAACCTATGGTAAGCCCTTTTTTTATCCTATTTGCTACCAGAGGCAGATAAGTATGGTTTTTCCTTACCTGAATTGACCTTTCTTTTTCCAGTAATTTCTTGTATAGAATCTCCTTTTCAAAAAATGTATCCTCATTATATTTATTTTCAGCTAAAATCTGATTGATTATATTAAAAAGCAGGGTAGAACCTGAGCGCTGTACACCACATACCACAATGTCCTTGATTTGAAAGGTGTGTTTCCCCCTGTAAAAAAGTGAGGACATATTATGATACCTTATATAAAATTGGTAGAGAAAAGGCTTACTGTGTAAAAATTTTTTTATCGTCTGTCTCATAGATTCTCAATTTAACAACTTATTAGGGTCCTGACTAAAAAAAAAAAATAAAAATAGGCTCAACCAATCAATCTGAAGCAGGATTCCTGATGTACCTCTTATAGTGAAAAATCAGATACATCAATATAATACAGTTAGAGATAATGAGGGTATAACAAGCCCCTTCAACACCAATAGCTCTAACTAATATAATAAATCCGGTAATGTTAATAAGACCTTTAAGCATGGCAGATTTGAGTAATCTTTTACCGACACCTTTAGAATTAAGAAACGAGTTAATGAAAAGACTAAATCCTTGGATGATCACAGCAATGGAAATGAGTTTTGCATACATAACTACAGGAAGAAATTCTTCTGAGTACACAAAAGAAATGAGTTGTTTGATAAGCAAATTGAAAAAAAAGAGTGTGATTGCAGAAATGACTAAAGTGACCAAAAAAATCTTTACAGGTATCTTAGTTGAATTGGCAAACTTTTTAAAATAAACTGAACCCAGGGTGCGAGGTACCATGAGCAGGGGAGCAGCGACAGTATGCGCCAAGGCATAATAACCAACACTTTCACTATCCAGAAAATATCCAATGGATATTGTACCCAGTAAGCCGGAGCTTTTTCCTACCAGGCTACCCAGGTAGACATGAAATCCATGCCGCTTGTTTTCGCGATGCAGAAAGCTGATAGTACTTTTGATCTGTGAAAAATCCGGAATTTTCCTGAAAAATATAAAGGAAATCATTAACAAGTATGAAAGCAGGTGTAGCCCTAATGCATATTCCAGGGTAACTTCAGCAAAGTAAAAAACCAGCAGTATGAAAAGTATGTAGAATACCCGGTGTGCTATATTGTAAAAAGACAGGTCATAAATCCGGTTTTCGCCTTCCAGTAGTCTGGGTTGTAACTCGTAGAATGGAAAGACAAAAAGCAAGGGTGCGTAAAAGACAATCAGGTAACCAACATTACCGCTGTAAATGTTGTCAATGAAAAAAGAAACCAGTATGAGTATAGCTGTATAAAGCAGGGCTATTATGGCAGTTAGCGTATAGATGCCTCCCGCAAGCTTTTTTCGAATAGATTTGTTTTCATCCAGCGCGATGATCCTACTGGCAGTAAAGGAGTAACCAAAGGTAACAAACAGGACAACCAGGTTAAAAAGGTCATAGAGGTATTTGAAGTCACCGTAAGCTTCCGGGCCCAGTAAACGGGTATTGATCACGCTCACCAGCACACCTAAACCAATACTTAAAATATTAGTGCTAAACAAAGCAGCAAACTGCTGAACAACAGGTTTCTTGTTCAGAGTTACTGCTTTGCTGATAAGCTGTTGAGCCGTGATCATAGTTGGCCTGTAAAATTAGGTCGTACAATGCGTTGCTCCTGATAAACCTGATGATTATGCGCTACAGGCTTGTCACGAAGCAAAAAGAACAGCCAGAAACAAAGAATGACCGGTTGCTCCAGGATAGTGTAACTGACCAGGATGATGATAATAATGATAGACATAAACCACCAGCCTTTAAAGTCAAAGTAAGTGGCAAATTCTCTGGACGACCTGATTAAGCTGTAGATGAAGAAAACGGCACCCACAAGCCCAAAGCGGGAAAGTATCTTACCCAAACCTGAAATGGAAGCTATCTCAGCACCTAACAACCTCGCCCATTGGGCATCATTATGTCCTCCGTAGCCAAGAATGGGATGATTCATAAAATCATTCAAATCTACCATAAACGAAGCAAACCTTTGCGGTACATAGGAAGAGCCATAAAGGATGGAATTTTTAACCAGCTTATCCAGGTCGAACTCTAATGTGCTTTTAATTTTTTCGTACATAAATGGCAGCGTACTGGCATAAGCGGCCATGGCGATCACTACCAGGTAAGCGGGTAACTTATGTTTGACACTGATGTCTTTATTGCTAATGATGAAGAAAAATAATACCAACAGTAGGATATAACCCGTGGTAGACTGTGAGCTTAATAATGCCACAACCATTACCCAGAACCTATAGTTATTCTTTAATTCAAAGCGGGTAATCACCTGATTTGCAAAAATGCCCAGGGCAGTCAGGCAGGCAAATGAACCCGGTTCCCAGGCAAATCCAGCACTGCGATAAAGCAGGATTTCGTTTTTGATAATCGGGACAGTATAGAAGCCGAGAGCCGTATCTACATTACCAGCTCCGGGCTCCAAAAATGCAATAGATCTCAGTAAATTGATAAAAGGCCAACCCAGTAAGTTGGTCAGAATATAAAATACAATGGCTATTACACTCAGGTAATAAACAAGGTTTTGGTAATGAATAAAAAAATCGCGGCCCATGGCCTTCAGTGCAAAATAAGATACAAAAAGAGCCAGCATATGGTAGCCAAAAAAGCGAGGATGTACCACCATGAACTTGAGCGTCAGGGCTATGTTTAAAAGCAGAAAACAAATTGTGAAAATGATAATCTCCCGGCTGAAGCTGATTTTTCTGACTTGAAAATAGTAAAACATAAAGAGCAGAGGGAGTAAAAGCACCAAAGGATGGTTCCATTCAGTAAGCGATCTGGCAAGGGTTGATGACCTTGCTGTGAAGAACAGGATCATGCCTACAAAAATCACATCTACCTTACTTTGCTTAAAACTGAGCTGTAGCATGCCTTTTAATCTTCTTTAATGTTCCCTTATAAACCTTCCCAAACTCTCAGAGAAAGTCGCATAGTGAAAAGATCTTCTACCTGTATAATAGCCATTTCTGCCTATTTCAGTCAAAATATCCGGAGAATCCAAAACTTCGGACAATTTTTGGTAATATGAATCTACGGAATAATCTTCTGCAAGCAGCGCGTTTTTACCATCTTCGAAATAATGGCTGATCTCACCAATGCGGGTAGAGATAAAAGGTCTACCTGAAGCCGTATATTCACCAACTTTATGAGGGAAGCGAGCTATATCCTGAACTGAATTTCTTAGGGGAATAAAAAGAACCTGAGCGCCTTTGTACAAGCCGTAAAGTTCATCGTAGCTTATATGCTCTTTCAAAATAATATCATCCCCTAATTGGCTTTCAGTAATCTTCCTGCTGATTATAGCAGAAAAACTGTTATGATGACTTCCACACACGAGAACTAATTTACCTTTGTATTTATGCTCATCTTTAAGCTTTTTAAAAACATCAATAATAAAGCATATTACTTCGTGGTAGAAAACCGAACCGCAGTACATAAGGTAGGGATACTCAGGAGATGAGTTCAGCTCAGGAAATGCATTATAATCACAGATAGCTGGTAACTTAAAAACCTTGGCTTGTTTATCAAAACTTAGCACTCTTGAGCGAAGAAACTCGCTGATGGCTATTATTCCATCGCAAAATTTTGGAAGGTAACGATCAAAAAAGAAGTCGTTGATACGTTTATGTATACCCATACGATTTTCAAAAGAAGATCGATACTCAACATATTGTACAAAGAGCTTAGCACCCAAAAAAAAGCTGAGAAGTCTGTAGTAGCAAAGCTCAATGAAAGAGGTACCGTAGTAGATGAAGGCATGTGTTCTCTTCTTTTTCTTAAATAAAAGAATAAGTTCTCCGATGAGTCCCGAAATCTGGTCAATTCTTTTTGCTATAAAGCTTTTTTGCTTAGTTGAAAAAAAAGAGGTATTTACGTAAGCCACCTTAGCAGTCCTTCCGGCCTTTTTGAGATGGCTTCTATCCTGTAAATTTCTTTTACTGATCGCTAAAGTGTCAAATCCACTTAAGCTGAGCGCTTCCAGGGTATGTTTTATACGGTTAATAGCAGCAAAACCTATAGGGAAGCCAGCAATACCTACATGAATAATATATTTTCGCTTGCTGGCTAAAATTTTAGTTGGCTTAAGATATTCTCCTGTTACTTTAGGAATTGACTCTATTGTAGTAACTGTTTTTTCCATAACTCATTCCATATTGCTGAGAAACCGGTCCATCTGCATCATTCAGCACAATGCCTAGTTTAATTCCATCTGGTAATTTTTTGATAACGGCTCTGTAAACAGTTAAATTAGTTGTGTTGTGTCTGACAATGAGTAGGTTATGCGTGAACAGATGTACCATACTCTGGTAGTCAGCCATCAGGCCTAAAGGGGGAGTGTCTACTATAATGATATCATAATAATTCTTTAATTCTTCTATTAGTAAGCCCATTCTGTGATTTTCAATCAGGTTCTCAACATCTGATCTGGGCTTCCCTGAATTAATGACATCTAACTCCGGCATATGGGTGGGCTGTATGACTTCTCTGATGGTGGCACCCTTTTCCAGGTACTCTGCAAGACCAAACTCTTTTAAGTTGTAGTAGTCGCTTAATCTGGGTTGCCTCATATCAGCACCTATCAGTAGGGTCTTCTTGCCACTTTTGGCAAAAGAAAATGCCAGGTTGGAAGCACAAAAAGATTTTCCATCGCCTTCCTGGGCAGAAGTAATTCCAATGACCTTAGGAGAAGAGGCCTCAGCAGCATATCGGTGTTTTATTGACATTCTGATAAAACGAAATGCTTCAGCAACAGCGGCAGATGGCTGGCCTTTACTGAGGTTTTTGTTTTTCCTGTTTGATCTGGGAATCATACCCAAGACGGGCGTATTATGACCCAAATTTAACTGGGTCTGATCATTCACTTTGTTGTTAAGTATATCCTGTACCCAAATGATTCCTATGGGTAATATGAAACCCAGTAAAAGTGCAACTCCTAAGATGATGAGTTTATTAGGCTCAACGGGTGCGTTACCCACCATCCTGGGATAATCCACTACGCTTTTATCAGCCTGGTTGGAAGCTATGGCTATACCTGCTTCGGCACGCTTTTGCAGAAGATAATTGTAGATATTATCGTTGAGTGAATATTTTCGTTCAATGTTGGCCAGGTTTCTCTCATTGCTGGGAAGCTCATCCAGCTGTCGCCTCAATTGATTAATTCGCTTCTGGTTCTCCATGATTGCTATCCTGCCGGTAGAAAGCTTATTGCTAAAGTTTTCTATGATGGTAGCTTTCGTTCTTTCAATTTTTTGATCTAATACCCTTAATACAGGACTATTGCTACTAGAGCTATAGGTTTTTTGAGTTCTTTCCTGGCTTAAATCTGCGAGTTGGGCCAGCAGTTTTGAAATAAAAGGATCAGGGTCACCTACTGAAGAGGGCGCAACAATATCAGAAACCGTTTCAGTATTGCGAAGGTAGTCAGACGTATACTGGTAATATTCCTGCTGCACCTTGAGTTTGGCTTGTTCCTCTTCAAGTAGCTGAAGTTGCTCTTGAAGGTTTTCTGAGGTTGTGCTTATATTAATAATGCTGCTGTATGCCCTGAAAGATTCAAGGTTACCTTCAGCTGATCTTAGCGAATCCACCACACTAGAAAGTTGACGATCAATGAACTCTATGGTTCTGACACCAAGGTAATTCTTTTTATCCAAGTCACTCTGGATGTATTCATTGAGCAAAGATTCAAGGTAAGTGATTTCTTTTCCTACTACATTACCCTTTAAAGAAATACGAACAATATTGGACTCTTCTGCAATAGGAGTAATTTCCATTTTCTGGACATATCTTTCGGCAAGTTTGCTTCTGTTGTTAATTACTACTTCGTACACCTTGTCATCCTCAATTTCGCGGGCTTCATCTATTTCTAATTTAAAGCTGAGAAAATCACTAATAAATGGCGCATCCAGACTTAATAGCTGTGAGGCCTCAAAATCTATTTGCTTTTGAATTACTTTATTGTTTTGTATGTCATAAAGTGTAGCATCTTCAGCCTCTACTTTTACATGATAATGAAGGGAATCAGGGAAGGTAATAACAATCGGTACACCGCTAAGCTGAGGATTCTCATATTGAGGAATGAGTTTAATAGCAGAGGCATATTGTTCTTTTTTTAAAAGCTTACCGACATTGAATGGCAGAGATGGATATTCAAAATAAGAGGCATCAAAATTAAGCTTACTGAGCGCTTTTTCAGCCAGGTTATAAGAGGAGAGAATCCCGATTTCATCTTCTAGCTCAGGGTTACCGTTAAGTAATCCCAAACCCCGAATCAGATTATTTTGATTAACGGTTTGATCACTGACACCCAAATCCTTTACCTGTAGCTTGGCTTGTACAAGATAGACTTCAGGGGTAATCTTTAGATATATCAGGGCAAGACTACAGATGATAAATACGCTTATCACGAAATAGTGCCATTTGCTGATAAGAAGGGAAAGGGCCTTCTGGATATCAACAAACTCTTCCTTAGTATTTTGTAATTCCATTCATTGACGATTTACGAAATTCAACACTAGTACTGCTGAAGATACTGCACCGAAGAGTACACTCAACAAAGTAAATGTATTCAGATTAGCCCTTGTATTTTTTGCTTTTAAAGGCTGCACATAGATAACATCATTAGGTTGTAAGAAGTAATATTCAGAAGCAAGCAGGTCTGGATCTTTGAGATCAATTAAAACAGCCTGAGAACCTGCCAGGGTTTGTCTTACCAGGGTTATATTTTCTCGATTACCAAAATCTGTAAGATCGCCAGCCAAACCCAGCCCTTCAAAAATATTAGCCTGATCATTAAAGACATAGTAATAGCCAGGCTGGTTAACTTCTCCTAAGACAGTAATTTTGAAGCTGATAAGCTTAACGATAATGGACGCATTATTAAGATAATCACTCATGGCCTCCTGAACGCGCTGCTGTGCATCATTAATCGTCATCCCGCCTAATAGTACTCTCCCAGCTTCAGGTAAATTAATGTATCCCTCTTCATCCAATGAATAACCATTCAAGTAGAGAGCAGCAGGATTGAATTGCTGGAAAGAATTCGGGTTTTCTAAATTGAAGAAGTTAGTAGTTTCTTCGTCTATTGTTTTGATGCGCACTGAAATTATGTCTCTGGGCTGTAGACGGTATACGTTCCTGCTATTGATAATATCAATAGGTTTTGACGTGTTCAATTCAGGATTCTGAAAATATATAACCTGTTTATTTGGTACACATGAAAATAGGTTTGTTAAAATTATGAGAACAATGAGTAAGTAATCAACTCTCAATTTTTTTTTTGCAGTAGTAATCATTTATAGATTTAGAAAATCACGTTATTAGTTACTTGTATACCAAAAAACTATAGTTTTTTGTCAATACGGTTTGATACAAGTTGTTTGTACTTAATTATTATTAGCTACTAAAGTGAATGAAATAACCTTAAAAATATTTGACCTAAATTAATTCAATAATACAGCTAATAAGTCATTTACTTTCTAAAGCATATTTTCTCAGGTTGAGATGAAATTTCATTTCTCGGTACTAAAGTCCGTCAAAGATTAAATACAATTAGCTTTCTGATTGTGCGAACAAACTTAAATTCAAAATCTAGCGCGACAGAAAAGACTTGACGAATCATAAATATTTAGTAATGAGTATAGTATAGTTGTATTTTATTTATACTCCTGATCTACCTGCTGTAACTCTTGATAAATGCTCAGGATCTAATATGCGTTTTCATCACCCCTTACGATGTTTAAAATTGTTTTCAAAATGATTTTCATATCCAGAATCAATGACCAGTTATGCATGTATTGCAGATCATATTCTACTCTTTTTTGCATCAAATATATTTCTTTGGTTTCGCCTCTGTAGCCACTTACCTGTGCGAATCCGGTAATCCCAGGAGTGATGGTATGCCTGACAGGATAATCTTTTATAAATTTGGAATAGTACTCAAGCTGATTGACCATATTAGGACGAGGACCAACCACACTCATATCTCCCTTAAGCACATTGAAAAACTGCGGAAGTTCATCAAGACTGGTTTTTCTTAAAAAGGCACCAACTTTAGTAATTCTTAAATCATCTTTACTGGCCTGCTTACACTCTTCCTGATTTACGCACATCGTTCTGAACTTATAACACCAGAAAGGGCGATTGTAAAGACCCGGGCGTATTTGTTTGAAAAGGATTGGGCCTTTAGACTCAATTTTAATAGCAATGGCAATGAGAGGAAAAACCGTAGGTAAAAGGACCAGTAATGCTATCGAAGAAAAGATAATATCAAAAGCTCTTTTAACATGGCGGTTTATCATTCTCCTGAGAGGGGTATCGCGGTAAGAAATCACTGCTATTCTTCCATCATCAAAATACTGTGTACCCAGCTTGCTGTCATAGACCAACCTGATATTAGGAATGATACCCAAGTATATAAAGTTGCTTTCAGCAAAATCTTTTAGATCCTCCAGGTATTCCTGGTGGTTTGGCAAGGTAAAATAGATTTCCTTAATGTTGTGTTGCAGACAATAATCTTTGACTTGACCTAGATGACCCCGGTATTTGGAAACAGCAAAAGGTGCAGTAGGCACTTCGTCGCTAAATATCCCATGACAATCTCTAAGCAGATGTTGGTTTTGACAAAAATAATTTAAGAGCTCAAGACCATTTTTATTTGTCCCGATGATAATAGAAGGACGGCTATTCATTGGCATCCTACGATAAAGCCTGTACATCTTTAAAAGTAGAAGCCGAAAGATAACCAGAGGCAGACTGCTAATTGTAAAATAGAGAATGAGAAGCTTAAGGTCTATATAGGTTTCCAACCTGATGCCTATAATAATCAGTAAAATAATGGCATAAACCAATGTATTCTGAAATGACCTGTAAAGTATGCGGGTATAATTCCTAAGGTTTTCAGGCTGGTAAACTGAAAAAAGTAATGAAGAAAAAATCCAGCCAAGAACCATAACAGAGGCGAGTAGGTGAAAATCCCCGCTATACAGTATGGAAATAGAAAAAATTGGTATTGCTTCTACGATGAAGTAAATCAGTATCGCTTCAAAGAGCATCAACATAAAAGGCAGCGCTGAATTGTAAGCAAGCGGCTCTTCACTTTTAAAATAATGCATAGTTTTGGTATAGTTTAGCTGAGAAACCTCAAAAATTAGTATTTTCCAGAAAATATCTCGGAAACGAAAGAGAGCAGATAAGCAAAAAATCAAAATGCTTAAATCAATAACTGATATGAATACAACTTTTATCCTTGTATAATATTAGAAAGCAATAGTTAAATATTAATACTAAAGTTGTTTATGTTAATCTTAAAAAATGATATTATTTATTTCAAACTATACAGATATAAAATAATTAAATTTGAATCAAATATATATTATATTTAATTATCAAACAAGTATTATGTATATTTTTTCTATATATCTTACACGATAATTATTAGCTATTTTACGTATCTCAAGAATAAATTGTGCTGGTAAAATAACAAAAAAACATTAATTTAATTTTTAGTGCTATCCATTACATAACTATTTTTTTTAATTATACGTAAAAAATCTTACACAACAAAGGGGTTTTAAAATAATTATTGCTATAGTTTTTTTAAATAATACTATAGGTATTTTTTTGAGATCAAGTCTTAATCAGTGCAAAATAAGGAGTTTGCTTTTTGTAAAGTTAGCTTCATCATACTATCCTCAACTAAATATTCCCTTAAACTTACTTTGTTATCATTAAGAATATAAACAGCAGGAGAACAGTTGTATGAGTTAGTGATAAAAATAATGTCATAATAGAAGCTATAAGTATACCATAAAGGTATGCTCATTTAAGAACCTGTAAATAAGTCTCTTATAAATTTTCTGCTTATTTAGCTGGGCATTGGGCGAGGTCTTATTTATGTTTTTGAACTGTCTGTTTAATAAGACTTATTCTATGTGTTAAGAATAGAGTCCAATACTTGTCGGCATTTATTCAAAATAATTCATGTAATATTTTTTTATTTTCTTTAAAATTTTGTTGGTTAAAATTGTTTATGTATATATATTTAAGCTATGATTCAATTGTGAGTTTTATTTAAGAAAGAATCAAAAGCTTTAAATCAATTTTTACTTTTTATCAATATTTTACAAGAATCTATTTTAACATAATTAAATTTTGCTTTAAATTAATAACGCCATAAATTATTTATAAAGCATCAGGAGTTTTTTCTTCATTGTCTTAAGTTTTTCCTCTTTATTGTTATCAGCGAAAATGTAAGTTATATTTAGATATGTAATTTTTCAACAATATTGCCTTCTTGGTAATTATCCGCTGTGTAACTCAGAGTTTCCATTCAAATAAGACGGTATTCAGAAATACTTTAAAAATTGACGTTTGATCAATCTAAAATCTGAGACGCAAATGCTAACCAAACCTGTTCAGTTTTTATTATCATTGTCTATCAGATTGAGCAGACAATTATGTTACTCATGCTGTTTATTAATCATCCTCTCCTACCCAGTATGTGCACAGTTACTTCCTACAGAATTTCAAAAAGTTGAACTTCTTACAGAATTAAAAAACTCAATCAATTTTGAATTCTCCCCCGATGGTAGGGTTTTTATTATAGACAGATTTGGCGAGCTTCTGGTTTACAATCCGGAAACCAAAGTTACAGTATCTGCCGCTACCTTAAATGTTTTTCATGGTTTAGAAGATGGTTTACTGGCAGTAGAATTTGACAAGGATTTTCTTACCAATCAGTACTTATATCTGCACTATTCTCCTGCAGACACTTCAGTTAACCGAGTTTCCAGATTTACCATGAATGGGAATACCTTGGATTTGAACACCGAAGTGGTTGTTATTGAATGGCAAACCCAGAGAGACGGATGCTGTCACTCTTCGGGAGACATGGATATGGATTCTGAGGGGAATCTCTACATTGCTACTGGTGATAATGCTTATCATACCTCGGCGAACGCCGGTTATACTCCACTTGATGAAACAAATCCAGCGAAGTCTGCTGAAAAATCGTCTTCTAACACCAACGATCTTAGAGGAAAAATCCTTAGAATTAAACCTGAACCTGATGGATCCTATAGCATTCCTGAAGGTAATCTATTTCCCAACGGAGGCAACAGTCGCCCTGAAATCTACATCATGGGCGCGAGGAATCCCTTCAAGATATTTGTAGATAAAGACAACACTGATTGGTTGTTTTGGTCTGATGTCGGACCTGATGCCAATAATGCCAGCGAATTAGGTCCTGTTGGATACGACGAGCTTAATCTTTCTAAACTTGCCGGTAACTATGGCTGGCCCTATTTCGCCGGAGAAAACGAACCCTATCAGAACTACTATTCCGAACCCAAGTTTTACTGGGATCCTGACAATCCGGTCAACAATTCAGTCTGGAATACCGGTGAGACTAACCTTCCTCCTGCCAAACCTTCGTGGATACATTTTAATTCCAAATGCTATCTGGTGGGGCAGAGGTACTATTTTGATCCCGCTATAGAAAATCCCAAGAAATTGCCATTGTCATTTGATGGCGCATTTATCTACTTTGACTTCAACTCAAGCCAGGTGTGGGCTGTGAGATTAGATGAAGAAGGCAACGAACTTAGTACTGAGCAATTAAATCCCGATGTATTTACGGGTTCTGGACTGATTGATATGAAAATCGGGCCAGACGGGCAGTTATATGGCCTGGAGTATGGTGAGGGCTGTTGTCCTCAAAATGCAGGTACGGGCAAACTTGTTAGATTTGATTACATTGGTCAGGGTGGTAACCGTTCGCCTGTTGTAGACTTGAGTGTTGATCAAACCACAGGATCACTCCCTTTGACCGTTAGTTTTTCAAGTGATGGTACTTTTGACGAGGATAATGATGTACTTACCTATTCATGGGATTTTGACTCAGATGGGACGGTTGACTCTAATGAAAAAAATCCTACACATACTTATACAACCGAAGGAGTTTACAATGCACTCCTTAAAGTAGACGATGGAACGGGCAATGTGGTCTCGAAAACCGTCACCATACATGCAGGGAACAATGCTGCTGATTTTGTTTTTAATCACCCACCTGATGGAGGATTTTTCCAATGGAATGATCATTTGGAATATGATATAGAAGTGGTTGATGTTGAAGATGGAAGTACGGAAGACGGGAGCATTGACTGTTCTAGTTTGAACGTTACGCCCTCACTTGGTCACCTCGACCACTTTCATGATGGCCTGGCCATCAATGAATGCAATGGCATGCTACCTTTTGCCATAAAAGGTCATGATAGCGAGGGGCAGGATGATGTCTTTTATGTTTTAAATTTTAATTACGTAGATAAGGATGGGTTGCGGGCTTTTGATCAGATTACTCTTCACCCCAAAATTAAGGAGGCTGAGTTTTACGATCAGCAGTATAACACACAGTTAGTTTCTAATTCTGATATGCTGGGCGGAGGCAATTCTGCAGTAAGAGCCTCCGCAGATGGATCTTATATTGTTTTTGAAGGACGGAATCTGTACAACATCAATTCAGTGGCTTATCGGGTGGCTTCTCAACTTGGGGGTACCATTGAGTTGAGGTTGGATTCTCCGACTGGTACTTTACTTAATACTGTTAACGTACCTAATACTGGTAGTTTGGAAGACTGGGTTACGGTTGAATCTACTCTTGCTGACCCCGGAGGTAAACACGATCTGTATTTCATTTTTAAAAACCCTGGTCAGACCAATCTCCTTGACCTTAATTACATAGAATTTAAAGGTGCGGGCATTTCTATAAATGATACCCCTCCTGAACTGGCTTCATTAGGTGTGCTTGCTCCTGACCTAGTGAGGGTTAAATTTTCTGAGCCACTGGATAAAGTATCTGCTGAAACAACTGCAAATTATACGATCTCAGATGGGCTTTCAGTAAGTTCTGCTGCGCTACAGGATGATGGACGGACTGTTTTTCTTACGCTGGCACAGCCACTCGGCAATATGCTCCACAAACTGTCAATCAATGCCGTCAAAAATGTAGAAGGTGTAGCCATCAGCGAAGCTATTACTACCGATTTAAGAAATTCAAACAAAACTGCCCTGTTCAGGATCAATGCCGGTGGGGATGCTTATGAGCTCAACGGTGTACAATGGATGGCCGATCAATATTTTGAAGGAGGTAAGACCTACCAGGACAATGGAGTTTTGATAGATAACACCAGTATTGGAGAAATTTATCTATCAGAACGTTGGAATAATTTCTCCTACGAAATCCCAGTTGATTCAGGGGTTTATGATGTCAATCTCCATTTTGCTGAAATTTTCCATGGAGTGAGAAACGACAAAGGTGAAGGAGCACGTCTTTTTAATGTCGATATTGAGTCAGGGCAGGCAACATTAGACAACTACGACATCTATGCCTCTGCCGGAGGCTCATCTACGGCAGTAGTTGAGTCTTTTACTGGCATAGAAGTGACAGATGGCAAGCTCAGCATTTCATTTGAGGATGTGGCACAAAATGCCAAAATTTCAGGAATTGAAGTATTCCGGGGGGTAACTTCTTCTGAACCTTCTGTGAGTATACTGAAGCCTTCTGATAATGCGGAAGTAATTCAGCCGTTTCAGCTGGAATTTCTGATACAAAACTGGGATGTAGGACAGGGCACTACTCACTTCCACCTTTTTGTAGACGGTGAAAACCAGGGTGGTGTATATTCTACCGACCCCATTACCTTCTCTGATCTTTCACCCGGTATACATACCCTTGAACTTCGCTTGATGAATGTCAACCATTCGCCAACGGAATACAGCGACCAAATTACTATCAGGGTTTTAGAAACCGGCGACTGTATTGAACAGCCTTTTCCTGATCAATGGCTAAGTCAGGCTATAGGAGAAGAGCTACCCTACCGCTCTGTCTATATTTATGCTGAAGATATGGATGGAGACAATCTCAAGGATATTGTCACCGGTGGCTGGTGGTATAAGAATCCTGGAGACATCGGTGGCGAATGGGTCAGAAGTACCATTGGTGCACCTATGAATAATATGTCTTTAATTTTTGACATAGATGGAGATGGAGATCTTGATATCTTCGGTACCCAGGGAGAGTACGTGGGCGCTAAAATGGCCTGGGCAGAAAATGACGGTTCCGGTAATTTCACAATTCACACCAATATTCCTGATGGTACTTCTACTTTTAAGGAAACCTTTATGGCCGGAGCTGTTGTCGCTGACTTTGAAGGTGATGATGGCCTGGAGATCGTCTTTACCTGGAATGGAGGCGACGGTGGAAATTCTTCCGTGCAGATGCTCAGTATTCCTGATGACCCGGTGAACGAGGAATGGACTATCAAAAATATTAGCGAAGATTCTTATGGAGAAGCTATTAGCGCCGGGGACTTAGATGGTGATGGCGACCTGGACCTTTTCCAGGCAGGAAACTGGCTAAGAAATGACAATGGCACCTGGACAACGTTCAGTACTGGTGTGAATCTGCCCTCAAAGTTTGACCGTAATCACTTGGCCGATATTGATGGTGATGGCGACCTGGACGCTATTGTAACCCTGATTGGTTCTGATCAGGAAGTTTACTGGCTCAAGGCTCCGGCAGATCCTACTCAAAACTGGACAGCTGAAGCCATTGGCAGTAATGTTGATGGTGCCCTTAGCCTGGATGTGAAAGACATTGATTTTGATGGCGACCAGGATGTGATAGTAGGAGAGATAAGTGGTGAAAAGCGCCTCATTGTTTTTGAAAATGACCTCTGCGCCAGTGGGCAGTGGGTTGAGCGTGTGTTGGATGCCAACGCGTCTTTTGACCATCATGATGGCGCTCAACTGGTAGATTTAGACAATGATTCGGATTATGATGTCATCTCAATTGGTTGGGGGAATATTACTCCCAGAATCTTTGTCAATAACTCTGACATTCCCAAAATACCTGAAAAGTTTGAAGTGATATATCGTGAAAACGCTGGTGGAGAAAAAATAGCGTCTCAGGAAGCGGAAATGGTAGACTGGAGTGCCGATACTAATTCGGAACCTTCTGCATATCGTCAGAATGGTGCAATAGCCTCGGTTGACGAAGCTGTTACTTTAGACTCCTCTGTACCGGAAGGTGTACCGATGGAGATTTTTCAGACTGAGCGCTTTTGGCTCAATGCTGAGTCAGGAGGGGCTTCAATGAGATGGTCTGTGCCGGTTACAGCCGGTGAGACAGTGCAGGTGCGCTTTTACCTGGCAGAGACCAATTTTAGTTCGGCAGACCGTCGTGTATTTGACATCCTACTCGATGGTGAGACAGTAGAAAATGACCTGGATATGTTCGCTGAGGCGGGTAAAAATACAGGCTTTATGCGGTCATTCAATCTGGTGAGCGACGGAGCGGTAGATATTTCCTTCAAACCAGAAGTTGAAAACCCGGCTATCAAAGGTTTTGAGATCATTTCACTGGGAGAGACTATTGTAGTAGATGCTGGCAACGATCAGAAGCTGGTTTTACCAGAAGACAGTGCCACACTGACTGCCAAGGTCTTCAGTGGTAACGGAGATATAAGTTATGCCTGGGAGCAGGTGAGTGGTCCTTCAGAAGCACAACTGGAAGGAGGGCTGACTTCAGAACTGAAAGTGGCATCATTGCAGGCAGGGGAGTATGTATTTAAAGTAACAGTGTCTGATGAGGATGGATCTATAGCCTCCGATGATGTAAAAGTAAGGGTAAGTAATAACAAGGCACCTGCACTTCTGATGTCAATGCCTGATTTGGGAGTAATAACAGGAGCAGCAGATGTGGTAATAGATTTGAGAAACTTCTTTAAAGATGAGGAGGAGCCGTTTGCCAATTTGAACATAAGCGCCAGTAGTGATAATACTGATATTGTAGCTACATCAGTATCAGAAGGTGTCCTGACTCTCACATTTGCTGAAACATTAACTGGAATCACATCAGTCACAGTAGAAGTTGCTGACCAACAAGGTGAAACTACCAGCGAAACATTTGGAGTACAGGTTTATCAGGAGGATGATAATTTTATTTACAGAGAGAATACCGGAGGGAATCAGCTGGTCTCGGATTCAGCCGATAAACCATTCTGGAATGCAGATACCAACCTGAATCCCTCTATTTACAGAAGTGAAGGTTCTATAGCTGTAACAGAATCTCAAATTTCATTAGACGCTTCTGTACCGGAGGGTGTGCCGATGGAGGTTTTTCAGACTGAGCGATTCTGGCGCAATGCTGCGTCTGGTGGAGCTCCAATGAGCTGGACTGTACCAGTAGACTCAGGTGAGATAGTGCAGGTTCGGTTCTTCCTGGCTGAAACTTATTTTACGGCAAAGGGCTTGAGAGTTTTTGACATCCTGCTGGATGGTGAGACAGTAGAAGATGACCTGGATATGTTTGCTGAGGCGGGTAAAAACACAGGCTTTATGCGGTCATTCAGTCTGGTGAGCGACGGAGCGGTAGATATTTCCTTCAAACCAGAAGTTGAAAACCCGGCTATCAAAGGTTTTGAGATCATTTCACTGGGAGAGACTATTGTAGTAGATGCTGGCAACGATCAGAAGCTGGTTTTACCAGAAGACAGTGCCACACTGACTGCCAAGGTCTTCAGTGGTAACGGAGATATAAGTTATGCCTGGGAGCAGGTGAGTGGTCCTTCAGAAGCACAACTGGAAGGAGGGCTGACTTCAGAACTGAAAGTGGCATCATTGCAGGCAGGGGAGTATGTATTTAAAGTAACAGTGACTGATGAAATTGGAGTAACAGCTACTGATGAGGTCATGGTAAAAGTAAACAGCGACAATGCACCAGTGTTACTAACTGATCTGCCCGATGTGGGAGTAGGCTTAGGGTCAAAAAGTGTGAGCATTGATCTTCGTAATTATTTTGAGGATTCAGAAGAGTTGTTTGCCAGTTTAGTCATTAATGCTACTAGTGATGATACTGATATTGTCAGTACATCAGTATCTGAAGGTATACTGACCCTGAATTTTGTGGAGGCAGCTTTAGGCATTACTTCAGTGACGGTAGAAGTAACTGATCAGCAGGGAGGGCAAATAAGCGAAACTTTTTTTGTACAGATCTATGAGTTAGGGGAGGATTTTATGTATCGAGAGAATGTCGGAGGCAAATTGTTAATCTCCGACTCAGTTGACAAACCTTTCTGGAACGCCGATACTGACGAGGTGCCTTCACCCTATAGAAAGGGCGGATCTATACTTACTACAACCAGTGAGCAAACTATTCAGAAACATAGCTCAGTACCGGAAAACACACCCATGGATCTGTTTCTTACAAAAAGATCAGAAACTGGGGAAAACGAAAACAAACTTGCCTGGAGTATTCCTATAGAAGAGGGTATGCCGTTGAATCTAAGGGTGTATCTGATTGAAAATGAATATGAAGAGGCAGGAAAAAGAATATTTGACATCATTGCAGATGATCAGGTTTTAGAGGCTGATATTGATATATTTGAGGAAGCCGGATATCATACTGCAATGATGAAATCTTATGAATTACAAAGTGATGGTGTTCTGGATATTGATTTTGATGCCAAAGACGGAAGCCCGCTAGTAGCAGGGATAGAAGTATTGAAATCAGGTCATGTTACCCAAATAGGTGATAATTTAAATGAGATCATAAGCGTATATCCCAATCCTTTTAGTAATGAAATCTTTGTTGAAACAAATACTACAATCAATCCGGAAGAGCTTAACTTTGATATATTTACTGTTGATGGAAGAAAAATTAACATAAGTCCATCTGATATTATGATTAATGATAATATCATTTCAATAAATATGGATAGATATAGCTTATCTGATGGACTGTTCTATATGACAATTTATAATAAAGACGGCAAGAAATTTTTTAATGGCAAAATCATAAAGGGATAAGCAGAGGGGCAGGTGAATTGAGCATAAATTTTTTAAAATATTTGTAAGGAATTCCTAAACCGATCAAACGTGAAAACATTTTTTTTAAATCTGGTGGCTATCCTGTTGGTGAGCTTAGCTTTTTATTCTTGTAAAGAAGACGAAGAAATAAGCGAAAGCATTGAGTTCCTGAATGAAGAAATTGTGCCGCCTACTGAAACAACTTGCGGAAGCTCTTTGACAAGAGACATCAATACAAGCGGTGGTGTGAAAGTAGGAGAAGTAGTTCTGGCGAATGATATTGACAGTCTTTATGTGACGGTAAACACTGATGAAGAATGGTACTTTAGTGCTGCCTACCTTTATATTGGTGAGATCAGAAACATACCTGTAAATGATGATCTGAATGTCAGGGTCAATGAATTTCCAATAAAGACCTCTCATGAACCCCTGGTAAGAAGTGTGCAGTTTACTTTTTCTTTAAACGAAATTGCTGCTTGTGAGGATATCGCTTTAAGTCTGGAGACTAAGCGCCTAAACTCCAGCGGAAACGTATTGGAAGAAGCAAGATCATGGATGGATGGAAGCGCTTTAGATGGTGTGGCAGTCGACGGTTCATACTATGAGTACTGCCTGAATGAATGTGTGGTAAAATATCCAATAGAGAATGTGGCGACTATGGCCTTTGAAGATCTTTATCCTGAAGCCGGGGATGCAGATTACAATGATTTTGTAACAACCATGAAGGCTAATGTATATTATAAAGGAAAAGTACCTAATAAAGTTGAAATGGAATTTTCTGCTCTGGCTAGAGGAAGTGCCTTTGACCATGAATTCCGAATAGGATTTCCTATATCTGGAAATGTGAATGTGGAAATTAAAAGGTATTCTCCTCTTAATGATGCAGTACCTTATGAAACAGAGCAATTGACTAATGTAGGGGGTGAGGATTTTTTCATCACTGTTTTTCCAAGTACGAGGGAAATACTTGAGCCTCAGGGAAATAGATTTCATGCCAACTCTAATCCAGGGACTACTTTTGTTGAGCCTTCAAAGTCAGTAATAACGATTGATATTCTTGAAGGTGAAATGTTGCTGCCTATCCCCTTTGATCCCTATATCATAGTCAAGGGGCCAGATGTTGAAATACACATTGCTGAATTAACCCAAAAAATTGATGCAGACGGTGATAATATGAAGGATTATTGGGAGATAGGTGAAGCCATCTACCCTTTTGGTATAGTTATGTTCAGTGAGTGGGCCTGGCCATTAGAACTGGAAAATATTTTGTCTGTTTATCCTAAGTTCGAATATGTTTTTGTTGACGGAATATTCAGACCCAGAGATCCCGGATGGTACCTGACACCTAAGGAGGATTCAAAATATTTCAAAAGAGAATTATTCAATTAAGCAGTAAGGCATGCTATAAGTGGTAATGTTGATTTGACATGGGTAGCTTTTAAATACGCATTCAAATGAAACCACAAAAAACTTTAAAATTAAATTGAGGAAAGCTTCGGATGTAATTTTCCAGCAGGTTTTTTTGCTTAAGCAGAGAATTCCCAACTTGATAAATGTAGTTTTAACAATACGGCTGAAGCTGTGTCCTTAATAATTTTTAATAAAAACATATATAGCAAACCAAAGTGCTAAGATGAATAAGCAACTTTCTTCTCATCTCAAAAAAAATCTTTTTTCAGTAAATTATTCCATATTAGATTATGAGTCAGCTTCAGAACTCCTGATCCAGAATGCTTTACTTCAAAAAAGTTATGGATTATCAGCACTGGCAGTTCATGGACTTGTAGAGTCAATATGGAATCAAGATCTAAACGCACAAGTCAACAAGATTGATATGGTTGTGCCGGATGGGCAACCGGTACGATGGGCTTTGAATTTTTTTCATAATGTCAAGCTCAAAGACAGGGTGTATGGTCCTACTCTCACTCTACATGTACTGAAAAAGGCTTCGGCCCTGAACCTTAAGGTTTATCTCTATGGGAGTACTTCTGACACTATAAACAAATTAGTAGCTTTTATAAACAAAAATTATCCGGGTGTAAAAGTATGTGGCATCCATGCTGATAGGTTCCGAGATGCCACCCCTGAAGAAGATCAGGAAGATATTGAAAAAATTAACAATTCAGGTGCTCATATCGTGCTTGTGGGCAGAGGCTGTCCGAGGCAGGAAATGTGGGTGGCTGACCATCTTGGAAAAGTAAATGCTGTCATGATGGCCGTGGGTGCTGCTTTTGACTTTCACGCTGGCAAGGTAAAGCAAGCTCCAGTATGGATGCAGAATAACGGGCTGGAATGGCTTTACAGATTAACAAGAGAACCCAAAAGATTGTGGAGAAGATATCTCTATACAAACCTCTTTTTTATCTATCTATTTGCTGTTCATTTTTTTAAAACCGCTACACATAAATCCTAAATCAATTTATTATGAAGAAGATGTTAGTAACAGGCTCCAGTGGTCTTATTGGTAGTGAAGTTGTCAAAAAGTTTTGTGAAGATCAATGGGAAGTAATTGGTATTGATAATAATATGCGTGCCGACTTCTTTGGTGAAGGCGGGGATACACGCTGGAATCAGGCGAGATTATCTGAGCAGTATAAAAACTTCAGACATGTGGAACTTGATATCAGGAATAGGAAAGATGTCCTGGATTTTTTTGCCACCATCAAGCCTGATGCCATTGTACATACTGCGGCTCAGCCTAGTCATGACCTGGCTGCAAGTCGTCCTTTTGATGATTTTGATACCAATGCGGTAGGCACGCTTAATTTGCTGGAAGCAAGCAGAAGAAATTTTCCTGAATCGGTTTTTGTGCATCTTTCAACAAATAAAGTCTACGGAGATGCTCCAAACTATCTCAATTTAATTGAAACCGAAACACGTTGGGATTATGCAGATCCGGCTTATAAAGACGGTATTAAAGAAAGTTTTACCATTGATCAGTCTAAACATTCGCTGTTTGGAGCTTCTAAAGTTGCGGCTGATGTTATGGTGCAGGAATACGGAAGGTATTTCAATATGCCAACCTGTTGCCTGAGAGGAGGATGCCTCACCGGGCCAAACCATTCCGGAGTGGAATTACATGGTTTTCTAAGTTATCTGATTAAGTGTAACCTGGAGCAAAAAAAATATTTCATTTATGGATATAAAGGCAAGCAGGTACGTGATAACATCCATTCATATGACGTAACCATGTTCATAGATGAATTTATCAAAGCCCCAAAGGTAGCTGAAGTGTATAATATTGGTGGCGGCAGATCCAATTCCACTTCCATATTAGAGGCTTTCAAACTCATTGAAAGCATTTCAGGAAAAGAGATGATCTATGAATATGTAGATAAAAACCGCGAAGGGGATCATATGTGCTATATTTCCGATTTGTCAAAAATGAGAAGTCATTACCCAAACTGGAACATAACAAAAGATCTCAAAACTACATTTGAAGAAATTTATGAGTCCTGGTTGAAAAGGATTGCAAAGGTTGAGGCATAATGGCTATTTATGAAAGTTAAAAAGTTTTCAATGGACTGAAAAGGAGGCTATCAAAATGCTAACTGACTGAAGATTATTTTGTCAAAGCTATTGGTATGTGAATCAAGTTTTGTGTTCCCGAATTGGTTCCTTCGGGGCGCAAGACATGGATATTATCATTGCAAGCTTGACTTTGTTGCTACGACTTCAGGCTTTCATCAAATACCTCAAAGGGGAAATGAGCTTATGAAACACTCGCATAACTCCCCAGGTCACAGGCCATAAAAAATAAGTGGTATTTGTTAGACTGTCTTTTGTGTAACCAAACTGACTGGCTAGCGATAATGCTTCTTCACTTAAGGTGAAGCCAAAAAATGAATCATTTTTCCATTTTTGTAGCGATTTTCCGTGAAAATATTTCGCATCTACAGACTGTTGATCAATACCACAAAAATCTAGAACAGGAATAAGATAATCAACAGAACTGATCAGGTCTTCGTAACGGATAATATATAGCTTTTCGCCCATTACTTCCTTTAGTTTTAGCAAATTAGAATAGGAGGTTATCCACTGCTTTTCCACTTTTTCCGGGTGAGTTTTCCACCTTTTGTATTGTGAGTAAATAGTGTCCATAGGGTTCCGGATTAAACCTACCAGTAAAGTGTCGACTTCACTATTGCTCTGCATGAATTCCATGATCAGGCTCAATGCTGACCACTGGCAAAGATGATGGGGGGATTTTTCAAAAAAAATGGGCTGATGCTCTTTGCAAAGTTGCTTCCATCCTTCAAAAATAAGTGACTTATCATCCTGAGGTGGATTGAAATTCTCAAGATTGTAATCCAAAAGCTCCCTTAAATCCCTTATCGCCTTTTTTCTGGAAAGGGGTACCTCACTGTCAACCATTTTAAGCTGAGGCATTTGCAGGATAGAGGCTGCTTTGGTCCAGTAGAGTGATTCGTTCTCAAAATGCCGGGTAGATCTTATATGTTTAACTTCCTGCACAGCAGAAAGAAGTTGTTGAAAAGCACTTGAACCGGAAGATTTTTCAGACAGCAATATGATTGATTTATACATTTTTTCAGTAAATATATTTGCTCAATACAATTATAGTCATTCTCCCAGAAATAAAGACAACAGCCATAGTTTTAACTCTAGGTTGAGTTTCCTTATCTTTGTTATTGAACCTGATCAAACTTTACTACTCACTTCTAATACTATCCAACACCTGGATATAAAGCTCAGGACGGTCCAGGTTGACTAAATCTACCTCTGAGCTGATCACCCTTTCGTATTCTTCAGGAGTATTGCTATCGGCATAAACCATAATTCGCATTCCCAGGTCCCGGCAGACTTTCTTCAACTCTTCGGTAAGCTGGTCAACATGGCATTCAATGAGAGTAGCATCAAATTCGGCCTTAGCCTTACGCGCCTCTTCGGGGCTGCCTGCATTTATTTTAAGACCCATATCTGGAGACAGTTCTCTGAACTTATGAGCCATCCCATCGTTCCAAAACCAGAAAAAAACATCTTCTTCCATTTGGAGCTCTCTGATGATGTCAACTACTTCCTCCAGGTCAGCTGTTTTTACATCCAGATACACTTTAGCTTTTCCTTTTATCCAATTCAGGTATTCCGAAAGGCGGGGTACCGGCTCACCCGTATATGCCTCATTAAACCAACTGCCAGCATCCAGCAAGTCAATGTACTCCGAATTACGTAAGCGTACCGGTCCCCAACCATCAGTAGTCCTTCCCAGTGTAAAATCATGAATTATATAGTGAACACCGTCCAGGCTGAGATGTACGTCAATTTCTACATAATCAACGCCCAGCTCAATGGCTTTGGCGGCGGCGGCATAAGTGTTTTCCGGAGCCAGGTGGTTCGCCCCCCTATGCACGACTACCTCTATGTGATGATTGTCAGGCAAGGTAGCTATTTCTCTGTTCTGAATAGGATGATCAGGCGCAGAGCGACTGTTTGTAGAAGGTTCAGAGGTGCAGGAAAAGATTGAAAAAGACAAAAGGCAAAGCTGAACACAGCGATAGTGCTTCATCACTGATGTATTTAATTTGATTGAAAAAATAGAATCAATGACTGAAGTCCACATATTAAAAATCCGGATTAGAGTAAAAAAGTAATTTGTAGTGACTCTCATTCTTCTTTTCTTTACTGAGAGGTTGCATTATCAGTATAAATATGGCAAATTTTAATAAATTCTTAATCCGGCCTTATGTTCGTCTGGTTCTCTAATATTGAAAAGTACTGGCATACCCGCTTTGCTACTCATGTAGCGAGCAATTTGCTGATTCTGGGATTTCTTGTAGGTTTGCTTTTTGCCAGTATGGGTAAACTGGGGTTTATCAACTTTCAGGGAAGTTTCTTTATTGCTGTTGATATAGCCTTTACTGCTCTGCTGATCATAGAAGCAATGGGCTTAATATTTGTCTTACCCAGGTCGGTGGCAGATAGCGTGGGCAAACAGTTTGAAATACTGTCCATAGTTCTGTTGCGTTCAGCATTTAAAGAATTCGGGCATCAGTATGAGCATGTGGGTCGGGAAAGCTTTTATGACCCTGCCTTTTATCATATGTTTTATGATGCATTTGGCGCACTCATTATCTTTTTTCTGCTTGGCTTTTATTACAAAATCCAGATGCACGAAAAGATCACCTATTCAGATCAGGAGCAGCAGGATTTTGTCAGGTTTAAACAATTAGTGGCTATGGGCTTGCTGGTGGTTTTTTTAGGTTTGGGTATATACGACCTGGAAGAATGGCTGAGGTTGGGTATTTATGAGCCAAGCATCAACACATTTTATTTTATACTCATTTTCGCAGATGTGTTGATTCTACTTTACTCTCTTCGTTATACATCTAAATACTACAATATTTTCAGATACTCATCTTTTGCCTTTGCTACCATTCTTATCAGGCTGTCGCTTTCAGCTAATCCGCCCATCAACAGCCTGTTAGGAATACTGGCTGTACTTTTTCTGCTGGGCATTTCTTATGCTTACAATTACTTTAGATCATCCGTCTCAGGCATATCAAAGCCTCTACCAACTGAAAAACACTGATACTTTAGCCTGTAGTCACCTGGCGTCTTCAAGTTGTACCTTTTGTATTGCAGTAGTAGAGCTTTTTATCAGGATATTTTCCATGTTTAGCCTTTTTTATAGATTTGAAAGCAGAAAAGTATTCACTCAATATTAATAAATTGGCAAATAAGAACATCCTCATTGAGGATTGAAGCATGTAAGCTCTATAGAATACTAGTATGAAAGGTTATACAGGCTTTTATTTCAGACTATTACTTTCTGCACTTTCGCTTGGCGTTGCCTGGTCTCTCAGGGGGTACTTCGGTCATGAACAAGGAGCAGCATGGGCAGGTGCCCTTGGTGTAATGATGCTGCTGGTATTGGCCGATCGTGAAGACTGGAACAAACGACTTACCAGCATAACAGCGCTCTCTGCCATTGGATTCGGGACTGGAGGTATGATGAGTTACGGACAGTTAGTTCGCTATGTTAAAGCAGACGATCCTCTCAATGTGGCTTTTGGCCTCTTTTCTCTCTTTCTGGTAGGAGCGATTTATGGTTTCATCGGAGGAGGATTCACAGGCCTAAGCTTAGAGAGCAGCCCAGCTAAAAAGCCAGATTGGTCAAGGCTGGTTGTTGAAATGTTTGTAGCAGGTTTTCTCTTCTGGGGACTGTTGATTTACCAATTGGAGTGGTTTATGACGCCTCCCCGCTCTGAACTGTGGGCCTCCTGCCTGGGAGCTTCAGCTGCTCTGGGTTGGTTTTTGTACAGGCAGGGTTTTCATAAAGGATTAAAGGTGGCTCTGTTTACCTCTTTAGGATGCGGTTTTGGCTTTGCCATAGGATGCTTTTTAGAAAGCCTTACTGAAAGCCTGAGCACTATGCCCGACCTCTGGCGATTTATGGATTATTCGCTGGGGTTTTTTGGTGGTCTAGGTATGGCATACGCTATATTTTCTGAAGATTGGCCAGTATCACAACCTCCTGATAAGGCCGCTAATCTGCTGGGATGGTTGATGATCATTCTAATAATCCCGTCTATCAATATCATTCAGAACATGGACCAGGATCGTCTCCTCAGTCGTGCTAATTTACATGGCTTGCTTGATATTGCTCATTTTATCTCTGCAACCCGAAAGTTAAGCCTCTTTAGCCTGATTATCTTTCCGGCAGTGCTCAGTTGGTCATACCGTAAGCAATTGAAAGGCATTTATGTATGGAAAAGGCAACAGGTTTTGATGCTTTTTACCTTCCTAATGGCATGGCTAATCACCTTGTCGCACCTTTTTTCTGCAGCCTGGATGGGTGAAAATATTGGTTTGCAAATTATGTACTGGTTATATCTTTTTTTGTTAGTGATTGGTAGCCTGTTTTCATCAAAATTTAGAATCAGTTATCCTTCTACCCACTCTTATCAAAAACTCTGGCTCAGGCTAAGCATCACTGTACTGGTAGTGATAGGACTATTACTATTGGTTCTTCTCAATGCCCATCATGGCCAATTAGGGGCACAGCATCGGTTTATAACAGAATAAGAATCTGTTTGATGCTTAACTAAAAAATGAATTTACTAAGAAATGAAGATCAAATTCCTGAAGGCAGCACAAAAAAATAGGCTTTCAGCGATAAACTAAAGTTAAATAAAGAATGATCTGTTCTAAACTTTGATTAAGTCAATTTTGCTAAAAGAAGATGTCCTTTAAAAACTTATTAGAACAAACAAGTGTCACTCATGAAGTGAAGAGTAGGAAACTGAAACATTTAGTTTGATATTATACTTTACCTCCAAATTTGTATCCTACTCCTTTCACAGTATGTATAAATTCAGTTCCGATTTTCTCTCTGATTTTTCTGACATGCACATCCACCGTACGCGAAAGTACATATACGTCTGCTCCCCAGATTTGTCTCAGAAGTTCTTCTCTTGAATAAACAGTATCAGGATTTGAAGATAGAAGAAAAAGTAGCTCAAATTCTTTTTTAGGGAGCGTGATAGTTTTATCTCTAACTACTGCTCGATAGTTACTTTTATCTACAACAAGACCTTTAGCTTTTACAAGAATGGCCTCCTTGTTGTTTTTACTATGTTCTCTCTGTAAGATGGCTCTGATACGACTCATGAGCGCTCTGGGCTTGATTGGTTTGTGAATAAATCCATCTCCACCTGCCTCAAAGGCAGCAACTTCAGAATATTCCTCACTACGTGCCGTCAAAAATACAATAAAGCTTTTATCCAGTTCAGGTAGTTTTCTTAAACTTCTGCAAGTCTCAACACCATCTTTTTGAGGCATCATGATATCAAGAAGAATCAGATGCGGAACAAAGGTCTGAGCTATGGCTATAGCTTTCAGAGGATCGTCAGTAATTTTTACCTGATAACCTTCTTGCAGCAGGTTATATTCTAATAATTCAAGTATGTCTTCATCATCGTCTACAGCTAATACTCTATAGGGTCTGGAGCTCATAAGCCAAAAAAAATGTAAGTATATGATTAATTCAATAGGAGTATATTCCGGGGTGTTTACATCACGAAATTAGTTAGTCTGTCATTGCTGCTTATTAATAAGAAGTTAAGGAATTGTTGTGATTAGTTAACTTTTGACAGCTTTGCTCCATTGAGGAGCAGAGACTTACAGATAAAGGAACCGCTTGATAATGTCTGATTCCGGAAAAATTAAGGGAGCCTGCATTCATTTTTCACTGTTACGAATACATATCTAAGTTCAATGTGCTGCTAAAAAGAGTACTTGGTGCTTACCCTGGCTATGGGAAAAAATGAAGTTAGCTTTCCGGTTTTAAGAAGAGATGAGAAACAAAAATTTTATAAACAATTTGATTCTTAAAAAGTCTGTAGTATTATTGAATATTCATAAATCAAAACAAGCATTTATTGTATGATTGGTAACCTCTCTAAAACAAACCACAAACTCACTGCCGCACGCCGTTGTGCCTGCTGGTTTTGGTGTTGTGCCTGGATTGAATTTGGAAAGGATTCACCATCGTCTTATGATATTAATTAGGATCAGTTTATAACTGGTACTATCTAAGATAAATGAAGCCTTTCCTGTAAGCGGGAAAGGTTTTTTTTTGATAAATCGTTAAGACTTACATCAGTATCAAATGTTTCAACAGAAATGCATATAGAAATACCTAAAGTAAATCAAAAAATAACAGCGGCCCGCCGCTGCGCCTGCTGGTTCTGGTGTTGTATGCCTCCGCAACTCATGGGAGAGGTGTGTTCAATTGATTTACCTGGCAAACAGACGACTGCAATCAGATGCTGAGTGAGTAGATCAAATTAACAAAGAGCCTTTCCTGTAAGCGGGAAAGGCTTTTTTATTTTAAAGCAATTTAATTATTACCCATATGCAAAGTTTCAGAACTGAACTGGAAAACCCAATTGTAGAAAGAGACATCATTGAACTGGAAAAGAAAATCCGCCTCTTCCGTGAAGGAAAAGTGGATGAGGACCGCTTCCGAAGTCTGCGCCTGGCTAGGGGCGTTTACGGCCAAAGGCAGCAGGGGGTACAGATGGTCAGGATCAAGATTCCTTTTGGCAGGCTCACTACTGCCCAGCTCAAAAGGGTAGCAGATGTTTCTGATAAATACGCCAACAGTAACCTACACCTGACGACCCGGCAGGATATCCAGCTGCATTTTGTAAGCCTGGACCGTACACCCGAATTGTGGGCCGAACTGGAAAAAGACACGCTCACGCTCAGAGAGGCCTGCGGCAATACGGTTCGCAATATTACCGCATCAGCTAAAGCAGGTATTGATCCTGAAGAGCCTTTTGATGTATCTCCTTATGCCCAGGCTATGTTTGAATACTTTCTGCGTAATCCTGTTTGCCAGGAGATGGGCCGCAAGTTCAAGATTGCCTTTTCTTCCAGCGAAAAAGATTCTGCCTTCACCTTTATTCACGATCTGGGGGTCATTCCCAAGGTGAAACTGGTAAATGGCCAGCCTATTAGAGGCTTCAAAGTCCTGATCGGTGGGGGGCTGGGCGCCCAGCCTCAGATGGCTGAAGTAGCCTTTGATTTCCTGGAAGAGGATCAGCTGATGCCTTTTGCCGAAGCATTATTAAGGGTGTTTGACCGTCATGGAGAACGTAACAAAAGAGGCCGTGCCCGCATGAAATTCCTGCTCAAGGGAATAGGTAAAGATGAGCTTCTCAGTCTGGCAAGTGCGGAATACAAGGCGCTGAAGGTTAAAACATATAAGGTGGATACTAACATAGTGCCAGAGCAGGTATTGCCCAGGCAAACCAATTTTGAAAAAGTAGATCCTAATGACCCGAGCAAATTTGCCCTCTGGAAGGCCACCAATGTTTTTACACAAAAGCAGGATGGGTACTTCGGTGTTTACATCAAACTTCCTCTGGGCAATATTCATTCTGATAATGCACGACGGCTGGCTGAGGTGGTCGCTGCTTTTGCGTCTGATGATATCCGCATCACCGTCAACCAGGGTTTACTGCTCAAGTTTGTAACAGAAGAAGCGCTGCCTCATCTTTTTAACGGGCTAGATGCGCTCAACCTGGCCGAGCCTGGCTTTGACAGTACTGCTGATATAACGGCCTGCCCCGGCACAGATACCTGCAACCTGGGTATCTCCAATAGTACCGGTGCCTCTCTACGAATTGAACAGCTCATCAGGGAAGAATATCCAGAATTGATCAGGAACAATGACATCAAGATCAAGATATCAGGCTGCCCCAATTCCTGCGGTCAGCATGGAATCGCCAGCATTGGCTTTCATGGCAGTTCGCTTAAAGACAAAGATAAAAATGTACTGCCTGCCCTGCAGGTTCTGCTGGGCGGAGGTGTAGACGGAAACGGAGAAGGACGTATCGCCGAAAAGGTCATCAAAGTACCCAGCAAACGAGCTCCTGAGACTCTTAGAGCTCTATTGGATGATTATGAAATGAATAGCCAGGAGGGTGAGTATTATGCTGATTACTTTGCCCGGCAGGGAAAAATGTATTTCTACCATTTGCTCAAGCCGCTTACTGAACTGGAGAATTTGCTGGCTGATGACTACCACGACTGGCGGCATGCCGATGAAACCTTCAAAGTGGAGGCTGGTGTAGGCGAATGCGCCGGTGTGGTGATTGACCTGATACAAACCCTACTGCTGGAAGCGGAAGAAAAACTGGTGCATGCTTTTGAAAATTACCAGGGGCAAAGCTATGCTGATGCTATTTATCATGCTTATAGTGCTTTTGTCATTGGTGCCAAAGCCCTGCTGCTGGCTGAAGATATCAATCCAAACACCCAGATAAATACAATTCGTGACTTTGACGAACATTTTGTGAGCAAAGGACTGGTAAAACTAGACAGCAGCTTTGAAGAACTGGTACTTCAAATCAACCAGCATGAACCAGATGAAGCCTTTGCCCAGCACTACTTATCAGCCAGCCAGTCATTCATAGTACTGGTGCAGAAAGTCCGTGAACAACAGAAAAATTTAAAAACCCATGTCTAAGGTTAGATCCATTAACCCAAGATTGTCCCTGGTAGGCGCAGGGCCCGGTGATCCTGATCTGATTACCCTGAAAGGTATCAAAGCCCTGCAGACTGCCGATTGTGTGCTCTACGATGCTCTTGCCAATGACGCGCTGCTCGACTACGTTCCGCAAAAAGCCCCTAAAATTTATGTGGGTAAACGAGCGGGAAGTCATAAGATGGCCCAGGAAGATATTAACCCGCTAATCGTGGTTTGTGCAAAAAAATACGGGCATGTGGTGCGCCTCAAGGGTGGAGACCCATATGTTTTTGGCAGAGGACATGAAGAGCAGCTTTATGCCGAACAGTCCGGTGTACCTGTCAGCCTGGTGCCCGGTATCAGTAGTGTTAATGCGGTGCCAGCCCTGCAATCCATCCCGCTAACCCGCAGAGGTGTGAGCGAAAGCTTCTGGGTGATTACCGGTACAACACGTAAAGGGCAGATTTCTGCTGACATTCCTCTGGCGGCTCAGTCATCAGCTACCGTAGTCATACTGATGGGCATGGCGCAATTACGACAGATCAGAGAGGTCTTTTCATTTTACGGAAAGGCAGCTACGCCTGTGGCTATCATCCAGAACGGTTCCCTGCCAGATGAGAAAGTGGGTGTGAGCCGGGTGGAAGATATGTGTCGTATGGCCGAAGAGCAGCAGCTTTCATCCCCGGCCGTAATAGTCATTGGCGAAGTGGCTGCCCTGCATCCTGCCTACGTGGCACAGGCGGTGAAGCGGGAACTGGAAATCAGGGCTGTGGCAGGTGTTTGATGATTCATAAATTAAATCAAGAAACCATGAGTAAGCAAAATGAAGGACAAAACCGGCTTTTTCCTATCTTTCTCAAGTTGGAACACCTGCAAACCCTGCTGGTAGGAGGGGGTAACGTAGGACTTGAGAAACTGGAAGCCCTGCTTAAAAATTCTCCTGAGGCGGAGATCACACTGGTAGCAGATTTTGTAAAAGATGAAGTGCAGCAGTTGGCTGCCCTTCATCCCAGGGTGAACATACTGCACCGAAAGTTTGAGATGGCTGACCTGGAAAATAAGGATATGGTGGTACTGGCAACAGATAACCCCTCGCTGCATGCACAGATCAGGCAGGAAACCCGCAAAAGAAGAATACTGACCAATGTGGCCGATACGCCTGACCTTTGTGATTTCTACCTCGGTTCGGTGGTACGTAAAGGTGATCTCAAAATTGCCATATCTACCAATGGCAAATCACCTACTATGGCTAAAAGGCTCAGGCAGTTTTTTGAAGAATTTTTTCCTGATAACATGCAGGATATACTGCTCAACCTGCGCTCGTTAAGAGAACAACTGAAGGGAGATTTTCAGCATAAACTTAAAGTACTGGAAGAGGTGACCGCTTCTTTTGCTCCTTCACAAAAATCATCTCAGCAGGAAAAAGAAATTACGCATTTATGATCCAAAACCAGACAAACCTCTGCCAGGAGGAATCCGAAGCCTGCTGGCCCGGACAAAGCTTTGACATCAGTCGTGAAAAAGACATTCAAAGGCTGAATGGTATTTTTAAAACACTTAATCCTGAAGAAAGACTCAGGGCACTTTACTGCAATCGCTCGCTTAGAGATAAGCGGATCGTACTTACCTCTTCTTTTGGAACCACAGCTGTTTTCCTTCTTCATTTATATTACAGGCAAAATATCCGGCAAAAGGTAATCTTTCTGGATACCACCTTTCATTTTGAAGAAACTATTGCCTATAAAAATCGGCTGCAGGAAATGTTTGAACTGGATGTGGAGGAGCTTCAACCGGAGGACTGGAAGAATAAGTTCACACGCGATAACAAGCTCTGGAAAACCGATCCTGACCTTTGCTGCTCAGTCAACAAGGTGGAGCCTATGATTCAAATCAGGCAGGAAGCTCATATCTGGGTATCAGGCCTGATGGGCTGGCAAAACAGCCATCGCCGACAGAAAGATATTTTTCAATTACAGGACGGTATCCTGAAGTTTTACCCGCTCATTGATGTAGAAGAAGCCGAGGTGAAGGACTATCTTCAGAAGTGGAATCTGCCAGAACATCCGCTCAAACCATTAGGCTATGAGTCTATAGGGTGCAAGCATTGTACTTTTAAGGGCAAAGGCCGTCAGGGCAGATGGGCTGGTCAGGCTAAAACAGAATGCGGTCTGCACCGATGAATAGTAAACGGGAGTGAAGTTGCCTATTTCACTCCCATAAAATTCAGAATTACTCGCTCAGTTTCCTCTTTGGTAGACAGGGCAGGGCGCAGTTCATAGCGTTTAACGCCAGAAGCTTCCAGCCAGTCAGTCCAGAAAAGCTGCAGGATTTCCATGTCGCTGGGGTGAACGGTGGCACTGCCTCCTTTGGAAAGAGAGCGGTCGTACATTTCAAGCACCAGTATCTCAGCATGCTGGAGCTGCGGGTTGTTTACAGGCACAATACCGTAATTGTTCTTTTCAAAAAATGCCTTCATGTCCTTTTCTCCTGATTTAAGGAAGGCAGAGCGAAAGCCATCTACTTTTTCTTTGCTCAGGTAATAACAGCGGTTTGTTTCAGGGCAGGCCTTGCTGCCGTACAAACCTGCTTCCAAATAGCCATCCGTAAGCAGTACGAGCACATTACGATAATTATCTACATAGGTTTTACCGTTGAAAAATCGTGGATCGGCAGCTGATTTGAGCATGAGGTTATCTACTCCGCTATTGAGAAAAGTCCATATATCAGCTCCGAAAGTTTGTTGCACAGCAGAAGAGTAGACCTTTTCAAATTCTCCGGTAAACGATGTAACATCTTTTTCCAGCGTACTTTCACTCCTGCCCTTGATGTAGTCTATCCTTTCCAATTGTTTATGCCCGAATTTTCCAAAATCAATGTTGAGCTTATCAACTTCTACCCCATAAGCACTGGCGAGTTTCTGGTTGACAAACGACATGGAAAATTCATCCAGTTGATTACTGGATCTTTTATAATTGAGAATCCTGGGGTAAATATTATCCAGTAAAACATCCAGGATCTGCCGGTCATCCAGTGATCTCGGATACAAAGATGGATCTACCCGGTTAGACAGGTCTGGGGCAAAAATGACATTGTAGTGGGTAATGTAGTAAGTTTCACCATCTGCTGAATTGCCCTGGTTTTCAGTGGCAACCACTTCTTCATCTCTTATCCCTTCACTTTTGGAACTACAAGCCAAAAGAAGGGCAATCATAATAAATCCGTAAAGAAGCTGTCTTATTCTTATTGGCTGTTTCATCAACTTTTACTTCATCTTTAAAATCATACTTCTTATGAATGTTTCAGGCTTTGATGCGACTGTCAAGGCTGCCACTCAGTTTTTCCTGCTGCCACTGATTGGCTACTTCGGCTGCCTGTTTTGACTTCTCTATGGCCTTGGTCACGGCATATTCTTCGTGCAGGAAGTCATTCCAGCCTTCCAGAAATACGTTGATCCTATCTTTTACCGAATCAAGAGAAATAGGAAGACGGTCATTTTCAATGTGATTTTTGTAAACATCGGTCGTCCTTTCAATAGCCTGGCACCTGATACCATGCTCAGTTCTGGCCTTTTCAAGCTGTTTTGCTTTGATGGCAGGAAGTGAAGTATGCTCTTCTTCTGTGACCTGTATATCTTTATTCAGCTGAATGATCTTTTTCTCCAAACCTTCTACCTCTTCTTTGAAATCAACGATGTTTTTCTGCTCTTGCCTGATATCTTCTCTGAGTTGTCTGATTTGCTGCTGATTCTTCCTGTCTGCTATGTCAGGATTTCTTTCTTCAAAAATGGAAATAAACTTTGCAAAGGTTACCTTGAAGAGCAACAGTCCCAGGGCGCCCAGAATAAACACCAGGTAAAAGTTGAGGTCTTCAAAAACCATGTTGAAGGTCCAGAGCTCATCCTCATCACCCGAAAGATATTTCACATTATGAATAGACTCTGCCACTTTGTAGGCAATGAAAGCATCCACTATCAAAATACCAAAGATCACCAGGGTGGTTTTCCACCAGTTGATACGGTTGATAAACCGGTCAATGATAGATAGGGCCAGGGGGACAATCACAAAAAGGAAAATGAAGTAAGGAGCGGACCCACCCTTGGCAAAGGCCAGGCTGATAGCTTCAGGATTAAAAACTTCAGGTGGGTTAGGGGTAATGCCCCTGAGCTGGGCTTCCTGGGCATCAAGCTGGCTGAAAATGAGAATATAAGCTGCCGAGGAATAAAAAAGCACCAGGTAAGCAAGCAGGGCCAGGTTTACGATCAGGGTGGGGATAAATTCAAACCACTTGAAGGCAGGTTTGACAAAAGCGACTGTCTTTTCCCTGATGTCCTGCTCAATATTATGAATCTTACCCTCACAGGCAGAGATTTTATGTTGCCTGATTCCATCAATTTCTTTTTCACTTACGGCGACCTGCGCCCTGAGATGGATCAGCCTGCCGGAAAGCTTCTCCCTTTCAATCTCTTCTTCGGTATGCAGGGTGTTGATCAGCAGTTCAAGCTTTTCATTCTGGACTGCCACATTTTTAACCCTTTGCTCTTCAATTTTACTAACCAGTCTTTTCTTTTTGTCTTCAATGACATTGATATCATTAACAAAAGTAGAATAGACACTGTCCAGCGCTTTGTTTAATACCAATGCATCGCCATTGTTGGCTTTAGCCCTGTCAAAGCCCTGGCTCCTGAGCAAAGACCGGTCAAAATTGGCCACCTCGGCAGCGATCATGGAGTCAAGCACCTGTTCGTACTCAGTGCGGGTTTCAGGTTTGCTCTTTTGTTCCTGCTTATCTTCTTCTGGCATAAGTTCAGATACAGCCTTATTTCTGCCAAAGAAAGACTGAATCAAAGTACTCAGCGACTTGCCTTTGACCTGTTTTTCATAGGGTTGTGATTGAGTCTTGTATTCCTCAAAAAGATGGCTGAGACGATCCACGGTTTCCCGATGATCAGTCACGAGGGCTTTCTCAGAAAAGGAATTATCCTGCCTTAAAGTCCAGTGAGAAGATCCGTACAAGACTGTTTTACGATCAATGAGGCAAAATTTCTGTCTTGAAAATGAAGTCTTATTCTCTTTAAGTTGATACACCAGGGCGCCTTTTTGCTGCAAGAGCTGAAGCTCCTGCTGAGCCACACCCTCAGCAGATAGGATGACTTCTACTTTTACGCCTTCTAACAGTTTGGAGAAAAGCAGCTTTTTAAGTGCCTGATCTTTTAAGTCGGGTACAAAAGCCTGAATCTGAGTTCGGGCCTGCTGAAGCACCATTTCGGGCTGGAGTGAAGTAAGCTGAGATGACAGCTCATAATTTTTTACAGATCCATTTTCCTGAGACATACACTCTATGTTTACACCTGTGCAATTGTGGCTAAAGCAGGATAGCGTTCCTTACTCTCAAACCTGAATCCTGATTTAAAGCAGCTAACGCTTAATATCGTATTTATTATCAGTTTTGAGAAAGTATTTTTTCATCATAACAGAGGTTCGGGCAGGCCTGGGATGGAAATTTGACTTCCTGAACATAAGATATTGATCTTTAAAAAGGCTAGATGTTGGTAATTAATCAGCTACCCAACAACTTGTGTGTTGACTCCATTTATGCTGTTTCATTCTGTTTATTAGGCTAAATGAATTTTTTTCCTTCTGAAGGCTTATTTTTGGAAATAATGAAATTTAAATTCCTATTTGCCAAAATTAAAGCCAGAAGTGACGGGCACCTCTGGCTTTAGCGATATGCTGTTAAATCTCAGCCAGCACTAGCTGCAAAAAGTCAAATTTTGACCAGGCTAGCTGACCTTGGCAGCCTCTTTGTCTCGGAGTTCTCTTCTGAGAATTTTACCTACGTTTGATTTAGGCAACTCATCACAAAATTCTACCACCCTGGGCCGTTTGTAGTTGGTCAGGTTTTCCTGGCAGAAATCTTTGATCTCATTTTCTGTCAGAGAGGCATCTTTCTTAACGATAAATACCTTTACTACTTCAGTAGATTTGTCATCGGGTACACCTATGGCAGCGACTTCAAGCACCTTGGGGTGGCCGGAAATCACTTCCTCTATTTCATTAGGATATACATTAAACCCGGAAACCAGGATCATGTCTTTTTTCCGATCCACAATGCGGAAGAAGCCTTCTTCATCCATGATGCCAATGTCACCGGTTTTGAACCACTCCCCATCTTTGGTAAAGCACTTTTTAGACTCTTCTTCCTTGTTCCAGTAGCCGCCGAATACCTGAGGACCACGGGCGCAAATCTCTCCCCGCTCGCCGGGCGCTACAGGCTGCTCATTTTCATCCAGTATCCTGATTTCAGTGCTGGGGAAGGGGATACCGATAGTTCCTAACCTTACCTCACCTTCATATACATTGGAAGAAAGTACCGGAGAAGTCTCGGTCAGGCCGTAACCTTCTGCGATTTGAGTGCCTGTCATTTCCTCCCATTTACTGGCTACCGCAGTCTGCAAGGCCATACCGCCGGCACAGGCAATTTTGACATGAGAAAAATCCACCTTTTTGAGATCCGGATGGCTGAGCATGCCATTGTAAAGCGTATTGATGCCGGAGAAGGCAGTGAAGGGGTGCTTGGCTATTTCTTTGAGAAAACCCTTCATGTCCCTGGGGTTAGTGATCAGTACACTCTTGGCGCCAATGGCAATAGGGTTGAAGAAGTTTACGGTGAGGGCATAGATATGGTAGAGAGGCAGGGCAGTGATATAAATTTCTTTTCCCTCTTCAACGATGGGGTTCCCCCATACCCTGGCCTGCTCGGTATTGGCCATAATGTTTCGGTGGGTGAGCATCGCTCCTTTAGACAAACCGGTAGTGCCACCGGTATACTGTAGAAAAGCCACATCCTGACTTTTGACCTCAGGCTTACGGTACTGCATATTTTGCCCTTTTTTAAGGCAATCCTTAAACTTCAGCGCACCTTCCAGATGGTAAGAAGGCACCATCTTTTTGACGTACTTCACTATAAAATTGACGATATCACCCTTAAGTCCTCCCAGGCAGTCACCCAGGCTGGTAATGATCACCTTCTCAATAGCAGTAGATTTGATCACCTTCTCCAGTTTGTCGCAGAAGTTCTCAAGGATTATAATGGCTTTAACGCCCGAGTCTTTAAACTGATGTTCCATTTCGCGGGCAGTATAGAGCGGGTTGGTGTTGACTACGATCAGGCCCGCTCTGAGGGCAGCCGTAAGAGCGATAGGATACTGCAAAATATTGGGCATCTGCAGGGCGATGCGATCGCCTTTCTTGAGGCCGGATTGCTGAAGAAAAGCAGCGAACGAAGCTGACATGCTATCCAACTCTGCAAAAGTGAGTCTTTTGCCCATGTTCTCCAGGGCATCAATTGCCTTAAATTTTTTAAACTTTTCATCAAAAAACTCTAGCAAAGAGGGATATACATCAGGATTAATTTCAGCAGGTACACTTTTAGGGTACTGCTTCAGCCAGGGATGTTCTTGAACTACATTCTTCATATGAATAACGGGTTAAGTTTTTTCTGATAGAAAATCGTTATTAATATATGAAAAATTTGTTTTTTTGTTGATATCAGCAGTTATTTTTAGGTAATTTTTTAACATTTGTTAAGCTTGCTCAGCTTTAAATGCTCAGTTTTTTATCATGCTCTGCTTTTGTCACCAATTCTGTTTCAAAGAATGGATTTAAATGCTGCAACCTGATTGATGATCCTGAAAATCAGATTGCAGCATCCCTATCCTCAATTATACTTCATTTATGGTCAGGCAGAAGTCAAGCCTGGGGAGTTTTTATATCATTCATTTCTCAGGCATTCAACCGGATTAACCCGGGCGGCTCTCACCGTCTGTAAGCCGATGGTAAGCAGAGCGATCAGCAACACCAGCATACCAGCACCGGCAAAATACCACCAGTCAAGGTCGATACTGAAGGCAAAGCCTGATAGCCAGGCCTGTGCGCCCAAATAACTGAGTGGCAAAGCAATCAGGATGGCCGTTAGTACTGTTTTAGTGAATTCTCCTGAGAGAAGGTAAACGATGTTCAGATTGCCCGAACCCAGCACCTTTCGTATGCCGATTTCTTTGGTACGCCGCTCAGCAGTAAAGGAAGCCAGCCCAAACAGGCCCAGGCAGGAGATGAGTACAGCCAGACCGGCAAAGTACTTAGATAAAGTGGATACCCGCTGCTCGGCGGCATAAAGTGACTGGTAATCCTGGTCAATAAATCTAAAATCAAAGCTGTAACCAGGATTGAATTTGTGGTAAAATTCATCCAAAGCGGCCAGAGTTTCTTTTTCGTGCCCGGCCTCCAGCCTGGCTAAGATGATCTGTGACCTATCATCCAATCTGAAGAAGAGGGGCTTCACCTCTTCGTGCATTGATTCAAAATGAAAGTCCTTAACAATTCCAATAATGGTATGATCATTTCCCCAGAGATTTACCGTAGCTCCAATAGGATTAGTCAGCCCCATCAGTTCAATGGCCGTTTCATTGAAGATGATAGCTGAGCTATCAGTACCGTATTGTCGGGAGAAGCTCCTGCCAGCGGCCATTTCCAGACCTAAGGTTTCTATCATGTCGTGACCTACGCTGAAATTCTGAAACTGTAAAATTTCATCAGGATTTTTTCCCTGCCAGCTCAGGCCCACGGTAGCTCTATCGTTATTGATCAGCGGATTGGCTAAGGTACTGGCGTTGACCACACCCGGCAGGTCGGTCAGTTCATGGAGAAAGGTTTCGGTTTTCTGAGCCACCTCGCCCTCCAAAGGGAAGGTGATTAGCTGCTCCTTAGTGTATCCGAGGTTTTTATTCTGCACAAAATGGATCTGCTCGTAAACTACCCATACGGCTACAATAAGCATAGCCGATAAAGCAAACTGTAACACTACCAGACCTTTGCGGGCAAAGGCTTCGCCGACTGATCCCCTGAATTTTCCTTTCAGGATGGTAGCTGGCTTAAAAGAGGAAAGATAGAAAGCCGGGTAACTGCCGGCAAAAACAGCCGTAGTCAGCAGGATGATCAGTAGACCGCTTATCAGCTCCATATTGGGGAGCAGCGAAAGTTCTTTGCCAGTAATTCTGTTGAATTCGGGTAAGAGCAAACCTACGATAGCAAAAGCTGCCAGGAAGGAAAAACAGGTCAGTAGAAGCGATTCGCTCAGGTATTGCAGAATCAGCGGCGAACGACCTACGCCCATGCTTTTCTTTACCCCTACTTCCTTGACTCTTCGTGATGCCCTTGCCGTAGATAAATTCATAAAATTAATGCAGGCAATAAGCAGGATAAAGATACCAATCAGCGTAAATAGGCGCACGTAATCTATACGGCCACCCGCCTGCACGCCGTTTTCGTAGGTGCCGTAGAGGTAGGCATCGGAATAGGGTCGCGCAAACAGGCTTCTGAATTCACCGTTATCAGACCTTACGCTAATGTAGTCTTCAATTTTTGCATTAAACACATCAATATCGGTTTTCTCATTTAGTACCAAATAGGCGTGCGGACCGGTATTACCCCAGGAAGTGACCCAGGGAGACATTTCTTTGAATAACTCAAAAGATACCACAAAATCGAAACGGGAGGAGGAGTTGGCAGGTGTACCGGCAAATACGCCACTTACCACGGCCTGCTCAGAAAAGTGCAGGATGTTCCATTCCACTTGCCTGCCAACCACATTTTCAGTGGTATTAAACAGCTTTAGCGCCAGCTCCTCAGAAATAACAACAGAATGCTTATCTCTGAGCACCTGGTCTTGATCTCCCTGCAGCAGCTGGTAAGAGAAGACGTTGAAAAAATCCTTACTGACATACTGCCCCTGCGCTTTAACCTGCTTTTCCTCCACCTCAAGGGTAAAATCACCAAACCAGCTGGCTGGAGTAACCGTGGTAGCATACTCTACCTCCGGAAAATCTTCTTCCAAAGCTTCAGTCAGCACGCCCACTGTGCCATCCAGCGTCAGGATTTCGTCGGCCTGCTGCTGGTGTTCAATCACTTGATAGAGCTGTGCATCATACTCATGGAACTTATCCATGTTCAGCTCGTCGTTTACCCAAAGGTAAATCATGAGCGCACAGGCCAACCCGGTAGAAAGCCCCGTCAGGTTAATCAGAAAAGAGCCCTTATGCCTTTTAAAATGGCGTAGGGCTATCATAAAATTATAGCGTATCATATCAGGGTGGGTTAATGTGTGACTCATGGAAAAGGCGCGTATAAAGGCCGGGCGAAAATGACGAAGCACATTCCAGTAAAATGCCAATTTGGCTTTTTTCTCCGATTGCTGGCATTGTAAGTCGTATAATTCCAGCAGGTTACCTTCAATTTCTTCAAGGTAATCTTCCCGGCAAAACCAGCGCAGGAACTTGAGTGCGTACTTAGGAGGATTTTCCATTAGCTAAAAGAAATCTTGGGAATCTGCTGGTAAAGGCTGTTGCGCAGTGAGTAGCGATAGTCGAGCATGCGTTTGCCCAGGGCTGTGATGACATAAAATTTTTTGCGGCGGCCCCCTCTCTCCTTGGTGATGCCGCCAAATCGGGAGTTGACAAAGCCTTTTTCCTCCAGACGTTTCAACGCGACATGTATGGCGCTGATGTTCAGCTTTTTATCAAGCTTTTCCTGCAGCCCTTCCATGATGGAGACACCATAGGCAGCATCGTGTTGGGCAGCTACTACCAGCAGCACGAGTTCTTCAAATTCACCCAGAGATTGTTCCTGCATTGATCTGTTATTTACTTAACAAATGTGAAGGTAACCATTATTTTTATATTTGTTAAGTAAATGCTCGTTTTTTCAGAATCTGACCGGCATACCTCAGTCGCTTCCTGAACAAATAGCCTGGTAATTGATTTATATTTTGTTTCAATCTTACTGTAAGAACACATTTTTAAGGCGGTTTTTACTGGTTTTCTTTGCAACAGGACTCTTGATCTTCACAGGCTGGTGTAACTATCATATCTACCAGCTTTCTACCCAGCATCACGGTAAATCAAGGCAGATTTTCTCCATCGTATCCCTCTGTTCTTCCCAAAACCTGAGCTGCATCAGACTAAGCTTAAAGCAAATCAGACTGCCAAAAAAAATAGTAGAATGAAAAGAATCCTACAATGGTTTCAAATAGCTATTAAAGCCTGCTATTTCATTTAGACTTGTTGGATTACGTTAAAGACATGTCAAAATTTAAGAGGGGCATGAGATCAGTATATTAACTTGATGAAAAATAAAAAAGCAAAAAAAAATAAGGGTTACCTACTATGCTTAGTACGTAACCCTTGTCAAATAAACTTATAGAGAAAAAAATAGCTACTCCTTCACTACCCTGAAACCACGGTATTGGTCTGAAGTAGACCTTTCCTGCTGCTGATCGGCATAATCATAAGCACTAAAGCCGTAGGAGGAACCGTCGGAGGCCCATTCTGATACATTGCCACCCAGGTCATATACTTCTGCTTTTTCTACCATGAGAGGCGCATGACAGCCTGCTTCTTTTACCATCATTCTTCCGGCTTCTTTAACTTTTTCCTGAAGCATATCTGCTTCTTTGGGTGTGATCTTGTAGCCCGACCAGTAGTTGAGGGTATTTTCCTCACCTGCTTTTTTAAGAGCCATAGCATGCCACTTTTTAGCTTCTTTGGCGTTGGGCAGACGGTAACTTTCTCCGCTCAGCTCATTGAGCCATTTTACATAGGCCTGTGCCTCTTCCAGTCTGATACCATATACCGGAAAGTTGGCCTCTGTAGGCGCAAATTTATGGTCTGCCTTGAAAGCCTGATACTGGGCGTTGGTCACTTCAAATCTTCCTACAGATATGGTATCTTCACTTAAAGTCAGTACTTCAGGTGTAAGCTTTCCTTGGGTCATTTTTCCGTAAAGATGTCCTTCTTTTGCAGCTTCTTTTTTCTTGAGCAGCATAGCCAGTGGACTCTTCTCTTTGAAGGCCTCATTTTCGGGTTTATAGGTTTTGAACAGATAGGTATCAAACCAGGCTAGTTCTTCTTCCATTTTTCTCAGCTGATGGGTGACTTTCTGCAGGCCGTGTGGCTGACCGGGAAACCATACAAAGCGTACCGGAGCCTGGTCTACCTGCTGCAGTGCCCGGTAGTATTCCCAGCCCTGGTCGCGAGGTACCGCGCGGTCTTCACTACCGTGAAAAATAATAGTGGGTGTTTTGACTTTTTCTAACTCAAAAAGAGGAGATTTGATAATGTAGTTCTCATTAAAGAATTTACCATTGCGATCGTCCCAGGGTGCCCCGCCAAAATAGCTTTGGTCAAAGGAAACACCAAAGCTGCATGTGCCATAGTCGGAGGTCCAGTTGACATCGCCGGCACCAGGGGCGGCAACCTTAAACATATCAGGGTAGCGCACGGTCAGCATGGTGGTAAGAATAGCCCCGTTTGACCAACCCATAGTACCCAGTTTATCTTTGTCAACCATACCGCGCTCTACCAACAGCTCAATGGCATTGGTGATGTCTTCCAATTCCGGATCGTAATAGTTTTCCTTGATAGATTCTACAAAGGCCAGTCCATGATTAGAGGAGCCGTGATAGTTGGGTTTAAGCACAAAAGCACCTCTCTGCGACAGGATATTAGGATAAGTAGACCAACGTTCTGACCACTGGTCAAGATCTACCCCGGAAGGGCCGCCATGTATGGAAAGCATCAAGGGATACTTTTTGCCTTCCTCATAATTTTCCGGATAATACAGCAGGCCGTTGACTTCTTCATCATTGTAGCCTTTCCAGCGCAGTACTTCATAGCGGGCACGGGGTTTCTTCTTAAGCTTGTCGTTGAGCGCAACCAGTTCCTGAGAATTGGCCACAGATAATTTCCCTTTGCGTGTCTGCACATCGGCTACATAAAACTCAGGCAGCTGGTCGGCAGTAGAATAGTCAAACACCATTTTCTGTCCATCCTCGCTGACTTCAAAAGAGCCAATATGCTCCTGCCAGTCGTCTCCCAGCACCAGCATCTGCTGCTGCCAGGCATCACCCTTTTTGTTATAAAAAGCCAGCTTGCGGGTAGCACCATTGGCCAGATGAGCTAATATGCCGTCGGAAGTGAGCACATAATCACCACCTAGCCCGTTATCCCAGTTCAGATCAATTTTATCAAACTGCTTCTGCGCAAGGTCATAGTAGTAAAGTTCAGTAATACCTGCCCCGTTCCATTCAGGGTTGGATGAAAATTCAGCCGTAAAATAAAACCCCTGATGGTCGGGCGAGAACTTAAAATTACCAGGCGTTTGTAATCCCTGCAAAATACGGGTTTTGCTATCGTTCTGCAGGTCATAGAGATAGTACTGCGACTTGGGATTAGCATCAGCCGGGTAGTGCGGACTCATCTGAAGAGCAGTGATTAGCCAGCGGCCGTCGCGGGAGACAGCATAAGCGCTCACCGGATAGGCATTATCGCTGAGTCGTTTGACCGATTTATCCTTCAGGTTAAAAGCATACACTTTCTTGGTAGTCCAGTGAACAGAATCTTCCACAATCACCGAATTGTCTTTCTCTTCCTCCAGTTTCTGCTTATACAGAGTTTTACCGTCGTGCGATTCATAGGCGAGCGTAGAGTCATTGAGCCATTTGATAGCTGAAATACCGTTTTCAAAACTATGTACTTCCTGAGGCTCGCCTCCGTAAATACTCAGCGACCAGAGTTTATCACCTTTTTCACGTGAGGAAAGGAAGTAAATCTTTTCACCATCTCTGGAAAAGAGAGGGGAATAATCATTTTCATCAGCCTGGGTAAGCGGAATGGTCAGAAATTTACCCTCTTTCTTTACATCCAGTCGTGTCAGGTAGATATCGCTGACAAATTTATCTTTGTCTTTGACAGCCTTTCGCTTGGTCCATACTACCATCTGCTTATTAGGAGAAATTTGCGCTTCCCGCAGGTCTTCAGTATTGATAATATCCTCTGGAGTCCAGCGATCAGGATCTTTTTCCTGCTGGGCCATCAGCAAAACGGGCACAAACAGGAGCATCAGCAATAAGGTACGCTTCATGAAATATAAATAGATTAGGTTAAAGATTTGAAGAACGGGGAAATTTAGCAAAAAAGTTCTTATCAGATGCATAGAGGCTGCATTTTGCCTCAAGTTATGACCTCATGTGTCTGCATGACGATAATAAAACAGACTCTTTTTTTAAAATTTTATACAAATGTTCAGAGATGATTTTTACATTTTGGTTTTTGCCGATTATTTATAAAGGTTGAACATCAATCTGAATTGAAATGCCCAACGTATGGTAAAAAACAGCTTTTCCTTGTCCGAAAGAATAAGTTATTCAACTGGTGTAGTGCTCAGCGTAATCATTACCGTTTATTTTATTTCATATAAAAAATAGACTTTATTACGCTTAGTTTAACATGGCCTGTTACAGAATGGATAAAAATCAGATTCATCATCCTTGTCTCCGATGAGGATAATGAGATGGGCGTTTTAAAACGCCTTAGAAATGACAAATTTAAATTTTCGTACTGCCTAATTGGGTTCTTTTTCGACTTAAGCCGGAATAGATTTTTGAAAAAAAAGCCCGTACAGAAAATTTGCACGGGCTTGGTGTCAGGATACATGTCAAAATGTTTAACCAATAGCCGGGTCTTCCTGTGAAAAGGGCTGGCTGTAAAAGCGTTTGCCGGTAGCCTGGTAATAGGCGTTGGCCAGTGCCCCGATCACCGGTGGTAGAGAAGGCTCTCCCAATCCGGTGGGATCAATTCCATTTTCCACAAAGAAAGTCTCTACAGCCAGGGGTGCTTCGCTGTTGCGAATCAGGCGGTAGCGGTTGAAGTTGCTTTGTTCCGGTACGCCATCCCTGAAAGTAAGGTTACCATAAAGGGCATGACCGATACCATCTATAATGCCACCTTCTACCTGGTTTTTAGCGCCCTCAGGGTTCACTACAATTCCGCAGTCAACGGCACACCAGACCTTTTGTATTTTTGGCTTGCCATCTTCCATCACCACATCTACAACCTGGGCCACATACGAATTGTGGCAGTAATAAGCAGCTACGCCACGATGTACCCCCGGCATGTCTTTTCCCCAGCCTGACTTTTCTTTTACCAGCTTCAGTACACCAGCATAGCGGGCCGGGTCATAATCGTTCTTTTCTCCTACAGGCTTGTTGATAACTTTATCAAACAGCTCCAGGCGGAAATCAATAGGATCTTTACCGGCAGCTTCGGCTACCTCATCCAGGAAGGACTGCTCGGCTCCCGCCACGAAGTTGGAACGGGGCGCACGCCAGGCACCGGTAGAAATATTGGAATCTACACTGATATTTTCGGCAAGGTAATTCGCTACTGTTCCGGCAGGGTAGCGGTCGGCAAACACAGGTCCGCCATGAATGCCAGCTCCTCTTACATGGAAACCTATCAGCTCGTTGTTTTCATCTAGCGCCGCGCGATACCTGATTTTATAGGCCGGACGATAGGTGCCCTGGGTCATATCATCCTCACGGGTATAGATGAGTTTGATGGGTGCCTTGGCTTTTTTGGAAATGGCTGCGGCTTCCAAACCAAAATTGCCATAAAGTCTCCTGCCAAATCCACCACCCATGCGGGTCATGTCCACGCTGATCTTATCTTCAGGCATGCCAAGTAGCAGGGACACACTTTTACGCATGCTTTCGGGCGTCTGGATAGGTCCAACCAGCTCAGCTTTATCCGATGTGACATGCGCATAGAAGTTCATGGGCTCCATGGTATTGTGCGGCAGGAAGGGAGCATCGTAGGTTTTTTCTATAACCACCGCAGCATTCCTGAAGGCGGCTTCGGGGTCACCATCCAGGCGGTCGGGTTTTTCAGCACTTTTTTCAATGGCCTGTTCCAGCGCTCTGACATAGGTCTCAGTACTTTCACTCTTGCTCTCAGTTTCCCAGTTGACTTTCAACGCTTTTTTGGCTTTCATCACTTCCCAGGTGCTGTCGCCTACAATGGCTACCAGTTCGGGAAAAGCGTTTATGTCAGACCACTGTTTTTCGGCTGGGGCAGTCTGTACGGTAAATACATCCCGGATACCAGGCATAGCTTTTACCTCAGAGGCATCGTAATCTTTGATCTTCATACCAAAAGCGGGAGGATGAATGATCATGGCAGTCAGCATGCCTTCCTTTTTGTAGTCTATACCAAAAAGAGGCTTACCTGTGATGATCTTGCGGGCATCCACGTTACCGGTAGGCTTACCGATAAGCTTAAAGTTCTTGGGGTTTTTAAGCGTAACTTCGGCTGGTACTTGCAGGGTAGCTGCCTGGGAAGCCACTTCCCCGTAGCCAAGAGACTTTCCGGACTTCTTGTGAAGGATTTTGCCATTCTCTGTGCTAAGTTCGCTTACCGGCACCTTCCATTTCTGTGCAGCAGCTTCCATGAGCATCTGTCGGGCCGTGGCACCGGCGGTCCTGAGGCTTTGCCATCCCTGGCGGATAGACTGGCTGCCTCCGGCGATCTGTCGGCTGAAATTTTTGGTATCCAGCCCAGCCTGCTCAACCACTACATCTTTCCAGTCAACGTCCAGTTCTTCGGCTACGATCATAGGCATGGCAGTCTTGACGTTCTGTCCAATCTCAGGATTGGGCGACATGATCGTAACCAGCCCGTTATCATTGATTTTGATAAAGGCATTGATGTTCAGCCATTCTTCGTTGATCTGCTCAAGCCCGTTGATCCTGGGTTTGGCAGAGGCCATCCAATTGAAGCCCAGTATCATTCCGCCGCCGGCGGCAGCGGAGACCTTCAGGAAGGATCTTCTGTTGTGCTTGGTTTTTATTAAGGTCATGATGCAAAGGTTGAGAGGGTTTAAATCTTGTTGGAAGCCGTTTTGATGGCAGCTTTGATGCGGAGGTAGGTGCCGCATCTGCATAAGTTGCCATCCATTGCCTGCTCAATTTCCTGGTCGCTGGGTTTGGCATTGCGTTTTAGCAAGGCGGCAGCACTCATGATCTGCCCCGCCTGGCAATAACCGCACTGAGGCACGTCATGCTCCAGCCAGGCCTGCTGTAGCACATGATCGGCGTTTTCTGAAAGCCCCTCAATCGTGGTAACCTCAGCTGAACCTACACCGGAAATGGGAAAAGAACAGGATCGTATAGCATTGCCGTTGTAGTGTACCGTGCAGGCGCCACACTGGGCAATGCCACAGCCAAACTTGGTACCCAACAGGTCAAGATGATCTCTGAGTACCCAGAGCAGTGGGGTATCAGGGGCTACATCTACCTGATGCTGTTGTCCGTTTACCTTGATAGAAAAAACAGCCATTTAATTAAGATTTAGGAGTGTAATTTAGGATTGAGCAATATATCAAAATTGGCTCAGTATGTAATGAAAGTTACCAATTTTGACAAACTAACCCTGCTTATTTTGAATCATTCTTTATAATATTCTTTTTTTTTGAAAAAATGCGCAATCTTTTTCAAAGGGGGTGTTCGTAAATTACGAAAGCTTAGCTCAATTTGAGAGGCTTATACATAAGGTGCAGGGCGCTTTCTTCTACTTCAGCTCTAAAGCTTATTTCTCTACCATGCGTGTCGTCTATTGGCAGAAGCTCATCATCCAGGTGAAGATTCCGGACTTGGGTTTGCACGCTTATCATTTTTCCTTTGACAACATCAAATGTCTCAGTTTCTGTCCTGGCCTGCTGAAGTTCCTTCAGAAAGTGTTGTAGTTTATACCTTTCATCTTCTTTTATCAGCAAGACATCCAGTAGCCCATCGTCCATGGCAGCATCAGGCGCCAGCCTGAGTGAAGGTCCGGTAAGGGGCGTGTTGATCACCTCAACCCACAAAAATTTTCCTTCATACATCACATTATCAATCCAGATCTCGCAATGAAAAGGTTTTAATACTGACAGCTGTTTTTCCAATAGCTGATACAGATAGCTAAACTTATGTTGCTTGTTTTCAAAATCAGGAGGGTTGATTTTTTTGATAACCTTATACTGGTTCATCATTTCTGCCAAAAGTCCTATCCCTATTGATTCCATGAAATGGATCCGCTGCCCTTTGAGGTGCAGTACCCCGAGGTCAGTGAGGCTGATCAATTGCCTGAACCAGGATTTGTCATTGAGGTCAATGCAGGTATTTCCCAGGCTGCTGGCAATATTATTGGCCGTACCTGATGGTATGATGGCCAGAGGCAACTTTCTTCCCTTAACAAAATGAGCCACTTTATGTACCGTACCATCACCTCCCGAAACCAGCATAAGGTCAGTTTGAATAGAGGATAGCTTCTGGTAGAGCTCATCATCCTTAACTGATATATAAGTGACCTCAAAACCATGCCTCTCAAGCTGTTGTATGATTTCAACGCTGGAGACTGGCTCAAAACCTGCGGATGGATTATGGACCAGGGTGATTTTCTTCATAATGGGTAGTGCCATAACCATGACTATACTGTAGATGTTAGGGGTTTATAAACTAAATATTAAGACTATGAATTTTCTACTGGTAAACGATGATGGCATTTACAGTCCCGGTATCCTGGCCCTGGCAGAAGTGGCCAGTGAGTTTGGCAGAGTGATTATACTGGCACCAAATATGGAACAGTCGTCAATGAGCCATGCCATTACCTCAACTCGTCCTTTGTCTTATATTTCTACGCCTGTCAAAGACTTTGAAGCTTACCGGGTCAATGGCACACCGGCTGATTGCGTGGCTTTGGGGACTTACCTCTGGCCCGACACCGATATGGTCCTTTCCGGTATTAATCTGGGCCTCAACATTGGTACAGCCTTGTGGCACTCAGGTACGCTGGCCGCTGCCAAGCAGGCAGTTTTGTTGGGTTACCGGGGAATAGCTTTGAGTACAGATACCCGCCTCAAGGAGTATTCGCTGGAAGATCAGAAGCCATTTGTCAAAAAAGCGCTTGAGATTGCCTTTGAGCAGGAGATGGATCTGATCAACATCAATTTTCCCCAGAAGCCGGAGGGTTTTATGTGGACACGACAGTCTATTCGTCATTACGACGGAAAAATGGTGCCTGGAGAAGACCCTCGGGGAAAGAAGCATTACTGGTTTACCGTGGTACCCATAGAAGCTACCGAAGAAGGTACTGACCGATGGGCTATTGAACATAATCAATGCTCCCTCACGCCACTCAGGCTTGACCTAACCAGCCATAATGAACTGTCCAATATCAGGGAGAAAGAAATTGAGTACAGATAAAACTGAAGCAGAATCTTCTGTAAGGTAGTAAGAGTGAAAAGAAAAGCCTTGTGGGGGCACAAGGCTTTGAATTTAGAGTTTAGGTGTTTTCAGCTTCTCCATCAAAACAAACTTCACTCACTCATTCGCTCTTCCAGTACCTGGCCGTTGGCGGCTATCCTGAGGTTGACTTCCTGTTTGCCTTTTTCCATTTGTACCAGGTAACCCGTAAAATTGACCTCATCTACATACCTGATATTATCAAAGGCAAATCCGGGAAAGCGTTCCATGAGATCTGTTCTGATACTTTCAGGCAGTTCATCCTGGTAGCTGATAGTATTGTCGTGCCTCAGTTCGGCTACACCCTGCTGCTGCTTTTCTACAAAAAGATTAGGACCTCCGTCAGAGAACTTGATCAGATCAAATGCATCATAGAGTGCCCCGGTTGCGGTATAAGCTTCATAAGAAAGGGTATCTCCGCTGACATGTAAAGCATATTATCTTTTGTTAAAGTTATTTGATGCAATGAAATGTATCAGAAATTTTCCTATAAATTGCAATTGTTACTGAACAGGCTGACATGAGCTATAAACATCTTCAGTAGTCAATGCTGAGCTAGTAGCTGAAGAAGATTTTTCATAAAATAAAGAAATAATTCAGGCTCCTGTCAGTGAGAGGAGCCTGTTATTTTACTTCTGAGAATAATCACCCGAGAGCAGATTTAGCGCTATCTTTTATTGCTTTTGAGCAGTGATCGTCTGCCCCATCACACTCATGCTCAGACCGCTGTATTTCCCGTCCTCTTTGTCAAACTGTAGCTGAACGCCACTATCCAGGCTTTCGTAGCGTTCATCCCCTAAAGGTAGCAGGTAGGCTTCCAGGCCTGCCCGGGGAATGTTCATGTAAAGTGCCCCGTCTTTCATGCTGATCTCAGCAGTTAATGGAAATTCGTTGACCTGGTAGCTGCCAACGATCTCCTGGTCAATATCCATAGAAGCATATACCTTGTCGAGGGAAGGATAGAAGTTGTTCATTTCATCCACATCGGGTATCTGCCGGTTGACTATGAAATACTGCACTTCTTCAGCCCGGGGGATATCCAGGCTATAGTTATCATGATCTACCCAGATTTTGGCATTCTCTATCAGCTGCTCACGGTCGCCGTTTTGATAAGTAATATCAACCGTAAGGGGCACCGGTCTTTTACCACGATTGCTGACCGTAAGCTGTCCGTTTTCAAATTCTTCTACCTCAACATCAGCATAACCAAAACGAAAAAACCAGGGCTCCCAGAACCAGTCCAGGTCCTCTCCACTCACATCCTCAAAGGTGAAGAAAAAATCATAAGGCGTAGGTGATTTATAGGCCCAGCGCCGTATGTAGGTGCGGAAGGCTTCCATAAAGGTTTCTTCTCCCAGGTAATGATGCAGTACCGAGTAGACAAACTGCGGCAGCGGGTAAGAGGCGTAACCGTAATTAGTATTATCCATGTACTGCGTGGAAGTGATCAGCGGAAGATCAGAGTAAGAGCCAAAAATATTTTGAATAGACATTTTCGGACCAATAAAGACAGGTTCATCCACACCATCAAAAAAGCGTTCGCTCACCAGCTCGGTGATGTAGTTGGCCCAGCCCTCGTCCATCCAGGCAAAACGCCGCTCGTTCACCCTTACGTACATGGGGAAATAAGTGTGAAATAACTCATGGATCGTGACACCTCTGCCCGGGCCGTCGTTATTGGCCATCATGGGGAATTCCATGCCTCCGCCTCTGAGCCCGATAAAGGTGGTAAAGGCAGGATAGGGATAAGGAATCCCGGGAATGTCTTCAGAGAAATGTTTCATCGTCTTCTGCTGTATGCTGGTAAGTTCGGCATAAGCAGCTGCATTGTCGGCAGGAAAAGCCGAGCTGATTAATACTTTGCGGTCTTCTACCTCCTGCATGGCGGCTGTCCAAAGATAATGGTCGCTCATGGCAAAGGCAAAGTCGGTCACTTCAGCTGCCTGAAAATGCCAGGTACCTGATTTATAGCTGAGCCCGTTTTCCAGATCTTCCAGGGTTACTACGCCAATGGTTTCTTCCGAATTGCGGGCCTCTTCGTATTTGCTGAGAATGTTATCGGGCAGCACTTCTTCAGGATTTTGCAGCATACCGGTAGACCATACCGTGAAGTTTTCTGGCACAGTGATGCGCACATCAAAGTTTCCCAGGTTATTGTAAAACTCGGTTCTTAAGGAATAATCCATCACATCCCAGCCAAACACATCGTCATAGGCAGCTACCTGCGGGTACCAGTAGGCAATGAAAAAGGAGGTACTGTCAATAGCACCGGTACGCCTCAGCGTCAGAGGTACTTTCTGCTCCCAGTCGGTACTCATCTCCAAGCTCTGATTGGGAGCCAGCGGTTCATTAAGCGAGATGATGAGATTAGTACCGGTTTTCCTTACCCTTCTGCCATCCAGTTCATAAGCTTGGCCATTGATGGTCAGGTTGGAAAGTTCGACTTCGCCTAAGTCTTCCGGATCAACCCGCATGGCACGGGGATTACCCTCACGAAATACATCGTAGTAGAGGCGGACCACCAGCGCCGAAAGGCTATCGGGACTGTTATTGTAAAAAGTAACATTTTCTGATCCGGTGATGGCACGGGTGGAGGGATCCACCTGCACATCAATATCATAATCTACCATGTTCTGCCAGTAGTTGGGCCCGGGGCTGCCATCCCATGAGCGAGTGCCTTTTTCGTAAGCCTGCTGTATTTCAAGTGGCATAAACAACTTATTATCCTGAGCAATGAGGGGCACATTTACCAGGGTGAGAAAAAATAGAACTGAAAAAAATCTAGTGTACATAAATGAAAAATTAGGTTAGAATGTGAATTTAGCAAAAAATACATCATCATGTGGAATGGATTCACAAGTAATGCTTCTTGTGATGAGAGAAAAAGTTTGTCCTTACACACAGATTAAAGTTTGTCCAGTTCAAACAGGGTCAGACAATACAGGATAAGTCATCTGCTCTGCTTTACCTTCTCAGATAAGGTTTCTTTCATCATTCTCCAGGCAAGAAGTCCTGAGATCAGCGTGAGTAAACCAGCAGCATGTACAGCCCACTGCATGCCCAGCATACTGGCTACTACTCCCGCCATCAATGCGCCTACGGCATAGCCAATGTCTCGCCAGAAGCGATATACACCCACCGAAGTAGCCCGCCAGGTGGGATGAGCGCCATCTCCTACAGCAGCTAACAGGGCAGGGTAAACCATAGCCGTTCCTATTCCCAGCAGCACCGAGCCGGTGAGTCCTGTAAGCAGAGGATAAGAAAGGCCAAAGCCAATCACTGCATGACCTACAGCCTGAATGATCATCCCCCAAACTATCAGGGGTTTTCTGCCAAACTTATCAGACAGAGGACCTGTGATGATCTGGCCTACACCCCACACCACAGGATATACAGCTTTAATCCAGCCGATACCCTCTAGCCCAACGCCTGCTGAGGCAAAAAGCAGAGGAAAAACTCCCCAGGACATGCCATCATTGAGGTTGTTGACCAGGCCTGCCTGAGAAACGGAAAATAGCGTTTTATTGCGCCAGCTCGTTTGGGCAATTACCCATTTTACAGATTTCTTAGAGGATAGTTCATGCTTGCCTTCAGCATGTTGTTTAGCCTCTAAGCTGGCATGTTTTCGCGTGTCATGGATGATGAAAACTGACAAAAGTAATCCTAAAACCCCATAAGCAATGCCGATGTAAAAAGGCTCAGGACGTAAGCCATAGGAAGAAGCCAGGTAGCCGGTGAGCAAAGCAGTGAGTCCTACCGCGCCATAACCGGCAGCTTCATTGAGCCCCATAGCAAAGCCTCTTTTGTTGGGCCCTACCAGGTCTATTTTCATGTTTACCGTCATAGACCAGGCCAGCCCCTGGCTGATGCCCAGCAGGATATTGGCTGCCACAATCCAGTCCCAGGAAGGACCCCAGCCCAGCATGAAAGGAACCGGAAGCCCTACCAGCCATCCGGCAATCAGTATCTTTTTGCGGGTATAACGATCTGCCAGTATGCCGGAAGCGATGTTGGTAAAGGCTTTGACCACACCAAAAGCAATGATAAATGAGAATATAACCAGGTCAGAACTGAGCTGAAACTCTTCTGTGCCGATCAGGGGCACTACGGTTCGTTCCAAGCCTACCATACCACCTACAAAAGCATTTACCAATACTAGCAGGGAAAACTGCTTCCAGTTTTCCTTTAATCCCAGTTTCACCTTAGCCATATCAGAGCTGATTATTAGAAGACAAAACCTTTAGTACATAGGATGTAAGCCTGAGGGTTTCTATGCTGCCAAAAGCTTCTCCTTTTTCAAAATCGCCCTCCTGCTGCGCCATTGTATTAGTCAAATGGGCAAAGCAGATGATGGGATATTTTTTCACCATCGCCAGAGCATAGAGAGCTGCTGCTTCCATCTCTACGCAGCTTACTTCCTGCTCTTTCATGACCTCTATGGCTGAAGCCGTTTCCCGGTAAGGCGCGTCGGTGGTCCAGCTTTTTGCAAAGAAATAAGGACAATCTTCCTTTTGCTGTCGTGGATGTAGTGCTTCCGCGAGGGATGGATTTAAGATAGCCTCAACTTCTGCGGGCAGGTAATGGTAACTGGTGCCCTCATCACGTATGGCCGAGCTTATCAGTGCAAATCTTTTGTCATTCTCAGGGGTCTGTATGATGCCTGCCGATGTGACACTGAGCAGCAGCTGGCAGCCTGAGACAAAAAGTTGTTCTGCTACCAGCACCGCATAAGAAGCACCTACCACACAGGGAAGAATGCCGATCTCAAAACCATTCATGCGGTAAGTATAGAGCAGGGAATGATAGCAGGCCCAGCATGCATTCTTTTCAGCCAGCTTGTTTTGCAGCAGATAATTTACCAGGTCACCGTCGGGGTCCAGTAAACAGACTGATGGTACAGGACAGTTCTTGATGCCTTTTTGCCTTCTGGCTTCACGCAATAGGTTTTCGGCCTCAAACACAGAGGCTTCAGTATAGTATTTGTTCTCTGTAATAGCTGGTAAGTCTTCTTTCATGTTTATTGAATTCAAAAATGAGGTGATCAGTAGATGATGGCTGCTGATTTCTCAGGCTTTACGCTGAGGAGGCTACTGGAAGTCCTTCTGCCTGCCAGTCAGGAAAACCTTCAGCCAGTCGTTTGGCTTTATAACCTTTGTCAGTGAGCATCTTTACGGCTTCATCGGCATAGACACAGAGAGGACCGCGGCAATAGGCGATGATTTCTGAAGTCTTGGGAAGCTCTTCTATTCTTAGGGCAAGCTGATCAATGGGTATGGAAAGGGCCTGGTGAATATGACATCTGCGGAATTCTTCTTCGGGCCGTACGTCCAGCACAATGACTCCATCTGAGGCAATTTTTTGTTGCAGCTCCTGAAAGGTGACAGATTCCAGTTGGTGAGGGTCGCTTCTGAAATCCTGGATGATCCGCTTTACTTCGGCATTTTGCTGCATGCCCAGCTCACGTACAGCCCGCCAGGCTTCAAACACATTTTCTCCCGGCAGATGATAAAAAATAAAAGTGCCTTTGCGAGCTATTTCTACCAGCCGGGCAGCTTTCAATACCTGCAGATGCTGTGAGGCGTTAGCTATGCTCATCTGTGTCTGCTGAGCGATCTGTTCTACCGAAAATGGTCCCTGTGCCAGCAGGTCCATGATTTCCATACGCCGGGGATTAGCCATGGCCTTGGCTACTTTAGCCAGCTCCTCATAAACTTTGTTTTTGAAGGTCCGTTTGTCCATAACATCTTTTTCTTAGCAAACGGGCAAAATTCACCAATGTTCTATTATTCAATAGATTTATTGAATATAGATTGAATTCAAATTTTTGAAAAATACTGATGGCAAGATTTTTCTGATGCTTTAGTAAAATGGGATGAGCAAGCAAAAAATGCATAAGTGGTGAAGTGGCTGATCATGAAATACTAATTTATTTGTTGGCACCCACTTTTTTCTCTTTCGTGGCGGGATTATTTCCTCTCTACACTCCTGCTGAAGTCTTTTTTCCTCAGTCTGATGAATGAATAACTTGATGAAGTTTGTATAACTTTTCCTGAGAAACTATCAGTTTTCTCATTAATCATATCCGTATCTATTCAAAAATAACTTTTCTTTAGTTAGTGGCTGATAGCAGCAACAATCATGGGAGCTGTAAAATAATGGTCCATTGAATTTAAGTTCATAGAAAATTATATTTCTAAAGCGGGGTAGGAGAGGTTTGGCTCAGGAGACTTTTTTGGTTTATTTTGCCGGCAGAATTTACTCAGCTGAGGTTATGAACCATGAAATCAATCGTAAGCGTGCCCAGGAATCCCGGGCTGCTATAGAAAAGCTTTACATCACCATGCGCCATCTTTTCAACCGGGGTTCTTACAAGCCTTTCGGCGTGTCAGGACAGGCGCTGCGGGATGCCCTGCTGACGCTGAGCCCGGAGATTTACGGCTCTATGAAAGATGAGGAGAGAGTAGAAATGGATGGCCTGCTCTACGTGATTGACCGCCTGCCCAAAGGCATAGAAGAATGCCGCTATATCAGGATGATTTCTAAAGAGGGACTGGGCGATTCCAATTTTCCGGTGATTATTCCCCCCAAGCGCCGTCGCAACTGCTACCGCATAGATGAGGAGCAGATGTTTATTGAACTCACCCGTGGCCGCAGCGATATATACGATATACTTACCCATCTCACTTTTTTGTACATAGAATCGGCCAAGATTCTTCGGCACAGTCTTGACCCTAAAGGTAAGATACGCCGCGAGTGGCAGAAGCTGGAGGAAATCGTACAGAAAGAAGCCAACGGAGAAGAGTTTAACCAGGAAATCGCTTATACCTACCTGAGCAATATCCTGGGACGTACTTTTGAAGAGACAGCCATCGCCTGCAAGAAGTTTACTAAAGCCAACAATAACAGCCTGTTTCACATCACCTACTGGCTGGGCAGAGTGGCCATAGAAGAATTCCTGGAGAAGAAGGATCGTGAAATCAGCTTTTCTGCTATGCTGCGTGACCGTATCGGTCATCATATTTATGGCGAAGGCTGGGCAAACGAAATCAAATTGTACCTGAAAGAACATGACCTCCTTTCACGACCAGTACATATCATTAGTGCCAACATGCATTCAGTGATGAATAGCCTTTACGGCAGGGCCGCAACGAAAAGTAGCGTGGAAGATCCTTCTGTCTATGCGCTGGCCGAGCGATTGAGTGATCCGGCCAATGCCAGCCTGCGAGAGAAGGTAATTACTTTTGCTGCCAGAAATGGCATGAAGCAACTTGATGATTTCCAGGTTACCAATATCTCTGCTCAGATCATCAGGACAGAGCTACTTGATTTTGACTGTCTGCCGGTAGAGTTACATCCTGACAAAAAAGGGTTGCTGGAAGCAAAACCTGTGCTGATTGTGATTGATTATCCCTTTGGTGAGCAGGGATTTGAACTGATGGACGAACTGCTCAAGCCCCTGGACGAACAGCAGGAGCAGGCATTAGATGTGAGGTCCATTTCCATCATGGGCAAAGCTGGTATCCTCGCCGGTAAAAAAGGAGACATTATGATACCCAATGCTCATGTGTTTGAAGGCACCGCCGATAATTATCCTTTTGAAAATGACCTGAAGAGAGAAGATTTTGAGGGCCATGGACTGAGTGTCTACGATAATGGACCCATGATTACCGTGCTGGGCACTTCGCTTCAGAACCAGGATGTGCTGCTCTACTTCCTGCGTTCCTCCTGGCGAGCCATCGGGTTGGAGATGGAAGGCGCCCATCTGCAAAAGGCCATACAGTCAGCGGCCCGTATCCGCAGCAGCATCAGCGAAAATGTGGTGCTGCGCTATGCCTATTACGCCTCAGACAATCCCTTGCTGACCGGGCATACCCTGGCTTCAGGTAGCCTGGGTAAAGAGGGAATTCGGCCTACTTACCTGATCACGCTCAACATTCTGGATAAAATTTTTGCGATGCATAAGCACAAAGAGGCTGATAATGAAAAGCAGCCTACCGAATTTGTGTCAAAATAAAATGGTTTGAAGACAAAGGAGGCAGGTAAGGATTATTGTATCAGCCTACTCCTGTTTAATTCAGTAGCTCACAAAGGGCATCTGCTTCTGGTACTGTTCCTCCTCCTTTACCAGCTTCATCAGGAAGTCTGCCAGGTCAGCGCGGCCGATTTTGGTGCTGGCATTTACGCCAACCCAACCCACTCTGTATTCCCCTTTTTCCGGTTCTTCGGTCAGGCGAGGCCCTCTGACGATGGTCCAGTCAAGGCCGCTACTTTTTAGTACTTCGGCATGACGCACAGCATCATTGAGCACCTTGGGGACGGCCACCTTCATGATGAAGCGTATCATCTTATCAGGAAATTTGGGCTGATCTTCTTTGTAAGGAAGGCCTCCTCCGGATAGAGAAACGATGCGAGTAAGGCCGTGAATCTTCATAGCTTCTATGATATTTTCTGTACCATGCGTTTGCAGCCACTCAGGAGAGCCTTTTACATGCCCAAAAAGGCTCATTACCATATCAGTGCCTTCTACGGTCTTCATGACATCTTCCTTGTTGAGGACATCTCCCTTAATAAGCGTAAGCTGAGGAGATTTTTTTTCAATTTTGGAAGGCGTTCTCACCAGGGCTTTGACATGGAAACCTTCATCCAGTGCTTTGTGCAAAAATTCTTTTCCTGTCTTACCGCTGGCGCCAAAAAGTGCTATCGTTTTCATATTTGATATGGGTTTATGTTTAATTTACTGCAAAATAACTTTACATTACCATAACTTTATAATAGTGGGGTACTAACCTTTTTGTAAGTATGTCTGATGAATCAATTCGGATCACCGCCCGTTGCCCTATCAGAACGACCCTGGAAATGCTGGGCGGCAAATGGAAATTACTCATCATCTTCCAGCTTTCTCAGCAGAGACTGCGTTTTTCAGAACTTAAAAAACAGATACCCGATATTTCTGAAAAAATGCTGGTACAGGAGCTTAAAAACCTGATAGACAGTGGCTTAGTAGAGAGGGTAAATTTTGGAGAGGTGCCGCCCAGGGTGGAATATTTCTTAACCAATACCGGTAAGGCAGCGCTCCCGGTGATCAAATCCATGCATGCCTTTGCCCAACAGTACGAGCAGCTTCAGGGTTAGTTTTTTACGTCCAAACGGATACTTATGAAAAAAATACTCATCACCGGTGCTACCGGCAATGTGGGCCGAGAGGTGATTAAAGCCTTGTTGCAGTCAGACACCCCTCATCAGCTTATTGCAGGCGTGAGAAATCCTCAGGAATCACGCGATGCCTTTCCCGAGGCTGTTCAGCTTCAGCATATCACCTTTGACTTTGAAAACGCCCAAACCTTTGAGCAGGCACTGCAGGGGGTAGACCGTCTTTTTCTGCTTCGTCCTCCTCAACTTTCCAGCGTTGATAAGTATTTCAAACCCTTGATGGAGGCCTTGAAGAAGCACAAGGTAGAGGAAATTGTTTTTCTGTCGGTCCAAGGGGTAGAACAGAGCAGTGTCATACCTCATCACCAGATTGAAAAGTTAATCAGGGAGTATAGCTTCAGCTACGTTTTTCTGCGGCCAGGCTATTTTATGCAGAACCTGACCACTACCCTTTATCAGGATATCAGGCAGAAGCGGAAAATCTTCATTCCTGCCGGTAAAGCCAAATTCAACTGGGTGGATGTGCAGGATATTGGCCGCTCAGCTGCCGTGGTGCTGAATGATTTTGAAAAATACAGGGGCCGGGCTTTTGATATTACAGGAGATGAAAATCTGAACTTCAAGCAGGTTACAGATTTGATTAATCTGCTCACCGGCGCCGGGCTTAGCTATGATTCTCCCAACCTGCTGCGGTTTTATGCTGAAAAGAGAAAGCAGGGGGTAGCCAGCGCATTTATATTTGTCATGATCATGCTGCATTACCTGCCCCGTTATCAGTCTGCACCGCCTATTTCTGATGCTGTATTCAAACTGACAGGAAGAAAGCCAAATAAGCTGGATGATTTTATCAGTAGGGAAAAGGAAAAGTTTCTGGTTTAGATTGCACAGTGATCTCCTTCTTTGATATCCCTCTTATTAAATCCTGAAGTTGACGTCTCTATGTTAAAACGAAGAGATTTTTTAAAATCTGCCGCTTTTGGTACGGCAGCACTTGCTTTGGAATCCTGCAGAACACATAGTGCTGCCACTCAGGTAGTGGCTGGAGAGGAATGGCGCCTTGACAAACCACTTTATGATGCTTCGGGCAACTATTTTCTCACTCCGGAAATGCGGGCGCAGGCAGATGAGGCGATCGTTCAACATAGGACAGCTGATTTTACAATTCGCCTGCTGGATGGTAAGCGAAATCCTCAGCCTGCTCAGGAAGTACAGATCAAACTACTGAATCACCATTTTGACTGGGGCTTTTCAGGTGCCAAAACGATAGACGCTACAGATGAATTGAGTCAGCGACAGACCTATCATTTCAAAAAGCTCTTCAACTGTACCACCGCCAAGTGTTACTGGGATGAACGCTGGCATCAGCCAATAGAACATCAGGAAGGAAAACGAATTACCGGCAGGTTTGAATCAGAAATTCACTGGGCTTTGGCTAATGGCTTGAAAGTGAAAGGTCATCCTCTTGTCTGGACAGTACGAAAGGCAATACCCAGCTGGATGGATAAATATGACTATGCTGTTCAACTGAAAAAACTGGAAGCCCACGTAAGAGACCTGATCAGGGTAGGGGGGCAGGAGGTAAGCCAGTGGGATCTGTGCAACGAAATGCTTTGGGAGCCATCTTTGCGAAACTTACCACACCGCGACTGGCCTCACCTTGAGCCGGTGGATGAAATCCTCACCTACCTTGAACCTGCCGTTCATTGGGCCAAAGAGGAAAATCCGCATGCCAGCTATGTGTTGAATGATTACGGACTCGTAAAAACCAACGCACCGGGAGTGACCGCCCGGCAGCAGAGACAAAGGTACCTGGCGTTAGCAAAAGAAATGCAAAGAAGGGGGTGTGCGCCTGATGCCCTGGGAGCACAGTGCCATGTGGCTGGCTGGTACTCTGCGCAGGAATTCGCTGCCTTGCTGGAGGATCTCTCTGAGGCTGCGCTGCCTCTACAGATCACCGAGTTTTTTGGTAGGCAGAAGGATTGCCCTTTTGATGTCTCTGAAGATGAAAAAGCAAAAGCACGCATGGCTTATGTAGAGATGATTTATACCCTGGCCTTTGCTCACCCTTCGGTTCATCATTTTACTTATTGGGGAGGGGATTGGTTTGATGAAAATGCTGACCCTACTCCACTTTACCATGTCGTCCACAGATTGGTGAAAGAAAAATGGGTCACTGAATTAAAACTGAAGGCACAGGCAACAGGTGAGTTTAAGGCAAGGGCTTTTTACGGTGACTATGTTTTAATTTGGAAAGACGAAAAAGGAAATCAGCATCCCCTGCATTTTTCTCTGAACAAAGGTCAGCGTTCTGTCAATCTCCAGGCAAAAATTTAGCAGATGCTTTTTTGGTGTCAAAGTCAAAAACCGCCAGACCGTGTAGGCCGGCGGTTTACTATTTGTTAGTTCAGCAGACGTCAGAACCTTCCGCTTAGCTGTACGCCCAGCAGGCGGGGAGGTCCGGCAATGAAAGTAGGTATGCCAAAAGCATTCCCGGTATTGCCGGCATCAATTAGGTATTCTTCATTCAACAGGTTATTGGCATAAAAAGCTGCTTCATATTTGTTATCCAGGAAGCGCAGACCTGTCCTCAGGTTGAGCAGTCCATAGCCATCCTGGCTGATGTCGGGCTGGTTTTCTTCTTCAAAAAATACCCTCGACTTATAGTTGTAGGTGGGTCTCAGGAAGAAGCTTCCCCATGCAGCCAGTGGCAGTTCCAGGTTCAGGCCCATGGAGCCTGAATGTTCGGGCGTAAGTCTGAAGGTGTTGCCTGCCAGCCCCTGTTCATTACCCTCAGAGTCAGTATCGTCAAAACGGGCATCTATGTAGCCGTAGTTGGCAAAGAGCTGTAGCGGACGTGCCACTACCCATTGCAGGGCTGTTTCAAGACCCAAAGCGGTGGCATTTCCCACATCTCTGGTTTCAAAAAGCGCAAGCCCGTCATCATTGATTTCTATGATCTGCGTCTGAAAGTCACGATAGTCGTAGTAAAAGCCATTAATATCCCACTGTAGACGGTTGTCATTTGTCAGCATTTTAGCGCCCAATTCGTAGCTCCATACTTTTTCATCACTCAGAACATCTACTTCTGTACCTAACACCTGTATTACATTGGGTCTTCTGCCTCGTGATATGCTTCCAAATAGGTTGAGCAGGTCAGAAGCTTCATATTCAAGAGCTATGCGGCCTACGGCAGAGAGGAATGTTTCGGTGTGCGAAACCCTGCCGTTGGTTACCGGAAAAATGTTGTTCGGGTCATTACCCAGTACGAAGCTCAGGTTGCCAGGGGTTTCTGCATTCTCTACCTCTATGGCTCCGGTGATGTTCTCAAATGTACCCCTGACACCCAGGGTAATGTCCAGCTGCTGTGTCAGTGCATAGGTTCCATCGGCAAAGATTTCAAAGGCATAGTTGCTGCCGAAGTTGGTTTGGGTTTCTCGGTGAAATGGCTTTAGTTCATTACCACTAAAGAGGGGTATATTCTGCAATATCGGTATGAAAGGCAGGTTCGGGATCAGCACCGCCTGTCCTTCGGCGTTCACCAGAGGTACGGCTGGCACAAAGTTCAGCAGCAGCTGTTTATTGGTTTCCGACAGGTTCTGGTCGGCCTGTATGCTCGCCCTGATCGCAGGGTTAAACAAGGCAAAAAGGCTGCGCTCGTCGGTTTCAAAAGGAACACGCTGGAAGCCATCTTCCCAGAAGAAGTTAACACCCCCAAATCCGGAAAAATTGCTGGCATTGTTGTAAACAAGTCGCATTTCCTGGCTAAACTGTTTACCCTGAGCATCTTCGGCAAACCACAAAGCGGGAGCAACCGTACCATCTGCGTCAAACGACTCATAAGAGTCAAATTCCCGGTAAGCAGTGATGGAGGTAAGGTTCCAAAAGCTGCTTATGGCATGGTTGACAAGCAGGGTGCTGCCCCATACGCTACGATCAAGGCCCAGCTCTTCTCCTCTTTCCAGGTCGGCAAAGGTGAAAGGGCTGGTATCACCTCCGGCCGGTGCGTAGGTACCACTTTTGAAAGAGGTGCCGGGAGGGTTATCGTACTGGTAATTCACGATCAGGTCTACTACCGTATTTTGCCCTGGCAGGTAGCGCAGAGAGGCGCGGGCCGCTTGCGTGCTTTTACCGTTTAGCTTACCACCGGAAAGGTTTTCTATAAACCCATCCCGACGATTGATGATCCCTGCCAGCCGGAAGAAAAGCTTGTCTTTTACCAGGGGCGTGTTAAAGTAGCCATTGAGCAGTTGCTGGTTAAAGTTGCCATAGCCCAGGCGCAGCTCTCCTGAAGTTTCGTTTTTAGCCTTGTTTTGAATCAGGTGAATGGCACCAATCTGCGCCCCTCTGCCAAACAGGGTACCCTGCGGCCCTTTCAGCACCTCTACTCTTTCCATGTCGTACATCTCCACAACTGAGCCGCGCGATTTACTTATAGAAACCCCATCCTGAAATACAGATACACGGGGTTCTATGCGTGCGTCTCCATTGTCGCTGGTGATACCTCTAATGACAAAACCGGGATTATTGACACTTTGTATCTGCACCTGCAGGCCTGGCACATAATCGGAGAAGGCATCAAATTCGTAGATATTGGTTTCCTGCAGAAAGGAGCCGTCAAAGGTAGTCATGGCGATCGGCACTTCCTGTACCACCTGCCTTCTTTTTTGTGCAGTGACTACCAGTCCGTCTAGTGCCAGCACATTTTCTTTTAGGCTGATCTCAACTTTGGTAGCTTCTCCACTCCTGATTTCCACTTGCTGCGTCTGAGTTTCAAAGCCGACAAAACTTACATTGAGCAGGTAAGTGCCGACTGGTATGTCTTTCAGCGTGAACCTTCCGCCCGGGTTTGTCACTGTGCCTATGTTGCTGCTTGCCAACGATACATTGGCTCCGGGTATGGCCTCTCCGCTTTCCTGCACCACTTTGCCCGACAGTCTGCCTGTCTGGGCAAAAGCCTGTGCGGCTGTCATCAGGGCCATTATGAGATATAGCCCTGTTTTCTTATCCAGGGCGTTAAAAAGGTATCTGACTTTAAGTAAAGGATGTTTTATCATTTTGGTTAGTTAGGTATTTTTAGTCAAAAATAGCCTATGGTAAGATACCCGAAGTTAAGCTAACGTTAAGTAAACATTAATTCTTAAAATAATAAATTCTCAATACAACTCAACCGCTATAATGTATGAGAAGGAGTGAACTGATCATTTAGTATTATTATGAGCTGTAAAGACTAAAATTGAAAATTTTCTTGTAAAGTTATCTCAGAATAGGGACTGTACTTTGGTTGGTAAAGTAATAGCAGATAAGTGTATACCAAGCACTGGTCAATCCATAACGGGAGGTTACCGGAAGGGCAGATGGACTTAGTAAAGTAAGGTGTTTTCGCGCACTTTTGGAGGTTCAGCTGTTTACACCTTTACCTCTTCTGATGAGCGGTCATAAAATATTGATGTTTTTCCAAAAAAAGCGAGCTGTTTTGTTATCCACACTTTATCATCTTTGATCAATCCTTCCTTCTTTGCGAAGGTTATCAGAAATTTCAAAAAAGTCATCTATTTCCAAATAGTAAAAGTCAGCATCGCACATCACCTTTTGCAGTTGCGTGAGTGGTTGTTGAGATGGTTTTGCCACCAAGATATTGCCGCAGGTCTCTTCAATCTGTTGCTCAGAGCAGTCGAGTGTGGACAGCATTTCTCTGGCAAGCTTGCAGGTAATCGGTTCATTATTCTTGTACCGGACTGTAAAACCAATATCATGAAAACAGCAGCAGTCTGTAAGATTAAAAGATCATCACCCATTGTTTTCTCACCAAGAGCAAGTTCTTCAACCGCTTTGCATACATCCTCAGTATGGTGTACACTATGGCAGTGCAGATAATCCGGAAACGGGGTATTCAGACGGTCAAATGCACAGGATCTGGCTCATTGAAAAAGCATAGCAACAAATTTGTGTGGTAAGCAGATTGAGCTTTAAGGCCTATGAATGTATAAACTAATACCTAAAATAAGCAAGACATGTCTATCTTCAGATTTAGTAAAGACCATTTCAGCATTCAGATGAAATCAGGTTTCTTTCCCTGAAAATGTGAAGACATAGACTGCCGAATCTTCGGCAGTCATTTGATATAAGCATTAGCCTTATTATTATTTCTGCGGGGGCTTGGTAGGCCTTACTTCAATTTTACTGGGGAGTGTTCGGGGATGCATCTGCATCAGATCAACCACCATCTGGCCGAGGTCCTCAATTTGAATTTTCCAACCGTCCTGCTCATTAGGCTGGTGATTGTTAAAATAGGTAGCCACCGAGCCAGGCATGATCGTAGTGACACGGATATCATGTTGCCTGAGGTCAAGCATCACAGACTGGGTAAAACCTGTAAGGCCGAATTTACTGGCATTGTAAGCCGAGCCTCCAGCAAAGAAATTAGTACCCGCCAGGCTGGAGATGGTCATGATATAGCCTTTGCTGGCCTTGAGTCCTTCCAGGGATGCTTTGATGCTGTAGAAAACACCGGTAAGGTTGGTGTCTATTACTTCATGCCACTGCTCGGGCGTCATCTCTTCAATGGAGGCAAAATGTCCTAAACCGGCATTGGCCACCAGCAGGTCCAGTTGCCCCCACTCCTTCATCATCTTTTCTACCGCTTGTTGCTGAGATTCATAGCTTCGAACATCAGCTTCCAGACCTAAAGCTTTGCCTTTGCCAATTTTGTTGAGTTCGGCAGCGGCCTCATCGGCATTAGATTGGGAGCGGCTGGTGATAGCTACTTTCATGTTTTGTTCCATAAGCGAGGCAGCGATTCCGTAGCCAATTCCTTTGCTGCCCCCGGTAATCAGGGCTGTTTTTCCTTCCAGGTTTTGCATAAGTTTTAAATATTAAAATATGAAAATCACATAGGTTATTACCAATGAATGCGTCAAAAGTTTAACACTGAGCCAGAGGGATCAGCTGTTTTCCACTTTCCGAAGTCGTGCTGCTGCCAGGTGATCTACAAACCAGTGCAGTTCACCATCCTCTGGCCTGATCAGTTGAGCTGGATATTTCTCCGGATTGTTTTCACCTTCCAACACTTCATGCAGGGCATCCGCTTTAGCCTCTCCATAGGCAAGAAAAGCAATAGAACTCGCCTGGTTGATCAGCTGGGGCGTCAGTGTAATACGGAATGTGCCCATTTTTTTTATCCAGACCTCTTTCACCCAACTCATAGATTTGTGGGGAAAGGGCACATGGGGAAAAAGCGAAGCGGTATGCCCGTCGGCTCCCATGCCCAACAGGATGAGGTCAAAACGCGGCGCCTGACCCTGGAAAAATTCCTGCAGTAGTTCTTCGTACTGAAGGGCAGCTATATCGGGCCGTAGGTGACTAAAAATGGGATGTATATTTTCTTCTGGAATGGGGACGTGATTGAGCAGTGCCTGTTTTGTCATTCCGGCATTGTTGTCAGCATGTTCCAGGGGAACAGGTCTTTCATCAGCCCAGAACACAAATGTGCGGTTCCAGGGTACTTCATTCATAAAAGGCGGCTTACTGAGCAGTTGATACATTTTCCTGGGAGAACTGCCGCCGGTCAGGCAAACCACAAACCTGCCATGCTTTTCAAGAGAATCCTGGCTCTTTTTGACAAACAATTCAGCAGCACTGTAGCTTAAATCATCCTCATTCTGAAAAATATGCAGGTTGAGTACATCCTTACGTGCCCCGTCCTTGCTTTCTTCAATGACTGTAGTTTTCACATTCGTAGCCCGTGGATTGATCCATTTATGTCCTTCCTGGGCTAATAATACGTCAGCTTCCGAAGGTCCCCAACTTCCTGAAGCATAAGTTGGCAGGCTAGTTTCTTCTTCTTCTTTCCACTTTTCCAGCACAGGCATCACTACCTTCCAGGCCTCCTCTACCTGGTCAGAGCGCATAAACAGGGCAGCATTGCCCGCCATAGCATCCAACAAAAGGGCCTCATAAGCCTCTGGTGGATCTACATCATAAGCCTCCTTGTAGTCAAAAATCATCTCTACCGGGTTCATGATCGGGTGTATGCCCGGCCTCTTGGCCTGAAACCTGACGGTAATCCCCATATCAGGTTGTATGTTAATGATGATTCGGTTGGGCTCAGTTGCCAGGTCCTTGTCATAGGCAAAAGCACGATGTGGTGGTCTTCTCAGTTGCAGGCTAATCACCGAACACTTTTCAGCCATACGTTTGCCGGTACGCACATAAAATGGTACGTCCTGCCAGCGCCAGTTATCAATGTTAAATTTGAGGGCAGCATAGGTTTCGGTGGTGGAAGCTCGCTCTACACCATTTTCTTTCAGGTAGGCATTTACTTTTTTACCTTTGATCCAGCCTTCATCATACTGGGCTCTTACAGCGTGTTGATTTACACTCTCTGCTTTGATACGACGTATAGCCTTTAGTACATCCACTTTTTTGTTCCGTATTTCATCCGCATCAAGTGAGATAGGAGGCTCCATAGCAATCATAGAAACCAGCTGTAAAACATGGTTTTGCACCATGTCTCGCAGCGCCCCGGACTTTTCGTAATAAGCGCCACGACCTTCTACTCCCACGGTTTCAGCCACCGTAATCTGTACATGATCAATGTAATTGCGATTCCATAAAGGTTCAAAAATGGTGTTAGCAAATCTGAAGGTAAGAATATTCTGTACCGTCTCTTTGCCCAGGTAGTGATCAATCCGGAAGATCTGTTTTTCATTAAAAAGCTCCATAAGCAATTTATTTAGCGCGCGGGCGCTTTCCAGATCATGCCCAAAGGGTTTTTCTACCACAATACGCGAACAGTCCAGGTCGTGACAAGCCTGAGTAGAGGCCAGATTGGTGGCAATGGTAGCAAACAGCTGAGGCGCTACGGATAAGTAATATAGGCGATTGGCTTTGTGATGCCAATTGGCTTCCAGTTCAGCCATTTTAGCATCAAGTTGCTGAAAGGAAGACTGCTGTTGCGCATCCATCACAAAATATTCTACGTGCTGCGCAAATTCCTGCCAGCTGTTTTCATCACTAAGTCCTCTTCTTGAGAAAGCTGCCACTTCCTGCCGGAGCATGTTGCGATAATCTTCTTTTTTATATGGGGTACGACCAATTCCTACTACTTGAAAATGTTCTGGCAGGTATTTGTCCAAATACAGATTATACAAGGCCGGAATGAGCTTTCTTTTGTTCAGATCGCCACTTCCTCCAAATATGATAATAACAGTGGGACCTAACTGGTGATTAATCATTTCCATGGTCATGACAGGCTGGGTTGAAATAGATTGGTAAAAAAGGCTGAGATACGCTAAAATCTGGTGAAATGGATGTTTATTTAAATATCAGAATAAAATCTGTCAGATTTAGGAAACGCCCCAAATGGTGTGGAAAGCACCAGTTTTATCAAGTCTTTCGTAGGTATGCGCCCCGAAGTAATCCCGCTGCGCCTGTATCAGGTTGGAAGGCAAACGGGAGGATCGGTAAGTATCATAATAACTTAAGGTAGCTGATAAGGTTGAGGCCGCCAGTCCCTGCTGCACACAATGCCCTACGACTGCTCTAGCTCCTTCATTTACCTGATCCAGCAATTTAGCTATGTCTTTGTTTAGAATCAGGTTAGCAATACCGGTTTGCGAAGAAAATACTTTCATAAAATCATCCAGCATGGCAGCTCGTATGATGCAGCCTCCTCTCCAGATGCGGGCTACTTCTTTCATATTCAGGCCAAAACCCATTTCTTCAGAGGCTTTTTTGAGCAAGGCAAAACCCTGGGCATAAGTAAGAAGCATGGCAAAATGTAGTGCATCATGTGCTTGTCTAACCAACTGCTCTCGATCTCCGAGGAAGATGCCGGGTCTCGGCCCTTTCAGTAGTTTATCAGCCTGAGTTCTTTCATCTTTCAGTGAAGAAAGGTAGCGCATACTTACAGCATTATCTATGGAAGGTATAGCTACCCCCAGGTCCAGGGCACTCTGGCTTGTCCATTTCCCGGTACCTTTTTGTTTGGCACTATCTAAAATGTTGTTGATCAGCATTTCACCCTCTTTCTGATCATCAGCCTGATGGAAAATATCTGCAGTAATCTCAACTAAAAAAGAACGCAACGGACCCTCATTCCAGGAGGTGAAGGTGTGTGCGAGTTCATCCTCGTTGAGTCCACCTAACCTTCTGAGTACGTCGTAAATCTCGGCAATGAGTTGCATGATACCGTACTCGATGCCGTTATGTACCATCTTTACATAGTGGCCGGCAGCTCCCTTGCCCAGATAACTCACGCAGGCTTCTCCGTTAACTTTGGCAGAAACATCTTCAAGCATATCTTTCACAACCAGGTAGGCTTCCCGGCTACCGCCGGGCATCAGGCTGGGGCCGCTTCTTGCCCCCTTTTCACCACCTGACACGCCCATGCCCAGAAAATGTATACCTGTATCAGCCAGGTAGCTCGCCCTGCGGTTGGTATCATAGTAGTGAGAATTTCCTCCGTCGATGATGATGTCGCCTGGTTTGAGCTTCGTAAGAATGCTTTCTATAACTTTGTCGACGGCCACTCCGGCTGGCACGAGTAGCATCACTCTTTTAGGTGCTTTCAATGCAGCTAAAAATTCCTCAAGATCTGCGCTTGCCGATACCTCTCCTCCGGTATGTCCTTCCTTGAGCGCATTTACCCTTTGACGATCCAGATCATAGCCAATGACCCTGTAGCCATTGTCGGCAATGTTAAGCAAAAAATTTCGGCCCATTACTCCCAGGCCAATCATTCCAAAATCACAGTCGCTTGGTTTGTGCATTTTATAGAAATATTTATATGAAAATCTTATTGAGCCTGTTCAATCGCATTTAGTTTGTCAAGGCGCCTACGGTGCCTTACTTCTCCACTATAGCGTGCATTAATAAACTGTTCTACAATATCAAGGGCAAGGGCTTCACCTGTCACTCTTGCTCCGAGGCAAATCACATTCATGTTGTCATGCTCTACCCCCTGGTGAGCTGAGTAGGTTTCGGCAATGAGAGCAGCACGTACTCCTTTGATTTTGTTAGCAACCATACAGGCTCCAACACCGCTACCGCAGATGGCAATACCTTTATCTATCTCACCATGAGCTACTGCCAGAGCAAGAGGATGTATCATATCCGGATAATCATCTTCGGCATCATATTGCTCAGCTCCAAAGTCTTTCAGCTGATAGGTTTTTTTAAGATAGTCTTTCACTTTTTCTTTGAGTGCAAAACCACCATGGTCTGCGGCAATACCAATAATCATAATGTATGTGTTTTATGTCTAATTTAAAGCTTTAAATGTCTATCAACGAAAATCTGGATGTCAAACAATTTAGGTGTTGCGGGTTTACCATATAAAAAATCACCTTAAATCTAAGTTAATACAGGGCTGCACTTGTTAATTTACGCTTTGTTTCTTTTTTTGAAACAAGTAAAGGTCGGTAATGCTTTACTATTTTTATAAAGCCAATTTTTCATGTTATCTGATACTTTTTAATATAATAACTATATATCATGCCTAATGACAACATAGTCAAAATTCTGGGAGATAAAGCTGAAGATTTACTCTCCTATCAATCCCAAACTTTTCCCAAAGAAAATCTCATGCAAACAAGCCCTGATTTTGTTGAACAAAGTCTGGGAATGTCAAATCGCTCTCCTCAGGTACTAAGGAGTATGCAGCAGCTTTTTGGTCATGGCCGAATGGGAGGTACCGGTTATATCTCTATCTTACCGGTTGATCAGGGCATAGAACACACTGCCGGAGCTTCTTTTGCACCAAATCCGATGTACTTTGACGGTGAAAATATCATCAAACTGGCTATGGAAGGTGGCTGTAATGCAGTGGCTACGACTTTTGGCATACTGGCTCAGAATTCCCGTAAATACGCGCATAAGATCCCTTTTATTGTCAAAATTAATCACAACCAGCTTCTGACTTATCCTACCAACTACGACCAGATCATGTTTGGCTCGGTAAGAGATGCCTGGAACCTGGGTGCAGTAGCAGTGGGTGCTACCATTTATTTTGGGTCAGAAGAATCTGATCGCCAGATACAGGAAGTGGCAGAAGCTTTTGAGTATGCGCATGAACTGGGAATGGCGACTATCCTGTGGTGCTATACGCGTAATAGCGATTTTAAAAAAGACGGAACGGACTATCACAATTCTACCGACATCAGTAGCCAGGCTTGTCATATTGGTGTGACTATTCAGGCAGACCTGATCAAACAGAAACTTCCAGAAAACAATGGCGGCTTTAAAGCGCTGAATTTTGGAAAAACCCATCCGGATATGTATAATAAGCTCTCTACAGATCATCCCATTGACCTCACTCGTTATATGGTGGCTAACTGTTATATGGGTAAGATTGGTCTTATCAATTCAGGAGGTGCCTCAGCTGGTGAGTCTGATGAACAGGAGGCGGTAGAAACGGCTGTTATCAATAAACGAGCGGGAGGTGTAGGCTTGATCCTGGGTCGTAAGGCTTTTCAGCGCCCCTTTCAAAAAGGCGTGGAAATGCTTCATACTGTGCAGGATGTTTATCTGGATGATAGCATTACACTTGCCTAGAGTTTTAAAATTTTTTGGTATGGTTAAACCTGATTAGGCTGTTTTCCGGATTAATTTGGAATTCAGCCTCTTAATTTGTCATTATTTACAAAATTTGTTGAGATAATTTTCGGCCTGTTCATAGCCGAGTTTTACGCCCTTCTGCCAATCTTGGCAGGCACCTTCCTTATCTTTGAGATTATAACGTGACATGCCTCGGTTAACAAAAGAAGGCTGATGGAAAGGCTGCAATTTGATGGCCTCATCGTAATCTCTAACCGCTTTCTGATAGTTTTTAAGCTTTAGCCAAGAGTTGCCCCTATTGAAATAAAATAGATAAAGCAGTTGAGACCCTTTTTTTTCAGCTAACTTTACAGCATTGGTATAATCATTTATTGCTTCCTCAAGCCTTCCATTGTTTTGCAGTACATCTCCGCTGAAATAGAAAATATTTGGTTCGTCCGGAAGATGGACTTTGGCTTTGGCGTAGCAAGCAAGCATCCCTTGCTGGTCATTGGTTTCCTCACAGGCATTGGCCAGGTTTTCATAAAAGAAAAAGACGTCCGGATCTATGTTGATAGCCTGCCAGAACAGCTTTTTAGCTGCTTCATACTGCCCTGCCATCATCAACTCATAACCCTCACTATTGAGTTTATTAGCTTCAAAATCAACATCCAGGATCTCTTCATCTTTTTCCTGAGCAATAACAGCAAAACTAACCAGGAGAAATAAAAGAAGGTAACAAGTCTTCATATGATTTCTGCGTAATATCAAGCTGTAACATAGGAAGCGTTACTTATTTCTCCTACAAATTTTTTATTTCTTATCCACTAGATTACATCCTGCTCCTGCACATGCATTTTTTCTACCTTGTTTCTTTCGGCAACCATACCACGATCGTTTATTTGTACCTCTTCAAGCTGCAGTACGGCTGATTCTCCTACTTCCCACTCTTCTTCCAGGTCTTTTTTCTCTTTAGGCGTATACTGACTGATATATTGTCTTGCCTGGTCTTTAGTATCAAACATCCGGCTGCCGGATGGCTTCTGTGCACCTGCTCTCCAGAATCTTACTTCAAACTTGTGTTGCTTTTCCATTTCAAAATATTTTTGCTTTATACCTTCAAGGACATTAAAGTTGCTTTAGTAAGCTGAACATCATCCTCTTATGTGATGAGGATGGGCAAGATGAGAACTGTATCTTCACGGTCCATGAGACCGGTATGATGATCGACATCCCATTGCCTTTATGCACGTAATTCTTAAAACAACCGTAATCAAATCTAAAATAGAAAACCACCTTAAACTCTTTATGTTCATACCATAGTCTTATTGACTTCGCTTTGTTCAATTACTTTCAAAATACTTCTATTATCATTTTTGCACAGTGGTGTATAGTATCTTTCATCAGATTCTTATTTCTATTTGCGAGCCAATAAATCGTAAATTGGTACAGGAGATAACCTGGTCCTGTTTACTGACTACATAGGCTACAGTCCGGAGGGT